>NZ_JBFAAJ010000017.1:0-116308 GCF_040639695.1 Amycolatopsis sp. NPDC023774
CGCCGGGCCGCGCGGCCCCGGGCCGGCCGCCGCCCGCCCCCCCGCCCGCGCCGGGGGGGGGGCGGGGTCTTGGTCGCGGGGTCGGCCCCCCCCCGCCCGCCGGCCCCCCCCCCGCGGGCGCCGGTTCGTCGCGGCCCGCGTTCGCGCCCGGGGCGGCCTGACCCACCGGGCCGGGGGGCGGTCGGGGCGCCGGCTTGCCCCGACACTCGAAGATCGGGGTGCCACGCAACCCACTCCACGCGCAACGTTGCGCTCCAGCGCAACGAGCGCGCCTCGCTCTCAGGCGTCCTCAGTACCCGGCGGCGGAGCGTCCTCAGTACCCGGCGGCGACTCCACATCCTTCGTCTCACCCGGCGTCAAATCCGGCCCCGGCGCCGTCGGCACCTCGGAATGCACCCGGCTGGGATCTGGCAGCTTCAAGTCGTCTTCGTCGGCCTCGGAACGGTCGCGCGGGAAGAGCTCACGTGTCATGGGTCCGGGATACCTCCTTCCGGCCTGGTCGCACCAGGGGTGTCACGCGGCCGGACGCGAACCCGTGCTGTCCAGGGTCGTGGCGAGCGCGTCGAGCAGGGTGAGCAGGAGGCCGTCGCGGGTGGACCACGGGCAGATGGCCATGCGGCCGCCCGTCACGGTGAGCAGGGCTTCGGCCACGACTGCGCCGCCGAGAGCCTGCTGGGCGCGCTGGCGCGAGATGCCGGGCAGCTCGGCGCGTTTCGCCGACGGCATCGCGGCCAGGCGCGGGATCCAGACGCGCAGGTCGTCGAGGTGCAGTTCGCGGGCCTTGCCGGGGCGGTCGCCCGCGAGCCGGGCCAGCTGGCGCAGCACCTTCGAGCAGCCGACCACGTGGTGGTCGGCGAGGTGCTCCGTCGCGTCGCCCAGCGCGCCCCACACTTCTTCCAGCACGTGCTCGCGCAGCGCGCGGACCTTATTAGTGCGCACCGGCGGCTCGGCCGGCAGCCAATCGCGGGTGACCGAGCGGGCACCCAGCGGCAGTGAGCGGGCGAAGTCGGCCTGCGAGCCCGCGCCGGCGGACAGCTCCACCGTGCCGCCGCCGATGTCGAGCACCAGCAGTGGGCCCGCGGACGCGCCGTACCAGCGCCGGGCGCCTATATAGGTCAGCTCGGCCTCGCGCCGGCCGGAGAGGAACTGCAGCTCCACGCCGGTGTCGCGGCGGACGCGGCGCACCACCTCGGTGGCGTTGGCCGCGTCGCGGATCGAGGACGTCGCCAGCGGGAACACGTCGCGCACGCCGTGTTCCTTCGCCACGGCCACGCCGGCGGCCACCGCCGCGGAGATGGCAGCGATCCCGCGCGGGCTCAGCCGGCAATCGTCGTCGAGCTCACGGTCGAGGCGCAGCCGCGTCTGGTGGCTCAGGGCCGGCTCAAGCGGCGTACCCCCGGGCTCGAGCACGACGAGGCGGGCGCTGAACGAACCCACGTCCAGAACTCCTGCTGCCGGCCCTGCAATTTCGCGCACAGTCAGGCCTACCTCGCTTTCGCTTCGCCGTCGTGTTCCCCCGGAAGACCGTTCCTACACCTGATGGCACCCGCTGGACGCGGAGTTACGGTTTCCCACCACGGCCACTGGGCCTGAGGTGCGACTTCTTCACACCTTCTTGTTACAGCATGATAAACCGAACGCCTGAGCGATCATGATGCGTCCCGCTCATCGGCGCGTCGGGGCAGGTCAGCCGATGATCTCGGCCAGCTTCGCCACCGCGTCGACCCGAGCCTCACGACCGGGCTGCAGTGGACTGACCACGAGCGTGGTCACCCCCGCTTCCCTGAACGCCGCCACCCGTTCCTTGACATACGACGCGGGGCCCACGAGCGAGATCGCGCGCAGCAATTCCCGTGGCACCGCGGCCGCGGCTTCGTCCTTTTTGCCGTCCAGGTACAGGTCCTGGATCTCCTTCGCCTCGGCCTCGAAGCCGTAACGCTGGGCGAGGGTGTTGTAGAAGTTCTTGCCGCGCGCGCCCATCCCGCCGATGTAGAGCGCGAGGTGCGGCCGGACCCGGTCGAGCAGGTGCTCCACGTCGTCGCCGATCGCGAGTGCCGGGCCCGCGAACACGTCCAGCTCACCCAGCGCCGGGTCGCGCTTGGCCCTGCCCTCCGCCAGCGCCTCGCCCCACACGTCGTTCGCCTTCTCCGGGTGAAAGAAGATCGGCTGCCAGCCCTCGGCCAGCTCCGCGGTCAGCGCGACGTTCTTCGGGCCCAGCGCCGCCAGCAGGATCGGGATCCGCTCGCGCACCGGGTGGTTGATCAGCTTCAGCGGTTTGCCCAGCCCCGTGCCCTGCTCCGGCGGCAGCGGGATGGTGTAGTGCTTGCCCTCGTGGACCACGCGCTCGCGCCGCCACACCTGCCGGCAGATCTCCACGATCTCGCGCGTGCGCGCCAGCGGCGCGTCGTACTTCACGCCGTGGAAGCCCTCGATCACCTGCGGGCCGGACGCGCCCAGCCCCAACGTGAACCGGCCACCGGACACGAAGTCCAGGCCTGCCGCCGTCATCGCCGTGAGACTCGGCGTGCGCGTGTAGATCTGGAAGATCCCCGACGCCAGCTGAACCCGCTCGGTCTTCGCCGCGAGGTACCCCAGCTGGCTCACCGCGTCGAAGCTGTAGGCCTCCGGGACGAAGGCGATGTCAAGCCCCACCTTCTCCAGCTCGACGATGTCCGCCACGCTGTCGGCGAACCCGCCGGAGTAGTTGATGCCCGTCCCGATCCTCATCGTGCTCCTTCGTTCCCGCGGCGGTGCACACCAGCCTGGCTAAGCGTGCGCTAAGTGGAGGCTACCGGGGATACCTCCCCCAGCACCCAGCCTGACCGACAGTACGATCCGGCGACGTAAGTACCGGTCTCCGCAGCGTCGAGCCTGGACGCCCCGCACAAGGACTCTTCGCGGCGGACACGGCGCCCGCGCAGACTCCATCGACGCCGTCGAATTCCCGTACCGATGCGCAACGGCGGATCGTCTGCTCTCCCTCACCCACCGGCGCCGCCGGCATTTCGCCAGATCGCCACCAGCGTTCTGGCGACTGCGGAGCATCTCGGCGCCTCACGCTCGCGGGGAGCCCGCGGCCGCCTGACAGCCCGGCCGATCGCGAGCGGTCGTACCAGAGCTCTGGACCAACACCGTGTACCGGGGGTCGGTCGGCAGACAGGTGAGCGGGTCAGGCCTGCGTCGGCGCGCCCGCGCAGTCGCTGACGCGGCCCATCGAAGGCCGGGCGATCACAGCCGTGCGGCCGGTACGAATGGGCGCGTGTCCGGACGGCACGCGAGGCGGGGGCGTGGTGAAACGCAATCGTCGCCGTGGAGTCGAGCGACAGGCGTTGGCGACGGCTCTCAGCCGAGGTCGGCGAACTGGTTCGCCGTGATCACCGCGCCGAGCGCTTCGGCGCCGGTACCGAGTGCACCCGGGAGCACCTCTGGCGTCCGATTGGTGACCGGCGAAACGTTGCGCGCCAGCGTCTCCCTGATGCCGGTGAGCAGGGGCTCGCCGGTCTGCGCGAGGGTGCCGCCGACGATGACCAGTTTCGGGTTGAGCACGGTGCAGACGGGGGCCAGCGCGGTGCCGACGGCCCGACCCGCGTCGCCGAGCAGCCTCCGGACGCCGGGATCTCCCTGGCGTGCCAAGGAGATCAGATCGGCGAAGCTGCAGGTGGGGCCGTGGCTGTGGGCGAGTGTGGCGGCGAGCGCGCGAGCCCCGACGACGGTTTCCAGGCAACCCCGGCTGCCGCATCGGCAGATGTGCCCGTCCGGTACCACCGGGACGTGCCCGAGCTCGCCCGCGGCACCGGCGTCACCCCCGTAGAGCCGGCCCTGCAGGACGAGGCCGGCGCCGACGCCCTCGGACAGCATCACGTAGACGAAGTTATCCACGGACGCCGCCGCGCCGAGGCGCCATTCGGCGAGCGCGCCGAGGTCGGCGTCGTTGCCGACGTGCACGGGCAGGCCCATGCGTTTCCCGAGCCGGGCCACGATGTCGACCTCCCCCCAATCGCTCAGCATCGGCGGTGAGCTGAGGGTCTGCGAATGCAGCAACACCGGAGCCGAGACCGCAACCCCGACGCCCAGCAGCTCCCGGTGCGGGATTTCGAGGTCCGCGACGAGGTCGAGCGCCGTGGAAGCCACATATTCGAGGGTGTCCGCCGGCTGGTGCTCGACGTCGATGTCGTGGGTGTGTTCGGCGCGCACGGTGCCATCCACACCGGCGAGCAGGATCCGCACCCCCGCGTGGGCCAGGTGGATGCCGATCAGCGCGCCCAGCGCCGGGTTGACGGCGAGCGCCGCGGCCGGGCGCCCGCCTGCCACGCCCGCGGCGGGGACTCGCTGGGCCAGCTCGACCAGGACACCGTCCGCGATCAGGTCGGCGACGAGGCCGGAGACCGTGGCCGCCGAGAGGCCGGTCATGCGCGCGATCTCGAGACGGGTCGTCGGACGCCCGAATCGTGCCGCGGCGAGCACTGCGCGCCGATTGCGCATTTGTCGCGATTCCACTCCGGTCACGTTAGCAAGGTTAGCCCCATAATTGAAATAACCTCCCCCATTTCTGGCTGGGGTTGGCCATTGACTCGCTCTATCTCGGCCTCTTAAGTTGACGACGGCCCCGGCGGCCACCGTGCCCGCCCTGACACGAGGAGGTGTCGTGTGCGCAAGACGATGAAACTCAGCGCGCTGATTCTCGCGACCGCTGCTTTGTTGTCCTCCGTATCCGCGACCGCATTCGCCGCACCATTCCCCGCCCACAATCCGCCCGGAAATCTGCATGCCGGGCCGTATCCCGACGCGTTCGCCCGCGCCGGCTACTCGAAGAGACAGGTCGAGGCCAAGGTGAACGCCACCTGGCAACAGCTCTTCCACGGCAGCCCCGGCACCGACGCGAACCGCTACGACGGCCAGACGCTGTACTACCAGCTCGCGCCGGACTTGGCCTACGTCGAGGACATCGGCAACCAGGACGTGCGCACCGAAGGCATGGGTTACGCCATGATGATCGCGGTGCAGCTGGGCCACAAGCAGGAGTTCGACGCGCTGTGGAACTTCGCGAAGACGAAGATGCAGATCCAGAGCGGGCCAGAGCAGTACTACTTCGCCTGGCACACCGACACCACCGGAAAGATCATCGACACCGGCGTGGCACCCGACGGGGACCAGTGGATCGCCGCGGCGCTCGACTTCGCGTCCGGCCGGTGGGGCGACGGGCGTGGGACGTACGACTACGGGCAGCAGGCGGAGCAGATCCTGCACGCGATGTGGCACGAGTCCGACCACGGCGGTGTCGACATGTTCGACCGCCAGTCCTCCCTGCCGACGTTCTCGCCACCGTTCGCGGTCGACTACACCGACCCGTCCTACAGCCTCACCGGCTTCTACAAGGTGTTCGCCGCAGCCGACCCGTCGGATCGCCAGCTGTGGGACAACGCCTACACCGAGGGCGAAAAGCTGCTGCAGAAGGCGGCGAACCCGGCGACCGGCCTGGCGCCGGACTACGCCCACTTCGACGGCACGCCTTACCTGCGGCCGACCGAGACGGTCACCGACAACGCCTATGACCACAACTTCCAGGAAGACGCGTGGCGCGCCATCGCCAACGCCAACGTCGACGCCTCCTGGTACGGCGTCAAGCCGTGGGAGACGCAGTACTCCAACACGCTGGAGCACTTCTTCCAAGGCCAGGGTGTCAGCACGTATGTCAGCCGCTACCACCTCGACGGCACACCATTGACTTCCGGCCAGAACACCTACGAACCCGCGCACGCCGAGGGGCTCGTGGCGATGAACTCGACTTCCGCGATCTCGGCCACCAATCCGGACAAGAACGCCTTTGTCCGGGATTTCTGGAACACGCCGATTCCGACCGGGCGGGCCCGTTATTACGACGGAATGCTCTATCTGCTCGGACTGCTCTACGACAGCGGCCAGTTCAGGATCTGGGCACCGCACGGCAACCGCCGCTGAGCGGCAGACCGGGCGACAAAGAGGAAATCAGGGCGGGAGAACCGGAAGCCTCTCCCGCCCTGGTTCCCTTTCGCCGAATCAGGGTCGTATCACTGCCGAGCCGCTCATTTCCCGTTTCGGAAGGTGGCGGACTCGCTCGGGCAGCCGGATGCCCCCGCCGCCGTCGAGTGCCCGCCGGGCGGGGCGCGCCGGCCGCCGAACGTGCCGACGTCCACGCTTCCAGGTCAGGTGCCCTTGTCCTCCGCTGAGGGGCGGTGCGGGGGCGTTGCCGAGTGTTCCCGTCGCCAGAAGATCGCGGCGTGATCCCTGATCCCGGACGCGAGCATGGTGAGCTTGCGGCCGCTCCGGACCGCGCCGGTGAGGGTGTCGGTGGGGCCGTCGACCCACACCCGCGTCCCGACCGGGAGATTCGCGAGCCGGGGCCGAGATCCCGGGAGGCCATGCCGGCGGTTCCCGGACCGGAACCACTTTCACGTCCGTTTCGGCGAGGACCGAGGCGCTCGCGCCTGTCGTAGCGGCACTGGCCGGTGAGCCGCATCCCTCAGGCCCTGACTGTTCACAGGCGTGCCCCAACAACACGCGTGTCGCAGTGGCCAACCTTGATCGCCGCCTCTTCCGGCCGCCGATCAATGCGCACGGTTGGTGCCCGGTGGGGTGCTTTGCCTCCTGGCCGAAGGCTGAGCCTTCGGACGACAGGGCACGGCTGAATCAGCGCCCCGCAGAGCCACCTCGTGCAGCTCCGGGCCTCGATCGCCAGGAACCTCCCCTGTCTGCCATCCCCGAATCACGGGTGTATCAGCAGTTGTCTCACTGAGCGTGCGCTTGGCCCAGCCGCGCCCGCTCCGTCCGGCCACCACCCGCCCGGGTCACCGCTCCGCGGGCCGGCAGCCGACGATCCGCAGGGCGAAGGTGCCGTAGAGCGCGGCCACTTCGGCCGCGGTGTAGTGGCCGTCCGGGTGGAACCAGGCCTTCGCGTTGTTGCCCATCTCCAGGATCGCGAACGAGGCGACCCGCGGTTCGGGCACGTCGAACCGGCCTTGCGCGCAGCCGCGGTCGACGATGCCGAGGATCTGCGCGCCGTAGGCGTCACGTTTGTCGATGATGGCCTGGCGCCACGGTGTCTCCAGGTTGCGGATCTCGCTGTTGCAGACGGTGACCTCGGCGGGGTTCTCGAGGAAGTCCAGCACCGTCACCTCGGTGGCGCGCCGCAGCTGGTCGGCCAGGTCGGTCACGCCGTCGAGGGCCGCGGCGAGCGCGGTCAGGGCGCGGTCCATCGCCACGTCCATGATCCGGTAGAGGAGATCCTGCTTGGACGTGACGTGGTTGTAGAGGTTCGGCGCGGAGACCGCCAAGACCTGCGCGATGTCCTTCATCGAGGTGCCGCGGTAGCCCCGGCTCGCGAACAGATCGCGAGCGGCTTCGTGCACGGCCTGCGGCGAGACGGCCGTTGACTTGGTCACAGCTCCAGACTATCGTCCCTTTCCACCCATTAATGAACGTTAATTAACCATCGATCGGCCGACTCCGGCCGATCGATCTCGCGAACGGCCGACTCCAGCCACAGCCACGCGGCCGCCCTCGCTCCTGGATGCCAATGCAGTCATCGGGTTCGGACGGCGCTTCCCGCCGTCCCCAAACGACGAGGAGAGGTACATGGCGAGTGAGCTGACGCCGGACCGGTCACGGAGCACATCGAGATCCGCGACCGCGGAGGGTGCTCCCGGGGGCCCGTCGCCCCAAGCTCGTCCACCGATGCGGCGGGTCGCCCTGTCGGTGCTGATCGGCACGACCATCGAGTGGTATGACTTCCAGCTCTACGGAATCGCCGCTGCCCTGGTCATCGCACCGCTGTACTTCCCCTCCGCGGACCCGCTCGCGGGCTCGTTGCTCGCGTTCTCCACCTTCGCGATCGGATTCGGGGCGCGGCCGATCGGCGGGATCATCCTCGGCCACTTCGGTGACCGCATCGGCCGCAAGAAGATGCTGGTCCTGTCGCTGACCATGATGGGATTCGCGACATTCCTCATGGGCGTGTTGCCGACGTACGCGCAAGTGGGTGTGTGGGCGCCGATCCTCATGGTGCTGTTGCGCCTGGTGCAGGGCTTCGGAGTCGGTGGCGAATGGGGCGGCGCCGTGCTCACGGCTGTGGAATACGCCTCGCCCCGCAAGCGCGGCCTCTACGGCAGCCTCCCTCAGATCGGCGTCCCAGCCGGCCTGGTGCTGTCGACTCTGGTGTTCCTGCTGGTTTCGCAACTGCCCGAGCAGCAGTTCATGGCGTGGGGCTGGCGGATTCCGTTCCTCATCAGCATCGTGCTGGTGGCCGTGGGGCTCGTGGTGCGGCTGCAGCTGCGCGAGACGCCGGTGTTCGAGAAGGTCCGTGAACGCAAGGAGGCGCAGCGTGCGCCGCTGATCACCGCGGTCCGCGCGTACCCCACCCAGATCCTGCTCGCCATCGGATCGATGATCAGCACCGGTGCCTACTACTACATCGTCAACACCTACGCCCTGAGCTACGCCGCCTCGGCGAAAACGATCGACCGGGGTTCCTTGCTCACCGCCATCATGGTCTCCGGCGTGGTCGCGTGCGCGGCCCTGCCGTACTTCGGCTCGATGAGCGAACGGTTCGGCAGGCGCCGCATGATCCTGATCGGCCTCGCCGCGATGGCGGTGTGGATCTACCCGACGATCCTCGCGGTGGCGAGCGGCAACTTCGCCGCCGTGCTGGGGGCTTACCTCGTGGGCGCGATCTTCTTCAGCGTCAGCTACGGGCCGCAGGCCACCTTCATCGTGGAGATGTTCGACGCCCGGGTCCGGTTCAGCGCCGCGTCGACCAGTTTCCAGCTCGGCGTCCTGCTGGGCGGCGCGCTCGCGCCGATCATCGCGGCTTCGCTGGTGCGGGCCACCGGCTCCGTCGTCTCGGTGGCCGTCTACGTCTGCCTGGTGTCGTTGCTGTCGCTCGGCTGCGTGCTGGGCGTCAGCCGGGCAGCGCTGGCCCGGGGGAGCGCCGACCTCGACTCCGTGTGATCACTTCCATCCCCGATCACTCGGAGTCTCGGCTGCGCGGATCCGCCGGCGACCACCACGAGGGGCCGTACCCGCGGGGGCACGGCCCCTCGTGGTGTTCGCCGGCGGACACCATGGAGCTTGCTCAGCCGTCCACGAGCAGGCCCCGCAACGGGCCCTGCAGCCGGCCTGCGCGGCGCGAGACACCGGGGAGCAGCACGAGCCGGTGGGTGCGGCGCTCGCCTCGGCGTTCCCGGTCGGCTTGGTCCTCCGCCAGCGGTCGCCACAGACGGTCGATCACGTCTGCCGGATCGGTGTCCAGTTCCGCGGCGGGGCGGCCCAGGTGCTCGGACCACAGGCGCAACCGGGTGGCGCGGACCAGAGCGCGGTCGTCGGTCGTGATGTTGACTTCCGTGTCGTTGAAGAGCGAGTGCTCGTTGAGGTTCGCGGATCCCACGGTCAGCCACTCGTCGTCCACGATGCCGAGTTTCGCGTGGACGTACACCGGGGCCGCGGAATCGCCGTCGTGCGCGCTGATCGTCGTCGCGACGAGGCGATGGTTGCCGTCATCCGCGTCGATGAGCCTGCCCAGCTGGCCGCGGGTGGTATCGGCGCCGTTGCTGGGCTTGCGCGGCAGCAACAGCACCACGCGGAAGCGCTCGTCCGGTGGGTCGCGCAGCTTGGCGAGGAGCACTTCGATGATTTCCGGCGACCACAGGAACTGGTTTTCCAGGTAGACCAGCCGCCGCGCCGACCGCAGCGCGCGAAGGTAGCCGTCGAGGATCGTGAACTCGCCCCGCGGCGCGAACGCGTAGGTGTGGTCGGGCACGGTCCGCAGCAGTTGCACGTCGCTGTCGCCCGCCGGCCCCGGCACGTCGGGCCGCGGCAGGTCTTCGCCCGACACTTCGGTCCACCGCTGCCGGAAGTGCTCCGCGACATCCGCGACGACCGGACCTTCGAGCCGCGCCACCAGATCGTGCCAGCCGATCGGCCGCGGCGGGTGGTCCGGGCTGTCGTGCCGGTCGCCCTCCAGCGCGGTGAAATCCACACCGCCGGCGAACGCCACCTCGTCGTCGACCACCACCAGTTTCTCGTGGTGGCAATGCATGGTCCGCTCACGGGAATCCAGCACGCAGCGCACGCCCGTACCCTCGGAGAACTTCCGCTGTTCCTTCCGCGCCAATCCCCGCGTCGGCTGGAACGCCGGGAGCGGCGGTCCCGCCCACAACAGCACGCGCACGTCGACGCCGCGTCCGGCGGTCTCGGCGAGCAGCTCTCGCAGCGTGGGCGCGCCGGGTTCGCGCGTGAGCCGGAAGTCCGCACTCGCGTGCCAGCCGGCGATGTGCACGTGGGACCGGGCCCGCCGGATCGCGTTCTCGATCACCGGCAAGGACTCCTCGCCGTCGATCAGCACTTCGACCCTGTTGTGCCGGCGGATCGGCGCCCGCCCCCCGAACCGGTCTTCCGTACCGGCCGGTTCGAGCACGGCGCCCCAGCCGAGCCCGCGCAGCCGCCGCCGGTGGTGGGCGCACAGGACGCGCTCGAGCCCGTCGCCCAGCCGCTCGTCCGCCTTGTCCAGGAAGGAGCGAAGTGTCTTCATCCGTCCAATGTCACTACACATCGGCCTGCCCCGCCGTGCGGAAGGCGCAGCCGACGGCGCCGCAGTGCTCCGGGGCCACCGCAGCCGTGACCACCATCGAGCCGAGCCCGGCGCGGTGGGCTAACGGGGCACGACCCGCCCCGCCACCTCCCCGAAGCCGATCCGGCTGCCGGCCGGCCCGGGCGCGGTGGCGCTGATCGATACCTCGTCGCCGTCTTCCAGGAACGTCCGCGTCTCGCCGTCGCCCAGCGCGAACGGTTCACGCCCGCCCCAGCTCAGCTCCAGCAGGGACCCGCGCTGGACCTTGGCCGGGCCGGTGACGGTGCCCGAGGCGTACAGGTCGCCGGTCCGCAAGCTCGCGCCGTTCACGGTGAGGTGCGCGAGCTGCTGCGGCGCCGTCCAGTACTGCGTGGCGAACGGCGGGCTCGAAACCAGGTGCCCGTTGATCCGGATCTCCAGTGCGAGGTCCAGACCCCACGGCTCGGTGACCCGCAGGTACTCCAGTGGCTGCGGGTCCTGCGCCGGCTGCGGCACGCGCGCGTGCTCCAGCGCGGCCAGCGGCACGATCCACGGCGCCACCGACGTGGCGAACGACTTCCCGAGGAACGGCCCCAGCGGCTGCGACTCCCAGCCCTGGATGTCGCGCGCGGACCAGTCGTTGACCAGGCACACGCCGAACACGTGCTTCGTGAAGTCCTCGACCGGCACCGGCGTGCCCAGCGTCGACGGCGTGCCCACCACGAAGCCGACCTCGGCCTCGATGTCGAGCAGCTGCGACGGCCCGAACGCCGGCTGCGCGGCCGCGCGCGGCTTGCGCTGCCCCGACGGCCGCACGACCGGCGTCCCCGACACCACGACCGTGCCGGCGCGCCCGTGGTAGCCGATCGGGAGGTGCTTCCAGTTCGGCATCAGCTCGTCGTCGGCCCCGCGGAAGATCCGCCCGGCGTTGATCGCGTGCTGCTCGCTCGAGTAGAAGTCGACGTAGTCCGCGACTTCGAACGGCAGGTGGTTCGTGATCTCCGCGCGCGGCACGAGGTGCTGGCGCACCTGGTCGGCGTAGCGCTCGGCGGTGAGCCACTCGCGCACCTGCTCGCGCACGTCGTGCCACGTCGCGGGCCCGGCCGCGAGCAGCGGGTTGAGCACGCCGCTCGCCAGCAGCTGCGCGAACGGCGCCGCCGCCTCCTCGGCCGCCGCCGACAGGTCGAGCACGTGCTCGCCCACCAGCACGCCGACGCGGCGTTCGGGCTCGCCGCCGCGGGAAAACACGCCGTAGGGCAGGTTGTCGAGCCCGAAGTCCGTGTCCCCGGGCAGGTCGAGCCAGGTCACCGCGCGCCCTCCGCCTGCCGGGCGGCGATCCACTCGGCTACGAGCGTGTCCAGTGTGGACAGTGGCAGGTTTCCGTTGCCCAGCACCACGTCGTGGAACTCGCGGATGTCGAAGTCCGCGCCCAGCGCCTCCTCGGCCGCGGCGCGCACGCGCTCGATCTCCAGGCGCCCCACCATGTAGCCGAGCGCCTGACCCGGGTTCGCGACGTACCGGTCGATCTCCGCCTCGATCTCGATGCGCGCCATCGGCGTGTTGGCCACGACGTAGTCCACCGCCTGCTGCCGGGTCCAGCCCAGCGCGTGCAGCCCCGTGTCGACCACCAGCCGGGCGGCGCGCATCGAGTCCTGCGTGAGCATGCCCAGGCGCGTGACATCGTCGGTGTAGAGGCCCATCTCCTCGGCCAGCCGCTCGGAGTAGAGGCCCCAGCCTTCGATGTAGGCGTTGAACGGCACCAGCCGACGCAGCAACGGCAGGTCCGTGAGTTCTTGGGCGAACGAGAGCTGGAAGTGATGCCCCGGCACGGCTTCGTGGAACGCGATGCCCTCGCTCGTGAACCGCGGTCGTGAGCTCGCCTCGTGGGTGTTGGCGTAGTACGTGCCGGGCCGTGAACCGTCGAGCGACGCGGGCAGGTAGTAGGCGATGGTGCCGCTGGCCGCGTCGGCCTCGGGGACCGGCGCCACCACGCACTTCGCGGCGGGCACGCGAGAGAACCACTGCGGCGCAACGGCTTCCGCCCGCGTGATGGCAGCGCGGGCGGAAGCCAGCAGCTCCTCGCCGTCGCGCCAGCGCAGCTCGGGGTCGCTGCGCAGGTGCTCGAAGATCTCGGCGAGGTCCTCGGTACCGAACACGCGCCCGCCGAGCTCGCGGTACTCCCCCGCCAGCTTCTCGGCGATCCGCAGGCCCGTGTCGTGCAGGTCCTGCGCCGTGCGGTCGGTGGTGGTCTCGGCGCGGATCAGGCCCTGGTACTTCTCCTGCCCGCCCGGCAGGTGCCCGATGCCTGGCTCCGACTCGGGCTTGGCGACCGGCGCCACCTCGTCGGCCAGGAACGCGCGGTAGCGCGCGAACGCCGGGCGCACGACCTCGGCCAGCAACCGGTCGCGCTCCTCGGCGAACCCGGCGACCTCGACTGCCGGCGTGACCCGCAGCGGGTCGGTGTCCTCGGCCGCGAGGTAGCGCTCGACGTACCCGATGCCCGCCCGCACCAGGAAGTCCGGCGGCGCGAAGCCGTCGGCCACGGTGGCGCGCTGGGCTTCGATCACGGCGTCGAGGTAGGCGCCGACACCCGCGAGGCGGCGGAGGTAGCCCTGGGCCTTCTCCTCGTCGTCGGGCACCAGCGCGGAGAGGTTGGTGATCAGGTACAGCGCGGGCGAGCTGAACCCGTCACTCACGGCGAACCCGGACAACCGCGAATCCAGCGTGTCGACGACGCCGCGGGCGCGAGCGATCACCACGTCGCGCGTCACGGCGTCCGTGCCCGAAAGGCCGGCCCGGTCGATGGCCTCCGCGCGGTCGGCGAGGTCGGCGAAGCGGGCGCGGAAGCTCGCGGTCGCGGCGAGGCTCGGGTCGGGCAGCGCCCCGTGGTCGCCGGGCAGGCCGTACATCGTGCGTTCGAGCGGCGCGCGTTCGAAGTCGAGCTCCAACAGGTCTTCGGCGAGGCCCGCGACGGTGTCCCCGTGGCCGGCGACCCATTGCGCGACCACGGTGTCGAGCACCGACAGCGGCAGCGCACCGCCGGAGAGCACCACGTCGTGGAACGCGCGGACGTCGAACTCACTGCCCAGGCGGGTCTCGGCGGCGGCGCGGATCCGCTGGATCTCCAGGCGCCCCACCAGGTACGCGAGCGCCTGGCCCGGGTAACCGATGTAGCGGTCGATCTCCGCCTCGATCTCCAGCTTGCCCATCGGTGTGTTCTCGACGAGGTAGTCAATGGCCTGCTGCCGGCTCCAGCCCAGCGCGTGCAGCCCTGTATCGACCACGAGCCGGCCGGCGCGCATCGACTCCAGCGTGAGCATGCCGAGCAGCGAGACGTCGTCGGAGTACAGCCCCATCTCGTCGGCGAGGCGTTCGGTGTAGAGGCCCCAGCCCTCGACGTAGGCGTTGAAGTCGCCCAGGCGGCGCAGCAGCGGCAGCTCGGTGAGCCCGAGCGCGGTGCTGAGCTGGAAGTGGTGGCCCGGGATCGCCTCGTGGAACGCCGTGGCCTCGGCGGTGTGCCGGAACCGTTCGGTGGCCTCGTAGGTGTTGGCGAAGTAGGTGCCCGGGCGCGAACCGTCGGCGGCCGGCGGCATGAAGTACGCGGGCGGCGCGCCGGGCGCGGAATCCTCCGGCACGGCCTCGACGGTCCACGGCTGCTCGGGGATGGTGCCGAACCACTTCGGCGACTCGGCCGCCGCGCGCGTGATGGCCGAGCGCGCGGTGTCGAGCAGCTCCTCGGCACTCGTCCAGCGCAGTTTCGGGTCGGTGCGCAGCCGCTCGAAGATCTCCTGCAGGTCGCGCGTGCCGAACACGCGCTCGCCCAGCGCCTGGTACTGCTCGACCTGGCCCGCGATCACCTCGAGGCCCGTGTCGTGCAGTTCCTGGGGCGAACGGTCGGTGGTGGTGTGCATGCGCGCGAGGCGCGCGTAGATCTCGTCCCCGCCGGGCAGCCACGACACGCCCGCGCGGTCGTCGGGCCGGCCGTGGGCGAGCACCTCGGACTCGAGGAAGTCGCGGTACTCCTTGAACGCCGGGCGCACGACGTCGCGCAGCAGCTCCTCGCGCCGGCTCGCGAACGCGTCGTCGGGCGCCGGCTGGCGCAGCAGCGGGTCGCCCGCCGGCTCGGCGAGGTAGCGGTCGACGTGGGCGATCGCACCCTTCACCAGCCGCTCGACGGGCACCAGGCCGGCCTCGATGCCCTCGCGGTGCCGCACCGCGACCGCGCGCAGGAAGGCCGGGATCCCGGCCAGCCGGTCGAGGTGCACCGAGGCCTTGTCCCCCGGCAGCACCGGCACCATCGGCAGCGCCGACAGCAGGCCCGCCGCGGGCCCGACGAACAGGTCGGTCACGGTGAACTCGCCGAAGCGGCTGTCGATGAAATCGAGCTTGCCCTCGATCGAGTTGATCACCACCTCGCGCGTGACGCGGTCCGTCGCGTCGAGCTCACCGGCCTCGATCGCCCGCGCGCGCGCCAGCAGACCGGCGAGCCGCTCGCGGTAGGCGGCTTCAGCGGCAGCGCTGGGGTCGCCGAGCCCCGGCGCGTCGGGCTTGATGCCCAGGATCGCGGCGGAGAGCGGTTCGAAGCCGAACATCTCGTCGACGAGCTCGTCGGCGAGATCGGTGACGACGGTCATGGGTGCGGACTCCCGGGGCTCGGTGGTGCCGTGCGAGTCCGACCTTAATGGAGACCCGGGCTCCACGGTGGCGTTCCGGCACGAGCGTCCCGTTCACCCATTCTGAACGGTGGATCGGTACCGTTCCTGATGCCCAGAGCACCGAAACCGGGCTCCGACCACCGGACCGGGCGACTCCGGCCCCCGCCTTGCCGCGGCCGGAGTCGCCCGGACGGTAGCGTTCCCCGCGTGGCCGTGACCGATCCCGCCGATGTCCGCCTGCTCGCCGCCCTCGCCGAGCTGGGCAAAACGGCCGTGCACGACCTCGCCGCGAAGGTGGGCATGGATCCGCGTGAAGTCGCCTACCGCCTGGTTGCCTTGTCCGGCAGCGGGTTGCCGCTGCTCGTGGGCGTCGAGAGCGATCCGGCCGGGCTGCGGGCGGCGATCGCGGGAGCGCCGCCGTCGTGGCAGCAGGCCCAGCCGCCCTCGGGGGCGATGCCCGTCGCCGCGCCCGGCGGACGGCCCGGCCCGGGCCTGCCGGCCGGAGCGGGCCCGGGGATGCCGACGGAACAAGGGTTTCCGGCCGCGGCTCCGCCGAGCGCCCCCGTTCCGCGGCCGGGGAACGGACCCGGAACGCCGGGTGCCCCGTCCGTCCACGGTGGACCGTCCGGACCCGTGCACGGCGTGCCGTCCGGGCCGTACGGCGTGCCCTCGGGTCCCTACGGCCTGCCGTCGGGCGCGCACCCGGCCGTGCCGGGACCACCGCCGCTCGACCCCGCGCTGAGCACGTGGGGCGTGCCGCAGACCGCGTCCTGGGCCCGCGGTGACGAGCCGCGCCGCGCGGGCCCCGCCGAGGGCAGACACGGCCGGATCGGCGAGACACTGCCGACGCAGGGGCTCGAAGGCGAGCAGCTCACCGTGCAGCTGCTGGAGGTGCAGGACCCGGCCGACTATCTGTTCGGCGCCGCCGGCTACCGGCTCGACGCCGGCGAGCGGGCGGTGGTCGTGCACACCGAGATCACCAACCGCGGCAACGTGCCCTTCGCGTCGCTGCCGGACAACTACCTCGAGCTCGTCACGGCCGACGGCACGACGGTCGCCAAGGCGCCCGTGTCGCTGACCTCCCGGCCGCCGCACAAGATCGGCGTGCGGCCCGGCGAGACGCTCGGCGGCCACACCGTTTACGTCCTCCCGGACGCGACGCGTGTGGTCTCGGTGCGCTGGAGCCCCCGCCCGGAGCCGGACGACCGCACACTGATCTGGGCCGTCGAGGGCTAGTAGCTCTCCTCGCACAGGATCTCCAGCGCGCGGGCGAGGTCGTCGGGGTACTCCGCCTCGAACTCGACCCAGCGGCCGTCGGCCGGGTGCGCGAAGCCGAGGGTGCGGGCGTGCAGCCACTGCCGCGTGAGGCCGAGGTGGCGCGCCAGCACCGGGTCGGCGCCGTAGGTCAGGTCGCCCACGCACGGGTGGCGCAGCGCGGAGAAGTGCACGCGGATCTGGTGCGTGCGGCCCGTCTCGAGCTTCACGTGGGCCAGCGACGCGGCTCGGAACGCCTCCACCACCTCGTAGTGCGTCACGCTCGGGCGCCCGCCCGCGACCACGGCGAACTTGTAGTCGTGGCGCGGGTGGCGGTCGATCGGCGCGTCGATGGTGCCGCGCGTCGGGTCCGGGTGGCCCTGGACCACGGCGTGGTAGCCCTTGTCGACCGTGCGCTCCTTGAACGCGCGCTTGAGCACCGTGTACGCGTGCTCGCTCTTGGCCACCACCATCACACCGGTGGTGCCCGCGTCGAGCCGGTGCACCACGCCCTGGCGCTCGGCGGCGCCCGACGTCGAGATGCGCAGGCCCGCGGCGGCGAGCCCGCCGACGACCGTCGGCCCGGTCCAGCCGGGGCTGGGGTGCACCGCGACGCCCACCGGCTTGGAGATCACCACGATGTCGTCGTCGTCGTGGAGGATCTTCATGCCCGCCACGGGCTCGGCGATGACCTGGATCGGGGACTCCGGCTCCGGCAGCGTCACTTCGAGCAGGCCACCGGCGGTCAGGCGGTCGGACTTGCCGGCGGGCCGGCCGTCCACCAGCACGTCACCGGCCTCGGCGAGCTCCGCAACGACCGTGCGGGACAGGCCCAGCAGCTTGGCGAGGCCGGCGTCGACGCGCATGCCGTCGAGCCCGTCGGGGACGGGCAGCAGGCGCGCGGTCACGCGGTCTCCTTCTTGCTGTTCTTGTCACGGGTCGAGGTGCCGTCGTAGTCCTTGCCCAGCAGCGACAGCAGGACGATGAGCACGCCGCCGCAGCAGATCGCGGAGTCGGCGATGTTGAAGATCGCGAAGCCCTCGCCGTTGGGGGCGAAGGCCGAGATGAAGTCGATGACGTGGCCGCGCAGCGGGCCGGGGGCCCGGAAGATGCGGTCGGTGAGGTTGCCGAGCGCGCCCGCGAGCACCAGGCCGAGGCCGATGGCCCAGCCGACGCTGCGCAGCCGTCGCGAGAGCCAGATGATGGCGACGGCCACGGCCGCCGCGACCAGTGCGAGCACCCACGTCATGCCCGTGGCCATCGAGAACGCGGCGCCGGGGTTGCGGATCACCTGCAAGTAGATGAGGCCGCCGAGGATGCGCACGGGCTCCTTGCCTTCGAGGTTGGCCGCCACGAGGTTCTTCGACACCAGGTCGATCGCCCAGATCAGGGCCGCGACCGCGAACACCAGCCCGACCCGGCGCTTGGGCAGCACCACGGGCGCCTTCTCGGCGGCGGGCTCCTCGGGAGCCACGTCGCCGGTCACCGCCGGTTCGGGGGCATCGGCGGGCTTCGCGCCTTCGGACAGGCCGGGTTCGGACGAGGAGGACTCGGTGCTCACATCCCCATTGTCCACGCCCCGGGCTCACCCGGTCGCGGCGGCAGGCCGTGACCGCCACTTCGCGGGTCCGGCGACCACGGCGAACGCCGTCGCCAGCAGCATCGCGCCCGACGGCACAACTCCGCCGAGACCGGGCAGCACCACGGCCGCTACCAGGGCGAAGACCACCGCGACCACTAGCACGACGGCGCTGCGCTCGTACCACGCGAGCACCACCAGCCCCAGCGTCGCCAGCGCGGGTCCGCGCACGTCGGGCGTCGAGGTCGAGCCAGCCGAACGCGACCAGGTCCAGCACCGGCACGGGGAGCACGCCCCCGGCGAGGAGGGCGGCGAACCGGCCGGTGCTCGAGGCGGCCCCGGCGCGCGTACCCGGCCAGGACGAGCGCCACCACCACAGCGAGCGCGATCGGCCAGCCGAGCGCCGTCGCGTACGTCGACGGAAGCAACGGCACCTGGTCCTGCGTGAGGAACTGCAGGCCGCCGGGACCGGGGCCGAGCAGTCCTCCCGGAACCCGGTGCACCGGACCCGAGTACAGGTCGACGAACACGCCGTGCGCCCCGTGCTCGGCGGTCACGAGCTGCACCGCGGCCAGGATCAGCTCGGCGAAACCCAGCACCGCCAACGGAACCCAGAACCCCCACGCTCTCCCCATGCGGGGAGCCTAGCGAGCGGGCTCAGGCGCAGAACGGCGGAAGCTCCCGCGGGTCCCCCACCGGCGCCCAGCGGCCGTCGACCTTCGTGTACTCCCAGCGGGCGCCGCGGGCGACGATCTGGCGCAGCGCGAGCACGAGGCGGTCCACGTGCTCCTCGGTGCTGCCCAGGCCGAGGCTCACGCGCACGGCCTGCTGCCCGTCGCGGCCGCACTCGCCGATGAGGCGCTTGGTGGCGACGTGGGCGCAGAACGCGCCGTCGCGAACACCGATGCCGTATTCGGCCGAGAGGACCGCGGCGAGCCAGCCGGGTTCGAAGCCGTCGACGACGAAGCTCACCGTGCCCACGCGGTCCACCGGCGCGTCGAACAGGCGCAGCTCGGCGCAGCCGGGCACACCGGCCAGGCCCTTGCGCAGCCGTTCCAGCAGCGTGGCCTCGTGCTCGCCCACGGCGGCCCAGTTCGCGGCCAGCCGCTCGCACGCGACGCCGAGCGCGTACACGCCGACAGTGTTCGGCGAGCCGGCCTCGTGCCGCTCGGCGCCGGTGTTCCACACCACGGCCTCGGGGGTCACGAGCTTCGTCGCTCCCCCGCCGGCGAGGTACGGTTCGGCGGCGCGCAGCCAGTCGGACCGGCCGATGAGCGCACCGGCCCCGAAGGGCGCGTAGAGCTTGTGCCCCGAGAGGGCGACGTAGTCGACGTCCAGCTCCCGCAGGGAGATCCGGCGGTGCGGTGCGAGCTGCGCGGCGTCCAGCGCCACGCGGGCGCCGTGCTTCCGGGCCACGGCGGCGATCTCGGCCACCGGCAGCAGCTCACCGGTCACGTTGGACGCTCCGGTCACCACCACGAGCCGCGGCCCCTCGGGGCAGGCGGCGAGCGCTTCGTCCACAACGGACACCGCGGCCAGGCGCGTGCGCGGCAGCTGCACGCGGCGCACATTCGGGCCCCGCCAAGGCAGCAGGGCCGCGTGGTGCTCGGTGTCGAACACGACCACGGACGTGCGCCGCGGCAGCGATCGCGCCAGCAGGTTGAAGGAATCCGTGGTGTTGCGCGTGAACACGACGGTGTCGGTGGCGCGCGCGTCGACGAACCGGCGCAGGATGTCGCGCGTGCGCTCGTAAAGGCGCGTGGATACCTGCGAAGCGAAGCCCGCGCCGCGGTGCACGCTGGCGTACCAGGGCAGGAACTCGTCGACCGCGGAGCGGACCGCGTCGAGACACGGCGCGCTCGCCGCGTGGTCGAGGTTCGCGTAGCCGATCTCGCCGCCGGTCACCAGCGGCACTCGCAGCGCCGCGCCCGCGACGCCGGGAATGCCCTGCGGCGCAACGGGTTCGGTGTTTGCAGCGGTACGGTCCAGAGCGAGTGTCATGGCGGTGCCTCCTCGGCAGTCCGGGGGACCCCGGCGAGGGGCCCGCGCTTGCCTGCCGCACAACGCGACCGGCCCGGTCTTCACCCGGGGCACCCCACCGCGGTAGGAGGGTTGCCGGCCAGCAAGCCGGGGCTGAACGCTGGCACTCATGACCTGTTGATGAAGGTAGCCGAACGACGCCCGGTGACGCCAGAGGTGTCCCGCGAGCTGAGACGGCGCTCACAGACCGGCGATCACCGCCGCAGCGCGCGGAAGGCCTCCGTCTGCTCGCGGATCGCGCGCTCGGCCGGGAGCCGTTCGATCGAGGAAGCGCCGAAGAAACCGACGATCCCCTCAGTGCGGTCGAGCACGTACTGCGCGTCCGCGGGCTCGGCGATCGGGCCGCCGTGGCACAGCACAAGCACGTCCGGGTTCACCCGCTTGGCCGCGTCGTGCATCACCTGCACACGGGTGACGGCCTCGTCGAGCGTGACGGCCGTCCGCGCGCCGATCGTGCCGCTGGTGGTGAGCCCGAGGTGCGGCACGAGCACGTCGGCTCCCGCGCGGGTCATGTCGGCGGCCTGCTCGGGGTCGAACACGTACGGCGCGGTCAGCAGATCGCGTTCGCGGGCCAGCGCGACGAGGTCGACCTCCAGGCCGTAGCCCATGCCGGTCTCTTCGAGGTTCTGGCGGAACACACCGTCGATCAGCCCGACGGTCGGGAAGTTCTGCACGCCGGCGAACCCCATCCGCTTGAGCTCGTCGAGGAACGGGCCCATCAGGCGGAACGGGTCGGTGCCGTTGACCCCGGCCAGCACCGGTGTGTCGCGCACGACCGGGAGCACCTCGCGCGCCATGTCCACGACGATGCCGTTGGCGTCGCCGTAGGCCAGCAGCCCGGCGAGCGACCCGCGGCCGGCCATGCGGTAGCGGCCGGAGTTGTAGATGATCAGCAGGTCGATGCCGCCCGCCTCGGCGGCCTTGGCGGACAGGCCGGTGCCCGCGCCGCCACCGATCACAGGCCGGCCTTCGGCCACCGCGGCGGTGAGCCGGGCGAGCGCTCGTTCGCGGTCCACGTCAGGACCTCCCTTCCCCGATGAGCCGGTGCAGTTCCCGCGCGGCGGCCGCACCGAACCCGGCGTCGTTGATGGCTTCTTCGCGCCGTGTCACGGTCGCCGTGCCACCGGACAGCGCTTCCGTGAGGTGGGCGAACAGCTCGGCGTCGGCCGCCGGGTCGTGGAACGGGCCGTCCGGAACGTCCACAGCGGACACTCCGCCGAGCGGCAGGAACACCGAGACGGGCCCTTGCGCCGCCCGGAGTTTGCGTCCGAGCAGCGTGCCCAGCCGAGCGGACTCCTCCGGGGTCGTCCGCATCAGCGTGACGGTCGGGTTGTGCACCAGCAGGTTCCGGTCCGCGAACCGCTCGGGCACGGTGTCGGCCGGGCCGAAGTTGACCATGTCGAGCGCGCCGACGCTGACGACCTGCGGCAGGCCCGCGCGCCCGGCCGCCTCCAGCCGGTGCGGGCCCGCGGAGAGCACGCCGCCGACGAGCTCGTCGGCCAGCTCCGTCGTGGTCAGGTCGAGGACACCGGCGAGCAGGCCGTCGGTCACGAGCTTCTCCATCGCGCGGCCGCCGGAGCCGGTCGCGTGGAACACGAGCACCTCGTAGCCGAGCTGTTCCAGCTCGGCGCGGGCCTCGTCGGCGGCGGGTGTGGTGACGCCGAACATCGTCACCGCGACCACGGGCCGATCGGTGGTTTCGCGGCCGGTGTCGTGGTGGCGGGCCATGGCGGCGATCGCGGCCGCCGCGTTGCCCAGCACGGTCTTCGACACCGCGTTGAGCCCCGCGATGTCGACCACGGAGTACATCAGCGTCACGTCGGTCTCGCCCACGTACGGGCGGACGTCGCCGGACGCCATGGTGGAGACCAGCAGCTTCGGCACGCCCACCGGCAGCTCGCGCATCACCGCCGCCGCGATCGAGGACCCGCCCGAGCCGCCGACCGCCAGGACGGCGTCGACGCGGCCCTCGTCGAACAGCCGCCGGACGGTCACCGCCGCACCGCGCGCCATCGTCTCCACGGCTTGCCCGCGATCGCGGGAGAGCGAAGCGAGGTCGACGCCCGCGGCGCGGGCCACCTCGTCGGCCGGCACGTCGGCTCCGTCCGACCGGACTGAACCGGCGTCCACCAGCAGCGTGTGCACGCCGTCGACTTCGAGGCGGGTGCGCAGCCAGTCGTATTCGGCGTGTTTCGTGTCGAGGGTGCCGACGAGGCAGACCGTGGCCATGTCCGCCATCGTCGCCCCGGCCCGGGCGCGGCCGCTGGGCCAGTTCGCCGGAAGTGGTCCAAACTGGCTGGTGAAGGAGGCGCCCATGCACCGGGTCACGGCCGCCGAACTGGTTCGGCTGCTCGGCGCCTGGCGCGGCGGCGCCCCCACGCTCCCCGCCGCGCTCGCCGCCACACTGGCCGAGCTGGTCGACTCCGCCGTGCTGCCCGAAGCCGCGGTCCTGCCCGCGCAACGGCCGCTCGCGCGAGCGCTGGGCGTCTCCCGGGGCACGGTGACCTCGGCGTACGACCAGCTGGCGGCCGGCGGGCGGCTCACGGCCGAGGCCGGCTCCGGTTCGCGGGTGCGCCGGCGCCAGCCCGGTGGCCCGGGCGTGCCGGGTGGCCGGCTCGTTTCGTTCACCGGCTCGGCCGCCCCGGCCGACCTGTCGAGCGGTGCCCTGCCCGGCTCGGCCCTGACCGCGGACGCGCTGGCCGCGCTCGGCCCCGCCGACCTGGAGCCCTACCTCGGCACCGACGGCTACTTCCCCGCCGGCATCCCACGGCTGCGGGCCACGATCGCCCGGCTGCTCACCGACGACGGCGTGCCCACCGCCCCGGAGCAGGTCCTGGTGACCGCGGGCGCCCAGCAGGCCGTGTGGCTCGTGGCGAACACGCTGGTCACGGCGGGCGACCTGGTCGTGGTCGAGGAACCGAGCTACCGCGGCGCGCTCGAAGCGTTCGCCGGGGCCGGGACCCGGCTGCGGGGCATCCGCTGGACCGCCGACGGGATCGACCGCGACCAGCTGCGAGCGGCGCTGCGCCGCTCCCCCGCGCTGCTGTACTGCCAGCCGTCCGTGCACAACCCGACCGGTGAGCGCATGCCCGCGCCCGCGCGGCGCGAGCTCGGGAAGCTGATCACCGCCGCCGGCCTGCGCACGGTGGAGGACCGCAGCAGCGCCGACCTGGCGTTCCGCGGACCGGCACCGGGGCTGGCCGCGCACGTGCCGCCGGAGCTGCTGGTGAGCATCGGCACCGCGTCGAAGCTGTTCTGGGGCGGCGTGCGGATCGGGTGGATCCGCGCGGACGCGCCGACGGTCGCGCGGCTGACCGAGGCTCGCAAGGCGATCGACCTCGGCTGCTCGGTCGTCGACCAGCTGCTGGCCGCCGGGTTGCTGCGCCGTGTCGCGGAGGCCCGCGAGGCGCGGCGCGCTCTGCTCGCCGCGCGCTGGGAGTCCACTGTGGACGTGCTCGGCCGCGTGTTCCCGCACTGGCGCTGGACGACGCCGGCCGGCGGTACCGGACTGTGGGCCGACACCGGCGAAGACGCCGTGCGCCTGGCGCAGCGCGCCCTCGTCGCCGGGGTGAAACTGGCGCCAGGGCCCGCGTTTTCGGTCTACGACGGCTTCCGGACCCACCTGCGGCTGCCGCTGTGGCACGCGCCGCGGAACCTGGAGCCCGTGCTCGCCTCGCTGCGGTGACTCAGCGGCCCAGCTCACCGCGCCAGCGCGCGAGCCGCCCGGCCCGGTCGACAGCGCGGATCCGGCGCTCGGTCGCGTCGCGGACCCCGGCAGTGGTGACCACCAGCAGCTGGTCGTCCTCCTGCAGGCGGCTGGTCTTCTGCGGCGTGAACCCGGAGCCGTGACGGACCACCAGGCTCACGGTGGCGCCGGCCGGAAGGCCGAGCTCGGAGATGTACACGCCGTGCAGCTTCGAGCCCTTCCGGATGCGCACCTGCAGCAGCTCGGCGCCGAGCTCGTCGAGCGGGGCGGCGTCGACCTCGATCTCCTGGGCCTCGGCGCTCTTCGTGAGCCCGAGCCCGCGCGCGAACGGCCCGAGCGTCGCCCCCTGCAGCAGCGTGAGCACGATGACCAGCACGAACACGGCGTCGACGAGCCGTTGCGCGCCGGGCAGGCCCTGCGAGAGCGGGATCATCGCGAGCACGATCGGCACGGCTCCGCGCAGGCCCGCCCACGAGAGGAAGGTCTGCTCCCGCCACGGCAGCCGGAACGGCAGCAGCGAGATCACCACCGACAGCGGCCGCGCGAGCAGCAGCACCACCGCGCCCGCGACGAGGCCGGGCACCAGTGCCTCCAGCAGCCGGCTCGGCGACGCGAAGAGCCCGAGCAGCACGAACAGTCCGATCTGCGCGAGCCAGCCGAGGCCTTCGGCGAACGAGAGTGTGTCGGAGCGGTGCGGCAGCTTGGAGTTGCCCAGCACCAGCCCCGCGACGTACGTAGCGAGCAGCCCGGACGCGTGGGCCAGCTGGCCGGAGGAGTACGCGAGGATGCACACGGCCACCGTCGCCAGCGGGTAGAGGCCGGTGGCCGGCAGCGCCGCCCGGCGCAGCGCCATCGCGCCCAGCCAGCCGAACAGCAAGCCGAGGACGAGCCCGGCGGCGAGCTCGTAAACAACCAACAGCGGCAGGGTCCAGTCCACTGTGGCACCCGACGCGAGCGCGATCACCGCGATGTACGCGGGCGCGTCGTTGACGCCGGACTCCAGCTCCAGCGCGCCGACGAGCTTCGGGCGCAGCCCCACCGAACGCAGCACCGAGAACACCGCCGCCGCGTCGGTCGACGCCAGCACCGAACCCCACAGCAGCGCGAGCCGCCAGTCGAGCCCGAGCAGCCAGTGCAGCGCCGCGCCGGTCACCGCAATGCTCACGACCACGGCCACTGTGGACAGCAGGATCCCTGGCCCCAGCGAGGGTTTCACGGCCTGCCACCGCGTGGTGAGCCCGCCTTCGGTGAGGATCATGACGAGCGCGGCGAGCCCGAGCGACTGCGTCAGGCCGGGGTTGTCGAACTGGATACCGATGCCCGATTCGCCCAACGCCACGCCGATGCCGAGGTACAGCAGCAGCGAGGGCAGGCCCAGCCGGATCGACACGCGCACGGCGACCACCGACGCGAGCAGCACCACTCCGCCGACGCCGAGCACCAGGGGAAGCTGGTTCATCTCCGCCCCTCCCGGTCGCCGTGGGCTTCCAGAATAGTGAGACGGGGGCGTTCACTCGTTCGTGCACCGCTGGACAACTCGGACAAGTGGTGTGTTATCAATCCGGCCCAAGGCAGGCGGGCTCGCGACCGGACTTCACCGATTCGTGCAACCATTCCCGCCGTGACTGTGGTCGGATGGATGACCAACGGCGCTGCAGGACACTCGGCTGCCACCCAGTGTCGCCAGATCGACACCGAGCGCCGCGAACGGATTCTCCCCGGCCGGCCTCAACCGCACCGCGCGCTGCCGGTCCCGGGTCACCCACCCCGCGTCGACGGCCCGCGCCAGGATCGCCGCGGGCACGGCGCCGGCGAGGTGGTCGCGCCGCTCCGTCCAATCCAGACAGTCGCGCAGCAGCGGGCGCCGCCCGCGCTCCGGCACGGCGACACCGAGCTCGCCGAGCACCTCGCGCCCGGCCGCGGTCAGCGTCAGGCCGTCGCCGGTGTCGACGATCCCCTTCGCGATCAAACCCTCCCGCAGCGCCACACCGACGGTGCCCGCGAGGTGGTCGTAGCAGCTGCGCGCGAAACTCAGCCGCTGCGTGCGCAGCGTTGCCTTCAGCCCGACCGGTTCGCGATGCTCGGCGTGCTGCGCCAGGTGCTCGACGAGCTCGGCCACGCGCGGGTCGGCAATGCGGACGTACGCGTGCCGGCCCTGCTTCACCCGGGCGACGAACCCGGCGTCGTGCAGCCGGGTGACGTGTTCGCTGGCGGTCGACACCGCGATCCGCGCCGCCGCGGCCAGTTCCCCGATCGTCCAGGCGCGCCCGTCCAGCAAGGCGAGGCACATCGTCGCCCGGCTCGGGTCGGCGAGCACCGCGGCCACCTCGGCCAGCGCGACGGTCTCCATGCCCCCACCGTAGGAGCCCGACGCTTCGGCCGGCGCCGAAGCGCTACTTCACGCCGGCGAGGAACTTCGCGCCGAGCGTCACGGCCGGGCCGGAGTCGTTGCCGCCCTCCAGGAACACGCAGAACGCGACGTCGCCGCGGTAGCCCACGAACCAGCCGTGCGCCTCGGCGCCGTCACCGAACTGCGCGGTGCCGGTCTTGCCGTACACGGTGCCCGAGCGCGCCAGGCCGGTCGCGGTGCCGCCCGTGACGACCTCGCGCATCATCGCGCGCACCGAGGCCAGCACGCTCGCCGGCGGCGCTCGGTAGCCCTCGTTCACAGTCGTGGCCGACGAAGCGTCCAGCCACAGCTTCGGCGTCACCGCCTTGCCCGCGGCCACCGTCGCGGCCATCACCGCCTCGCCGAAGGGACTCACCTGCACCGTGCCCTGGCCGATGCCCTCCTCCACCTGCTCGTCGGCGCTGCCGGCGGCACCGACCTTGCCCATCTCGGTGGTGAGGCCGGGGATGTCGAAGTCGGCGTTGAGGCCGTACTGGCTCGCGGCGCCGGCGAGCGCGTCCGGCGGCAGCTGCGAGGCGAGCTGGCCGAAGGAGGTGTTGCACGAATGCGCGAACGCGCGGTGCACCGTGGTGGTGCCGAGGTCGAAGCCCTCGTTGGAGATCGTGCGGGTGCCGATCCGCGCCGTGAGCGGGCACGCCACCTGCGAGTCCTTCGTGACGATGCCGGCTTCCAGTGCCGCCGTCGCGGTCGCGATCTTGAACGTCGAACCCGGCGCGTACAGGCCGTGCAGCGCCGAGGGGCTCGTGCCCGCCGCGGCGTTCTGCGCCACCGCCAGCACCCCGCCGTTGGACGGCTGGATCGCCACGATCACGGCCTTGCCGCGGTAGGAGTCGACGGCCGCCTGGGCCGCGTTCTGCACGGAGATGCTCACCGTGGACTTCACCGCCTGCTGCCCGCTCTCGGTCTTGCCGAAGAGCGTCTCCAGCGCCTTGCCCGAGGTGTCGACCCGCTGGACCGCGAAGGTGTCGGACGGCGACGAAGTGCCCTGCCCGGTCAGCGCCTGCGTCAGCAGCGGGAACTTCGCGGCGGGATCGAGGTGTGTGCCGCCCGGCCCGCTGATGACCACCGGCTTGCCGTCGCGGTCCACCACCACGGCTTCGTCGGCCGGCGCGGTCGCGATCACGAGCCGCTGCCCGGCCTGCAGCTTCGGGTGCAGCGCGGCGGGGGTCCAGTGCACGCGCCAGCTGTCGCCGGAGTGCACGAGGTCGAGGCTGCCGTCGTACGACCAGACGTGGCCGGGGCCGAGGTCCCAGGTCAGGGTGTACGCGGCGGTGGTCTTGGCCGCGCCCGCGGCGGGCTCGGCCACCTTGCCCAGCTTGGCCTGCAGCCCGGTCGGTTTGAGCGTGTACCAGGCGTCGCGCAGTGCGGCGGCCGCGTCGTGCGGGTTGTCGGTGAGCAGGCTGGCCTCGTCGGTCTGCTCGGCCGCGACGTCCTTCAGGTAGAGCTGCGCTGCCGACGTCGGATCCGGGGCGACCGGCCCCGCCGCGGCCGAGGTCGCGGTCGGCTCGGCCGCCGCCTCGGGCGCCGGCGAACCGCCGGTCAGCAGCACCACCGCCACGGCGACGATCGCGACCATCACGACCGCGCCACCGATGAGGACGGCTCTCTTTCCGGCAGGACTCACTTGCGACTCTCCCCCCAGGCCCGTGCGGCGTGCGCGCACCCGGCCCAGCTTGCCCATCGCTGGCGGGCAAGGGGCGTTACCAACCCGGCCAAAAGCAGGCGGACACCCAGGTGCGCGCGACCATCTCAAGCAACAGTTTCCGCCATGGCTGTGGTCGGCTTGGCGACAATCGGCGCAGTACAGGTGAGAAAGCGGCCTTCCCGACGCCGATTCGTGATCAACGCCGGGAAGGCCGGTT
The DNA here is from genome assembly GCF_040639695.1 of Amycolatopsis sp. NPDC023774. NCBI lineage: Bacteria > Bacillati > Actinomycetota > Actinomycetes > Pseudonocardiales > Pseudonocardiaceae > Amycolatopsis > Amycolatopsis sp. NPDC023774. The sequence goes on from NZ_JBFAAJ010000017.1 coordinate 28,086, forward strand.
CGCTACGCCTTCTCGACCGCCGCGCAGACCTTCACACCGTCACCGACAGTGCCCTCGAAGCCGTCGGGAGCGTCGCCGTAGGTCACGGAGGTCGCCAGCGTTTCCGAGGCCACGAACTCCTCGAACTTGCGCACCGCGGCCACGACCTCCTCCGGCGCCTCGATCGTGAGCGCGATACGGTCGGACACGTCGAGGCCGGCCTCGCGGCGGGCCTGCTGCACCACGCGCACCAGGTCACGGGCGACGCCCTCGTCGGCCAGATCCGCCGTGACCTCGGTGTCGAGCTGCACCAGCCCGCTCCCGCCCGGCAGCTCGGCGGCCGCGCCGCCGTCCTTCGCCACGAGACGCCGCTCGTACTCGCCTTCGAGCAGCTCGACCCCGGCGGCCACCACGGCGCCGCCCGGGTTCGTGGTCCAGTCGCCGGCCTTCACGGCCTTGATGACCTTCTGCACGTCCTTGCCCAGCCGTGGCCCGGCCGCCCGCGCGTTCACGGCGACCTCGAACGAGCCGTGCGCCGCGACGTCAGTGGTCAGCTCCACCGACTTCACGTTCACCTCGTCGCGCAGGATGTCGGTGAACTCGCGCAGCGCCTCCACGTCCTCCGCCGCGACCAGCAGCTTCGCCAGCGGCAGCCGCACACGCAGCTTGTTGGACTTGCGCAGCGAGAGCGCCGTCGACGCCACTTGCCGCACGCGGTCCATGGCCGTGACCAGTGCCGCGTCGGCCGGCAGGTCGAGCGAGCTCGGCCAGTCGGTCAGGTGCACCGACCGGCCGCCGGTGAGGCCGCGCCACACCGTCTCGGTCGTGAGCGGCAGCAGCGGCGCGACGACGCGGGAGGTCACCTCGAGCACCGTGTGCAGCGTGTTTATCGCGTCCTGGTCACCCGCCCAGAAGCGGTCGCGCGAGCGGCGCACGTACCAGTTGGTGAGCACCTCGAGGAAGTCGCGCACGGTCTGGCACGCACCGGCGATGTCGTAGTTGTCCAGCGCGTACTCGACGTCCGTGACGAGCTCGTGGGTCTTCGCGAGCACGTACCGGTCGAGCAGGTGCGTCGAATCCGTCCGCCACTGGCCTTCCACGCCCTCGGCGTTGGCGTAGAGGGCGAGGAAGTAGTACGAGTTCCACAGCGGCAGCACGGCCTGGCGCACGGCGTCGCGGATGCCCCGGTCGGTGACGACGAGGTTGCCGCCGCGCAGGATCGGGGACGCCATGAGGTACCACCGCATGGCGTCGGACCCGTCGCGGTCGAACACCTCGGTCACGTCCGGGTAGTTCCGCAGCGACTTCGACATCTTCTGCCCGTCGGAACCGAGCACGATGCCGTGGCTGATGCAGGTGCGGAACGCGGGCCGGTCGAACAGCGCCGTCGCGAGCACGTGCAGCAGGTAGAACCAGCCGCGCGTCTGCCCGATGTACTCCACGATGAAGTCGCTCGGGTAGTGGTGCTCGAACCACTCGGCGTTCTCGAACGGGTAGTGCACCTGGGCGTAGGGCATCGAACCCGAGTCGAACCACACGTCGAGCACCTCCGGTACCCGGCGCATGGTCGACTTTCCGGTCGGGTCGTCCGGGTTGGGCCGGGTCAGCTCGTCGATGTACGGGCGGTGCAGGTTGTCCAGGCGCACGCCGAAATCGCGCTCCAGCTCGTCGAGCGAGCCGTAGACGTCCGTGCGCGGGTAAGTCGGGTCGTCCGACTGCCACACGGGGATCGGCGAACCCCAGTAGCGGTTGCGGGAGATCGACCAGTCGCGGGCGTTCTCCAGCCACTTGCCGAACTGGCCGTCCTTGACGTTGTCCGGGTACCACGTGATCTGCTGGTTGAGCTCGACCATACGGTCCTTGAACTGCGTCACCGCGACGAACCACGACGACACCGCGCGGTAGATCAGCGGGTTGCGGCAGCGCCAGCAGTGCGGGTACGGGTGCTCGTAGGTCTCGTGACGCAGCAGGATCGGGCCCTGCTGGGCGGCGGAACCCGTGCCGTTCTTGAGGTCGCGGATGATGTTCGGGTTGGCCTCGAACACCTGCTGGCCCTCGTAGTCGGGCACGGTCGCGTCGAAGCGGCCCCGCGCGTCGACCGGGGTGGCCGGCGTGATGCCCGCGGCGTCGGTGACGACCTTGTCCTCTTCACCGTAGGCGGGCGCGATGTGCACGACGCCGGTGCCGTCTTCGGTCGTGACGTAGTCCGCCGACAGGACCCGGTGCGCGTTCTCGCGGCCGAGGAAGTACGGGAACGGTGGGGCGTAACGGTTTCCGAGCAGCTGAGCGCCGGTGTAGTGCGCCACGACCGTCGGCTCTTCGCCGAGCTCGCGCGCGTACGCGCCGACGCGGGCTTCGGCGAGCAGGAACCGCTTGCCGGGGAAGTTCTCGCTCTCCACCACCACATACCGCACCTCGGGGTGCACGGCGGTGGCGAGGTTCGAGGGCAGCGTCCACGGCGTGGTCGTCCAGATGAGCAGGTACGTGCCGTCGAGCTCGTTCCCGTTGCCATCCAAGCGGAACCCGACCGTGACGGCCGGGTCCTGGCGGGTGCGGTAGACGTCGTCGTCCATGCGCAGCTCGTGGTTGGACAACGGCGTCTCGTCCCGCCAGCAGTAGGGCAGCACGCGGTAGCCCTCATACACCAGCCCCTTGTCCCACAGCTGCTTGAACGCCCAGATGACCGACTCCATGTAGGGCAGGTCGAGCGTCTTGTAGTCGTTGTCGAAGTCGACCCAGCGCGCCTGGCGGGTGACGTACTCCTCCCACTCCTTGGTGTAGCGCAGCACGGACTCGCGGGAGGCCTCGTTGAACTTGGCGACCCCCATCGCCTCGATCTCTTCCTTCTCCGTGATGCCCAGCTGGCGCATCGCCTCCAGCTCGGCGGGCAGGCCGTGGGTGTCCCAGCCGAACCGGCGGTCGACGTGCTTGCCCTTCATCGTCTGGTAGCGCGGGACGATGTCCTTCACGTACCCGGTCAGCAGGTGCCCGTAGTGCGGCAGGCCGTTGGCGAACGGCGGGCCGTCGTAGAACACGTACTCGTTGTCGCCGTTCTCGCCGGCCGGGCGCGCGGCGATCGAGGCCTGGAACGTCCGGTCCGTCTCCCAGTACTCGAGCACGCGCTGCTCCAGCGCGGGAAACGACGGCTGCGACGGGACCGCGGTGTCTCCGGTCTCTCCGTCGAGCTGGGCCTTCGGGTACATCGGGGTGCGCTCCTTGCGTTCGTCGCTCGCGTACGGACGACCGGCGCCTACCGGTCACCCACACGGGGACGAGACGCTCACGCGTCACGCGGTACCACCCCGCTTGCCCGGCGATCTCGCTGCCGGGCCACTCGTTCGTCGGCTGTGACGGGCCGCCCCGTCCGGGTCTACTGGGGACGCGTGCGCCCTGTTCTTCCGGAGGCTCCCCGGTGATGGCCGGATCGACGCCTTGCTGGTACCAGGTTAGCCCGGGTGCGCAACCGCGTTTGCGGTGGCCCGGGTCCGGTCGTCACCGGTGTGCGCGGCGGCCGCGGACGTACGCGGTCCAGTAGAGCACAGCACTGGGCGTGTTCAAGACCGTGAGGACGATGCAGAGCCACGCCAAGAGAGGTGACAGGTCAGGGATCAGGGACAACATGCACAGCCAGCCAGCTCAAGACGTGCCCCGACTCCTCGGGGGTCAACCTGCTCCAGTCGCACCGGCGCGGGTCCGGGGTCCGGTCGTCACGGCGGCGAGGGCCGCCGCGGCGAGCCACAGCGCGGCGGCGGCGACGCCGAGGGTGTGGAGGCCGTGGACGAAGGCCGGGTGGTTCGCCGGATCTCCCGCGACGGCGCCGAAAACGGCGACGCCGAGGGCTCCGGCGGCTTGGCGGGCGGCGTTGTTGATCCCGCCCGCGACGCCCGCGCGGTCGCGGGGCGCGTCGGTGACGGCGGCCGTGACGACGGCGGCGGTGAGCAGGCCCATGCCGGCACCGAGACCGAGGAGCGCGGGCAGAAGGGTGGGGTAGGCAGTTGCCGTGTCCACGCGCAGGAGTGCGCCGAGGCCGACTGCGCCGAGAAGGAGTCCGGCGATGATCGACGGGCGGGGGCCGAGTTTCGCGGTGAGGCGGCCGCTGAGCGGGCCGAGCAGGACGAGGGGCAGGAAGAGCGGGAGCAGGGCGAGTCCTGCGTCGATCGGTGTCAGGTGCAGCACCCTCTGCAGGTAAAGAGTGAAGACGAGGACCGTGCCGAGGCCGACGAAGTTCATGGCGGCGGAGACGATGGTGGCGCCGGCGGTGCGGCGGGATTCGAGCAGGGCCAAGGGCAGCATCGGGTCGGCGGAGCGGTGCTCGATGACGAGGAAGGTCGCGGCCGCTGCCACGGCGATGACGGCGGCGACGGGCCGGTGGCCGATGACAGCGTAGACGCCGGCGCCGAGGGCGAGGGCGGCCGTGGCGGCGCCGGGCACGTCGACGCGGCCGGCTGCGCGGGCACCGGGTTCGACCATCTTTCGGACGGCGAGCGCCGCTGCCACGACGATCGGCACGTTGAGCAGGAAGACGGACCGCCAGCCGGCGAGGGAGACGAGCGCCCCGCCGAGCAGCGGGCCGGCGGGCAAGGCGAGCGCTGACACGCCGGCCCAGACGCCGAGTGCGCGGGCTCTGCTGCTCGGATCCGGGCAGCTTCGGTTGATCACGGCGAGCGTGCCGGGCAGCAGCAGCGCGGCGCCGATCCCCTGGCCGGCCCGCGCCGCGATCAGCCAGGACGCGGACCGGGCGAACCCGCACGCGGCGGACGCGGCGCCGAACCCCACCAGCCCTGTGAGCACCACCCCGCGGTGGCCGAGGACGTCGCCGAGCGCCCCGCCCACGAGCAGCAGCGCGGCGAGGACCACGGAGTAGCCGTCGACGACCCATTGCAGTGCGGTGAGTCCTGCGTGGAGCTGCTCGCCGAGGGTGGGGAGGGCGACGTTGACGACGGTGACGTCGAGCTGCACCAGGAACATCCCGGTGCACAGGGTGATCAGGAGCGCCGGTCTCATGCTCCCCAGTGCACTTCGCGGACGCTTCCGTCGCGGTGGAAGTGTCGCGGGTGCACCCTGGAGGTCGTGGACGGAGACGCCGACATCGCCGCGACCGCGGCCCTCTTCGCCGACCCGGCGCGGGTGCGCGTGCTGCTCGCCCTGGGCGACGGCCGCGCGCTGGCCGCGTCGGTGCTGGCTGCCGAGGCGGGTCTTTCGGCGCAGGGCGCCAGTTCCCACCTGGCCAAGCTGCTGGACGCTGGGCTCGTCACCGCCGAACGCTCCGGGCGGCACCGCTTCTACCGCCTCGCCGGCCCGGCCCCGGAGGTGCTGGAGACGTTGGCGCGGTTCTCCCCGCCGCGACCGGTCCGTTCGCTGCGCGAAGGCACGCGCGCGGCCGCGTTGCGCTCGGCGCGGACTTGCTACGACCACGTCGCCGGCCGCCTGGGCGTCGCCATCACCGCGGCTCTGGTTTCGCGCGGCGCACTGATCACTGTGGACGGTGACCCGACCACTGCGCGGCGGCCGGGTGACCGGATTTCGGCTCAGCTGCAGGATCATCCGTACGCGTTGGGGCCCGCGGCCTCGGCGGTGTTCGCTTCGTTGGGCGTCGACCTCGAGGCGGCTTCCTCGGCGCGGCGGCCGTTGCTGCGCTTCTGTCTGGATTGGAGCGAACAGCGGCACCACCTGGCCGGTGCTCTCGGTGCGGCTGTGGCCGAGCGGCTGTTGGACGCCGGCTGGCTGCGTCGCCGCACGCAGGCCCACCGCGCGGTCCGGCTGACTCCTGAAGGGAGCGCCGCGCTGGGCGAGATCCTGGGGATCTAGCGGCGCGGCCGGGGTCAGCGGTGCGCGGCGGCGAGGACGGCGTCGGGGCCGCAGCGCGCGCACGGGGTGAAGCCGAGCTGGCGCGCCTCGCCGACGCCGATGGGGATGGTGTCGCGGCCGGAGAGCCAGGGGCAGTCGACGAGGTGGTAGCGGGGGTGCTCGTCGACCACCACGACCTCGTCCTCGAGCTCCTTGACGACCGCGAGGTCCTCCGCGCTCGTGTCTTCCTCGGCGGGCGGTGTTTCGCGGACGGGCGGCGCCTTTTCGGCGGCGGCCGCGGTCGCGGTTGCCGCGGTTTCGGCCGTCGCGGCGTTGGCGGTCGCGGTCTCGGCCTTCGCACTGGTCGCGGTCTCGGTGGAGGTGTCCGCGGCGGCTTCGGCCGACTGAGGCGCGGGCGCGGTTTCGGACTCCGCCTCGGGTGCCGCCTCGATCACGGGCTCGGGCACGTCCGCCGGGTTGCCGAGCTCGCCCCTCGAAGGCAGCAGGGCGGTCTGCTCGGCATCGAAATCCTCGACCTCGGCGGCCTTCTCGCCCGCTCCGGCGTCCTCGACGGCCGGCTCGGCCCCGCCCGGCTCGGCGCGGTTGCGCCGCCGCAGCCAGTCCACGAGCAGGATCAGCCCGGCGAGCACCGACAAGCCGATCGAGACCCACGCCCACAGCGAGCTTGCCGTGATGAGCGCCGTGACGAGCAGCGCGAGCGCCGCCAGCACCAGAACGAGGACGATGTAGAGCACGCTGAATTACAGCACGCGAAACCCGGATCCCGGGTCACGACCCGCCCACGCCGGGTACCGCACCGGCTGCATACCGTGGCCACCCCGTCGTCGCGCCGACCCGCAAGATCCACACCACCCTCAGCGACGACCGCTCAGTCGCCAGGCGGTCGATCAGTGCGCCGAACCGCACAAACCACCGAACCCCGACACCACGAACTGACCGGGCAGGCTTGGTTCCACCTGGTTGCGCGGTCGCTTCCGCCGGGTCGACGCCACGCGGTCGATCGCCCCGCGGCAGTGGCACCGCACCCGCCACGCTCCCGACTTCTCCGCCAGGGCGAGCATGTGGGAGATGCCGGTCGCGATCTGCTCCGGTCCTCACCAGTCGGCCGCGACGGCGGCGACACCAGCCGAGTCGCGCGCACATCCGACCCAGCTCACCCGATCAACCATCCGGCCACGCCGCAACGACCACAGCTCTCGCGCGTCCGCCGCACTCAGGACCATCGAGCGTGTGCCACCGCGCTCGCCCAGCCGACCCGCCCCCACCGGCCCGGCCCTCACGAGTCGGCTGCGACGGCAGCGACACCAGCCGCGTCGGGCGCACCACCTGACCCCGTCGCACCAGCCACTCGCCCGACGAACCGCAGCTCTCGCGCGTCCGCTGCACCGAGGACCACCGAGTGTGTGCCACCGCGCTCATCCAGCCGACTCGCTCCCACCGATGCGGCGCTCACGAGTCGGCCGCGACGCGAAGCCACCCGGGCCGGGCGCACCACCCGACCCAGCCGACCCGATCACCTCACCCGGCCACGCCCCCAACGAACCACAGCTCTCGCGCGTCCGCCGCACCCACGACCACCGAGCGTGTGCCACCGCCCTCACCCAGCCGACCCGGCTCCCACTGATCCGGCGCGCACAACTCGGCCGCGACGCGAAGCCACCCGGGCCGGGCGCACCGCCCGAGGCGGACCACTCCACCCGGCCACGCCCAACGAGCCTCGGCTCTCGCGCGTCTGGCGCGTCGGGGATGCGCGGCGGGGGGGGAGCCTCAGGTCACGAAAGTCGGGTCGGGCCCCGGGCGCGTCGCGGCCGCCGAAGCGGACCGGGCGCACACCGGTCTCGCACAGCGCGAGCAAGCCGGCGCACTCCGTGCGCACCACGGCGAAGCGAGACCGGAAAATCGCCAGGTCACCCCGAAGAACTGCTGATCAAGGTCAGCCCGAACGGGCAGTTTCCCGGCCCGAAAGCCCACCCCGGAATTCACGCCCGCGACATTCCGTGCGCATTCCATCACCGAATGCGCAGGGTCATTCCGGGGCTGTCGAAAACGCCGATCACGAATTGCCACTGCCCGACTACCGAAACTGCGGAAACCGCAGGACGACCGGCCCGTCGACGCGCATGACGAAGCCCCGCCGGATCCCAGGTGGCTGGGATCCGGCGGGGCGTCAACAAGTCAGAGACTCAGACGGGCGGCGAAGAAGACCCTCAGCCGGCTTCGGCGCGAGGGCCGAAGGAGTAGCCCTGGCCGCTGTTGGAGCCGGAGGACTGGCCCGAGTTCGACGACGCCGAGGCCGGAGCCGCGGAGCCGCGATCGTCGAGTTCGCGCAGCTGGGACTCGAGGAAGCCGCGCAGGCGAGTGCGGTACTCGCGCTCGATGGTGCGCAGCTCTTCGATCTTCTTGCCCAGCGAACCCTTCTCGGCGTTCAGGTTGTTCATCGTCTCGGTGTACTTGCGCTGCGACTCACGTTCCATGGTGGTCGCCTTGTCGCGCGCCTGGCGCTCCAGCGTCTCGGCGCGCGTGCGCGCGTCGTTCAGCATGGTCTCGGCGCGGGTGCGCGCCTCGTTGACCATCGAGTCGGACTTCGCCCTGGCGTCGGAAAGCAGCTGCTCGGACTTGGTCCGCGCCTCCGCCAGCATGCCGTCGGACTCGGTCTTCGCCTCGGCGGTCAGCCGGTCGGCCATCTCCTGGGCGAGGCCGAGGACCTTGGCGGCCTGCACGTTCGGCTCACCACTGTCGGCGACCATCGAGTGCGCCTGCGTCTGCTCCATCGCCGAGGCCGGCGGCGGCACGGGCGCCAGGCGGCGGGACGGCTCGTCCCTCCCTGGCGGAGGGCCGCTCACCTTCGCGTTCTCGAGCTCGCTACGGGTCGACTCCAGCTCGTTGTCGAGCTGTTCGACCTGCTGGCGCAGCTCGTTGTTGTCCTCGATCAACCGGGCAAGCTCGGTCTCCACCAGGTCGAGGAACGCGTCCACCTCGTCCTCGTTGTAGCCCCTCTTGCCGATGGGCGGCTTGCTGAACGCGACGTTATGCACGTCAGCGGGGGTCAACGACATCAGATCACCTCACGCACTCCATGGCCTGCAGGGTCCACCCAAGTTTCCCCGATCACCTGGGAGTTGCCAGTTGCATCGCGAAGAACACAACCAACAGCAGCACCATAATCGATAAGTCCAGTCCCATCCCGCCGATCCGAACCATCGGGATCATTCGTCTGAACAGACGAACCGGCGGGTCGGTCACTGTGTAGATGGTCTCGAGCGTGACCGCAACCCCTCCGGCGGGACGCCACTCTCGTGCGAAGGTCCGCACGAGCTCGATCACGATACGCGCCGTCAACAGAAGCCAGAAGGCGAACAGCACGTACCAGACCACCAGCCACACAGCATTCACTCGACCACTCTAGCGGGGGACGCCGGGGGAAGTCGCAGCCAGCGGCCCCGGCGTGGCGCCGAGTCGACAAAATCACGTCTGGCTGCGCCCAGCGGTCCGCCGGGCTTCAGCCGCACTTCAGCCGCGCAGGAAAAGTCCGCCCTCGGCGATCCGCCGGCGATCCTCGGCGGTCACGTCGACATCCGGCGGTGAGAGAAGGAACACCTTGTTGGTGACCTTGTCCATCGACCCCCGGAGCGCGAACGCGAGCCCCGCGGCGAAGTCGACGAGCCGCTTGGCGTCCGCGTTCTCCATCTCCGTGAGGTTGATGATCACGGGGATACCCTCGCGGTAGTGCTCGCCGATCGCGCGCGCCTCGACGTAGCTCGTCGGGTGCAGCGTGGTGATGCGGCTCAACGGATCGCGGACGGGCGCGCGCACGGGCTCGGTGACCGGCCGCAGCCGGGCGACGGGCTCGGGCTGGCGGTCCACGGCGAGAGCGCCGTGCGTGGTCGGTTCCGCAGCGGTGACCGATCGTGACCGGGCCCGCGGAGCGGGCTCGTCGTACGTGTCATCGGCCTCACGGTACCGTGAGCGCGACCGCGCCGGCGGCTCGTCGTAGGACTCGTACTCGTCGTCGTAGTCACGCCGGTAGTCCTCGTCCTCGACGTCGTAGCCGTCCTCGTCCGCGGGCACCATCCCGAAGTAGGCCTTCAGCTTCTGCAGCGCGCTCATGCCTCTCCCTAGCCCTAACCGCTCCCGCACCGTGCTACCCCACCCGACCGATCACGAAACGTGACGGCCACGCGGACTCCCTACGGCGAGGCTAAACCGCGTCCACCGAGCAGCGCGGTTCCGACACGCACACACGTCGAGCCGTGCGTGATCGCCTGTTCGAGATCATGGCTCATCCCGGCGGAGACTTCCGCGGCATTCGGGTGATCTTTGCGAAGTCGGTCCGAGACCTGGGCAAGCAGGGCAAAGGCCCTGCCCGGATCCTCTTCCCGGGGTGCGACGGCCATCACGCCACGCAACCTGAGTTCCCCCACGTGAGTGATGTGGTCGGCCAGCGCGGCGACGTCGGACGGGGGGGTGCCGCCCCGCGCCGGGTCGCCGTCGAGGCTCACCTGGATCAACACGTCGAGCGGATCGGACCGCTCCCCCGCCTCACGCGCGGTGTCGGCCGCGCGGCCCAGCGCGTCGGCCAGGCGCACCGAGTCGACCGACTGGACTTCCGCCGCCCAGCGCACGACCGAGCGCGCCTTGTTGCGCTGGAGGCTGCCGACCATGTGCCACCGCGGCGCGGCGTCCGGGCGCAGCCGCCCGACCTCCAAAGCCTTCGGGCCGGCCTCCTGGTCACGGTTCTCGGCCAGGTAACGCAGTCCCAGATCCACCAGGAGCGCCGCGTCGGACGCCGGGAACGTCTTGGTCACCGCGAGCAACCGCACGTCGTCACGCGCCCGTCCGGCGGCCGCGCAGGCCGCGGCGATCCGGTCCTCGATCGCGGCCAGCGAGGCCGCCAGCTCTTCGCGGCGCACGTCGCTCTCGCCACTCGTCACGCCGCCTCCAGTGTTCCGCGGGACACCCGCACCCGGTCGGCGGCCCGAGCAGGCCGGGGCGATCGTGAAGTCATGCCGCCTCCAGCCACGTGATCCCGGCGATCCGGCCGGTGGTCCCGTCGCGCCGGTAGCTGAAGAGCGTCTTGTCCTCCGCCGTGCACCGCGGATCCACGCCGATGCGCCCGACGCCGAGCCCGGCCAGCTGACGCCACAGCCCGGCGCGCAGGTCGAGCCCCGTGGTGCCCCGGCGGGTCTTGCAGGCGCTGCCGGGCACGTGCTTCTCGACGTCGGCCGCCATGTCGGCGGGCACCTCGTAACACGCGCCGCAGATCGCCGGGCCGAGCAGCGCCTCGATGCGGGCCGGTTCGGCGCCGAGGCCGCGCATGGCCTCCACCGCCGCCGGGACCACACCGATCCGCGCGCCCACGCGCCCGGCGTGCACCGCCGCCACCACGCCCGCCTCGGGGTCGGCCAGCAACAGGGGCACGCAGTCGGCGACGAGGACCACGAGCGCGACGCCCGGCTTGTCCGTCACCAGTGCGTCGGTGGCCTCCGCCGCCCGGGTCTCGGTGCCGTCCACCACGGTCGCCGTGCGGCCGTGCACCTGCTCCATCCACGCCAGCCGCTCCTCCGCGAGGCCGAGCTCGGAAGCCAGCCGCTTGCGGTTCGCGAAGACGTTGCCCTCTTCGTCCCCGACGTGGTCGCCGAGGTTGAAGCTGTCGTATGGCGGCCGGGAAGCCCCGCCCGCCCTGGTCGTCACGACTCGTCGTACTCGCACCCCGCCATCCTTCCAAAACACGTCGAAGGCCACCTCGACGGCGGGTCGAGGTGGCCTTCGCGGTGAACGGGTTCCTACCGGCGCATGAACGGCGGCACGTCGACCTCGTCGTCCGACGGGTCGTCGTGCACCGTGGCCGGACGGCTCGGCAGGCTGCCGGACGTGGGCCCGGAGCCGATCGGCGAGTAGCCGCGCGAGCCGCCGCCCGGCTGGGGCAGGCCGCCCGGCGGGGTGCCGGGCTGCGGCAGCGGCGGCTGGGTGCGCGGCGGCGCCACCGGGTAGCCGGAGCTGCTCGCCGGCGGCACCGGCGTGGCGCCGCCCGGCGGTGCGGGCGGCTGCGAGCCGCCCACGTGCCCGGCCGAGGCCGACGCCGTGGTGCCGCCCGAACGCGAGCCGAACGCCGGCGGGTCGAGCTTCTTGTGCGTGGGCGCGCCGGCGTCGAAGCCGGCCGCGATCACCGTGACACGGACCTCGTCGCCGAGGGAGTCGTCGATGATCGTGCCGAAGATGATGTTGGCGTCGGGGTGCGCCGACTCCTGCACCAGCGACGCGGCCTCGTTGATCTCGAACAGGCCCAGGTCCGAGCCGCCCGCGATCGACAGCAGCGCGCCGTGGGCGCCGTCCATCGACGCCTCGAGCAGCGGCGAGTTGATCGCCTTCTCCGCCGCCTGGATGGCGCGGCCCTCGCCGCGCGCCGAGCCGATGCCCATGAGCGCGGACCCCGCGCCGGACATCACGCTCTTCACGTCGGCGAAGTCGAGGTTGATCAGACCGGGCGTGGTGATCAGATCGGTGATGCCCTGGACACCGGACAGCAGCACCTCGTCTGCGGAGCGGAACGCGTCCATGAGGGACACGCCGATGTCGCCGAGCTGCAGCAGCCGGTCGTTCGGGATCACGATCAGCGTGTCGCACTCGTTGCGCAGCGACTGGATCCCGTCCTCGGCCTGCTTGCCGCGGCGTTTACCCTCGAAAGTGAACGGGCGGGTCACCACGCCGATGGTCAGCGCGCCCAGCTTGCGGGCGATCTGCGCGACCACGGGGGCGCCACCGGTGCCGGTGCCACCACCCTCGCCGGCGGTCACGAACACCATGTCGGCGCCCTTGATGACCTCTTCGATCTCCTCGCGGTGGTCCTCGGCGGCCTTCTGCCCCACCTCGGGGGCGGCGCCGGCACCGAGACCGCGGGTCAGTTCCCGGCCGATGTCGAGCTTGACGTCGGCGTCGGACATGAGCAGTGCTTGCGCGTCGGTGTTCACCGCGATGAACTCGACACCCTTGAGGCCGACCTCGATCATCCGGTTCACGGCGTTCACGCCGCCGCCGCCGATGCCGACGACCTTGATCACCGCAAGGTAGTTGTGCGGGGGCGTCATCGTGGCCGCCTTCCTGATCGTGATGTGCTCGTGCTGCCCACCGGGGCCGCAACCCTGACCCTCAACCTGAGAATGAGAGTTATGTCAACCACCGGCGCTAGAGCAGGACGGTAGGCACCAGGCAGGTTCTAATCCAGTAGCCACGCCGTGTGCGGCAAAGGTGTTTTGCCACAACGCGAACCAGCGCGCAAGGCCGGGAACCCGGTCGCCCCGTGATCCACCCGTCTGCTATGGCAACGGAGAAACACGGAAACGGCGGCACCGGCGGGAAACCGGTACCGCCGCTCTCGGCAGTGTCACCGCAGCGGCAGCACCAGATCAGGCCGGCATCGACATCACGAGAACCACGTCGTCCGAAGGCTTTCCGGTGGGCGAGCCGCCGGCCTGTTCCACGCTGATCGCGAACTGGTCCGCGCCGGCCAGCCCGTCGGCCACCACCAGAGACCCCGCGGGTCCGCCCGGCAGCAGGCCGGCCGGGCGCGGCGCGAGGTTCGGGCCCATCAGCCACGCCTGGTAGACGTGCCCCGCGGGATACGGCGGCAGGTCCGACTCCATGAACATCATGCGGTCGAGCCGCTTCGACACCACCACCGTGCCCCCGCCCCCGCCGGGCGCGGTGCCGTGGATCGCCTGCGCGTCCGGTGCGGCCAGGATCTCCGCGACGGGCTGGTAGCGCACGCGCGCCTGGTCCAGCTGCGACTGCGCCGCATCGAGGCGCCCCTGCGTGGTCGCGGCGAGCCCGCCGAACACGCCGGCGAGCGCGAGACCCACCACCGCGGCCGCCGTGGCCAGGATCAGCGGCCAGCGGCGGCGGCCGCGCGAACGCTCCCCCGGTTCGGGCCCGGACAACGGCGGCAGCTGCGGCGTCGAGCGCATCTCGGCGACCACGCGCGCCTTCAGCGACGCGGGCGGCTCCTCGGCCATCGCCGCGCCGAGCCGGCCCGCGGTGGCCCGCAGCTCGCGGACCTCCTGCGCGCAGGCCGCGCATTGTTCGAGGTGCCGGCGGAACAGGGCGCGCTCGGTGTCCGACAGGGCGTCGAGCGCATAGGCACCGGTCAACGTGTGCATCTCCGGCGAGTTCACGCGGTCACCCCCAGGCAGTCGCGCAGCCGGATCAGCCCGTCGCGCACCCTCGTCTTGATCGTCCCCTGCGGAGTCGCCAGCACGTCGGAGACCTCGCGGTAGGTGTAGCCCTGGTAGTACGCCAGGAGCACCGACTCGCGCTGCAGCTCCGTGAGCGACCTGAGGCAGCGGCGCACCTGCGAGCGCTCCAGCCGGGCGGTGACCGACTCGGCCACCTCGTCGAACGGCCGGCCGCGCGCAGCCTCGAACGTCGCCTTCTGCTCGCGTTCGGTGCCGGCCCGCGCGGAGCGCACCCGGTCGACGGCGCGGCGGTGCGCCAGCGTCATCGCCCAGTTGAGCGCGCTGCCCTTCTCGGGCGAGTAGCGCGTGGCGGTCCTCCAGAGCTCGACGAGCACCTCCTGCGTCACCTCCTCGGACTGGGCCGAGTCGCGCACGATCCGCCGCACGAGGCCGTAGACCGGTCCCGCGAGCTGGTCGTAGAGCAGCTCGAACGCCCGCTCGTCGCCCTTGGCGACCTGGGCCATGAGGTCCTCTGCCGTGGGCGCCGCGTGCTCGGCGCCCACCGGCACGGCCGCGACCGGGCGCGGGCGGGCGGTCTCATCCATGGCGCGCTCCTGACGAGTTCTGCGGGGTCCGGGTGGCCACCGGGGCCTTGCGCAGCCACAACGCGACGCCGTGGCGGCGGATCAGCGCGGCCACGCGCTGCGGCTGCAGAGGCCGGCCGAGCACGAGCCGCGCGAGCGAACGCGCGCCGGCCGGCCTGCGGACTCCTCGCAGCGTAGCGAGCAACGGCGTCTTCGCGCCTTGATGCAACGCGACGGTGAGGTCGAGCAGCGCATCCGGCCGCGGCAGGCGCATGCGGTACTCCCCCGTCATCTCCTGGAACGGCGACACGTAGAACTCCTTCTCCGCGCGGGACTCACCCGCCGCATCGGGGCGCAGCAGGTACGCGTGCCGCCCGCCGTAGGTGTTGTGGACTTCCGCGACGACGCACTCGAGCGCGCCGTCCGGCGTGTGGCACCAGTAGACGGTGATCGGGTTGAACACGTACCCCAGCACGCGCGCCGCCGCGAGCATCGTCACCGGCCCGCCGCGCAGGTCCACCCCGAGGCGGGCCAGCCAGCGGTCCAGTTTGGACCGGATGTCGCCCGCGTCGCCGGGCTCGAAGTGGTCGCGGCCGTCGAAGGTCGCGAACGGCCGCAGCCACCACGGCAGCCGCGCCGGCGAGTCGAGGTCGGTGAACCACAGGTACAGCTTGTGCACGAACGCGTACGGCGGATCCGCGAGGCGCACGTGGCCGACTGTGGCGTCGTACAGCGCGGCGGTCACCAGTCCACCCCGAAGCTCGCGGCCGCGCGGACGCCCGACGAGCAGCCGTCCTCGTGGAACCCCCAGCCGTGGTAGGCGCCGGCGTAGGCGATGACCCCGTCGTTCAACGCGGCGAGTTTCCGTTGCGCGGCAACAGATTCCGGCGTGTAGACGGGATGCTCGTACGTCATTTTCGCGACGACGGACGAAGCGTCGGGCTCGTCCCGCGGGTTGAGCGTGACGACGTAGCCAGCGGGCTCCTCGAGGCGCATCAGGCGGTTCATGTCGTAGCTCACCTGCACGGCGTCGCTGCCGGCGCCGCACACGGGCGTGCGGTAGTTCCAGCCGGACCGGGCGGCCTCGGCGGACGGCAGCACGCTCGTGTCGGTGTGCAACCAGGCGTCGTTGTGGGAGTAGCGGAACGCGCCGAGCACCTCGCGCTCGGCGGGCGTCGGGTCGGCCAGCAGCCGCAGCGCCTGGTCGGCGTGGGTGGCGACCACGACCCGGTCGACCCGGTAGCGGGTGTCGGCGTCGTCGCGGATCTCGATGCCGCGCGCGGTTCGCCGCACCGAGCGCACCGGCGTGGACAGGTGCACGGCGGTGAGCTGCTTCGCGGCCAGCTCCACGTACTCGCGCGAGCCGCCCTCGACCGTCCGCCACGCCGGCGAGTTCTTCACCGTCAGCATCCCGTGGTTGCGCAGGAACTCGAACAGGTAGCGCGCCGGATACTTCAGCGTGTCGGTGCGGTCGGCCGACCAGACGGTGGACACGAGCGGCAGCACGAAGTGGTCCACGAAGTAGCGCGAGTACCCGCCGATCGCGAGGAACGCGCCGAGGCCCACGTCGCCGGCGTCCTCGCGCTGCAGCAGCCGCGCCGCGTGCCGGTGGAAGCGCTTGACCTCGGTGAGCATGCGCAGGTAGCGGTGGTCGGTGGCGTTGCGCCGCTGCGCGAACAGCCCGCGCACGCCCTTGGCGCCGGCGTACTCGAGGCCGCACCCGTCGCAGCGGATGCTCATCGACATCTCGCTCTCGCGGGTGCGCACGCCGAGCTCGCCGAACAGGCGCAGCAGCGTGGCGTACGTGCGTTCGTTGTGGACGATGAAGCCGGTGTCCACGCCGATCGTGCCGCCGTGGGCGCTGGGCAAGTCGTGGGTGTGGGCGTGCCCGCCGAGCCGGGGGTCGGCTTCGAACAGCAGCACCTCGTGGCCGCGCTGCAGCAGGTATGCGGCGGTGAGGCCGGCGACCCCGCTGCCGATGACAGCGATGCGGTGTCGGTGGGGGTGGTGTCCCGTTGTCTGGTGCACGGCAGGGATTCGGGACCGGTGCCACTGTGGATTGGTGGGGATCGGGACCCATCCCCGCGGCCGGGGGTTTCGAACCCCGGGTATGCCGAACAGCACCGCGAACCGCTTGGCCACCTTCGTCGAACGCCTTCTCGGCGCGCCGCTGCCCATCGCCGTCCGCACGTGGGACGGCGAGCGCGTGGGCCCCGAGGGCCCGACCGTCGTCCTGAAGAACCGCCGCGCGCTGCGCCGGCTGCTCTACGCACGGGGCGAGCTGGGCCTGGCGCGCGCCTACGTGTCGGGTGACCTCGACGTGGAAGGAGACCTCGCCGAGGGGTTTCGGCGGATCTGGGCGCTGACTCGTTCGGGCGAGCTGAGGAGGGTACAGCTCGCCCCGCGGGACTGGGCCGGCGCGGCCGGGCTAGCCGCGCGCCTGGGCGTGCTGGGCCTGCCGCCGAAACCGCCCGCGGAGGAGGCGAGGCTGACCGGCGTGCTGCACAGCCTGCGGCGCGACCGGTCGGCCATCGCCCACCACTACGACCTGTCCAACGCCTTCTACCAGCTGCTGCTCGACGACTCGATGGCCTACTCGTCGGGGTACCGGACGTCGGAGGAACCCGGCTACGGCCTCGCGCAGGCGCAGCACGACAAGCTGGAGCTGATCTGCCGCAAGCTCGGCCTGCGCCCAGGCATGCGGCTGCTCGACGTGGGCTGCGGCTGGGGTTCGCTGCTGGTGCACGCGGCCAAGCACCACGGCGTGCACGCGGTGGGCGTGACGCTGTCGGCCCAGCAGGTGCAGCACGTGCGGGGGCGCCTGGCCCAGCACGACCTCGAAGACCGCGTCGAGGTGCGGCAGCAGGACTACCGGGAGCTGACGGGCGAGCCGTTCGACGCCGTCGCGTCCGTAGAGATGGGCGAGCACGTCGGTGAAGAGAACTATCCGACGTACGCGAATACGCTGTTCCGCATGCTGAACCCGGCCGGGCGGCTCGTGCTGCAGCAGATGTCGCGCGGGGCGGTCGCGCCCGGCGGTGGCGCGTTCATCGAGCGCTACATCGCCCCCGACATGACGATGCGGCCCCTGAGCCGCACGCTCGGCCACCTCGAGACAGCCGGGTTCGAGATCCGCGACGTGCACGCGCTGCGGGAGCATTACGTGACGACCGTGCGTGAATGGGCCGAGACCCTGGAGTTCCACTGGGCCGAGGCCGTCGCGCTGGTCGGCGAGGCCGAGGCCCGCGTGTGGCGGCTCTACCTCGTGGGCGGCGCGCTGGCGTTCGAGGAGAACCGCATGGGCGTGGACCAGATCCTGGCCGTGCGGCCCACCGAAACCGGCGAAAACGGGCTGCCGCCCACGCGGGAGTGGGCGTGATCGGCCTCGGCCCGCTCGTCGCGATCACCGCCGGCGTGGTGCTGGTGGCGGTGACGGTGACGTTCGGGATCGCCCGGCTGCGGGGCCGCTACGACACCATCGACACGTTCTGGGGACTCGGTTTCGCCCTGGTCGCCGTGGTCGCGTTCCCGCTGGGCAGCGGACCACTTGTGCTGCGGCTGGTCACGGCCGCGCTCACGGTCGTGTGGGGTGTGCGGCTCGCCGTCCACCTGCACCTGCGCAACCGCGGCGGCGGCGAGGACCCGCGCTACCAGCGGATGGTCGAACGCGCCGGCGACAACCCGGGCGCGCGGATCTTCGTCCGGGTCTACCTCGTGCAGGCCGTGATCCTGTGGTTCGTCTCGCTGCCGGTGCAGTTCGCGATGTACGGCACCGGCCTCGGTGTGCTCGGCTGGATCGGCGTGGCGGTGTGGGTGCTCGGCTTCACCTTCGAGTCCGTCGGCGACGCCCAGCTGAGCCGGTTCCGCGCGGACCCGGACAACCGCGGCAAGGTGCTCGACACCGGGCTGTGGCGCTACACGCGGCACCCGAACTACTTCGGCGACGCCTGCGTCTGGTGGGGCCTGTACCTGCTGGCGTGCTCGACGTGGCCCGGCGCGGCGACGATCCTCTCGCCGATCGCCATGACGTTCACCCTCGCGCGCGGCAGCGGGAAGCCGATGCTGGAGAAGAGCATGGCGCGCACGCGGCCGGGTTACGCGACGTATGTGAAGCGCACCAGCGGGTTCGTCCCGTTGCCGCCGAAGAAGCTCACTCGCCGGTGAGACCGTCGGTCAGCTCGCGCAGCAGGTCGAGGTGGCCGAGGTGGCGGGCGGTCTCCTCGATCATGTGCGTCACGACCCAGCGCACGTTCAGCTGCCGTTCGCCTTTGTGGAGCACGGTGTCGGTGAACTCGCGCGCCGCCACGACCTCGCGGCAGCGCGCGGTCTCCGCTTCGTAGGCGGCCACGAGCTGCTCGATCGGGGTAGCGAGCGCCGCCCGGAACTCGGCGTCGCGGTCGAGCTCCAGGGCCTCTTCCCACTCGTCGGGCTGACCGTCGAGCACCACGCGGAACCAGTAGTTCTCCACGAGCGTGAGGTGCCCGAGCAGGCCGGCGATGGTGGTCAGCTCGCTAGGCAGGTGGCGGCGGCGGGCCTGCTCGTCGGTGAGCCCGCCGCACTTCCACACGACGCTCGCGCGCAGGAAGTCGAGGAAACCGGTGAGCTGGGTGCGCTCGTCGGCGTCCATGGGCGGCTCGGGGCGTTCCGGTGGTGTGGTCACGAGGTGCAGCCTTCCGCACCGGGCAATCTTTTTTTGTCAGTTAGGTTGCGCGCAATCTGATCGCGCACTATGTTGATGGACAGACGTACCACAGCGATCCCCCACCCCGGAGGATCCGGCACCGAGGAGGCAGTTGTGCCCAGCCGCGACGCGACGACCCACTGGACCGGCGGACTGCAGAAGGGCAAGGGGGAGGTCACGCTCGACTCGTCCAACGCCGGCACGTTCGAGGTGTCCTTCCCCACCCGCTCGGGCAACCCCGACGGCCAGACCAGCCCCGAAGAGCTCATCGCCGCCGCGCACTCCTCTTGCCTCGCGATGAACCTCTCGGGCGTGCTGGAGTCGCAGAAGCTCCAGGCGGAGTCCATCGACGTCTCCGCCGAGGTCACACTCGGCCCGGCTCAGGGCGGCGGCTTCGAGATCAGCGGGATCGCCATCACCCTGCGCGCGAAGCTCGACGGCGTGACGCCGGAGCAGTTCGCGGAGCTGGCCGAGACCGCCGAGAAGACCTGCCCGGTCTCCAAGGCCCTCGCCGGCACCACGATCACGATGGACGCGGCGCTCGCCTGATTCACCACGCGGTGAAGGCCGCCCCTCCGGCCGGAGGGGCGGCCTTCACCGTTTTGTCCGGTCGACGAGGGCGTACCGCCCTGCTTGACGCCGGTGTGGCACGGCCCGCGATCCCCTTCGTGAGCATGCTCCGACGCGGTCGCGCAGGCCGTCGGCGACTCGGCCCCTGCCCACCCCACTGCCCGCTCGCGAATGACCGCAGCGGACCCGAGGCTGCCCTCGGCTCCCGCCCAGCAGCCCGGCGCCGACCAGCAGGCGCGACAGCCGACGGGCCACCGGCAACTCGGCCCCCTCACCCCACCGCCATACCCGCGTCCGCACGCGCGCGGCCGCGGCGGATGGCCCGGCCCGCTCGGACCACTGTCCACTGTGGCCGGAGCGGGCTCCGGGTAACCCGGACACGCCGGGCGGAAACCGGCGGCGCACAAGCGCTTCCGGGTCGTGCAGATCACCCCGGACGCCGGTTACCGGCTGTTAGACTGGGGAACCGGTTGTTCCGGTTGTCGAGAACGAGGTGCCCGTGGCCCAGCCCGAAGCCGAGACCACGTCACCCCCGGCGCCTCAGCAGGCGCCACCCTCGTGGCTCGTCCTGCTGCTCGCCGTCTCTTGTGGACTGACGGTCGCGAATCTCTACTACGCGCAGCCGTTGCTCAATGAGCTGCGCACCACGTTCGGTGTCGGCGAAGCCGCGGCCGGCGGTGTGGTCACCGCCACTCAGATCGGCTACGCGGCGGGCATGCTCCTGATCGTCCCGCTCGGCGACCGCGTGGAGAACCGCAGCCTGGTGTCACTGCTGCTGGCCATCGCGTGCGCCGGACTGGTCGCCACCGGCCTCGCGCCGCAGTTCTCCGTGCTGCTGATCGCGTCGCTCATCGCCGGCTCGACGTCGGTGGTGGTGCAGATCCTGATCCCGCTCACGGCCGACCTCACGCCCGACGCCGTGCGCGGGCGCATCGTCGGGCGCGTGATGAGCGGACTGCTGTTCGGCATCCTGCTCTCCCGTGTCGCCGCGAGCCTGCTCGCCGAGGTCACGACCTGGCGGGTCGTGTTCCTGATCTCGGCCGGGCTGATGGCGATCCTCGCCGTGGCACTGCGCTTCAGCCTGCCGCGGCGCGCGCCGAAGACATCCGTCCACTATGGAGAGCTGCTGCGCTCCACGCTGCGGCTCGCCCGCGACCACCCGGCGCTGCGCCGCCGCGCGCTGTACCAGGCCGCGCTCTACTCGGTCTTCAGCGCCTTCTGGACCACGATCGCGTTCGTGCTCACCTCCGCGCCGTTCCACTACTCGCAGCTGGGCGTCGGGCTGTTCGCGCTCGTCGGCGCGGCCGGGGCCGCGATCGCGCCGCTCGCCGGGCGCTGGGCTGACCACGGCCACGGTCGCGTGGCCACCGGCGCGTCCTTCCTGCTGTGCGCCGCGGCGTTCGCCGTCGGCGGGTTCGGCGCGCACAGCGTGCTCCTGCTCGCCGTGGCGGCGATCGCCCTCGACATGGCCGTGCAGACCACGATGGTGTCGGGCCAGCACGTGATCTACCAGCTCGACCCGAACGCCCGCGCCCGCGTGAACAGCATCTACCTGGCCACGTTCTTCGTGGGCGGGGCGATCGGGTCGGAGATCGGCTCGGTCCTCTACCACCTGGGCGGCTGGACGGCCGTTGCGGTGTTCGGCGCCGTCATCCCGCTGATCGCGCTGGCGTGGTGGACGACCGAACGGCGCTCGGTTGACAGCTGAGAGCCGGCAACCGAGTACCGACGACTGAGGCTCAGGAGAACGCGCCGGTGTGGCGCGCGGCCCACTCGGCGTAGGTCACCCCGCGGTGGCCCAGCAGGTCCTCGACCACCCCGGTCGGCGCCACCGGACGCTCCACCGCGGCGGCGAACCCGTCGAGCAGCCAGTCGGCGATCTCGCCCGGGATCCCCAGCCCGACCCACTCGGCGCGCTGCTGCTCCCGGGTCAGCTCCACGAACGGCACGTCGCGGCCCAGCGCTTCGGCGATTTTCCGGGCCATCTCCCGTAGCGTGAGCGCCTCCGGTCCACTGAGGACATACGTCCGCCCGTCGTGGCCCTCGGTGGTGAGCACGTGCGCGGCGACGGCCGCGATGTCGGCCAGGTCGATCGGCGTCTGCGTCGCTTCCGCATACGCGGTGCGGATCTCCCCGTGCGTGTGCACGGAATACGCCCAGCCGAGCGAGTTCGCCATGAACACCCCCGGCCGCAGGAACGTCCGGGCGAACCCGGCCGTCGTCACCGCGGCCTCCACCGCCGCGAACTCCGGTCCGCTCGACCCGTCGTGCTCGTCCCCGACGCTGCTGCCGGACAGCGCCACCACCCGCCGCACCCCTGCCTCGGCGGCCAGCTCGCAAAACCGCGTGACCGTGCGCGCCATTGGCGCGAGGTACACGTCCTCGACGCCTTCGAGCGCCCGCGGCAGCGTCGACGGCCGCGCGAGCGAACCCACGATCACCTCGACCCCGGCCGGCAGCGCCGCCTGCTCGGGATCCTTCGTCAGCGCGCGCACCGCCGCGCCACGGGCCAGGAGTTCGTCGACCACGAGCCGCCCGACGTTTCCGGTGGCACCTGTCACCAGAATCGGCATGCTCCCCACTTCCTCTCGTATGCCGTACGGAATTAAACAGCGTACAGCATACGGAGAAGATGGTGCCAGTGGAAAAGCCAGGTCAGGACGTGATGGTCGGCAGCTCGGGCGCCGAGACGTCGTAGACCTTGCCCTTCTGGGTGAGCAGGGCGGCCAGCACCTTCGCCTTGCGGTCGGTCTTGCCGGCATCGCCCCAGCGGACCGTCTTGCCGTCGGCGAGGGTGAACTGGACGCTGGCCGGTGTCTGGGCCGTCGCGGTGGTGACCTGCTTGAGCAGCGCGTGCGGGATCACGCCGAGCACGGCGGTCACCGCACGCGTCACCGGGTCATCGGCTGACACCTTGGGCAGCTTCAGCTCCGGCAGCCCCGCCGGGCGTGTCATCACGGTCTTGAACACGACCCCGGCGCCGTCGACGAGGTGCACCCCGTCACCGCCCGGGCCGCTGTCGAAGAACGCGATGGCCGTGCGCTCGGTCACCGTGATCTCCACGGTGTTGGGCCACGAGCGCGACACGTCCACGGTCGCGACCCCCGGCATCTCCGCCACCCGGTCGCGGATCCCGTCGACGTCGACGAGCAGCATCGGCTTGTCGGCCGGCACGGCGGCGACGGCACGGATCTGCTCCGCCGACACGGTTTTCGCGCCCTGCACCGCCACGTCCTTCACCCCGAGCATCGAGCTGAAGAACAGCAGGTATCCGAGAGCCACGAGCGTGACGACCATGAGCAGTGCGACCCAGCGGCGCCGGATCTCCTTCTTCCGCGTCGGACGCGCGCGCAGGTTCTCCACTCGAGCCGCCCGGCCCGAGCGCGGCGCCGACGAGCGGCTCGAGCGGGTGCGGCGGCGCTCCTCTTCCGAGCGCCGCCCCCGCCGGGCGCGGACCAGGGCCGCGCGATCCCGCTCGTCCTCTTCGGACGAGGGCGGGTTGCGGCGCTCCCTGGTCGACGTCATGCGCTCGCGGTCCTCCGGTCGAGCTCGGCCAGGATCTCCGGGCCCAGCTGTGTCACGTCACCCGCGCCCATGGTCACCACGAGATCACCCGGCTTCACGAGGTCGGCCACGAGCTTCGCCGCGAGGTCGAACGCGGGCTGGTAGTGCACCGGGCTCGTCACGCCGTCGGCGATCAGGGCGCCGGTCACGCCCGGCACCGGCTCTTCGCGAGCGCCGTACACGTCGAGCACCACGACCTCGTCGGCGAGCGACAGCGCCTCGGCGAACTCCTCCGCGAACGTCTGCGTGCGCGAGTACAGGTGCGGCTGGAACACCACGAGCACGCGGCCGAGCCCGGCCGCCGTGCGCACAGCCTTGAGCTGCGCGGCCACCTCGGTCGGGTGGTGGGCGTAGTCGTCGTACACGCGGACGTCGCCGGAGCGGCCCTTGAACTCGAAGCGGCGGCGCACCCCGCCGAACGCGGCGAGCCCCTCGGCCAGGCCGGCCACCGGCGCGCCCAGCTCGAGTCCGGCCAGCAGGGCGGCGACCGCGTTGAGCGCCATGTGCTCGCCCGGCACGGCTACGCGCAGGTCGAGCTCCTCGCCGTCGAGCGACAGCCGCACCTGGCCGCCGTCCGGGGCGGGCTTGTAGTCGAGCACGCGCACGTCGCCCTCGGCGGTGGCGGTGCGACCGTAGCGGCGCACGCGCACGTCTTCGGCGGCCGCCGCGTCGCCCAGCGTCGCGGCGCCCCGGTCGTCGGCGCACACCACGAGCAGGCCACCCGGCTGCAGACGCCCGACGAATTCGGTGAACACCTTCACGTAAGCCTCGGCGGTGCCGTGGTGGTCCAGGTGGTCGGGCTCGACGTTTGTCACCACGGCGACCGACGGCGAGTACGTCAGGAACGAGCCGTCGCTCTCGTCGGCTTCCGCGATGAAGACCCCGCCCTCGCCGTGGTGCGCGTTGGCACCCGACTCGTTGAGGTCGCCACCGATCGCGAACGACGGGTCAAGCCGGCAGTGCTGCAGCGCGACGGTGAGCATCGACGTGGTCGAGGTCTTGCCGTGCGTGCCGGCGATGCAGGCCACGCGGTGGCCCTCCATCAATCCCGCGAGCGCCTGCGCGCGGTGCAGCACGGGGATGTCGCGCGCACGGGCCGCGGCCAGCTCCGGGTTGGACTCCTTGATCGCCGTGGACACCACGACGGCCGACGGGGCCTGGGCGAGCGTGTCGAGGTTCTCCGCGCGCTGGCCCACGAACAGCTCGGCGCCCTGGGCGCGCAGCGACAGCAGCGCGCGCGATTCCTTGGCGTCCGAACCGGACACGGCCGCCCCGCGGGCGAGCAGGATCCGCGCGATGCCGGACATGCCGGCTCCGCCGATGCCGATCAGGTGCGCGCGGCGCAGTTCTTCAGGCAGCTCAGGCACCTGCGGCCTCCAGCACGATCTTGGCGAGCGTCTCGTCGGCCTCGCGGTGTCCCATCCCCACGGCGGCCTCGCTCATCGTGGCGACGCGCGCGGCGTCGGTGACCAGCGGCACCACCAGCTCGGCCACCTTGGCCGGGGTGAGCTCGCCGTCTGGCACCAGGAAGGCGGCACCCGCGTCGACGGCGGGCTGCGCGTTCACAGCCTGCTCGCCGTTGCCGTGCGGCAGCGGCACGAACACGGCCGGCAGTCCGACGGCGGACACCTCGGCCGCGGTCATCGCGCCCGAGCGGCACAGCACCACGTCTGCCGCGGCGTAGGCGAGGTCCATGCGTTCCAGGTAGGGCACCGGCACATACGCCGGCTTGCCCTGGAACTCGTGCACCACCAGGGTGTTCTTCGGGCCGTGGGCGTGGAGCACGCCGACGCCGGCCTCGGCCAGCTCCTTCGCGGCACCGGACACGGCGCTGTTGATCGACTGCGCGCCCTGCGAGCCGCCGAACACCAGCAGCGTCGGGGCGTCCGGGTCGAGGTCGAAGAACTTGCGGGCCTCGGCGCGCAGCGCGGCGCGGTCGAGGGACGTGATGGACCGGCGCAGCGGGATCCCGACGACCTCGGCCTTCGGCAGCGGCGTGCCCGGCACGGCGACGGCGACGCGCGCGGCGAAGCGGGCGCCCACCTTGTTGGCCAGGCCCGGCGACTTGTTGGCCTCGTGCACCACGATCGGCGTGCGGCCCCGCGCGGCGAGGTACGCGGGCAGCGCGACGTAGCCGCCGAAGCCCACCACGACGTCGGCGCCGACGCGCTCCAGCACGTCGCGGGTCCGGCGCACGGAGTCGCGGAC
Organism: Amycolatopsis sp. NPDC023774; assembly: GCF_040639695.1. Lineage (NCBI taxonomy): Bacteria > Bacillati > Actinomycetota > Actinomycetes > Pseudonocardiales > Pseudonocardiaceae > Amycolatopsis > Amycolatopsis sp. NPDC023774. The sequence continues at coordinate 53,648 of NZ_JBFAAJ010000017.1, forward strand.
CTTCAGCGGGAGCCGCAGCAACTCCGGGGTCGGCTTGCGTGGCATCGGCACCGGCGGGATGAGCTCCAGCGGGTAACCGCGAGCCGGCACCAGCTTGTTCTCCAGGCCGCGCGCCGTGCCCAGCGCGATCACCTTCGCGTCGGGGCGCAGCCGCATGACGGCGTCGGCCAGGGCGAGGGCGGGTTCGATGTGTCCTGCGGTGCCACCTCCGGCGACGACCACCACGGGCACCTTGCCCGAGGGGGATCGCTCGGCTCCCTTGACGGGGTTACTCACCAATGACCTCTCCGGTTCGCGGTACCCCTGGCACCGCGGTTCGCTGTTGTCCGCGCCGCGTTCGTCCGTGCGGCAGTGCTGCGCCGCGTCGGCTGACGGACCGACCTGCGGCGCTCTTGCGCCGGTGCGGGCCGGGCCGCGCGTGGCGCCGGCCGGGCCGCCTTGGCCCCCGAACCGGTCCCCCGCCCGGCCAGTCCCTTGCGGGTGGTCGTGGGCGGGCGGTACGGGTCGGGCGCGGGCAGCCTCAGCAGGCGTCCGAATTTACCCGGGCCCTGCGAACGCAGCGCGGCCACCGCCTCCGGTTCGTGCCGGGCGGCGTTGGCCAGCACGCCCATGATGAGCATCGTGATGAGCAGCGAGGTGCCGCCGTAGGAGATCAACGGCAGCGTGACGCCCGTGACGGGCAGCAGGCCGACGACGTAGCCGATGTTGATGGCGGCCTGCGCGACCAGGAACATCGTGAGCGTGCCCGCGACGATCCGGATCCACGGGTCGATGTTGCGCGTCGCGATCCGCAGCCCGACCACCGCGACCAGCGAGTACAGGGCGAGCACCACGGCGCAGCCGACGAAGCCGAGCTCCTCGCCCACGAGCGCGAAGATGAAGTCGTTCTGCACGTTGGGCAGGTAGCCCCAGTTGGAGGCGCCCTGGCCGAGGCCTTTGCCGAACAGGCCGCCGTCGGCGAGCGCGAGCTTCGCCTGGTTGGCCTGGTAACCGGCGGAGCTGAGGTCGGTGTCCGGCGAGAGGAACGACAGCACGCGGTCGAGCCGGTACGGCGCGATGATCGCCAGCACCAACACGCCGGCCAGACCACCGGCCATGATCACGCCGAAGAGCCGTTTGGGTGCGCCCGCGAACCACAGCAGAGCCAGCAGCACCACGGCGAGGGTGACCGTGCCGCCGAGGTCGGGTTGCAGCATGACCAGGGCGAACATCACGAGTGCGACCGGGACGACCGGCACGAGCAAGTGGCGCCACTGGTGGATGACGTTGTACTTGATCACCAGGATGTGCGCACCCCAGAACGCCAGCGCGACCTTCGCGGCCTCCACCGGCTGGAACGTGAACACGCCGAGCTTGAACCAACCCTGCGAGCCGTTCACGGTGGACCCCAGCGGCGTGAGCACCAGCATCAGCAAGCCGAGGCAGATCACCACCATGGTCGCCGACATCCGGCGGATGCGCTCGAGCTTGATCCGCAGACCGACCCAGAACACCACGGTGCCGATCGCCACGAACATCAGCTGGCGGTAGAACAGCGAATACACGCTACTGCCGGTGGTCGGGTCGTAGGAGGCGACCGACGACGCCGAAAGCACCATCACGATGCCGATCACGGTGAGCACCCCGGTGAGGGCGAGCACGAGGTGGAACGACGCCAGCGGCCGCGAGAGCCAGGCCGTGAGCGCGGTCCGGAAGGCCACGAACGGGCTTACCTTGCGCTCGCGCCGGTTCGGCCGCTCGGGCCGGTCCTGGGTCCGCTTCTCGTCAACTACCGTCATTCGCCGCCCCCGCCGCACCGCCCGCGAGGACACGCACCGCCGCGATGAACGCGTCGCCGCGCTCGCCGTAGTTGCGGAACATGTCCAACGAGGCGGCGGCGGGCGCGAGCAGCACCACGTCACCAGGGTGAGCCATCGCGCTGGCCGCATCCACCGCCGCAGTCATGGGTTCATCGTCACCCGGACGGAGGCGGTTCACCGGGACATCCGGCGCGTGTCGCGCAACAGCGGCTGCGATCACGGGTGAATCCACGCCGAGTAGCACAACTCCGCGCAGCCTGCCGGCGATCGAGGCCACGAGTTCGTCGACCGCAGCGCCCTTGAGCTGGCCCCCGGCGATCCACACGATGCTCTCGTGGGCCCGCAGCGAGCCGCTCGCGGCGTGCGGGTTGGTGGCCTTCGAGTCGTTCACGTAGCGCACGCCGCCGATTTCGGCGACCTCCTGTGCGCGGTGCGGCGCCGGCTGGTACTCGCGCAGCCCCTTGAGCACGGCCTCGGTCGACACCCCGTGGGCGCGCGCGAGGGCGGCGGCGGCCAGCGCGTTGGCGACATTGTGCGGCCCAGCCGGGCGCACGTCGGCGATGGTCGCCAGCTCTTCCGCGCTCGTGGCGGGATCGGCGACGAACGCGCGGTCCACCAGCAGGTCCTCGACCAGGCCCAGCTCACCCGCGTGCGGCGTGTCCAGGCGGAACCCGACACGGCGGGCGCCCGCGGGCGCGTGTTCCTCGGCGAGGCGGGTGGACCACTCGTCGTCGGCGTTGTGCACGACCACGCGCGAGCGCTCGTGCGCCCGCCCCTTCGCAGCGCCGTACTCCGCCATCGAGCCGTGCCAGTCGATGTGGTCCTCGGCGAGGTTGAGCACCACCGACGCGTCGGGCGCGACGGTCGAGGACCAGTGCAGCTGGAAGCTGGACAGCTCCACGGCAAGCACGGCGTGGCCGGCCCGCACGGCGTCGAGCACCGCGTAGCCGACATTGCCACAGGCCACGGCGTCGACCCCGCCCGCTTGCAGCATCGACTCGAGCATGCCGACGGTGGTGGTCTTGCCGTTCGTACCGGTGATCACCAGCCACGACGGCGGCCGCTCGCGCAGCTGTCCGACCCGCCACGCCAGCTCGACGTCGCCGATCACCTCGACGCCGGCGGCCGCCGCGGCGGTCAGCAGCGGCGACGTGGGCCGCCAGCCCGGGCTCGTCACCACGAGCACGGTGCCCGGCGGCGGTTCGCTGAGGCCCGGCACCAGCTCGGCCCCGAGGCCGGCCAGCTCTTCGAGCCGCTCGGCGTTGCCGTCGGTGACCGTCACGTGAGCGCCCAGCTCCCGCAGGACCGGCACCACCGACTTCCCGGTGACGCCGGCGCCCGCCACGAGCACGTTCTTGCCTTCGAGCAGCAGCTCCCTGTCGGTCAAGACCTAACTCCCGACGCCGAGCTGTTCGCTGTAGAACAGCCCCAGGCCGAACATGCAGCAGATGGCCGAGAGCAGCCAGAACCGGATGATCACCGTGGTTTCCGCCCACCCGGCGAGCTCGAAGTGGTGGTGGAAGGGCGCCATCCGGAAGAGCCTTCGCCGCGTTGTGCGGAAGACCGCGATCTGGGTGACCACCGAGATCATCTCGACCATGAACAGGCCGCCGATCACGATGGCGAGCAGCTCCGTGCGGGTGGTCATCGACAGGCCGGCGACGAGACCGCCGAGCGCCAGCGAACCGGTGTCACCCATGAAGATCTTGGCCGGCGCGGCGTTCCACCACAGGAAGCCGACGCACGCGCCGGTCGCCGCGGCGGCGACCACCGCGAGGTCCAGCGGGTCGCGCACGTCGTAACAGGCGGTCGTGGGCCCGTCGGCGCACGAGAGGCGCGCCTGCCAGAAGGAGATGATCACGTAGGTGGCCAGCACCATCGCCGCGGCGCCGCCGGCCAGGCCGTCGAGGCCGTCGGTGAAGTTCACCGCGTTCGACCAGCCGGAGATGACCACGTAGCAGAAGATCACGAACACGATCCACGGGAACGTGATCAGGGCCAGGTCACGCACGTAGGAGAGGCTCTGCGACGCGGGCGTGAGGCCGTGCTCGTCGGCGAACTGCAGCGACAGCACCGCGAACAGGATCGTGACCACGAGCTGGCCGACCAGCTTCGCGGTCTTGTTCAGACCGAGGTTGCGCTGCTTGCGGATCTTGATGAAGTCGTCGAGGAACCCGACGATGCCGAGTCCCACGGCCAGCATGAGCACCAGCAGGCCGGACGCGGACGGCGCCGAGCTGTGGGAGTTGCCGAGCCAGCTGATCAGGTGTGCGACGAAGTAGCCGACGACCATCGCGATGATGATCGCGACGCCACCCATCGTCGGGGTGCCGCGCTTCGACTTGTGGCCCTGGGGCCCTTCTTCGCGGATCTCCTGCCCGAAACCCTGCCGGGAGAAGACCCGGATCAGGTAGGGCGTGAGCAGGATGGAGACCAGCAGACCCGCCGCGGCCGCGATCAGGATGTTGATCACGCGTGACCACCGTTCGAGCGTTCAGAGGACGGGGAGGGGGATGGGGAAACGGATTGTGCAGCGTCTTCGGAGGGGGCGAGCAACGCCTCGGCCACGTGCCACAGGCCAGCGGCGTTGGAGGCCTTGACCAGCACCACGTCTCCGGGACGGAGCTGATCATGCAGCAGGGCCACGGCAGCGTCGCCATCGGGTACCTGCACCGACTCCTCGTTCCAGGAGCCCTCCTGCGAGGCCCCCTGGTGCATCGGCGCGGCCTCGTCGCCGACGACGACGAGCTTGTCGATGTTGAGGCGCACCGCGAGGCGGCCGATGGAGTCGTGCTCGGTCACGGAGTCGGCGCCGAGCTCGCCCATCATGCCCAGCACGGCCCACGCGCGGCGGCCGGTCCGGCGCATCGACGCGAGGGCCTTCAGCGCGGCGCGCATTGATTCGGGGTTGGCGTTGTACGCGTCGTTGAGGATCGTGACGCCGTCGGCGCGTGTGGTCACGGCCATCCGGTGGGCCGAGCGGCGCTCGAGGGCGGACAGCCGCTGCGCGACCTCGGCCGGCGTCGCGCCGAGCTCCAGGGCGATCGCGGCGGCCGAGAGCGCGTTGCCGACATGGTGTTCGCCGTGCAGCGGCAGCGTCACCGGCGCTTCGCCGTCGGGGGTGATCAGCCGGAACGACGCGCGGGCCTCGGCGTCGAGTGTGATGTCGGCGGCACGGACCTGCGCCGACGCGGTCTCGCCGACGCCGACCACGCGCGCGCTCGTGCGGTTCGCCATGGCGGCCACCAGCGGGTCGTCGAGGTTCAGCACCGCGACGCCGCCCGCGTCGGCGCTCGGCAGCGCCTCCACGAGCTCGCCCTTGGCCTTCGCGATGGCTTCGCGCGAACCGAACTCGCCGACGTGCGCGCTGCCGACGTTGAGCACGGCCCCGATGCGCGGCGGCGTGATCGCGGCCGCGTCGGCGATGTGCCCCATCCCGCGCGCAGACATCTCCAGCACCAGGTATTTCGTGTCGTGGCCGGCGCGCAGCGCGGTCCACGGGTGGCCGAGCTCGCTGTTGAACGATCCCGGCGGCGCGACCGTGGGACCCATCGGCTCCAGCAGCTGCGCGATCACGTCCTTGGTCGAGGTCTTGCCCGACGACCCGGTCAGCGCCACGACCGTGAGGCCCTCGGCGGCGAGCCGGCCGACGACGTGTCCGGCCAGCTTCGCGAGCGCGGCCAGCACGGCGGCACCGGACCCGTCGGTGTCGCCGGCCAGCGCGACCGAACGCTCGTGGGCCTGCCCCTCGGGCAGCGGCGGCACCACGATCGCGGGCGCGTCGACCTCGCGGCCGGCCAGCACCGCGACGGCACCGGCCGCCACGGCCTTCGCGGCGAAGTCGTGCCCGTCGACACGCTCGCCGGGCAGGGCGACGAAGAGGCCACCCGGCCCGACCTTGCGCGTGTCGAACTCGACACTCCCCGTGACGACCGACGAGCTGTCGGCTCCGTGCAGCCGGCCGCCGACGACGTCGGCGATCTCGGCCAGGCTGAGCTCGATCACGCACTCACCTCGAGATGCTTGCGGATGGCGGCCTCGAGCTCGTCGCGGTCGGAGAACGGGTGCACGACACCCTGGACCTCCTGGCCGGTCTCGTGGCCCTTGCCGGCGATGAAGACGATGTCGCCCGCGCGGGCGAGCGACACGGCGTGGGTGATGGCCTCGCGGCGGTCGCCGATCTCCGTGACCTCGCCGCCCTGTGACGGCCCGACGCCCCGCGCGCCGGCGAGCATCGCGGCGCGGATCACGGCGGGGTCCTCGGACCGCGGGTTGTCGTCGGTCACGATCAGCACGTCGCTGCGGCGCACGGCCTCCTCCCCCATCATCGGGCGCTTGGCCGTGTCTCGGTCGCCGCCGCAGCCGAGCACGGTGATGATGCGGCCCTCGGTGCGGGCGCGCAGCGCGTCGAGCCCCTGTGCGACGGCCGCGGGCTTGTGCGCGTAGTCGACGACGGCGGTGAAGTCCTGGCCCAGGTACACCCGCTCCATGCGGCCCGGCACCTCCACTGCGCCGAGGCCCGCGACGATGGCCGCCGGGTCCACACCGGCGCTGCCCAGGATCGCGGCGGCGAGCACGGCGTTGGCCACGTTGAACGTGCCCGGCAGCGGGATCTTCGCGGCGTGCGTGAGCCCGTCGGGGCCGTGCAGGGTGAAGGTCTGCTCCCCCGCCGCGGTGGGCTCGATGTCGGAGGCGCGCCACGCGGCGTCGACGCCCTGCTCGATCGACACCGTCACCGTCTGCGGCGTGAGCAGCGCCCGGCCCCACGCCGTGTCCACGACCACGACCTCGGTGGTCGAGCGGCCGTCGAACAGCAGCGACTTGGCGGCGAAGTACTCCTCCATGTCGTGGTGGAAGTCGAGGTGGTCCTGCGAGAGGTTCGTGAACGCACCGACGGCGAAGCGCGTGCCGTTGACCCGCCCCAGCGACAGCGCGTGGCTCGAGACCTCCATCGGCACGTGGGTCACGCCGCGCTCCAGCATCACCGCGAGCAGCGCCTGCAGATCCGGAGCCTCCGGTGTGGTGAAGCCGCTGGCCAGGCGCTCGCCCGCGATGCGCGTCTCGACCGTGCCGATCAGGCCCGTGGTGACGCCCGCGGCGCGCAGCCCGGAGTCGACCAGGTAGGAGGTGGTGGTCTTGCCCGACGTGCCAGTGACTCCCAGCACGGACAGGTGCAGCGACGGCTCCCCGTAGATCCACGCGGCGATCTCGCCGAGCGCGGCGCGCGGGTCCGGGTGCACGAGTACCGGGATGCCGGCGTCGCGCAACGCGGGCCGCTCGGCGCCCTCCGCGTCGGTGAGCACCGCGGCCGCGCCGGCGGCCACGGCCTGGTCGCTGAAGTCGGCGCCGTGGGCGCGTGCGCCGGGCAGGCCGGCGAACAGGTCGCCCGGCAGCACGTGCTGCGCACGCAGCGTGGTCCCGGTGACGGGGAGGTCTGCGGCCTCGGGACTCTCGGCGATCAACCGGGCGCCCGCGCGGGCGAGCAGGGTGGCCAGCGGGACCGGGTCGATCCGGGCCGGGCGGGGCGGGGCGGCGACCGCCTTCACCGGGCTTTCCGGCAGCGACGAGGCAGCCGACCCGCTCTGGGGCTTGGACGAGGACACGGACACGCCCGAGAGGTTACCGAGAGCGCGATCGGGTGACCCAAGGCGGTACGGCGAACGCGCCGGCGCACCCCGCGTGTGCTATGCGACGCGCGCAACGTCGTTGCGGGGCAAGCGTTTCCGATGACTGTCACCAGCCGATGTGGACTATCGCACGCGGAAACACACGGCAACGGCCGCCTCGCGGCGTGGTGACCTCGGCGAGGCGGCCCTTGCGCGGACCGTTGCGAAGACGTTCCGGTCGTGTCCCGGAAACGTCGCGGGCGCGTCACGGGATGATGAGCGGGACCTCCGGCGCCGGACCGTCGGACAGCGGAATCTGGTAGCGCTGCGTCAGGTACGAGGCGATGGAGTGGAACAGCGGCCCCGCCGAGTGCCCGGCCGGCAGTGTGGTGTCCGGCGCGTCGAGGCGGATGCCGACGACGAACCGCGGGTGGTCGGCAGGCAGGATCCCGGCGAAGGTGATGTTGGCCAGGCTCTGGCTGTAGGCCTTCGTGCGCGGGTCGACCTGCTGGCCGGTGCCCGTCTTGCCCGAGATCTGGTAGCCCTCCAGCGCGGCCGACGGCGCGGTGCCCGCGTTGGGACTCTTGGCGTTCTGCACCACCGCGCGCAGCATGTCGCGCACCGTCGTCGCGGTCTGCGGGCTGACCACCTGCACCGGCTTCGGCGCCGGCTCGGGCACGACCGTGCCGTCCGGATTCTTCTTCGCCTTCACGATCCGCGGCGGCACGCGCAGGCCGTTGTTGGCGATCGCCTGGTACATCCCGGCCATCTGGACCACCGTCATCGACAGGCCCTGGCCGATCGGCAGGTTGCCGAACGTACTGGCGGACCACTGGCTGCGCGGCGGCACGTAACCCGGGCTCTCACCGGGCAGGCCGAGACCGGTGCGCTGGCCGATGCCGAACTTCTTCAGCAGGTCCGAGTAGCGGTCCGGGCCGATTTTCTGCGCCAGCTCCAGCGTGCCGACGTTGGAGGACTTGGCGAAGATGCCCGTGGTGGTGAAGTTCTGCGTGCCGTGCACCCACGCGTCGTGGACCGTGCGGTCGGCGATCTTGATCTCGCCCGGCACCGGGATCGTCGACAACGGCGTGGCGATGCCCTCGTCGATGGCCGCGGTGGCCGTGACGATCTTGTTCACCGAGCCCGGTTCGTACGGTGTGGTCACCGCGCGGTCGTTGAGCAGTTCGTCCTGGAAGGTCGACTGGTCGTTCGGGTTGAACGTCTGGTCGTCGGCCAGCGCGTAGATCTCGCCGGTCTTCGAGTCCATGATCACGGCCTGGCCGCCCTTGGCGTGCGACTGCGCGACGTAGTCGCTCAGCTGCCGCTGCAACTCGTACTGCAGGTCCGAGTCGATGGTGAGCTCGAGGTCCGAACCGGGGATGGCGGCCTGCAGCACGTGCTCGGAGCCGGGCAGGTACAGGTTGTCGTTGCCGTTCTGGGTGCTCACGATCTCGCGGCCCGGCGTCCCCGCCAGGTCGTTGTCGCGCGACTGCTCCAGCCCGACCACGCCGTGGAGGTTGTGCTTGGATACGTCGGGGTCCTCCATGCGCCAGTTGGCGAGGCCGACGATGTTCGACGCGAGCGTGTCGCCCGGGTATTCGCGCATCGCGCGGTTCTCCACGCCGATCCACGCGAACTGCTTGACGATGTCGTCGGCCACGGAGGGCTCGACGTTGTCCACGAGGTAGGTGAACGACTGCGGCTTGTGCAGCTTCGTCAGCAGCTCCTGCTCCGTGGTCAGGTTGGGCACCTTCGAGGCGATGTACTTGGCCGCCGCGGTGACCTCGGTTTCGAAGTTCCGCCCCTTGGCGGGGTTCTTCTTCGCGTAGTCGTCCATCGTCTTGTGCAGCACGCGCAGGTTTACCGACAGCGTGCGGGTTTCCACGCTGAAGGCGAGCTTGTTGCCGTTGCGGTCCACAATGGACCCGCGCTGCGCGGGGATGTCGATGGTGAGGCTGCGCTGCCGCTCGGCCGCGGCCGAGAGCGTGGGCGCCTCGAACCACTGCACCTGCACGAGCTTCACGCCGGCGACGACCATGAGCGCCACCAGCAGGATGCGCACCGCCGAGAAGCGGCTGCGGTGCCCGCCGTTGCCGCGCTTGGCCACCGCGCGGCGCGTGCCCGCGGCGTAGGTGCGCCGAGCGCTGCCCGCGGCGCGCGCCCGGCTCGCCCCCGAAGCCACCATCACTGCCCCGCCGGGGTGGCCGGCAGGTCGCCCTCGATGCCGCCCTCCTGCTGACCGGAGGCGGGCTGCCCGGTGGGCGCACCCGGCTGCTGCGGCGGCGTCTCGGCCGTCGAGCCGGCCGCCGGCTGGGCCTTCGTCGGCTCGCCGACGACGGTGGTCTTGCCGTCCGGCCCCACGACGATGCGGGCCGGGTCGCCGCCGGGCACCATGCCCAGCTGCTTCGCGGCCGGCGCCAGCGACGCGGGCGACTGCGCCTTCGCGACGTCTCGCTCGAGCCGGTCCTTCGTCTCGGCCAGCCCGGAGTTGGTGGTGCGCAGCTGCTCGAGGCGGTAGGAGTCGGCGATGGCCTGCGTGGTCAGCCACAGCGTCGAGGCGACGCCGACGGCCAGCAGCCCCATCATGACGAGTACGAACGAGGCGCGCGAACGCGGCCAGCGCAGCACCAGCCGCTTCGGCCCGACCGCGACCTCGGTGCGTTCGAGCTTGGGCTCGGGCCTCTTCGGCTCACGCTGCTGCAGCAGGTCGGCCCGCTGCGCGCGGCGCGCGTAGGCCCGCTCCGCCGCCGTGGTGCGGCCACGTGAGGACCGGCGAGGAGTGGTTTCCGGCTGCGCCGTGGTGGTGCGGCCGGCGGCGGCCTCCGGTTCCTGCTCGACCGTGGTCCCCGCTTGCGCGCTCCGGCGCGTCGCCGGCGCGCCGGAGCGGCGGCGGGACTTCGTGGGTGCGGTCATCGCGGCTCTCCGATCCTCTGTGCTGCCCGCAGCCGCACGGAGGCGGCCCTCGGGTTGTGCTCGATCTCGCCTTCGCCTGCCTTCTCGGCTCCTCGGGTCAGGAGTTTCAGCTCGGGCCCGTGCCCGGGCAGTTCGACCGGGAGGCCCTCCGGAGTCCGCGACTTCGCGAGCTCCGCGAACGCCTGCTTCACCAAGCGGTCTTCGAGCGACTGGTAGGACTCCACGACGATGCGGCCGTCCATCGCGAGCGCCGAGAGCGCGGCGGGTATCGCCCGCCGCAGCACTTCCAGCTCGCCGTTGACCTCGATCCGCAACGCCTGGAACGTGCGCTTGGCCGGGTGCCCGCCGGTGCGGCGGCTCGCGGCCGGCACGGCGTCGTAGAGCAATTCCACGAGCCGCGCGCTGCGCGTGAACGGCTCCTTCTCGCGCTCGGCGACCACCGCCTTGACGATCCGCTGCGCGAAGCGCTCTTCGCCGTAGTCGCGCAGGATCCGGACCAGCTCGCCTGCGGCGTAGGTGTTGAGCACGTCGGCGGCGGTGAACCCGGTGGTCGGGTCCATCCGCATGTCCAGCGGGGAGTCCTTCGAGTATGCGAAGCCGCGCTCGGCGCGGTCCAGCTGCATCGAGGACACGCCGAGGTCGAACAGGATGCCGTCCACACGGGACAGTCCGAGACCTTCGAGGGCTTCCGGGAGTCCGTCGTAGACGGTGTGGACGAGATCCACGCGGTCACCGTGCCGCGCGAGCCGCTCGGCCGATCGCTCGAGCGCGGCGGGGTCGCGGTCCAGCGCGACGAGCCGCAGCCGGGGGAAAGCCGCCAGGAGCGCGTCGGAGTGGCCGCCCAGCCCGACGGTCGCGTCGACCAGCACCGCGTCGCGGTCGGCGAAGACGGGGGTGAACAGTTCGACGATGCGGTCCAGCAGCACCGGAACGTGCTCGTGCTCCGTCACCATGCCCCTCCCCCTTCCGTGCTCCGTACTCCCGGGGAAGATACGGCGGATGCCGTCAGGTCCCTGCCCGCCCGCGGTCCGACCTGGCACCGGGGAAGGTGCGCCAGGGCCAAAGAGCGGACAGAGGCCTCACGGCATCCGCGGGGACGGTTCCCGGTTCCACGGCCGCGGCGGACCCGCGTCCCCCGACGACGCAGGTGCTCCGGTGTCCGTGTCCCCTAGAAGACGCCCGGTAAAACTTCCTCTCGAGCCTTCGCGTAGCTGTCCTCGTGTTCGTCCAGGTAGCCCTGCCACGCCTGGGCGTCCCAGATCTCCAACCTGGTGATCGCTCCGATCACCACGCACTCCTTGTTCAGCCCGGCGTAGCGCCGGAGCTCGGACGCGATGGTGATGCGCCCCTGCCCGTCCGGGCGTTGTTCGTCCGTTCCGGCGAACAGGTAGCGCTGGTAGGCCCGAACCGCCTCGTTCGTGAACGGGGCTTCGGCGACCTTCCGTGCCATCTGCTCGAACTCGGCGCGGGGGAAGACGAAGAGGCAGTGGTCCTGCCCCTTGGTGACCATCAGCCCGCCGGCCAAGGCGTCGCGGAATTTCGCGGGCAGCGCGAGCCGCCCTTTGTCGTCCAGCTTCGGGGTGTGGGTGCCGAGGAACACCGGCCTCCACCTCCCTACCGGCTCCGGCTGGCGAACCACCCGACTCCGGCCACAGGGCTCCCTTCCGCCCCACTGGCCACCACCGTACCCCACTTTTCACCACAGTCAACGCGACTTGCCCCGCGTTAACTCCGTCGTGTCACGCGTTTGCGCAGGTCAGCGCCGTGGGTCCTGGTGGGGGGCGGGTGGGGGGCCGTGGCCAAGATCCCCCGCGCCGGGGCCCGAAGCAACCCGGGCCGGGTGCCGAACGTCCGCGGAACGGCAGCGTGAAGACCAGGGATCCCCGGGGTCGGGGCCGGTGGGGAGCCCGGGTGGGGGCCGGTGGGGGTCGCGGTGGGGCGCGGTGGGGGCCGCGGGTGGGGAACGCGTGGGGTGCGGTGGGGAGACCGGTGGGCCGGGCCGGCGCCGGCGGTGGAGCGGCGTGGGGAATCGGGGAAGCACCTGGCGCCGAGCGCCCGCGGCCGCCGGGCGCGAACGTGCCAGCCGATCCGGCCCGCGGCAGAGCCGCAGCCACGCTCGACTCATAGCGTGGGCCGGCGTCGCAGGCAGCCGGCCACGAAACGCCCCGAGCCCCCGCCCGAGGACGTGCCAGTCGATCAGGCCTGCGGCAGAGCTGTGGCCACGTTCGATCTATGGCCGCGGGCCTCGGTCACGAGCGCCTGGCCACATGGCCGTGGCCTGCGTCGCAGCCGGCCACAAACGCCGCGAGCCCGGCCCATGGCCGTGCCAGCCGATCAGGCCTGCGGCAGAGCCGCAGCCGCAGTCGGCTCGTGGCCGTGGGCCGGCGTCGCGTGTGGCTGCAGGGCGTAGACGACCCAGCCGACGAGGGAGAGGCCCGCCCAGCTGACCGCGCGGTAGATCAGCACGGTCGCGGCGGCCGGCGCGGCGGGGACGCCCGCGGCCACCAGCACGCCGAGCAGACCGGCCTCGGCGAGGCCGGCACCGCCGGGGAGGATCTGGAGGGCGATGCTGGCCTGGACGACCAGGAAGCCCACGGCGAGGACGTCCCAGCGGATGTGCGTGCCGGTGCCTTCGGCGCTGGCGATGAGGGCGAAGAAGTCGAACCCCCAGCTGGCGAGCGCGAGGACCAGCAGGATGCTCCAGCGAGCGCCGCCCGGGCGCAGGCGCGCGACGCGCTCCGACAGCTGGAGCGCCGCGGCGTCGGCTTTCTCGAGCCAGGTCTTGCGGCAGGTGGTGCACGTGCCCGGGGTACGCCCGAAGATCCGCAACAGAGAGGTGAGCCCGCGGCGCAGGACCGCCGGGTGCGTCAGCAGCGCCCACACGCCCGCGGAACCCACCGCGACCACGATGGCCGCCGGCACCGCCAGGCGCAGCGGCATCCGGCCGGCCCAGGCAAGGCCGAGAAATCCGAGGACGATGAGCAGCACGGTGGTGATCACGCCGGCGAGCAGGACCGCCCAGGCCGACAGCGCGCTGTCGACGCCACGGCGACGCAGCTGGTTGATCGCAAAGGCGAGCGAGCCTGCTCCGCCGACCACGGGGACCGTGGTGGAGACGGCGTTCTGCGCGAAGGTGATGCCCTGCACGGCCGAGGGCGACACGTGCGCTCCCCCGACCAGCAGCAGCTGGCGGTGCAGCTCGCCGTAGACGGCCAGCGCCGTGAGCCCGGCGAGCCCGGCCCCGCCGACCCAGCCCCAGTGCACGTGGTCGAGCTGCGAGAACTCCGTCGCCAGCTCCGGCACGCGCCACACGAGGTACCCGAGGGCGGCGGCCACCACGGTCCAGTGGAGCACGGGCCGCCAGGGCAGGCGGTGGCGCGCCCGTGATCGGTGCTCGACCGCTCCGGACTCCGTGTCCGCCATCTCGAGGCTCGTCACGCCCGCCTCCTTCCACACTGTTCCTGTTGGCGACAACCCCAGTGTGCGGCCGGGCATTCCGTCCGCCGCAGCGTGAAGTATCACGCCGCGAATGGCGGTCAGCGGGCTTGACCGGCGCCGATCGGCCGCCGCGCTGCCGGCAACCGGCCGACGAGATGGTCGGCCGCGAACAGCCCGGCGCCCGCCAGACCGAACGCCGCCACAGGCCCGAGCGGCACCACGCAGCACGCCGTGACCACAGCGAACACCAGCGTGCCGGCCGGCGAGCGCAGCGCGGAGCGCACCGGGGTCTCCGCGGCGGCGAAGCCGGACCACGATGGGTGCTCCGGGTGCGGATCGCCAGCACGACCGGCGTGCCGGCGAGCATGACCGGTGAGTACGACTACCAGCTCCGCCTCGCCTGCCTGGACCCCGCCGAGTTCGAAACGGTCGTCGACCGCCTCAAGCGCGAACACGGCGTGCGCGAGCTGCGCAGCCGCCTGGTCTCCACGAACTCGACGTGAGCGTGACCGGCCTGCTCGACCTCGCGTGAGCCGCCGGCGGCTCAGCCGAACAGCGCCAGCACCCGCTCGACCAGCCGTGGCCCGTCGACCGGGGCGACGGTCACCCAGTCCTGCCCGCCCCGCCCGCTCGACACGCCGGCGGAGTACGCGCCCACATCGGTGTCGAACCAGGTCAGCCCACCGCAGCGCTCGATCCGCCCGCTGCTCACGCGCGTGTAGACGCCGAACTGCCCCGCCGAGAACACCGGCCGCACCTGGATCGCGGCGACCTCCTCGGCCTGGCGCGCCGTCGAAGCCGAGGTGGCGGCCGACGTCGAGGTCCACCCCGAAGCCGGCATGCTCACCCCGAACCCGGGCCCGGCCGACAGCTGCGGCAGTACGTCGACGAGCGCCGACACGAGCTCTCCCTCGCGGATCCCGCGGAGCCCGACCGTCCGTTCCGGCTGCACCGCCAGCACCCCGCCGCGTCCGCGCACGGCGGTCACGGCGCGGAACGGAGTGTCGGCCGTCATGTCCACCAGAGCTTCGCACGCGACGTAGCGCGAACCGCTGTCCAGCAGCCGCAGCCGGTTCTCCAGCTCGGGCGCGAGCTGCCCGTCGAACAGGCCTCGGCCGGCCAGGCCGCGGTATACCTCGGCGCGCACCGCCGCGCGTTCGGCTTCCGTCGCGCCGACGCTGGGCACCGCCAGGGGCACCGGCACGTGGCCGAGCCCGAGGTCGTGCCACACCACGTCGAAGGCCGACGCGGACAGCCGGATCAAGCCGGCCCCGAGCCGAGGGCCGGGGTGTCCGGGAACGCGACGCCCGGCACGAGGCCGTGCAGCGCCGTGTCGCGGGCGCCCACGACGTCGATCGCCTTCTGCCGGGCCGCTTCGGCTTCCGCGCGGCGAGCGTCCATCGCGAAGGACAACCTGGCGAGCTCCAGGACGTTGCCGCTCGCGGCGGCCGAGCGGATCATCGCGGCGGGATCGAACTCGACCGGCGGCGGCATCTCGGCCCGCGCCCGCGCCGCGACGTCGGCCTGCCCCGCCACGGAGTCGCCGACCACAGTGGACACGGCGGCGGACTCCCCGAGCCAGCCGGCCGCCCGCGCGAGCACCGCGCGCATCGCGTCGCCCGCCTCGCCTTCCCACGTCTCCTGGCTGGCCGCCGACAGTGCGGCGAGCGACGCGGTCGAGTCCTCGAATTTGCGCGCCAGCTCGGTCCAGCGCGCCCCGGCCTGGCCGGCGGCGACGGGGTCATTGCCCTGCTCGACCTGCGCGGCCAGCGCTTCGTGGCTGAAGGATTCGTAACGGGCCGTCGGCTCGGGCACGGCTGCGGACACGGCACACCTTCCGGTTGACGGGATCGGGAAAGCTCAGGGCAGCTTCGGCTCGACCAGCCCGGCGACGGTCGTCGCGCGGGAGCACGCCAGCGTGGTGTCGGTGAAGCTCGCGTTGCTCACGTCCACCTGCACGCTCGCGGAATCGCTCACGCCGAGCAGCACGGCGCACGTGCCGGCGGCGGCCGTCTTGTCCGCCACCTGCAACGCCTGGTGCGCGCCGACCTTCTTCTTGGTGCGAGTGCCGTGGGAGACGTCCAGGTTGGCGAGCCCGGCGCCCTCGTCGAGCGTGACCGTGACACCGAACGTCGAGGGCACGGTCCAGTCGCACGCGCGCGCCTCGCCGATGGTCTTCGGCTTGCCCAGCTCCGTGAGCCCCGCGGTCGACCGGTCACTCGGCGAGAGCAGCGCGCACGGGTCCAGGTCGGCCAACACCGGACGGGCCGCGCTCGACGGCGCGGGTTCCGGGCCACCGTCGGCCGCGATCGCTCTCGGGTGCACCGGGCGGCCGCACGCGGCGAGCACGACGAGCGCCGGCACGAGCAGCAGGAGCTTGCGCACAGGCTCAGCCACCGGCGCAGTCCACGCCGTCGGCCGCCGCGTCGTCCTCGCGCTGGTACTTTTTCAACGCGCTCTCGATGCGTTCCTTGAGGTCTTCGATCTGCTTGCCGAACGCGGTCAGCTGCGCGACCGCCGATCCGTCTCGGCCGAAGCCGTACTGCGCCATGAACGCGCCGACCTCACCGGCGTAGCCGCTGCCCAGCGGCACCGAACGGCCGAGGACGTTGGCTTCGCGGACCATCTCGCCCACCACGTCCTGCAACTCGCCGAGCTTCGTGTAGGTGGCCGTCGCCAGCTCCGGCGCCACCGCGAACCGGCCGGAGCCGGACGCCGGGCTCGTCAGGCCCGGCACGTCGGGCAGCGGTACGGCCCCCACCTCGCTCATGAGCGGTTACGCCTCTCCGTAGTCGAGCGACCTCGGTTTCGGAGCATACGTGAGAGCGGTCCGTCAGCGGGACCACCCGAAAACGCGGCCCTGTACACCCGAACGGCGGACGGAGAGCATTACCGGAGAGTCATCGGCAGCCGTTCGCGGGGTTCCGGCGCCGAGTTCGCCCGAGTTTGACACACTGAATGGAAGGCTGATCGCTGCGCGGACAGCGAGTGACCCGGCGGAGCCGGTGAAAGCCGCACAGCATGCGCCACCAGGAGGACGAGTGACGTCGAGAATCCAGTCCGCCACCCCTGCCGGACCGCAGGGCGGCGGGGCCGGGCAGCCGCCCTACCCCTCGGCGGATGCCCCGAACGGGCGAGGCAACGGATACGCCCCGAGAGTGTCCCTCGACGAGCTGCACGACACGGCCCGCCGGATCGCCGCCAACGTCGAGCGCGTGCTGGTCGGCAAGCCCGACGTCATCCGGATCGCGCTGGTGACCCTCCTCGCCGAGGGTCACCTTCTCGTGGAGGACGTGCCGGGCGTCGGCAAGACCTCGCTCGCCAAGGCGCTCGCGCGGTCGATCGACTGCACCGTGAGCCGCGTGCAGTTCACCCCCGACCTGCTGCCCAGTGACGTCACGGGCGTGTCGATCTACAACCGCCAGACCGGCGAGTTCGAGTTCCGGCCGGGCCCGGTGTTCGCGAACATCGTGGTGGGCGACGAGATCAACCGCGCCTCGCCGAAGACGCAGTCGGCCTTGCTGGAGTGCATGGAAGAGCACCAGGTCACGGTCGACACGAGCACGTACCTGCTGGGCGCGCCGTTCATGGTGATCGCCACGCAGAACCCGATCGAGATGGAGGGCACCTACGCCCTGCCCGAGGCCCAGCGCGACCGCTTCACCGCGCGGGTGTCGATCGGCTACCCCGACCAGCAGGCCGAGCTGGCCATGGTCGACGAGCACGCGGGCCACAACCCGCTGGCGGAGCTGTCGGCGGTGTCCGACGGCGCGACCGTGCAGCGGCTCATCGAGACCGTGCGGGCGGTGCACATGGCACCCGAGGTCCGCCGCTACGCCGTGGACCTGGTCTCCGCGACCCGGCAGGTGCCGGAGATCCGGCTGGGCGCCTCGCCGCGCGCGACGCTCCACCTGGTCCGCGCCGCTCGGGCGCAGGCGGCGCTGTCGGGCCGTGAGTACGTGGTGCCGGACGACCTGCACACGGTCGCCGTTCCCGTGCTGGCGCACCGGCTCGTGCTCACCACCGAGGCGCACGCCGCCCGCCGCTCGGCGACCGACGTGGTCCGCGCTGTGCTGCACCGCGTCCCCGTTCCCCAGGGCTCCACCGGCACCCGCTGACCGGCGATCCCCTTACCCCGAATCCGAGAACCGCATGCTGCGTGCTCTGTCCGGCCTCACCACCCGCGGCCGCTGCCTCCTGGCCGCGGGGATCGCCGCGGCCGTGTGCTCGCTGGTGCTCAACGAGCGCGACTTGCTGCGCGTCGCCGTCTTCGTGGTGGCGCTGCCGCTGCTGGTCGCGGCGTTCATCTCGGCGACCCGGCTCCGCCTCGGCGCCACGCGGGCGCTGCGGCCGGAGCGCGTCGCCGTCGGCGCGAGCGGCGAAGTGCACCTCGAGCTGTGGCGCAGCGGCAGGCTCCCAGGCGGCGAGGTGCTGCTCGAGGACGGCGTGCCGTACGCGCTGGGCTCGAAGCCGCGGTTCGTGGTCGAGCGGCTGCCGCACGACCGCCGGGTGCTGCTGCGCTACCCACTGCAGCCGATGCTGCGCGGGATCCAGCAGGTGGGGCCGCTGCGCGCGACGATCACCGACCCGTTCGGGCTGTGCGAGTTCGAACGCGAGCTGATCGGGCACTCGCGGCTCGTGGTGGTGCCGCGCGTCGTCGGCCTGTGGGGGCTGCCGGGCGGCGCCGGGGTCGGCGCGGGTGACGACGGCACCGTGCGCCTGCACGCCGGGCAGGGTGAGCCCGACGTGATCGTGCGCCACTACCGCACCGGCGACGACATGCGGAAGGTCCACTGGCGCTCCACCGCCCGCCGTGACGAGGTCATGGTGCGAGTGGAGGAACGGCCGTGGCGGGGCGGCACGACCGTGCTGGTCGACCACCGCGCCGCCGCCCACCACGGCACGGGCCCCACGGCCAGCCTCGAGTGGGCGGTGTCGTTCGCGGCCTCGGTCGCGCTGCACCTGCGCCGCTCCGGCCACCGCATCCGCGTGGTCACCGAGCACGGCATCACGCTCGCCGACACCCCGGGTGAAGGCGGCGACGGCTACGACAACGTGGTGCTCGACGCACTGGCCGGGCTGCAGCCCGCGCACCAGCGCGACGTGACGCTGGGCCACGACCCGGCCGAAGGGCAGGAGCTCATCGCGGTGCTCGGCACGGTCAGCGCGGAGTCGGTGCACGAGCTGGCCCGCTACCGCCCGCGTGGCGTCCGCAGCCTCGCGGTTCTGCTGGACACGCCGAGCTGGGCCGGGTCGGGCTCGTCCGACCACCAGGCCGCGGCCACGAAGGACGCCGCGGAACTGCTGCGCGCGAACGGCTGGGGCGTCGTGATCGCCGGCCCGCAGACGCCGATGCCACAGGCGTGGGCCGAGCTGTGCCGCACGGGTGCCCACCGCGCCGCCCTGATCGGCGGTGCGCGATGACCACGACGGCACCCCGTCCGCCCGTTTCCCAGGCTCCCCCGCCGATCCCGCACACGCCGACCCCGCAGCCGGCCGCCCCGCCGCCGGTGTGGTCGAGCGGCATCCTGCCGCCGGTCGCCGCGGGCATCGCCACGCTGTGCGCGGCCACGGCGCTCACCGGCGTCGTCTCCGGGTGGGCGTGGTTCGGCTACCTGTTCGTTGCGGTCATCCTGATCGCGTCGACCGGGCTCGCGTTGCGCTCGCTGCGCGCGCCGACCGTGCTGGTCGGTCTCGGCCAGCTCCTGGTGCTGCTGTTCCTGGTCACGGGCGCGTTCACCACGCAGGGCGTCCTCAAGATCATCCCGGGGCCCATGGCCTTCGGCGAGCTGCAGGCGACGCTCGCGGCTTCGGCTGAGCAGATCCGCACGGGGCTGCCGCCGGTGGAGGGCACGCAGCCGATCCTGTGCCTGGTGACGATCGCGATCGGGCTCGTCGCGGTGCTCGTCGACACGCTCGCGGTGGCCGCCGCGGCGCCGGCGGCGACTGGTCTGGTCCTGCTGTGCGTGTACGCGGTGCCGGCGGCGCTGTCCGACGAATTGCTGCCGTGGTGGACGTTCTTGCTGGGCGCGGCCGCGTTCGCGTGCCTGCTCGCCCTCGACGGCAACCACCGGCACCGGCGCTGGCGCAACCGTGAGGCGCCGGGCTCCGGCGGGCGCGCGCGAGCGCTGCAGGCGCCCGTGGCCGTGGTGAGCGCGGCCGTCATGCTCGGTCTGCTCGGCGGTGGGATCACCTGGGTGGGCACCGTCGGGAAGATCCCGTTCGGCGCCGGCTCGGGCGCGGGCGGCGACGGCAGCGGCGGGTTCGGCGTCGCGCCGTTCACGCAGCTGCGCGGCCTGCTCGACCAGGGTGAGAACACGGAGCTGTTCCAGGTCCGCGGTCTCGGCAACGACCGGCGGTACCTGCGGGCGTTCACGCTCGACACGTACACGCCCAACCAGGGCTGGGGCCTGCGCGGCGGCGGCCAGGCGCAGACGGGTGTGCTCGCCAACAGCACCCTGCCGGCCGCGCCGGGCGACGACGGCACCGGCGTGTCGCGGCAGATCCAGATCCAGCCCACGCGCTGGGTCGACAACTGGCTGCCCGTCTACGGTGCGCCGCGAGCGCTGCGCGGGCTTTCGCCGCAGTGGCTGTACGACCGGGTCAGTGGCGCCGTGTTCACCACGAAGAGCGAGCCCGCGCCGACGTACACCGAGGTCGCGTCGCTGAAGGAACCGACCGCCGCCGAGCTGCGGGCGACCGACCCGAAGTCCGACGAGGTGCCGGCGTTCTACTCGCAGATCGGCCGCGTGGACCCACGGGTCGTCGCGAAGACCAACCAGCTCATCGCGGGCAAGATCGACAACTTCGACAAGGCCAGCGCGCTGTGGCAGTTCTTCAGCGCGCAGAACGGTTTCGTGTACGACACGAAGACCGCGGACGCCACGGACGCGGACGCGCTGGCCGACTTCATCCTCAACGGCAAGCGCGGCTACTGCGAGCAGTACGCGTCGGCGATGGCCGTGATGCTGCGAGTCGCCCACATCCCCGCGCGCGTGGCCATCGGCTTCACGCCGGGCGTGCCGAAGGGCGACTACCAGTCGATCAGCTCGCAGGACGCGCACGCGTGGGTCGAGGCGTACTTCGGTGACAGGGGCTGGGTCAGCTTCGACCCGACCCCGCTGGCCGACGGCCGCGGCATCGTCCCGTCGTACCTGCAGCAGAACAACCAGAAGTCGCAGCAGCCCGACGCCACCGACGACCTGCCCACCGCGCCGCGCTCCAACGCCCCCGCCACGCAGTCGCCGCTCGACAAGGGCCAGAACGAGGCCACCCCGACCACCACGGCCACGGCCGAATCGCACGACGGCTGGCTCGCGATCCTCGCCGCCGTGCTCGCCGTCCTGGGCGCCGCGGCGGTGGTCGCGGCCTACGTCCTGCGGCGGCGGCCTTCCGCTCCGGGTGCCACGGCTCCGGGTCTCCCGCCCGGCGCTGTCCCGGACGGTGACGTCCTCGTCCGTGCTCCGGCGCCCGCGGCCGCGCGCACCAGCCAGGTCACCCTGTGGCTGCCCCTCGCAGGCGGCGTGCTCCTCGTTGCGGCGCTGGGTTTCCTGGCCGGCCTCGTGGCTTGGTGGTTCGCCGTGATCGTCGTGCTGCTCCTGGTCGGCTTGGGTGGCCCGGCCGCGGTCCGCGACTTCACCCGCCGCCGCCGGCTCCAGGCGATCGTCACCCACGCCCCCGGCTCCGCCGACGCCGCGTGGCGCGAGCTCAAGGCCGAGTGCGCCGACCGCGGCCTTCCGCTGACCGGCAGCGACACCGTCCGCGTGGCCGGGCAGAAGATCGCCGAGCGCCACCACCTGGACGACTCCGGCCGTGACAGTCTGCGCACCGTGATCGGCGCCGTCGAGCGCACTTGGTACAGCGGCGCGACCACGGCGGACCCGGACCTTGCCCCGGCCTTCGACCGCCTCCGCCACAGCTTGCGCACGACGGCCCCGCTGTCCTGGCGGGGGCGCCTCTTCCCGAAGTCGATCCTGCGGCGCCACTCCTGACTCAGGCGGTTTCCGGCCCCGGCTCGTCGATCCCTCTGGCGACCGGGGCCGGCACTTGTCTCGGGTGCGCCGGGGATTGGCTCAGCACACGTGGCCAGGTCCGAGGAACCACCCGCGAGTACAAGATCGAAGGGGCCTCAGCCAACGCCCCGTCGCCGTGGGGCATCGACTGGCCCCGCGCACACGAGAATCCGCGCTCCACCCCAGCCGGGTGAAGCGCGGATCCCACGATCTGCCGAAGGGAGCTACTGCTCCTCGAAGCGCTGGCGGAAGCGCTCTTCCATGCGCTGCGTGAACGAACTCTTGCCGCCCGATCCCTTGCCGCCGCCACCGCCGCGGCCGGAGTCTTTGCCGCCTCCGCCGCTGTCGCCGTGGCGTATCGACGTGACCGCCATCAAGACCCCGAAGAACATCACGAGGAACCCCAGCACGCTGATCAACGGGATGTCGGCGACCCGCAGCACGGGCACCACCACGCCGAGCACCAGGAGCGCTACCCCCACCACGAACAGCGCGATCCCTTGGATGCGCCGTCGACGGGCGGGGCGGCGCAACCGGGTGCCACGCACCGTGGATGCGAACTTGGGGTCCTCGGCATAGAGCTCGCGCTCGATCTGATCGAGCAGCCGCTGCTCATGCTCGGAGAGTGGCATCTTTCCTCCTCCGGCACAGCTGTCGCGGGCGCCGGGCCGCGCAACGTTCTGGACCCAACAGCCAGCCCCAGGCGGGGTGGCACTGTCCAGGATACGAGCCCCGCGCGCGTCCGACTACCCGATCCCGCATCCAGAAGGGATCGAATTGGGGGAAATCACGACTGACGTGGGTTGACACTGGGTCACGACGGCCCGCGAGCGGCACCACGGACAACACCATGGGCGGCACAGGTCACGTCTCCCGGGGCGTCAGCAACGACGCGGGGCGCACGGCAGCCGACCCGAACTTCGACCTCGCCACGTCGGCAGCCACTTCCGCGTCGCGCCAGCGCGGCTCGGCGGAGGCGAACTGGAGCTGCTCGCCGCCCTCGCCCGTGTCGAGGCTCTCCACGCGCACACCGATCAGCCGCACGGCGCCCGTAGGCGCGTGCTCGGCGAGCAGCTCGACCGCCGTCCGGTGGATGTCGCGAGCCACGTCCGTGGCCGCGTACAGGGTGCGCGCCCGGGTGATCGTGGTGAAGTCGGAGAAGCGGACCTTGATCGACACCGTGCGCCCGCGCAGTCCACGCGCCCGCAGGGTCGCGCCGACCCGTTCGGACAGCCGCAACAGCTCCAGCCCCAGCTCGTCGCGGCTGTGCCGGTCGACGTCGAAGGTCCGCTCCGCCCCGATCGACTTCTCCGCCGTCTCGGGGACCACGGCGCGGTCGTCGTGCCCGTTGGCGAGCGCCCACAGGTGCTCCCCCATCGCGTTGCCCAGCGACCGCCGCAACCGCGCGGGTGGCGCGGCGGCGACGTCGGCGATCGTGTGCAGCGCCTGCTCCCGCAGCTGCGCCTCGGTGCGCTTCCCCACGCCCCAGAGGGCCGAGACCGGCAACGGGTGCAGAAACGCCAGCGTCTCGGCCGCCGGCACCACGACCATCCCGTCGGGTTTCGCCATCCCCGACGCGAGCTTCGCGACGAACTTGACCTTCGCGACGCCCACCGAGCACGTGATCCCGTGCTCGGCCTGAACCCGTGAACGGATCCGCGCGCCCAGCTGCGCGGGGGTCGCCCCCAGCCGCCGCAGCGCCCCGCTCACGTCCAGGAAGGCCTCGTCGAGGCTCAGCGGCTCCACGAGCGGCGTGAGCTCGCGGAAGATGTCCATCACCTGCCGCGAAACCTCGCCGTAGAGCCCCGACGTGGGCGTGAGGCAGACCAGGTGCGGGCACAGCCGTTTCGCCGTGGAGAACGGCATCGCCGAGTGCACGCCGTACTTGCGCGCCGGGTAGTTGGCGGCGGCCACCACCGACCGGGGCCCGCCGCCGGACACGACGACGGGTTTGCCCGTCAGCTCAGGCCGTGTCCTCAGCTCGCACGACACGAAGAACGCGTCCATGTCCACGTGCAGGATCCCGCAGCCGGTGTCGTCCGGCAGCGTCTCGGCACCCGTGGTGACGCGGTAGCGGGCCATGCCGCTGGGCAGTTCGGCGTTTCTGCTCCCCACGGGACCGACGCTACCGGGGACCACCGACAATTCCGGGAACGCCCTGCTCGAGGGAGGTTCAGACCTGCGCGGGCCGCGCTATCGCGTGCAGCCGCCCGGCCACGTCGCGCAACGCCGGCACCGCGGCCGCCGCCAGCTCGAACTCCGCCAGCTCGTCCTCGCGCACCTCGCCGGGCACGACGTCGGAGATCACACGGTCGCCCTGCAGCAACGTCACGTCGAGGCCCGCCGCCACCAGCAGGTCGGTCAGGCCGGCGCTGTCGAAGCGGCGCAGCACGGTGTCGCGCCCGCCGGGCACCACGCCGTCGGCGCCGCCGAGCAACCGCTGGGCCTCGGCGATCCGGCCGGCCAGCGCGCGGTGCAGCACGGCCGCGTTGCGGTTGGCCACGAGCACGGACAGCGCCCCGCCGGGTGCGACGGCCGCGGCCAGCGCGGCGAGCGCCACCGCCGGGTCGTCGACGACTTCGAGCAGGCCGTGGGCGAGCACGAGGTCGGCCGAACCGGCCGCGACGTGGGCGCCGAGGGCATCCGAGTCGTCCGCGATCACCGTGATCCGGTGCGAGACGCCCTCCTCCTCGGCCCGCCGACGCAGCGTCGCCAGCGCGTTGGGATTGGGCTCGACCACGGTCACGAGGCAACCCGCCGACGCGAACGGCACCGCCCAGCCGCCACTGCCGCCGCCGACGTCGACGACGGAGGGCTGCTCCACGCCCCGGACGCGGGCCGCCCGCAGCTCCGCCTCGAGCGCCCGGCGTACGGCGCCCGAACCCCGGGCCGCCACGGTGTCCGTCTTCATAGTCGGACAGGGTAGTGCCCGCCTGCCGGTCACCCGCCGTCACCCGGGCCTGCCCGGAAGAGGTGTTCGGCACCTTCCTCGCGACCCGCCCCGCCCGCGGCCCGTAGGCTGTGTCGAGTGCACACGGTCGCCGTTCTCAGCCTCAAGGGTGGCGTCGGTAAAACGACGGTCGCGCTCGGTATCGCGTCGGCCGCTCTGCGTAGGGGTACCCGCACACTCGTGGCCGACCTCGACCCGCAGGGCAACGCCACCACCTCGCTCGACCCGCCCTACACCGACGCGACACTCGCCGACGTCCTCGAGACCCCCGCGCGGGCGGTCCTCGAACGCGCGATCGCGCCCAGCGTGTGGAGCGACGAGGTCGACGTGCTGGTCGGCGCCGAGGAGCTGGAGCTGCTCAACGAGCCCGACTCCGACGGCCGGCGCCTGGAGAACCTCTCGCGCGCCCTCGACGAGCTGCACCAGAACCCGCTGCGTGACGAGCCGTACGAGCTCGTGGTCATCGACTGCCCGCCGTCACTCGGCCGGCTGACCAAGTCGGCCCTCGTGGCGGCCGACAGCGCACTGATCGTCACCGAGCCCACGATGTACGCCGTGGCAGGCGCCCAGCGCGCGCTGGAGGCCATCGAGCGCATCCGCGAGGAGAGCAACCCGGGCCTTCGCCCGATCGGCGTGCTGGTCAACAAGCTGCGCGTGCGCTCCTACGAGCACCAGTTCCGCGTCGCCGAACTGCGCGAGAACTTCGGCTCGCTGGTGATGCCCACGGCGATCCCCGACCGGCTGGCCGTGCAGCAGGCACAGGGCGCGTGCAGCCCGATCCACGAGTGGCACTCCCCCGGTGCCCAGGAGATCGCGCTGACGTTCAACATGGTGCTGGCGAAGATCCTGCGGTCCAACCGCGCCGGTCGCCACCGCGTGCGCGGCGACGGGGACCAGGCCCTCGAGACCACCGCCGAGTCGCCGGCGCCCGTGCCCGACGCCGCGGGCTGAGCCGTGCCCGAGGGCGACACCGTCTTCCTGGTCGGCAAGCTGCTCGACAAGGCGCTGGCCGGGAAAACGCTGGTGCGCGGGGAGTTCCGCCACCCCGAGCTGGCCACTGTGGACCTTTCGGGCCGTGACGTGCTCGGCGTCGGCACGGTCGGCAAGCACCTGTTCACCCGCTTCTCCGGCGACCTCACGCTCCACAGCCACCTGCGCATGGACGGCAGCTGGGACATCTACCCCGCCGGCGGCCGCTGGCGCACCCCGGCCCACCACGCGCGCGTGATCCTCGCGACCGCCGACGTGCAGGCGATCGGCTTCCGCGTCCACGACCTCAAACTCGTGCCCACGACGGGGGAACACGACCTCGTCGCCCACCTCGGCCCCGATCTGCTCGATCCACAGTGGAGCGACGAGCACGCGGAGAAAGCCGCGGCCGCACTGGCCGCACGGCCGGACCGCGAGCTGGGTGACGCGTTGCTCGACCAGCGCGTGATGGCCGGCGTCGGCAACCTGTACAAGGTCGAGATCTGCCACCTGCTCAAGGTTTCGCCGTGGACACCGGTGTCCGAAGTGGACACCCGGAGGGTCGTGGCGCTGGCCCGGAAGCTGCTGCTGGCCAACGCGTGGCGCCACGAGCAGGTGACCACCGGCGACCTCGCCCGCGGCCGGCGCAACTGGGTCTACGAGCGCACGCGCCAGGGCTGTTTTCGCTGCGGCGGCCGGGTCGAGGTATACGACCAGGGCGAAGGCGTCCACCGGCGGCCCACGTGGTTCTGCCCGCGCTGCCAGCCCGGCCCCCGTCCGGTGCCCTGAACCGCCGCGCCGGACAACACCGCGCAACCGCCCGCGCCCGTTGTCCCCGCCCCGCCGCCGCTGTTCGCGCCGGGCGAACGAATTCGGACATCCCAGGCAGGCAACCGTGAGTTCGCCCAAATGATGTTGCCGGGCACCGGCATTCGCGGTTAGCGTGGTCTTACACGAGAGAGGAGGTGGTCCTAAGTTGTATTCTCACAGGACTCGTGAGGTGGCTGTCCGCTAGCGGATGGCACGCGTAGGGACTTTGAGCAGCGATACAACCTGAGCCACCTTCGGCTCATCGCCTGCTTCGCGTGTTTGCCTGATAGCGAATACCAGGCAGTCACCGGGCTCCCGGGGCTTTCGAGCACCGGTCCGGCTTGGACTCGGACGTTTGACGGCGTCCGAGAGGCGCCCCGGGAGCACCCCTTCATCTACGAGATCTCGCCGCCGGGCCCCACTGGGCGACCGTCCGGCGATCGATCTCCCTTCTTCGCCGATCAATCGGCACGGGCGCATACCCCGAACGGCCGTACGTGGCTAGCCTGAACGGCATGCTCAGGCCCGACTACCCGATCACGACGGAACGGTTGCTCCTGCGCCCGTTCAAGCTCGAGGACCTCGACGCGCTGAACTCCTTCCAGTCCCGGGCCGACGTCTCCCGCTACCTCTACTGGGGACCACGCAGCCGGGCCGAATCCGCCGCCGCGCTCGCGAAGCGGGTGCACAGCTCGACGCTGACGCAGGAGGGCCAGTTCCTCGCCGTCGCGGTCGAGCTCGCCGAGACCGGTCAGCTGATCGGCGATCTGAACCTCGAGTACCTCAGCTCCGAGCACCGCCAGGGCGAGCTCGGGTTCGTCTACCACCCCGACCACCACGGCCGCGGCCTCGCGCTGGAGGCGACGAAGGAGCTGCTGCGCCTCGGGTTCGAGGACCTCGGCCTGCATCGCATCGTGGGGCGCTGCGACGGCCGCAACAGCGCGTCGAGCGCCCTGATGGAACGCCTCGGGATGCGCAAGGAAGCGCACCTGAGGGAGAACGAGATCGTCAAGGGCGAGTGGACCGACGAACTGGTCTACGCCATGCTCGAAGACGAGTGGAAGGAAAGCGCCGCCGGCTGAGGAGTGCCTTCGCACGGCGACCGGCGCCACAAGCGACCTGCCGGGCGCCGGTCCGGAGCCGATGAGGCAGCATGGGCGCGTGCTCTTCGAGAAGATCGCCCGCCCCGGGCTGTACCGGCTGGCCTACCACGATCCCGAGCTGGTGCACGAGCGCACCGTGCGGCTGCTGAGCCGCGTGGGCCCGGCGCTAGGGCCGCTCGCGCGGGTCTACGGCACCGACGACCCCGTCACCGTGCTGGGGCTGCGGTTCCCGAACCGCGTGGGGCTGGCCGCGGGCATGGACAAGAACGGACGCGCGCTCACTGCGTGGCCGGCACTGGGGTTCGGGTTCGTCGAGGTCGGCACCGTCACCCGGCACGCGCAGCCGGGGAACCCGAAGCCGCGGTTGTTCAGCCTCCCCGAGAGCGACGCCGTGATCAACCGGATGGGCTTCAACAACGACGGCGCCGAGGCCCTGGCCCGCCGGCTCGCCACGCAGGGCAAGCCCCGCGTGCCCCTGGGGATCAGCATCGGCAAGTCCAAGGTGACCCCGCTCGACGAGGCCGTGGCCGACTACCGGTTCTCGTTGCGCGCGCTGCACCCGTACGCCGACTACTTCGCCGTCAACGTCAGCTCCCCCAACACTCCGGGACTGCGCGCGTTGCAGGACAAGGCCGCGCTGGGCGAGCTGCTCGCCGAGCTGCGCATCACGTCCGCGGAGCTGGGCGGGGACACGCCGCTGCTGGTGAAGGTCGCGCCAGACCTCACGGACGAGGCGCTCGCGGAGCTGCTCGAGGTGTGCCTCGGCCACGGCGTCGCGGGGCTCATCGCCACCAACACCACGCTCTCCCGCGACGGCGTCGTCCCGGCCGAAGCGCACCTCGCCACCGAAGCCGGCGGCCTGTCCGGCCGCCCGCTCACGGCGCGCTCGCTCGAAGTCGTCCGCTTCGTCCACGACCACACCGAGGGCAAGCTGCCGATCATCGGCGTCGGCGGCATCCTCGGCCCGGACGACGCCACCCGGCTGCTCGACGCGGGCGCCAGCCTCGTGCAGCTCTACACCGGCTTCGCACTGCACGGACCGGCACTGGTGCGCCGCGTCAGCCGGGGCATCGCCGGCCGGCCGGCCTGACCGGTCCGGAAGGCACTGGTCCAGCCGGCGTCCGGACGGCACCTCCTCGACACAGGTGGCCCGGGCAGCGACCAGGTTCGCGCACTGCCGACCCGGGCTCATGCGCCGCGTCAGCCGAGGGGTGGCCGAGCAGCCGTTTTGACTGACCTCCGGCAACTCCACCACGTCTCGTCCCGGGCCAAGATCGGTGCGCCGCCCGACCGAAGCCAGCGCGTCCAGCAGCCCGAGCGGCCGCCGACACTCGACACAGCACCAGCCTCGTGCAGCCCCCGACACCGGCTTCGCCTCGCGGGAGCCGGCTCTCGGGCAGCCGTGTCAGCCGGGGGATCGCAGGCCGGCCGTGCTGGCGAACCGCAGGTAGCCGCGCCACGACTCGTAGCGGTCGAGGTTCGGCGCGCCGCGGGTGGCGGCCGGTGGGCACAGCACCGCGAGCGACGTGCTGCCGTCCTCAAGCTCCACGTGACCGAGCACGAACGGCTCCGGCAGCGCTGCGGCGAACCGGCCGAGCCCCGCCGGCGAAAGCCGCCAGAGCTCGCCGTCGAGCGGTTCGCTGCCGGGGATCACGCCGGGCTGCGGCGGTTCGGTGTCGAGCAGCACCATGCGGTACCGCTCGGCGGTCCGGACCGGCGCGACAAAACGCGCGCCCCGCAGCTCGTCGTGCAGAGGCTGGCCCCGCAAGTGCGCGCCGAACACGACCAGGTCGGTACCTTCGGCCGGGTACGGCTCGCTCGCCTGCTCCCCGGTGAGCACCGCGGCGAGGTCGAGCGCGATCTGGTCCTCGAACGCCCGCACGGCGATCGTGACGCCGAACGGCCGCTGGTCCCCGGGCGCGACCGGCACGGTCACGGCGGCGAGGTCGAGGACGTTCACGAACGCGCTGTACGTCCCCAGCCGCGCGCTCACGCCGACCGGGTCGGCCAGCGCCTCACCGAGGTCCGGATGATCGGTCACCGTGGGCAGTAGCAGCGCGTCGCACTCGCCCAGCGCTTCGCGGGCCGCCGCGCGCAGCCCGGCGACCTGGCCGTGAGCGTCGGCCAGCTCGTGGGCCAGATGCGTCCCTGCCGCGGCGAAGACCCCGGCGGCCGTCGGATCGCCACCTTCCGGTTTCCCGGCCAGGACGTCTCCGGCCAACGCGTGGCGCTCGGCCACCAGCACGCTGCTGCAGAGCAGCTCCCCGGCTTCGAAGAACAACCCGAGTTCGATCGGCTCGATCACCGCGCCGGACGCCTCCAACGAAGCCACGGCCACCCCGAACGCGCGCCTCGCCGGTCCGCACAACGCGGCGAGCCCGGCGTCGTCGGGGATCGCGACGCGCGGCCGCTCCCCCGCGCCGAGCCGGACGTCGGCGGGCCATTCGCGCACGGACGCGTCCTGGCCGTCGGGACCGGTCAGCACGGCGAGCGCGCGCTGGCCGAGCGTGAGGCTGCTGGCGAACACCGAAACGCAGTCGAACGACGGCGACGTCGGCAAAACCCCGGTCTTCGGCACGAGCCCGAGGGTCGGTTTGAGGCCCACCACGGCGTTCAGCGCCGCGGCGACGCGGCCGGAACCGGCGGTGTCAGTACCGAGCGCGAGGTCGGCGATCCCGAGTGCGACGGCCACGGCCGGACCGCTGCTGGACCCACCCGCGACCTTCTGGGGGTCGCCGGCCGAAGCCACCGGGCCGTACGGGCTGCGCGTGCCGGCCGGCCCGGAGGCGAACCGGGCGAGGTTCGTCTTGCCCAGCACCACGGCACCCGCGCCGGTGAGCCGCGTGACCGCCGTGGCGCTGGTCACGGGCAGCTGCGAAAAGCCCGGGCCCCCCGCGGTGGTGGGCAGCCCGGCGACGTCGATGAGATCCGTGACCGCGAGGACGGTTCCGGCCAGCGGGAGGTGCTCCCCGGCGCGGACGCGCTCGTCGACGGACTTCGCGTCGACCAGCACCTCCTCCAGCGTGCGGAGGCTGATCCACAGCTCGGGGCGGTCGACTTGCGCGAGGCGTTCGAACGCGGCCACCACCCGCTGGTGCGAGCTGGGCGGCGGGACGGGCACGGGTTCCGGTTCGGGCGGGAGCGTGGTCACGGGGGGTCCTTTCCTCGACGGAACGGAAGAGTCCACTGTGTACGTCCGGCGCCACGGAACCTCAGGCCACGGCGCCGATCCTGGCGGATGCCACCACTGACTTCATGAGAAAAACGTTAAACCGCACGTGTTTCCGTAACCAGCTGTTTCGGATTACGCCATTGTTTCGGTATTCGGGGACACTCACCCACCGTCGGCGCGAAGTGCCGAGGACTAGGCCGACCGGAAAACCGAACTGCGCCATCCGGTTCGTTCCGGTGCCGCACACAGCACCCGGTGACCGCACGGGAATCCGCGCACGCGGGAGAAATCACCCGCGGAAACCCGCCGCACGGCGTGGCGAACGGCTACGACAGGTCTCGTAATGCCAACGCGAGCCCCGCGAGGTGGTCGGTCGCGTCGGTCAGCGCCTGCTTGGACGTGCCCATGCCGTCGCTGCTGGCCGCGACCGCGCGTCCCGCCGCGGCGACCAGGCTGCCGAAACCTTCGATGCCGTCGTCCAGCTGCTCGCGCAGCTTCGCCACGGCCGCGTCCAGCGCGCCGCGCTCACGTTCGGGGGCGGAGTTGCGGCCGCGTTCGATGGCCTGGATGCGGGCGGCCAGACCACGCAGGGCGCGGGCCGCTTCCTGGGCCGTGGCGCGGGCGTCGGCCACGGAGACCTCGGGGATGGCGGCGGTGCCCAGCGAGGTGGGCACGGACAGCTGCCGCAGCAGCTCACCGAGGGAGGCTTCGGACTCCGCCAGGCGTTCCATCGGTTCGCGGGCGGCCGAGGCGGCCGGGGGCAGCGGCGGCGGGGCCGCGCTGCTCGCCTGGGGAAGTTCGAGTTTCTTCAGCTGGCGCAGCTTCAGTCCGGTCCGCACGCTGAACGTGCCGAACACGACCGTGCCGAACCCCGCGAGCACAGTCTGGGCCACGTCGGTGCCGCCGGCGCCCATCAGGCCCGTGCCGGCGAGCACGGTCAGGACGCCGAGCAGGATCGTGATGAGCAGCCACAACGTCAACACCCGGGAGGTGCGGGTGATGCGCCGCTGGTGCTTGGCCGCGGGTTCGTTCCACCGCTGCCACTTCGCGCGTACCTCGGCCACGGCCGGGACCTGACCGGCCATTTGCGCGAACGCAGTGGGCACGGCCGTGCGGCGGACCACGGGCGACGCGGGACGTTTTGGCGGAGCCGGCCTCGCGGCGGGCTTCCCGCCGGCCTCATCGGCCGGCGGGAAGTACCGCTGCAGCTTCTCCTGCGCGCGCTGGGCGTACTCCGGCAGCTTCTCGATGTGCTTCTCGAGCTTGGCGTTGAACTCGTTGAAGTCCCGCCGTCCGCCGCTGCCGGTCATGCCCCACCCCTGGGAGTCGTCCTCGCGCCCGGCGGTCAGGCCGGGTTCTTGCCCTGCTCGGCCTGCACGCGGGCCTGGATCTCACGCTGGATGTCCGCGGTGCCCGCCGTGCCGGCCGACTTCGCGGCGCCGCCACCGTCGGTGACCTGCGCGACCGAGTCACCGCGCATCGACGCGCGGATCTGCTCCAGGCGCGAGTGGCCCGCCATCTGCGTGGCGGACTCCTGCACCTCCAGCATGCGGCCCTGCACCGAGTTCTGCGCCAGCTCGGCCTGGCCCAGCGCGGTGGTGTAACGCTTCTCGATCTTGTCGCGGACCTCTTCCAGCGACGGCGTGTTGCCCGGCGCGGCCAGCTGGCTCATCTGGTTCAGCGACGCGGAGACCTGCTCCTGCATCTTCGCCTGCTCCAGCTGCGAGAGCAGCTTGGTGCGCTCGGCCAGCTTCTGCTGCAGCATCGTGGCGTTGCGCTCCACGGCCTTCTTGGCCTGGGCCGCGGCCTGCAGCGACTGGTCGTGCAGCGTCTTGAGGTCTTCGATGCTCTGCTCGGCGGTGACGAGCTGCGCGGCGAAGCTCTCCGCCGCGGTCTCGAACTCGGTCGCCTTCTGCTCGTCGCCCTTGCCGCGGGCCTCGTCGGCGAGCACCAGCGCCTGCCGGGTCGACGCCTGCAGCTTCTCGACCTCGCCGAGCTGCCGGTTGAGCTTCATCTCCAGCTGGCGCTGGTTGCCGATCACGGAGGCGGCCTGCTGCGTCAGCGCCTGGTGGTTGCGCTGTGCCTCCTCGATGGCCTGCTGGATCTGCACCTTCGGGTCGGCGTGCTCGTCGATCTTCGACGAGAACGACGCCATGAGGTACTTCCAGAACTTCACGAACGGGTTGGCCATCTCCTCCGCCTGCCTTCTTGCGTCCCACGGGCCCTGAGTTGTCTCGAGGTGGGGCGTCGCTCCCCTAGTTCACAACGTCCCGACCCCGGCGTTGGGTTCCATCGTGTCAGGTCAGCCCCTGCCGTTCCAGGCGACCCCGGGGGAATTCAGGGACGACCCTGATCGATCCTGTGAATACGCGTACGGCCCCGGGGTCACTCCCCGGGGCCGTACGCGTACGAAGCGTTTCTCTGCGCGTTCCTAAGCGGCGATCGTCGACGCGAGCTTCGGCGCGCCGATCGTGGTCCGCAGCTGGGTGCTCATCCGCGGACCGGGCGAAAGCCGCAGGTCGGACAAGTCGTCGCCGACCAGCTCGGAGACGAGGCGGCCGCCTTCGAACCCGCTCGCCGACGCGGTGGCTTCCCGCTCCGCCGGCACAGTCTCCCGCGGGGCGCCGTCGACCACGCGCTCGTCGACGGGGGCGACCTCCACCGACTCGAGGGCCGACACGTCGGCCGCGACCTTGTGGAGCAACTCGCCGAGCGGAAGGTCCAAGGCGTCGCAGATGGACGCCAGCAGCTCGCTGGAGGCCTCCTTCTGACCGCGCTCGACCTCGGACAGGTAGCCGAGGCTCACCCTGGCGGCGCGGGAGATGTCACGCAGCGTTCGACGCTGGTTGGTGCGGGCATGACGGAGCCGATCACCGATCGCCTCACGCAACAGCACGGTCATCACGCGCCTCCCTTCCCAAACTGGTGCCTCCTACGTTACCCAGAGCGGTGCCCCGAGCGCAGGACTTGACACGTACGTCCGCCAAGGGCGAACGCCCCGTTCAGTGTAGATGTTCCCCGAGCAGGGAAAACGCCGAACGCACCGAAGCAGTCCTGATCATGTCGCGGTCACCGGTCTCCGCCAGGGTACGGACGATTCGCGTCGAGGGCCCGCTGAGCCCGATGTGCACGGTCCCCGGAGGGACCCCGTCCTGGGCGGTCGGGCCCGCGACTCCGGTCAACCCCAGGCCCCAGGTGGCGCCGCAGCGTTCGCGCGCGCCGTCGGCCAGTTGCGCCGCCACCTCGGGGTGCACGGCGCCGTGCTCGGCCAGCAACTCCTCGTCCACGCCCGCCAGCGCGGCCTTGAGCTCTGTGGCGTAGACGACGAGCCCGCCGCGCAGCACCACGCTCGCGCCCGGGATGCGCGCGACAGTGGCGCACACCAGCCCGGCGGTCAGCGACTCGGCCGTGGCCACGGTCTCGCCGCGTCGGGTCAGGACGGCCACCAGGTGCGCGGCCGCCTCGTCGAGCTCCGCCATCAAGCGCCCGTCGCCCGGCGGCCGGCCGCTCGCAGGCGGATCGCGCGGACCAGGTAGTCGGCACCGGTGACCACGGTCAGCAGGACCGCGAGCCCCATCAGCACCCAGCGCACCGGCTCGGCCCCGGCCGGCAGCGGCAGCAAGTAGACGACGATGGCGAGGATCTGGGTCATCGTTTTGGCCTTGCCCCCGCGGCTCGCCGGGATCACACCGTGACGAATCACCCAGAAGCGCAGAAGTGTGACGCCGATCTCCCTGACCGCGATCACGATCGTGACCCACCACGCCAACTCCCCGAGCACGCTGAGGCCCACGAGCGCGGCGCCGATGAGCGCCTTGTCCGCGATGGGGTCGGCGATCTTGCCGAAGTCGGTGATCAGGCCGTACTTGCGGGCGACCCAGCCGTCGACCTGGTCGGTGGCCGAGGCGATGACGAACAGGCCCGTGGCGATCGCGCGCCACGTGGTGTCCACGCCGTCGCCGGCGAAGAGCGCGAGGACGAACAGCGGCACCAGCACCAGCCGGGAGAGCGTGAGCAGGTTCGCGACGTTCAGCGTCGGGACGGGCGTCGGTTCGGGTACGGCAGGCTCGGGCATGCGGGCGGCCCCCGTTTCAGCAGGCACCTCGTGGGTCTGGGGGGCCGCTCCCTGGGACGACACCTCCGCGGCGCGGGGCATGCCCTCGCCGGCGTCGCTGGGTGCGGCACTCACCGGTCCGCGTCCGGCACCGGGCGGACGATCAGGTCGACCCCGGCGGAGTCGACGACCTCGCAGCGCACCAAATCGCCCACCTCGACGGCAGCACGGTCCGGGTCTTCGAGGATCACGCACTCGCCGTCGACCTCGGGCGCCTGGTGCGCGGCGCGGCCGACGGCGTCGTCGCCGTCCTCGGCCGCCTGCTCCACCAGCACGTCCACGAACGTGCCGATGCGATCTTCGGCCCGCTGGGCGGTGAGCTCTTCGACCAGCGCCGAAATCCGGG
This sequence comes from Amycolatopsis sp. NPDC023774, assembly GCF_040639695.1. Taxonomy (NCBI): domain Bacteria; kingdom Bacillati; phylum Actinomycetota; class Actinomycetes; order Pseudonocardiales; family Pseudonocardiaceae; genus Amycolatopsis; species Amycolatopsis sp. NPDC023774. The sequence continues at coordinate 88,880 of NZ_JBFAAJ010000017.1, forward strand.
TGACGCGCTCGGTGACCACGGCGGGGTCGAGCTTGCCGTCGAAGGTCTCGGCCTCCGTGCCGTCCTCGTCGGAGTAGCCGAACACGCCCACGGCGTCGAGGCGCGCGCCGGTGAGGAAGCGTTCGAGCTCCGCGAGGTCCTCCTCGGTCTCGCCGGGGAACCCGACGATCACGTTGGTGCGGATCCCGGCCTCGGGCGCGTACTCGCGGATCTGCTCGGTGAGCGCGAGGAAAGAGTCGGTGGACCCGAACCGGCGCATCCGGCGCAGCACCTGCTCGCTCGAGTGCTGGAAGGACAGGTCGAAGTAGTCGGCGACGCCCGGCGTGGTCGCGATGGCCTTCACCAGCTGCGGCCGCGTCTCGGCGGGCTGCAGGTAGGACACGCGCACGCGGTCGATGCCCTCGATCTCGGCCAGGCGCGGCAGCAGCAGCTCGAGGGCGCGCGTGCCGTCCCGGCCGAAGTCCTTGCCGTAGGAGGTGGAGTTCTCGCTGACGAGGAACAGCTCCTTCACGCCGTTCTGGGCGAGCCACTGCGCCTCGGCGACGATTTCGTCCGGCTGACGCGAGACGAACGAGCCGCGGAACGAGGGGATGGCGCAGAACGAGCAGCGCCGGTCGCAGCCCGACGCGATCTTCAGCGCGGCCACGGGCGAGTCGTCGAGCCGGGTGCGCAGCACGCGCGGGCCCCAGCCGTGCTGGGCGTGCCCGGGGACCTCCACGGCCTCCGCGGCCGCGGGCCGCTGCACCGGGCTGATCGGCAGCAGCTTGCGCCGGTCCGACGGCGTGTGCGACGCGACCGTGCGGCCGGCCACGACGTCGTCGAGGCGGTCGGACAGCTCGGCGTAGTGGTCGAACCCGAGCACGGCGTCGGCCTCGGGCAGGCTCTCGGCCAGCTCCGTGCCGTAGCGCTCCGCCATGCACCCGACCGCCACGACCTTGCGGCCGGTGTCGGACGCCGCGAGCAGCGTGTCGACCGAGTCCTTCTTCGCCGACTCCACGAAGCCGCACGTGTTCACCACGACCACGTCGGAGTCCTCGGGGTCCGCCGCCAGTTCCCAGCCCCCGGCCGCGAGCCGTCCGGCCAGCTCCTCGGAGTCGACCTCGTTGCGGGCGCAGCCCAGGGTCACGAGGGAGACACGACGGCTGCGGGCTGGCTCAGTGGTGGGAGAAGGCACGACGTTCAGGGTAGCCGCCGCACCCGCGCCGGTCGGCGACGGCGTCACCCAGTGCGGTGGCCCGGCCCGGCCGGTGGGCGAGTCATCCGGCTCACCCCCCGGCGGACGGCGCCGGGGCTCACCCGTGCGGCGCCAGGTCCGCGAGGGTCAGCAGTGTCAGTTCGGCGTCGTCGACGAACTCGAGGTCGACGTCCGGGCCCGCGAGGCGCAGCGTCTGTGCGGCGATCCCCTGTTCGAGCAAACCGCGGGCGGAGCGGCCGTCGGCGAAGCCGCTGCCGCGGTCGAGCCCCGCGATGACCGCGGGCAGCGCCGCGGTGAGCTCGGGTGCGAGCCGGTAGCCGCGCTGGGTGGTCATCGCCGTGAAGATCGCGGCCAGCTGCTCGTCGGTGTAGTCCGCGAACTCGACGGTCCCGCAGAAGCGGGAGCGCAGACCGGCGTTGGCGTCGAGGAAGCGGTCCATGTCGGCGGGGTAGCCGGCGGCGATGACGATCAGGTCGTCGCGATGGTTCTCCATCTGGACGAGGAGCTCGGCCACCGCTTCGTGGCCGTAGTCGGCGCCGCCGCTGCCGTAGGTCTGCACCAGGTTGCAGGCCTCGTCGATGAACAGCACGCCACCGATCGCGCGTTCGCACACCTCGCGCGTCTTGGGCGCGGTCTGGCCGAGGTACTCCCCGATCAGGTCCGGCCGCGCGACCTCCGCCAGATGCCCGGACGACAGCAGCCCGAGCTCCCGGTACAGCCGCCCCATGAGCCACGCGACGGTGGTCTTCGCGGTGCCCGGGTTGCCGGTGAAGACGAGGGGCGGCTGCTCGCCCCGACGCGCAGCCCGGCTTTGCGCCGCCGCGCGTCCATCCGCGGCCCGGCGACGAGTGCGCGCACGCGTTGCTTGACGGCGTCGAGGCCGATCATGCCGTCGAGCTCGGCGAGCAGGTCGTCCAGTCCGCGGCGCGGACCGGCGTCGTCGGTGACGGCGACGCCGGATTCGCCGCGGCCCGGCAGGTCGGCGGCGACCAAAGTGGACAGTGCGGACGCGGGGATGTCCGGCTGCGCCGCGAGCCGGGCCGACTGCGTGCCGATCGTCGTCTCAGCACGCCGCGCGCGGAGCGGCCGTTGGCGAAGCCGCGGCCACGCGGGATGCTGCGCATGGCTTCGGGCAGCTCGGCCAGCGGATCGTCGGCGAGCTCGTAGCCCTGGCCCTGCGCGAGGACGCGGAAGATCCCGGCCAGCTCTTCCGAGGTGTAGTCGGGGAACTCGATCTTCGTGGCGAACCGCGAGCGCAGGCCCGGGTTCGTCTCCAGGAACTGGTCCATCTCCTTCGGGTAACCGGCCGCGAAGACGACGAGGTCGTCGCGGTGGTTCTCCATCTGGAGCAGGATCTCGGCGACGGCCTCGCGGCCGAAGTCGTCCTCCTTGTCCAGCGCGAGGCGGTAGGCCTCGTCGATGAAGAGCACGCCACCGGACGCGCGTTCGCACACCGCGCGGGTCTTCTTCGACGTCTCGCCGAGGTACTCGCCCACCAGGTCCGGCCTCGCGACCTCGACGACGTGGCCCCAGCACCCAAGCGCCTGGTAGGCCCTGCCGACCAGCCGCGCGACGCTGGTTTTCGCCGTGCCGGGGTTGCCGGTGAGCACGAGGTGCCGGCTGCGGGTGGCGACGGGCAGGCCCGCGTCGCGGCGCCGGGCGTCGATCTGGGCCTCGGCGACCAGCGCGCGCGTGCTGTTTCACCGAGTCGAGGCCGATCATCCCGTCCAGCTCGGCGAGCAGCTCCTCGATCGGGCGTCCGCCCCGCTGCTCGGCCGCGGCGACGAGCGGCGCGAGGTGCTGCGGCGCCAAGTGGATCCGGCCATCCGCCAACGGACCGCTCGCGACGGCTTCGCGGCCGGCCGCGTCCATCAGCGCTTCGACGCCGCGAGCGCCCGCGGAGAGGTTCGCCAGCTGCACCAACCGGTCGCGCACGTCCGGAGGCAGCACGAAGAGCGCTCGGCCGCGACGACGTCGAGCAACGCGGCCGCGTGCGCGGGCCGGGTGAACCGCATCCGGTACTGCAGCACGGCGGACACCAGGTCCGGTGCCTCGGCGCGCAGCCGCTCGACCACGCGCTCGGTGCCCGCGAGCACGAGCAGACGGCAGCTGCCTTGGACGTGCGCGTAGTCGCGGAGGGCGCGCAGCACGCCGGAGGGATCCTTCCCGACGAGCACGTCGACGTCTTCGATGAGGATCATCGCGGGGTCATTTCGCAGCGAGACGAACCCGCGCAATGCGTCGCCCGCCGAGTCGTCGTCGCCAGCACCTCGGCCGCGCCGACCGTGACGAAGTCCTCGAAGCCGACCTCGGCCGCACCGAGCCCGTCGCGCACCGACCGCTACAACCGGCGCTGCCCGGTGTGCGGCTCGCCGACGAGCAGCACCAGCGGGTTCGGCTGCCGCGTGCCGAACCGTTGCGGCGTTCCCATTCCCGGTACGCGACGGTGCGCTCGGCGTACGCCTTCTCGTACCGCTCCTGCTCTTTCCGGCCCCGGACACGGTTGCCGGCGGCGAGCAGGTCGAAGGTCATCGAGCGGGTGTTGCGGGCGAGGTCGTCGAGGAGCCCGCCCTCCTTGCCCTTGGGCCGTTCGGGTTCCGATGGCGCCGGTTCACCCGAGCTACCCTGGCCGTGTCGCGTGCGGTCGGCCCACGAGACGACCTGCACCACCCGGCTCACGAACTCGGCCGCCGACTCTTCCCCGGAGACGAACGACCCGCCGCCGACGCTCACCCAGACGGGGTTTTCCGCCGAACGCGCGGGCGTCGGCTGTGCCGCCGAAACGGCAGGAGGGCTCTGTGGCGGAGTGGGTTGGGCGGGCACCGGCCGGACTGGACCGGCGTCGGCGCGGGTTGACCCGGCCGCGGCTGCTCGGGCACCGGCCCGGACTGAGCCGGAGGCGCGGGCGAAAACCCGACTGCACCGGCGAAGGCCCGGTCTGGACCGGTGGTGCTGGCGGCGGCCCGGCGGGCATCGGCTGTCCGCCTTGCCCATTCGGAGCACCGGGGCCGGAGGGCGTTACGAACGGTCCCGGCGGACCACTTCGGCCCGACGGCCCCGGACCCGGCTGCCCACCAAAATTCGGCGGCACCATTCCGTTCGGCGGCACCATCCGCGTCCGGGCCCGGTAGGCCGGATCCGGCGGCACCACGCCGAACTGCCACGCGCCACCCGGTCGTGACCACTGCCACGGCTGTCCCGGCACCAGCAGCCACGAAGTGCCGTCCGGTCCGACCAGCGTCGTCGTCCGGCCCGCCGCGCCTCGGCCTGGGCGGGCTGGAACGCGTCCCACCCCGCGCGTGTCATCTACCCCGCTCCCCCTGTCGATCTTCCGGTGCCGCAGCATACGGGGATCAGGAAACCGGGGCGATCACCACTTCAGGGCGGCCTTCATCTGCTTGTCGGCGATGGGCGCCAACGTGGTGAGGTAAGTGGCGGTGAGGTGGTTGTCGTCCATGTACACCAGCACGTTGCCGACCACGGGCGGACAGGTGTCCTTGTCGCAGAAGTAATCCGTGAAGTCCAGGAAAGAAACGTTGCCTGGCACGCCGCGAGTGGCCGTGTACGACGGTGTGGCCGGCTGCACGGCTTCGCGGTCGAGCACGCACGCCGGGTTGGTCGGACCCTGCTGCGCGACGCAGGCGGCCATGTTGAACGCGAACCGCGGGTTGTCGCGCAGGGCCACCACGGGAATGCCGGCCTTGTCCATCACCGACCACTGATTCACGAAACCCGGCGGCGTCGTCTCGGTGATGCCCGCGTGGGTGTTCACGCTCGCCAGGGTCACCACGGCGTCGGGGTGCATCGCGACGATCTCGTCGGCCGCGGCCTTGTTCCAGTCCATGCAGGCCTGGTCGCCGGGCATCAGGTCGGCGTTGCTGGAAAACGGGCACGCGCCCTTCAGCATCGACGTCACGGCCCAGCCCTCGGTCTGCACCATCGGCAGGAACGCGGCGAGGTACTGCTGCATGTGCGAATCGCCGACGAGGACCACGCGCTTCTTCGGCGGGCCGGCGGGGTTCTGCGTGCAGACCTTCAGTTCCTCGTTGCGCGGAGACATCGTGCACTTGTCGTCCGTGATGCCGGCCCAGTCTTCGGGCAGCTTCAGCGTCGGCGGCACGATCGAGGGCTCCGCTGAACCGCGGTAGACGAACCCGGGCGCGTGCGCGGCGGCTCCGGGGTGGTCGGCGTCCGCGAGCGAGATCGTGTAATTGGCCTGCGAAGAGGTATAGGTGCCCCACACGCCGGCCGCGATCAGCACCGGCGCCAGCGCGAGAATGCCGAACCGGTAGGCGCCCCAGCGCTTCACCGTGCCGATCTTCGACAGCCGGATCGGGTTCTCGATGAAGTGGTAGGTGAGGATCGAGAGCACGAACGACGCGCCGATCACCACCGCGCCACCCAGCAGCCCGACGGCCGCGCGGTCGCGCACAACCAGGTAGAACACCAGCACCGGCCAGTGCCACAGGTACAGCGAGAAGCTCAGGTTGCCCAGGTAACCCAGCGGCTTCGAGCTGAGCCAGCGGTCGGCGCCGAAGACGGTGTTCGTCTGGCCGGCCACGAGCACGAGCCCGGCCGAGAGCGTCGGCCACAGCGCGATCCAGCCGGGGAACACCGAGTCGACGCGCAGCACGATGCCGCACAGCACCAGCCCGGCCACGCCGATCCAGCCGAGCACCACGCGCAGGCCTCGCGGCAGCGTGAACGCGTCGAGGAACATCACCATCAGCCCGCCGAGCGCGAACTCCCACACTCGGGTGAGGCCGTGGAAGTAGGCCAGCGGCTGGTCGACCGCGGTGAGGTACACCGAGTACGCCAGTGAGGCCACGAACAGCGTGATGAGCAGCGTGTTCACGGTGTGGCGCAGCGACAGCCCGAGGCGGCGCACGAGGAAGCCGAGCGCGACGAAGATCAGCGGCCACAGCAGGTAGAACTGGCCCTGGATCGACAGCGACCAGAAGTGCTGGACCAGGCTCGCGCTGTTGTGCTGGGCGAAGTAGTCGACGGAGTCGGCGGCCAGCTGCCAGTTCTCGTAGAACAGCGCGGAGGCGAAGACCTCGCGGATGGTCTGGAACCAGCGGTCCGCGGGCAGCAGAAGTGTGGAGACGACCACCACGGTGAGCAGCACGGTCATCGCGGCCGGGAAGAGCCGCTTGATCATCCGGCCCCACATCGGCCGCAGCTCGATCTTCCCGCGCAGCAACGCGCGGTAGAGCTGGCCGGTGATCAGGAAGCCGGAGACCAGGAAGAACACATCGACGCCGCCGGAGATCCGGTCGAGCCACACGTGGTAGACCACGACCAGCAGCGAAGCGAGGGCTCGCACGCCCTGCAGCTCAGGCCGGAAGCGGCTCTGCGCCGCGGCGGACGCCGGAGGCTGACCGGGTCGTTCGGGGGCGACCACGGTGGTCCCGGACATGCACTTCCTCCCCATGAGGCCACGTGGGGCGGCCTGATGTTCTGCGCGGTTACTGATCGGTCGGGGGCGTGCAATAGCTATACGTGAAGGCCCTTCCGCTTGTGCATCCGGGGTACCTCGATCGAGCCGTCCGGGGCGCCGGTCGCCGCGATCGATATCTTGGACCGTGTGCCCCTCGACTCCGTCCGACCCACCGTCCGCCGCGCGCGCATAGCCGACGTCCGCAAGATCAAAGCCCTGGTCGACGCCGACGCCGGCCGCGTGCTGCTCGAAAAAGACCTGGTCACGCTGTACGAGGCGATCCAGGAGTTCTGGGTGGCGGTGGACGAGGACGGCACCGGCGACGAGGACGTGCTCGGCGCCGCCGCGCTGCACGTGCTGTGGGAGGACATCGCCGAGCTGCGCACGGTCGTGGTCGACAAGGCCGCGCGCGGCCGGGGCATCGGTCACGCGCTGGTGGGCCGGCTCGTGGACGAGGCGCGCGAACTGGGCCTCAAGCGCCTGTTCGTGCTGACGTTCGAGACCGGCTTCTTCCTGCGCCACGGCTTCGTCGAAATCGACGGCACGCCCGTGTCGCACGAGGTCTACGAGGAGATGCGCAACTCGCTCGACCCGGGTGTCGCGGAGTTCCTCGACCTGCCCTACGTCAAGCCGAACACCCTGGGCAACTCGCGCATGCTGCTGGAGTTCTAGACCCCCCGAACTCGCGATGAGAGCCCCTGTGACGCGCCCGTGAGGCCAGGCGCGACGACCCTGTCCGCCGCCGTGGCTCGCACCGCTGGTCACGGGACCACCTCGATCGACAAGGAGCCGGCCATCCACGCCGCGCTCGCCGAAGCCGAGGACCGCTGCGCTGGTCCTAGGGCATCCGCCGCGCCGGGCTCGCGAAGTCGACGAGCCACGGCTCGCTGGGGCCACCCGGGGCCGGTTGCCCGATCCTCGCTGGCGACCGACACCCGGCCCGGCACCCTGGCGCACCCGTCCCCACACCAGGGCACAGGCTCGTCGCCCGATCATCCGTCCGGAAAGCCGAAAACTTCGGACCCTTCGCTCATGCTCCCGCGGTCGCGGCGGCGCGCCGGCCTCCCGGTGGCCAAGATCGAGTGCGGCGCCTCGGCGGCCGAGCCGATCTTCGCCTCGCGACAGGGACCCCTGATGGAGTTCGACCACGTCCTGACCACCACGCCGTCGATACGGCGCAAGCTGGACCTGCGGCGTCCGGTCGGGAACGAGGGCGCTCGCCGAGTGCCTCGAGGCGGCGCTGCACGCGCCCACGCCCGGCAACCAGCAGTCGTGGCGCCGGCTCGTCGTGCGCGACCAGGACGTGAAGAACCGGCTGGGCGAGCTGTTCCGCCGCGTCGGCCTGGCATACCTGGAGCAGTACGCGGACATCGCTGCGGCCGACCCGGCCGTGGCCCGCTCGGAGGCCTCCGGCCGGCACCGAAGGGCGCACGAACGGCGCGAACGTGGCCGACGCGGTGCTCTACGGCGGCATCTTCCCCGCGTTGTGGAGCTTCCAGCCGGCCCTGCGCGCACGCGGCCTGGGCTCGACGCTCACGACGTAGCATCTGAAGGCCGAGGCCGAGGTGGCCGAGGTCCTGGGCGTTCCCGAGGGCTACACGCGAGCCTGCCTGCTGCCCGTCGCCTACACGACCACGACCGACTTCAAGCCCACCCCGCGCCATCCCCTGTCGGAGGTCGCCTACCTCGACCACTGGGGAAAGTCGCTCGGCTGATCAGCTCACCCGCAGCGTGATCCGCTCGCCCGCGCGGCTCACGTCGACGAGCTCGACGTGAGCCGCCGCGTACGTCAGGTCGTGCGGCCCGCGCCGCCCGGTGTGCAGCTGCGCCGCGGTCTGCTCCCCGCGCCCCGGCTGGCTCAACGACACGGCCACGACCGCGTCACCGGGCCACACGCACGTGACGTTCGCCGGGCACCGCGAGTCCTCGACGAGGCGTGTGTACCGCACGGTCAGGTCCCTGGTGCTCAGCTGCGCTTCCTGACCGGCCTTGAGCGTCACGTCCCGACCGGGCTCCGCCGGCACGGTCCCCACCGCCGCGGCCGGCCGCGGCGCCCCGCCCGCGCCGTCGAGCGTGTGCGCGAGCGCCACCGAACTCCCCGCGCCCACCGCGAGCACGGCGACGGTCCCGATGGCCAGAGCGAGCTTGTGCGCGTCCATGTGATCAGGACGGAAAGATCACCGGCCCCGGTTGCACGGCGGGCCGGATGATCTTCGCGAACCCTCGACGTACCAGGTCATCTGAGCGGCGCGCGCCTCGAAGTTGGAGGGAAAACCAGTACTCGAAAACACGGGATTGGAGATCGCGTGGTTGAGCCCTCGCCGCCTGGCGAGCGATGTGCGCTCCGCCGAGTGCCCGACGACCGCGGGTGGTGATCTCCCGGCTGGTCATCGGCGCCGCAGCACACTCGTGAAGTCCCCGAGCACCGGCAACCGCGCCGCAGACATCCGCGAGGTAACGGTGTTCTGGTCCTTTCGGGCGTGCTCTCGGTGAGCGGGTACAGCCCGCTGGCGCCGTCGGCGTTTTGTCCACGAACCAGATCTCGTCACGCGCCAACACCTCGCCGAGCATCGGGCCCAGCGGGGTGGTGTGTCGCGCGTCGTGAAGATCAGCCGCGCGCCGGGCATCAGCAGCCACTCGTGCTTCTCTCGGAACGACCGGTGGTTGCCCAGCCGAAAACGCACACACAGCACGAAGCTCCGCCAGGACCCGCGTCAGAAGTCCTCGTCGTCCGAGCCACCCGCCGGGGCATCGCCGCCCCGGATCATGAACAGGACGCCCTCCAGTTCTTCCGGCTTGATGAGCACGTCGCGGGCCTTCGAGCCCTCCGACGGGCCCACGACACCGCGGCTTTCGAGCAGGTCCATGAGGCGGCCGGCCTTGGCGAAGCCGACGCGGAGCTTGCGCTGGAGCATGGACGTGGAGCCGAACTGCGACGTGACGATGAGCTCGGCGGCTTGGAGCAGCACGTCGAGGTCGTCGCCGATGTCGGGGTCGATCTCCTTCTTCTCGCCCGCCTTGGCGGCCGTGACGCCGTCGGTGTAGTCGGGCTGCGCCTGGTCCTTGGCGAACGCGACGACGGCCGCGATCTCCTCGTCGCCCACGAACGCGCCTTGGATGCGCACCGGCTTGCCCGCGCCCATCGGCAGGTAGAGCGCGTCGCCCATGCCGATGAGCTTCTCGGCGCCCGGCTGGTCGAGGATGACCCGCGAGTCGGTGAGCGACGACGTCGCGAAAGCCAGCCGTGAGGGCACGTTGGTCTTGATCAGGCCGGTGACGACGTCGACCGACGGCCGCTGCGTGGCCAGCACCAGGTGGATGCCGGCGGCGCGCGCCTTCTGCGTGATGCGCACGATCGCGTCTTCCACGTCGCGGGGCGCGGTCATCATGAGGTCGGCCAACTCGTCGACGATCGCCATGATGTACGGGTACGGCCGATACTCACGCTCGCTGCCCGGGGGCGCGGTGATCTCGCCGGAGCGCACCTTGCGGTTGTAGTCGTCGATGTGCCGGACCTTGTTGACCTGCATGTCCTGGTAGCGCTGCTCCATCTCCTCCACCAGCCAGGCCAGCGCGGCGGCGGCCTTCTTCGGCTGGGTGATGATGGGCGTGATCAGGTGCGGGATGCCCTCGTACGGTGTGAGCTCGACCATCTTCGGGTCAATGAGGATCATGCGGCACTCGTCGGGCGTCGCGCGGGCGAGCAGCGACACCAGCATCGAGTTGACGAAGCTCGATTTACCGGAACCGGTCGAGCCCGCCACCAGCAGGTGGGGCATCTTGGTGAGGTTCGCGGTGACGAAGTGGCCCTCGATGTCCTTGCCGAGCCCGATCACCATCGGGTGGTTGTCCTTGACCGTGGACGGCGCGCGCAGCACGTCGCCCAGGCGCACCATCTCGCGGTCGGAGTTCGGCACCTCGATGCCCACGGCCGACTTGCCGGGGATGGGCGCGAGCAGGCGGACGTTGTCCGTGGCCACGGCGTACGCGATGTTCTTCGTCAGCGCCGTGATCTTCTCGACCTTCACGCCCGGGCCGAGCTCGACCTCGTAGCGCGTGACCGTGGGGCCACGGGTGAAACCGGTGACCTGCGCGTCGATGCTGAACTGGTCCAGCACGCCCGTGATCGCCTCGATCATGGCGTCGTTGGCCTTGCTGCGGGACTTCGGCGCGTCGCCGAGCTTGAGCAGGTCGGGTGACGGGAGCTGGTAGTCGCCCTCGACGGTCCGCGTCATCGCCAGCGGCGGCTCCGGCGCCTTCTTCGGCTTCTTCTCGGGCACGCCTTCGGCCGGCTTCGGCTTGGGCGGGCGCACCGGCTTCGGCGGCTCGGCGAGCATCGCGTCGAGGTCGAGCTGTTCGCCCTCGGTGTCGGCGCTGCTCTGGCGCCGGCGCGACGGCTTGCGCAGGCGCACTGCCTTCGGGTCGGCCTCGACGACCTCGTCGGTCTCGGGTGCCGCGTCGTCGCCCTCGAGGTCGGCCAGCTCGTCTTCGTCGAGGCCCCACGTGCGCAGGCGGTGCGGGATCTCGCGCACGGGCGTGCCGGTGAACACCAGCACGCCGAACAGCAGCGCCAGGATCAGCAACGGCACGGCGACCCACGTGGTGACGCCCTTGGTCAGCAGCCCGCCGGAGAACAGTCCGATGATGCCGCCGGCGTACATGCGGCCCTCGTTGGTTTCGGGCAGGGCCGTGAAGATGTGCAGCATCCCCAGTACGGACAGCACGACCAGCACCGTGCCGATCACCATCCGCGGCCGCGTCTCGGGGTTCGGCTCCGACCGCATCAACGCGACCGCCACCACCACCAGCACCAGCGGCAATGTCACCGCGCCGGCTCCCAGCACTGTGCGCGTCGCGACCTCCACGGCCGCCCCGATCGGCCCCGCGGCCCGCCACCACACGCCGACGGCCGCCACGATCGCCAGCGCGATCAGCCCCAGCGCCAGCCCGTCACGACGGTGTTCCGGCTCCAGCTCCCGCGTGCGCCCGACCGTGCGGGCCAGCGAACCGACGCCCTTGGCCACGAGGTTCCACGTGCCGCGCACGCCCCGCCCGAACGCGCCGGACTTGGCCTTCCGCCTCGGCGCGGGCTTGCGCGCCGAGCTCCTCGGCCGCGACCCGGAAGACCGCGACCCGCTCGACGGCCGCGCTCCGGAACCCCCGGACGACCTCGGCTTCGTCGGCGTACGCGAACCCCGCGCCGGTGCCTTCCCGCCGCTCGCCGCCGTGCTCCGCTTCCTCGTCGCCGACCCAGACATGCCTCCACGGTAACGGCCCGGGCGCGATAGTCCCATGCGCCACTCTCAGCGCAGGCGAAACAATCGCCTCGGATGCCCCGGGCGGCCCGGGGTCTCCGGCTAGCAGAGAGCGGTGGCCGTCGCGACGATCCGCTCGGCCATCGCCGGGTCGACCGAGACGTCGGCGCTGGTGAAATACCAGGTCGCGCTCGCGAGGACGGCCGCGTGGTCCTTGCCCTGCGCGAGCGCGTCGCACAGGTCGTGCGCGTGCACGACCGCGCCGGCCACGTTGGTCACGAGACCGGGGTCGATCAAGCCGAGGGCCGCCAGGTAGGCCCGCTCACGGGGTCCGATCGCGACACTTCGCGCCGACGGTTTCGGGGCCGGGACGGGAGCAGGGTCCGGGCCGCCGCAGGCAGCGAGGAGGACCAACGCGGCGGGAACGAGGCGGAGGGGGGCGGGGAGAAATGTGCGCACGGACGCTACAGCGCGGCTGCGCACTGGTTCGTTACGGAGCCCCGGCCACCCTTTCGAGGGGTGATCGACGCCATGACATGCTCTGCGCATGTTCGCGCTGCAACAGGACGACTTCCCGGCCCCGCGTCGTGCTCCGGCGATCTGGCGGACGATGCTCAACATCGACCGCGGGCTGGTCAATCTCGTGGGACGGCTGACCGTGTCGGGGGCGGTGCCGCGGGAGCTGCGGGGGCGACCGTTGCTGATGGCGGCGAACCACATCGGCGTGTTCGACGCGTTCGTGCTGATGGCGGCGTGCAAGAGGATCGGCATCAACCCGCGGTTCATGCTGGCCGGGGGCATCCTGGACGCGCCGGTGATCGGGCCGGCGTTGCGGGTGAGCGGGCACCTGCGGGTGGACCGCAGGCACGCGGCGACGGCCATCGGGCAGTTCGCCGAGGCCGTGGAGCAGCTCAAGACCACGCGGGAGCCGATCATCGTCTACCCGGAGGGCCGGATCAGCCATGATGCGGGCCTGTGGCCGGAGCGCGGCAAGACGGGGGCGGCGCGCCTGGCGCTGGCCGCGGGGGTGCCGGTGATCCCGATCAGCCAGTGGGGCGCGCACGAGGCCGTGTACTGGGGCACCGAGACCGTGAACGGGCCGGCCGACCTGGTGCCACTGGCCCGGTCGGGCCTGAGCGCGCCGCTGCGGCGGCCGAAGTTCAAAGTGCACTTCGGGGCGCCGGTGGACCTGGCGGACATCGAGCCGGAGCGGCCGGGCGCGGGGGTGCGCGCGCACGCGAAGATCATGCAGGCGATCACCGACGGCCTGGTGCCGCTGCGCCGCGACGAGCCCGTGCGGCCGCGGTTCAACGACCCGACGCGGCCGACGGACACCGTGAGCCCCTGGAAGCCGGAACCGCCCACCCCTCGGACACCACAGTCCTGAACCCGCGCTTTCGCCTAGAGTCGCGGGGCGTGAGCACACGCATCCTCGTCGTCTACTACAGCGCCACCGGCAACACCGCCGCCCTCGCCTCCGCGCTGGCGGAGGGCGCCCGGGAAACCGGTGCCGAAGTCCGGATCCGGACCGTGCGCGAGACCGCGCCGCCCGAGGCCGTCGCGAGCAACCCGCGCTGGCAGGCGTGGGTGGACTCCGGTCCGCACCACGAGTACGCCACGCTCGCCGACCTCGAGTGGGCCGACGGCATCGCCGTGGGCAGCCCCACACGCTTCGGCGGTCCCGCGGCCCAGCTGAAGTCCTTTTTGGACAGCACCGGTGGCCTGTGGGCGCAGGGAAAGCTGGCCGACAAGGTCGCGACGTCGTTCACCACGGCGTCGACCGCGCACGGCGGCCTGGAGGCGACCGTGCTGGCCACGAACAACATCTTCTACCACTGGGGCGCCATCGTCCTGCCGCTCGGCTACGGCGACCCGCACCTGAAGGAGTCCGGCAACCCGTACGGCGGCTCGTTCGTCTCGCGCAAGTCCGCCGCGCCCGACGACCTGGCGCTCGGCGCCCTGGCCCGGCAGGGCAAGCGCCTCGCGACGATCACCACCCACGTCGCCACCGGACTGAAAGCGGACAATAACCGCTAAATCGGTTTCGGTGGTGACGTGAACGTCGTACCGTCGGCGACCGTGACCACCGAAGTGCCCGTCGTCACGCCACCCCACGTCGCGCACCGCGGCCGCGGGGTGGCGTTCGTGCTGCTCGCCGCGCTGTTCTTCAGCACGTCCGGCACACTCGGCAAGCCGGCGATGGCCGCCGGGATGACGCCGGAACAGGTCGCGACGTTCCGCATCGGCTTCGCGGGGCTGCTGCTGCTCGCCGGCACGGCCGCCATCGCGCCGCACACGCTCAAGGTCCGCCGCGGCGAGTGGCCGATGCTGCTCGCGTACGGCCTCCTCGGCGTCGCCGGCACGCAGCTCGCGTACTTCATCGCCGCCGACCGCGTGCCCGTGGGCATCGCGATCCTGCTCGAGTTCCTCTCCCCTGTCCTGATCGCGCTGTGGGTGCGCGTGGTCCGCCGCACGCACCTGCCGCGCGCCCTGTGGGCCGGCATCGCGCTCGCGCTCGTCGGGCTCGCGCTCGTCGGGCAGGTCTGGCAGGGCCTCACGCTCGACGCGATCGGCGTCCTCGCCGGTGTGGGTGCCGCGGTGTGCTCCGCCGGCTACTTCCTCATCGGCGAACGCGCGGTCGCCGACCGCGATCCCCTCGGCCTGGTCACCTGGGGCATGGTCATCGGCGCCGTGGTCGTGTCCGTGGTCAGTCCACCGTGGACGATCCCGTGGGCACTGCTGGACCACGCTGTGAACTTCGGGCCGTGGACGCCGCCGATCTGGCTGCTGCTGACGTTGCTGGTCCTGCTCTCGACCGTGCTGTCCTACCTGCTCGGCATCACGGCCCTGCGCCACCTGCCCGCGTCGGTCGCCAGCGTGCTCGGCCTCCTCGAACCCGTCACGGCGACAGCCTTCGCGTGGGCGCTGCTCGGCGAGGCGCTGGCTTGGCCCCAGGCCCTCGGCGCGGCGATCCTGCTCGGCGGAGCGTATGTGGTGCAACGGTTTTCGAAAGGCGTGACCTAGCCCTGCCGGGCGGGCCGGATGGTCAGGTCGCCGATCTCGACGTCGTCCGGCTGCTCGATCGCGAACGCGATGGCCCGCGCCACGGCCTCGGGCGCGATGCCCAGCGCCGCCATGGCTTCCCGGGCCTGCGCCCGCTGCCCGGGATCCTCGACGTGGTCGACGAGCTCAGTGCGGATGTACCCCGGTGAGATGGAAGTCGTGCGCAGCACGCCGTCGGTGGACTCCTGGCGCAGCGCCTCGAGCAGCGTGCGCACGGCGTTCTTGGTTCCGGCGTACACGGCCTGCGCCGGCACGATCTTGAGCCCCGACGTCGACACGGTGGTCACGAGGTGCCCGCTGCCCTGCTCGCGGAACACCGGCAGCACGGCGGAGATACCGTGCAGGACCCCGCGCAGGTTGACGTCGATCATCGCGTCCCAGCTGTCCACGTCGAGGTCGCCCATCGGGGCGATCCGCGCGACACCGGCGTTGGCCACCAGCACGTCGAGCCGGCCGAACCGGCCCACGGCCCGCGCCACCAGCCGCTCGAGATCGGCCCGCTTCGTCACGTCGACGTCGAGCATCTCCGCGCGCCCGCCCGTGGCCTGGATCCGCGCCACGAGCGAGGCCAGCCGGTCGGTACGCCGCGCGCCCAGCACCACGGGGGCACCGCGGGTCGCCAGCTCCAGTGCCGTCGCCTCCCCGATCCCGCTGCTCGCGCCGGTGATGGCGACGACCTTGCCCGCCAACGTGCTCATCTCGACCTCCGCTCTAAGCTGACAACTGTCCACTTACGCCTTCGACAGTACCGGACACTTGTCCACTTAGTCGACCGCACGGGAGGTGACGCTGATGAGCCGCGAGCTGCGGTCCGACGCGGTGGCCAACCGGGACCGCATCGTCGAGGCGGCCCGGGCCGAGCTGAGCCGGTCCAACGGCGCGATCGACAACCTCAAGCTCCACGGGATCGCGAAGGCCGCGGGCGTGGGCCAGGGCACGCTCTACCGGCACTTCCCGACCCGCGAGCACCTGCTGGCGGAGGTGTACCGCCACGAGCTGACCCAGCTTGTCGACGCCGTGCCGCCGCTGCTGGCCGAGCACGCGCCGCTGACGGCCCTGACCCGCTGGCTGCACCGGCTGGTCGAGTACGCGCGGGTCAAACGCGGGGTCATGGCGGCGATCGAGGCCGCGGCGTGGCACGACCTGTACTCCGATCACCACCACCGGCTCGACGAAGCGCTCGCGACGCTGCTCGATCGCGGGAAAGCCGCCGGCCAGGTACGCGAAGAGGTTGACGCCGCAGACGTCATCCTGCTTCTGGGCGCGTTGTCGCGGATCCCCGAGACGGAGTGGGAGTCGCGGGCCTGCACGGTCGTCACAGTGATCGTCGACGGCCTTCGTCCTCCGCGAGAGCCGGCCTAGCGCGCCACGAGCTGGGCCAGCGCCCCGTAGAACACCTCGCCGATCTTCGCCGGGTCGCGCGTCACGTACGCGCCACCGCCGGTGATGGCGGTGATGGCGGACAGCTCGGTCTCGTCGACGTCCTGGCCGATGCCGATCGCGATGACCGGCAGCGGGTGCGCCGGGTCGGCCAGGCGGGTGAGCCCGGCCAGGAACGCGTCGCGGGTGATGCCGGACATGTCCTCGTTGCGGCCGTCCGTCATCACGATCACGACGTTGAGCACGCCGGGCTGCCAGTCGCGGCGGGCGACCCCGTACAGGTCGAGCACGGTGTCGTAGAGGCCGGTACCGGCCTTCGGGATGGCGCGCACCGCGGTGAGCCGTGCGAGGTCACCCGGGGTGAGGTGCTGGGCGACTGGTGCGAGGGGCAGCACCTCGCGATAGTCCTTGGTGCCGTCCAGCCCCGTCGCGAACTCCCAGATCCGCAGCCGCGTCGAGGGCCGGAACAGGTGCAGCGCCTGCTCGGCGGCGGCCACGGTCACCTGCATCCGGTTCAGGTTCGTGCCCCGCACGCGCGCCTCCATCGAGCCCGAGACGTCCAGTAGCACCTCCACGCGAGCGTCGAGGTTCACGCCCGCCCACTGGCTGAGCAGCACCTTGAGTTCGGCGCCCGACGGCACGGGCGCGCTGCGCTGCCCGGCCGTCACCACGTGCGGGTCGTCCTCGTGCCCGGCCAGGGCCTGCCCGGGCACGCGTAGTCCGGCGCGCCCGAGGGCCGCCGTCCCCGCACTGCCCAATACCGCCTGCTGCAACGCGTCGACGGCGGCGCTCTGCTCCTCGCCGGCGCCGGTCAGCCGCGCGAACGGGTAGTCCAGCTCGGGCACACCGGCCGAATACACCGCCACGAGCGGCGAAGCGCCGGAAGCGGCGTTGTGCTGCACCACGGAACTCTCCGAAGCCGGATACGCCGTCGCTCCCCCGCCGCCTCGGCCGGCGAACCGCCGCAGCACCGCCGCGAACGCCCCCGCCGGGTCCGGCGCAGAGCCCACGGCGGCACGCAGCCCGACCAGCGCCGAGGTGCCCACGGGGTCGCGAGCCGGGTCCGGGAGGGTGAGCTCGGCGCCCGGCGCGTCGGCGACGTCGGTCCAGGTCGGCGCGCGCCCCGGCCAGCCGAGGCCGCGCGCGGCGTCCTCCGCGACGGCGAGCACCACCGGGGAGCTCGCGACCGTCGGTCCCGACTCCGGCACGTCCGTCGCGCCGAGCTGCCGCGCCCGCTGCAGCGCGATCGTCGAGTTCGGCACCCAGACCTGCGCCCGCTCCCCGCCGGGCGTGCCGAACCCCCCCACGGCCTGCGCGGTGTCGCGCGGACGAACCTCGTACGAGCGGCACGAAGTCGAAAGTCCTTGCGCCGCCTGGGAAAGTACCGGGGCGATGTCGGGCGAGGCCGTGACCAGGACGTGCCCCCGCGCGCACCTGATCTCCAGCGAGGCCGCGACCCACACTGCGCCACCGAGTACGAGCAGCACGGAAACAGCCAGCGGCACCAGCAGCCGGCTTCTTGCCCGCACGCTCGAATGACGCCCCATCGGCGCGTCCCTCCTGCCCAAAGCAGGTTAACGCCGCCGCGGCCCGCCGCCGTAGGACGAACGGCGTAAAGCGGGACTCGTCCCTGAGGGGGAGCCAGGACCCGCCTCACGCGGGATGTGCCGGGCCGCCGCACGAGCGACCATGGGACCGACCACGAGAAACGGGGGCAGCCGTGACCACACCGAACAAATCCGAGCAGCGCCGGGCCCGCAACGCACTCGCCCGCCAAAGCGCCGTCGTCGCCTTCGCGCTGCTGATCGCCGCCATCACCCGCTGAAAAACCCGGCGGGCAGTGCTGAAAAGCCGCCGCTGCTCCCCCTGACGAGGTGAGCAGCGGCGGCCGTACTGCGAGAACTCAGACCGGAATGACCGTCGGAACGATCATCGGCCGGCGCCGGTAGGTGTCGGCGACCCAGCGCCCGACGACCCGGCGCACCGCCTGTGCGATGCGGTGGGTGTCGGTGATGCCCTCGGCCTCCGTGCGCGCCAACTCCATCTCCACGAGCGGCACCACGGTGTCGAGCGCCTTCGGGTCATCGGAGAACCCGCGCCCCGACACCGTCGGGCTGCTGACCGCGCGACCCGTGCTGGAGTCGACCGCGACGCTGATCGAGATGAAGCCGCCCTCGCCGAGAACCAGCCGGTCGGACAGCGTCGACTCGCCGACGTCGCCCACCGACAGGCCGTCCACGTACACGTGGCCTACCTCGACCCGGCCGGTCCGCGAAGCCTTGCCGTCGACGAGGTCCACGACCACGCCGTCCTCGGCGATCACCACGTTCTCCGGCGACACGCCCGTGCGGATGGCCAGCTCGCCGTTGGCGCGCAGGTGCTTCCACTCGCCGTGCACCGGCATCACGTTGCTCGGGCGAACGGCGTTGTACAGGTAGAGCAGCTCGCCGGCCGACGCGTGGCCGGACACGTGCACCTTCGCGTTGCCCTGGTGGACCACGTTGGCACCGAGCCGGGTCAGGCCGTTGACCACGCCGAACACGGCGGTCTCGTTGCCCGGGATCATGGAGCTGGCGAGCACGACGGTGTCGCCCGCGCGGATCGAGATCTGCCGGTGCTCGCCGCGCGCCATGCGCGAGAGCGCCGAGAGCGGCTCGCCCTGCGAACCGGTCGAGACGAACAAGACCTTGCTCTCGGGCAGCGTGCTCGCCTGGTCGAGGTCCACGAGCAGGCCGTCCGGTACCTCCAGCAAGCCCAGCTCGGCCGCGATGCCCATGTTGCGGACCATCGAGCGGCCCACGAAGGCGACGCGGCGGCCGTGGCGCGTGGCCGCGGCCAGCACCTGCTGCACGCGGTGCACGTGGCTCGCGAAGCACGCGACGATCACGCGCTGGTCGACGCGGCGGATCACGTCGTCGAGCACGGGGCCGATGTCGCGCTCGGGCATGACGAACCCGGGCACCTCGGCGTTGGTCGAGTCGACGCAGAACAGGTCCACGCCCTCGTCGCCCAGGCGCGAGAAGCCCGCGAGGTCGGTGAGGCGCCCGTCGAGCGGCAGCTGGTCGAGCTTGATGTCACCGGTGTGCAGCACGACCCCGGCGGGCGTGCGGATGGCGACCGCGAGCGCGTCGGGGATCGAGTGGTTCACGGCGAAGAACTCGAGGTCGAACGCGCCGACCTTGCGTCGCTCGCCTTCGCGCACCTCTATGAGGTTCGGCCGCTGACGGTGCTCCTTGGCCTTGGCCGCGAGCAGCGCGTTGGTGAAGCGCGAGCCGTAGATCGGCACGTCGGGCCGAAGCCGCAGCAGGAACGGGACGGCGCCGATGTGGTCCTCGTGCCCGTGGGTGAGCACGAGGCCGTCGATGTCGTCGAGCCGTTCCTCGATCGCGCGGAAGTCGGGCAGGATCAGGTCGACACCGGGCTGGTCGTCCTCGGGGAAGAGCACGCCGCAGTCGACGATCAGGAGCCTGCCGTCGTACTCGAAGACGGTCATGTTGCGTCCGACCTCGCCGATGCCGCCCAGCGCGACGACGCGCAGGGCACCCTCGGGAAGGGCGGGCGGGAGGTTCGTGGGTCCGGGTCCGGGGGGAAGTGAGCTCACCGGGGCAAGGTCCCAACGCTGGTGTGTGAGGTGGGGGCGACGTAGGCCGCCTGGGAATCCGCTTGTGCCACTCGTGCACCATGCCAGTCCTGGGCCGCGCTGTCGCCCAGCGGCACGCCGCCCTGGGCGAGATCGGCGGCGATCAGGGCACTTTGCTCATCCGTGGCGGGCACGACGGGCAGCCGCGGGTCGCCGATGTCGAAGCCGCGCAGCCGCAGCGACGCCTTGGCGAACGCGACGCCGCCGACGCGCGACATCGCGCGCATCACCGGCAGCATGGCGCGATGGTTGGTGCGCGCGGTGGACGTGTCGCCGCTCTCGTAGGCCTCGATCATCGCGCGGATGCGCCCGGCCACCACGTGGCCGATCACGCTGACCACGCCGACGCCGCCGACGGCGATCCACGGCAGGTTCAGGCCGTCGTCGCCCGAGTAGTAGGCCAGGTGGGTGCTGGCGATCACCTCGGAGCCGGCGATGAGGTCGCCCTTGGCGTCCTTCACCGCGGCGATCCGCGGGTGCTCGGCCAGCCGCAGCAGCGTGTCGACCTCGATGGGCACGATCGAGCGCGGCGGGATGTCGTAGAGCATCACCGGCAGGTCGGTCGCGTCGGCGACCGTGGTGAAGTGCGCGAACAGGCCGGCCTGGCTGGGCCGCGAGTAGTACGGCGTGACCACGAGCAGGCCGTGGGCGCCCGCCTCGGCGGCGGCGCGGGCCTGCTCGACGCTGTGCGCGGTGTTGTTGGTGCCGGCGCCCGCCACCACGGTGGCCCGGTCGCCGACGGCCTCGACGACGGCGCGGATCAGCGCCGCCTTCTCCTCGTCGCTCGTGGTCGGGCTCTCGCCGGTGGTGCCGTTCACGACCAGCCCGTCGTTGCCCAGCTCCACGAGGTGCTCGGCGAGCTCTTGGGCCCGCTTCAGGTCCAGCGCGCCGTCGCGGTCGAAGGGCGTGGCCATCGCAGTGAGCACGCGGCCGAACGGGCGTCCGGGCGCGGCGGTAGGTGGAGTGGACATGGTGTTGACGGTACCTCTTCGAACGGGGGAACCCGGGCCCGACCTGGTGAAGATCGGAGAATTTCCCGGCCGGGCGGGCGCCGGGCAAAACATCTCGCCCTGGTCACTTGACCTTGGTGGTGATCTGCGCCGGGATCTGGGCGTTGCCGGGCTTCGCGAGCACGCAGTAGAAGACGCGGCTCGGCGGGGTGTAGTCGTGGGGAGGCGCGAGCTCCCACTGGCGCTGGGTGGGCACGATCGCCTGGTACGTCAGGCCCGCTCGCTGGTTTTCCGGCACGACCGAGGAGTGGAACGACGCCGCGCAGCGCGCCTCGGCGAGCCGGGTCACGGACTCGAGACCGGGGTAGGCGGCGAGCTGCGCGTCGTCGCTGCTGTAGTTCTCGGTCGGCAGCACGTCGCCGACGTCGTAGACCTCGAGGGTGTGGCTCTTGTCGCACGTCGCGCTGTTGTCGTCGCCGATGACGACACCCTGCTGCACCGCCGCGTTGAAGCAGCGGTAGGACAGGCCGATCTGCGTCTTGAGGAAGCCGTCGGGGCCGTAGGTGACGGTGGGCTGCAGCTGCGGGTCGGCCTTCGGCGTCCACACGGGCTTGCCGAGGAAGAAGCCGCCGGCCAGCGCGGCGACCGTGAGCACCGCGGCGGCCGCGAGCCACCAGCCGCGGCGGGAACGCTTCGGCGGCGCGGCAACCCGTGTCGGGGCGGTGCCGCGCGTCGGGTCGGTGCTGACCGACTGCGACGTGGGCGGCTGGCCGGCCGCGGTGGCGAGCAGGTGCCGGGCCTGCGGGGCCGTGAGCCGCGCTTCCGGTTTGGTCACCAGCAGCCCGAGGATCGCCGCGGCGAGCGGGCCCTGGCCCCGGGTGAGGTACGGGACCTCGGTCATGATCGCGTGCAGCGTGGCCGCCGTGGTCGGGCGTTCGAACGCGACGATGCCCTCCACGGCGAAGAACAGCGTCGCGCCCAGCGACCACAGGTCCGACTCGGGCATGGCCTCGCGGCCCTCGACGCGTTCGGGCGCCATGAACGCGGGCGAACCCACGATCACACCGCTCGTGGTCAGGCGCGGGTCGTCGATGGCGTGCGCGATGCCGAAGTCGGTGAGCTTCACGCGGCCATCGGAGGCGACCATGATGTTGGCGGGCTTGACGTCGCGGTGCACGATCCCGGCGGCGTGCGCGGCCTGCAGCGCGGCGAGCACGCGGTCGCCGATCACCGCGACGTGCGCGGCGGGCATCGGGCCCTGGCGGCGCACGAGGTCGGCCAGCGTCGGGGCCTCGACGAGCTCCATCACGATGAACGTGGTGCCGTTGTCGGTGATGATGTCGTAGACCGTGACCACGGCCGGGTCGTTGAGCCGCCCGCCGGTGCGGACCTCGCGCAGCACGCGTTCGGAGAACACGGCTTGACCTTCCGAGTCCGGCAGCCTGAGTTCCTTGATGGCCACCTGACGGCCGATCACCTGGTCCTGCGCGCGCCACACCACGCCCATGCCGCCGCGGCCGAGCTCGCCCAGCAGCAGGTAGCGCCCGGCGACGAGCCGCGGCCCGGGCGGCGGGCGGGTCGGGTCGTACGGACGCGTCTGTTCGTCGGTCACGGGGCCGGGCTCCTCGTTCGGGGTCGCGCAGATGCTAGTCGGACCGCGCGAACCCCAGGCCGGTTCCTTAGGGTTTCCGCATGGGGTCTCAGCCCGGGTTTCAGCCCGCGACGGTGAGGTAGACGAGCGCGATGTTGAGGGTGATGATCACGGCCGCGACGCACCACGCCAGCACGGTGGTGGTTCGCCGGTTCACGTCGGTGCCCATGAGCTGCGCGTCCGACGTCAGGCGGATCAGCGGCACGAGCACGAACGGGATGCCGAACGACAGCACCACCTGTGACACTACGAGCGCGGCGCTCGGGTCGGCCCCCAGCGCGAGCACCACGATCGCGGGCGTGAGCGTGACGAGCCGGCGCACGAGGATCGGGAACTTCTTGCGCAGCAAGCCTTGCATGATCATCGCACCCGCGTAGGCACCCACCGACGTGGACGCGAGACCCGAGGCCAGCAGCCCGATCGCGAACAGCAGCGCGACAGTCGGGCCGAGCGCGGTGGCGACGGCGCCGTGCGCGCCCTCGATCGAGTCGACGCCGGGCAGGCCCTGCAGATTCGTCGCGGCGAGCAGCAGCATGCCGAGGTTGACCGCGCCGGCGAGCAGCATCGCGAAGCCGACGTCGTAGCGGGTCGCACGGAGCAGGCGTCGCCGCTTCTCGGGCGCGGCCGTGCCGTGGCGGTCGCGGACGAGCCCCGAGTGCAGGTAGACCGCGTGGGGCATCACGGTGGCGCCGAGCATCGCGGCGGCGATCAGCACGCTGTCGGCGCCGTCGAAGCGCGGCACGAGCCCGCTCGCGATCCCCGAGGCCGAGGGAGGCTCCACGAACAAGCTCGCCAGGAAGCCGATGGCGATCACGGCGAGCAGACCCGTCACCACGCGCTCGAACGGCCGCTGGCCGCCGCGGTCCTGCACCGCGAGCAGCGTCAGCGACACCAGGCCGGTGATCAGGCCGCCGACCACGAGCGGCAGGTCGAACAGCAGGTTCAGCGCGATGGCGCCGCCGACGACCTCCGCGAGGTCGGTGGCCACGGCGACCACCTCGGCCTGCGCCCAGTACGCCAGCCGCGCCGAGCGGGGCAGCCGTTCGCGCAGCGCCTCGGGCAGCGACCGGCCCGTGACCAGGCCGAGTTTCGCCGACAGGTACTGCACCAGCACGGCCATCAGGTTCGCCGCGACGATCACCCACACCAGCAGGTACCCGAACCGCGCGCCGGCGCTGATGTTGGATGCGACGTTGCCCGGGTCGACGTACGCCACGGCGGCGACGAACGCCGGACCGAGCAGGGCCGAGCCCGCGCGCAGGCGGGCGAGCCGCCGGGGCCGGACCGCTTCCGCCACCGCCATCACGTCGCCCTCCGCCTGTCGGACATCCCAACTCGAAGTTTAGGCATGCCGAACTTTCCGGAGCAAGGGTGTGCTCGACCACCAGCCGGTTGGCCGCACCGCTAGCGAACGTCCTCCGTCCTCGCGGCGGACGGCCTTCGCGACCGGTTTCAGGCGGGCAGACCGACCTCGTGGCCGGCGTCGCGGAACGCCTTCACGGCGCGGTCCAGCTCCACGGCACGCACGAGGATGTGGTCGGTGTCGAAAGTGGACAGTGAGAACAGCGCGACGCCGGCGGCGGCCAGCTCGGACGCGAGCGCCGAGATCACGCCGGTGAGTGTGAACTCCAGCGGCCCGCGCACGCTCATCAGGCGCCAGCCGTGTTCGACGACGCCGCCCGAGGGCTCACGGCCCGTCGGGCAGATCACCGAAAGCTCCTCCGGTGCGCGGGTCACGGACACGAGCGCGGGCTCGGCCGGGTCGAGCAGGTCTGCGGGCACTGGTGCGTCGGCGGGCAGGCGCACCACCGAGTAGTCGCCCGGGCGGACGTCGATCGCAAGTCGTTTCATCAGCCTTCGAGCACCTTCGGACTCGAGGCGACCTCGGTGCCGTCGGGCAGGGTGGAAATGGTGAAGTCGGCGAACACGTTGCCGGCGGCCTTCTGCAGCTCCCGCAGGCACTCGATGGCCAGCGCGCGGATCTCGACGTCGGCGTGCTCGGTGGCGCGCATGGCGACGAAGTGCCGCCAGGCGCGGTAGTTGCCGGTGACGACGATGCGCGTCTCGGTGGCGTTCGGCAGTACGGAGCGGGCGGCTTGGCGGGCTTGCTTGCGGCGCAGCGTGGCACTCGGCGCGTCGGCGAACTTCTCCTCGAGCCCGGCGAGCAGCTCGGCGTAGGCGTCGGCGCTCGCCTGCGCGGCCTTGAGGAACTTCTCGTGCAGCTCGGGGTCGTTCGCGATCACCTCGGGCTCGGTGAAGGCCGCGTCACGCTCGGGAACGTAGCGCTGCGAGAGCTGCGAGTAGGAGAAGTGGCGGTGGCGGATCAGCTCGTGGGTGAGCGAGCGCGAGATGCCGGTGATGTAGAAGCTCACGGAACCGTGCTCCAGCACGGAAAGATGACCGACCTCGATGATGTGGTCGAGGTAGCCGGCGTTGGTGGCCGTCTTCGGGTTCGGCTTCTTCCACGACTGGTAGCAGGCGCGCCCGGCGAACTCGGCCAGGGCCTGGCCCCCGTCGGCGTCCGTCGTCCACGGCACGTCCTCCGGTGGGAAGAACTCCGTTTTCGCGACCAGTTGCACTCTGGGCGACACGGTCTCGACCACGTCAGCACTCCCTCTCCAGCTTGCGGCTCCCGGCCCGCACTCTAACCGCTTGTGTGTTCGACACCGGCGTGACACCACGTGCTGCTTGACTGACGCCATCCATGACGTCATAGTGGCGTCATGGACCTGACGCCGTACATCGCGAACCTTCGCGAAGACCTCGCGAACACGGCCTCCGCCGGGGACGAGCAGACCCGGCGCACGGCCGCTCTCCTCTCGTCCGCCCTCGAACCCTCGGCCCGGCTGACGTTGATGAACGCGCTGGCCGACCTCGCCGCCGAGGTGACGGCCGCCCTGCCGGGCCAGGTCGTGGACGTTCGGCTCGACGGCCGCGACGTGCGCGTGGTCGTGACCGGCGCGCCCGAATCCGGTGAGCCGGCGCGGACGGACCAGCCGCGCACGCCGCCCCCGCCCATCGACGGCGGGGACATCTCGCGCATCACGCTGCGGCTCGTGGAGCAGATCAAGAGCCAGGCCGAGCAGGCGGCGGCCGCGCAGGGGGTGTCGCTCAACACGTTCGTCGCCCAGGCCGTGCAGGGGGCGCTCGGCCAGGCGCAGCACCACCGGCAGCGGCACCAGGGCGGCCGCTCGGAGACCAAGCTGCACGGCTGGGTCCAGAGCTAGAAGGGCGAAGCGACGATGAGTGAAGACAAGTCCAACTGGGACGAAGCCGCCGAGGAAGCCGTCGCGGGCGCGGCGGAGGAGGCCGTCGCTTCGGCTGATCTTGGTTCGGACGCCGCCGGTTCGTCCATTTCGGACAATCCGCTGGCGCGTTCGCAGGAGTTCGAGGCCGACGCCCCGCTGGAGCTCGATGTCGGGGTGACGATCGGCCGCGTGGAGCTGGTGTTGGACCGCGAGTCCGGCGCACGGGTCGAGCTGCGGCACGACGCCGGCGAACAGCCGCCGTGGGTCAGTGGGGTGAACAACCTGCTGTCGTGGGTCGGAGAGCGTTTCGGCGACCAACTGGGCGTGACCGCGGACGCCTCGCCGGCCGACGCGGTGCGCCAGGCGCGCATCGAGAAGACCGGCAACCGGCTCGTGGTGCGGGCGGCGAAAGCGTGGCAGCTGCGGAACGTGCCGGTGTCCGTCACCGTGCACGCGCCGAAGGGCTCCCACGTGGAGGTCCGCGCAGGCGCCGCCGACGTCACGGTCACCGGCACCGCCGGGCGGGCCGACATCCTGACCGGCTCCGGCGAGGTCACGCTGGCGCGGGCAGACGGCGCCGCCATCGTGCGCACCGGCACGGGCCGCGTGAAGCTCGGCCCGACACCCGCCGGCCTGCAGCTGCGCACCGGCAGCGGCTCGGTGGAGGCGGCGTCCGTCTCGGGCTCCGCGACCCTCGCCACGGGCACCGGCAACGTCTGGCTCGGCTCCGTCGCGGGCGAAGTCATGGCCCGCACCGGCAGCGGCGACCTCTCCGTCGCCGAAGCGGCCTCCGGCTCGATCGACCTGATCACCGGCTCTGGCGAAGTCCGCGTGGGCATCCGCCGCGGCGTCGCGGCCGAAGTCGAGCTGGCCTCGTCCGCCGGCCGCGTCCACAGCGAGCTGGACGTGTCCGACGTGCCGCCCGAAGCGGGCACCACCCTGCGCGTCCGCGCCCGCACCGGCACCGGCAACGCGGTGGTGACCCGCGCGGCCGGCTAAGGGGGAGGCGGTGGGCCGGACCGAGGCATCCGGTCCGGCCCGCCGCTTCGTATCCGCAGCTCCTCGCGTCCTTGTGCGGTAAGGCGTTCAGACTCGATCCCACGCACCGGATGCGCCCAGGGCACCGCCGGGCGCTCCGCCGCCAAACCGGCCAGCCGGCAGCACGCGGCTCACCTGCGCCAGGTCTCCGCTCCGGCCCGCCGACGATTCCGGCGGAAGACCCCTGCCCGGACACGCATCCAGGACCGACTCAGGTCACCGTACGCACCGACAGCACCGCCACACGGCCGGCACCGGCGTGCGGCTTCGCGCGACACGCGCGCCGGCGCGAAGCACCTCCCCGGCAACGCGTTCGGGTCTGGCTCACCGCAACCCGCGTAACGACTGAACCACCAAGTCGCCACACCCCGGCGAACCGCCCACGCCGCCGGCGAGCAGCTCCCGCCCCAGGCAACCCCGACCCGCCGGCTTCAGCCGGCCCCCGTGTTCCGCCACGAAACCGTTGCCCCGCACCGCGTTCGGGTCTGGCTCACCGCAACCCGCGTAACGACTGAACCACCAAGTCGCCACACCCCGGCGAACCGCCCACGCCGCCGGCGAGCAGCTCC
>NZ_JBFAAJ010000017.1:116408-179284 GCF_040639695.1 Amycolatopsis sp. NPDC023774
CGCCCCAGGCAACCCCGACCCGCCGACTTCAGCCGGCCCCCGTGTTCCGCCACGAAACCCTTGCCCCGCAACGCGGTCATGCGTCAGTCACCGCACCGCGCGTGACAATGCCCCCGCGAGATCGCCGCGTGGGCCCACGGCCACGCCGTCCAGACCGAGCCACTGCGCCATGTGCTCCAGCTCCCCCGCCAGCTCGTCGGCGACCCGTGGTACGTCGGCGCCCTCCTCGGCGAACGAACCCTGCACGCGCAGCACGCCGGCGGCGCGGTCGGACTTGAGGTCCACGCGGGCGACCAGGGAGCCGTCCAGCAGGAACGGGAAAACGTAGTAGCCGTAGAGCCGTTTGGGTTCCGGCACGTAGATCTCGATGCGGTAGCGGAAGCCGAAAAGCCGCTCGGTGCGGGCGCGTTCCCAGATGAGCGGGTCGAACGGGCACAGCAGGGCCCGCCCGGTCACCGCGCGCGGGGTGCGGGCGGCCGTGTGCCGGTAGGCGATGCCGCGCCAGTCGCGGACCTGGACGGGTTCCAGAGTGCCCTCTTCGACCAGCTCGGCGACCGCCTGGCGCGCGACGTCCGGGCCCAGCCGGTAGTAGTCGCGCAGGTCGGTCTCCGTGGCGATGCCGAGAGCACGAGCGGAACGGTCGATCAAGCCGCGAGCGCCTTCCTCCGCCGACAGCTGCCGGGACAGAATCGCCTGCGGGACCACCCGCTCGGTCAGGTCGTAGAGCCGCTCGAACGACCGGCGCGTGCCCGTGGACAGGCGGCCGAGGCCGAACAGGTACTCGCACGCCTTCTTGATCACCGAGCGTTCCCACCACGCGCCGGGCCCACGCCCGGCGACCTCCGCTTCGAGCGCCTTCTCGATTGCGCCCGCGCCGATGGGGCCGTGTTCCTTGACGATGGCGAGCACGTCGTCGATCAGGCCCGGCACGGTTTCGACCACGCGGGTGTAGTTGCGCCACCAGCCGTCGCGTTTGGCGCCGGAGCGCAGGAGCGGCCAGTCTTCGACGGGCAGCAGGCTCGCTTCGTGGGCCCACGACTCGACGAGCATCCGCGGTTTGCGCGCGGTGTCGGTCCAGGCGGCGGCGTCGACGAGCGCCTGGTCGTAGGCCCCCATGCGGGAGAACACGGGCATGTAGTGCGCGCGCACAGCGACGTTCACGGAGTCCAGCTGCAGCAGCTGGACGCGCGAAAGCACCTTGGCGAGGTGCCGGCGGGTGGGCGGCGCGGCGGGGCGCGCGTCGGCGAACCCCTGGGCGGCCAGCGCGGTGCGGCGGGCCGCCTGAAGGCTGATCGTCTGCATGGTCCTGCCATCGTGCCAGCCGCCCCCGACAGTTTCCGCGAGGGCGGGCGGTAGATTCCCCCGCGTGAGTGCCGCCGAAGTCCGTCCCGCGCGCCTGTCCGACGCCGCGGAGATCGCCCGCATCCAGCGCCTCACCTGGCGGGCGGCCTACACCGACCTGCTGGGCGCCGAGGCCATCGACGCGCTCGACGCCGCCGACCTCGAAGGCACGTGGGCCGAGACCATCGAGTTCCCTGGCACGCGCGTGTACCTCGCGGTGGAAGGCGAGTTCACCGTCGGCTACTGCGTGGCCGGCCCCGCGCCAGCCGACGAGATCGCCACCGCGGACGGCACCGCCCCGCCCGACGCGGACAAAACCGCGCTCATCGCGACGCTCGTCGTCGAGCCGCGCTGGGGCCGCCGCGGGCACGCCGGCCGGCTCCTCGGCACGGCCGCCGCCGACCTTCGGTCAGACGGGCTCGACCGCGGCGTCACGTGGGTCGCGCAGTCGGACCATCCGACGCTCGGCTTCTACCGGCGCGCGGGCTGGGCGCCCGACGGAACCGTCCGCACCCTCGACACCGGCCGCGGCACGCTGCGCGAGGTGCGCCTCACCGGCACGTTGCGGCTGCAGCTCACGCACTGACTGCGGGCTCTTCGCGCTTCGTGAAGACAACCCAGCGCATCACCGAGTACATGAACACGCCCTCGCACGCCCCGGCGAGCAGCCGCGACAGGTGGTACTCCACGCCCAGCGCGGCGAGCCCGGCGCCGACGCCCAGCAGGAACGCCGCGTAGTTCACCCCGATCGCCACCACGTACAGCACCGCCTGCCGCCCGACGGGCGCGTGCGAGCGGAAGTTCAGCGCGCGGTTGAGCACGAAGCTGAGCGCGAACGCGATCACGTAGGACGCGCTGATCGCCAGCCAGACCGGCCAGCCGAGGCTGCCGTGGAACACCGTCAGCAGCCCGAGGTCGACGCCGAAGGTGCACCCGTTGATGATCACGAACCCGAGGAAGCTCGGCGCGAGGAGGCGTGAAAGCCCGAAGGGCAGGACCCGGACGACGACCGCGCAGAACCCGGCGAAGCGATCGGCGAAGGGCACGTCGGTCACGCCCGAATAGTGGCAGGCCGAGGTGTCCTGAACCGAACGTCCAGGTGATCTTCTGGGGTCAGCACCGCCGAAATAGGGGGGGTTAGCCCCCGTGACCTTTTCGTGACGACTGCTAGCCTCGAATGACGAGGATCACTTCGGGGGTTCACTTCAGGGGGGGAGGCACGATGGGCTGGTTGCTCGTGACGCTCGGCGTCGCGTTCGGCTCGGCGATCGTGCCGGTCGTGAACGCGGAACTGTTCGTGGTCGGCCTCTGTGCCAGCCAGCACGACGTGCACTGGCTGTGGCTCGGCGCGGCCGTCGCGGTCGGTCAGATCGCCGGCAAGCTGCTGTACTACCTGGCGGCGCGCGGCTCCATCCGCCTCCCGCGCTTCCTCCACGACCGCCTCCACCGCGAACGCGTGCCCAGCGCCCGCCGCGACCGCTGGCACCGGCGCACCAAGGTGCTGCGCTCCAAGATCGAAGCCCTGCGCGAACGCTGCCAGCGCCACCCGCACTGGATGGCGGGCACCTACGGAGTCAGCTCGCTCATCGGCCTCCCGCCCTTCATGGCGACGAGCGTGCTCGCCGGCATGGTGCGGATGCGGCTGGTGACGTTCCTGGCCGCGGGGCTCGCGGGCCGCTGGGTGCGGTTCAGCCTGCTCGCGGCGTCACCGGCGCTGCTCGCGGGCTGGATGCACTGAGCCGGATGCGCTGGTCTGGATGCACTGAGGCCGCAGGCGTACCCGCCGCGGGTGGGCCACCGCTGTTCCGCGGCGCCCCCTGCTTTTCAGCGGCCGGCGGCAGCCGACGCACCCGGCACAACCCCCGCCGGACACCGCGCAACCCCTCAGCGGTCGGCGGCTTCCAGTTCCACAGCCTTGCGCATCGTCGCCCGGGCGCGGCGGCGGTCGCCCGCGATGTCGTAGGCGTAGGCGAGGCGGTACCACGCGCGCCAGTCCTCGGAGTTGGCCTGGAGTTCCTCGCGGCGGGCATCGAACCAGGCGTCGGCGGCGGTGCGGTCGACACGGCCGGACGGGCGGCGCGGGAGGTCGGACACGTCGGGCAGCGCGCCCTCCGCGTCGAGGCGGCGGGAGAGGCGCTGGATCTGCAGCCCGGAACGCCAGGTGGCCACCACGATCCACACGCCCAGCACCGGCAGCACGAACACGCCCACCCCGAGCGCGATGCCCGCCGGAGAACCGGTGGCGAACAGCTCCACGGCCCGGTCCGCCAGCAGGACCAGGTACACGACCAGCGCCGCGGTCAGCAGCAGCGCGACGTTGCGGGCCCTCACAGGTCGAGCACGTTCTCCAGGCCGACCGTGAGGCCGGGGCGCGACACCACCGAACGCACGCCCAGCAGCACCCCGGGCATGAACGACGTGCGGTCCAGCGAGTCGTGCCGGATGGTCAGGGTCTCCCCCTCGCCGCCGAACAGGATCTCCTCGTGCGCCACCAATCCCGGCAACCGCACGGAGTGCACGGGGACCTCGGCGACGCGAGCGCCGCGGGCACCGTCCAGTTCGGACGTCGTGGCGTCCGGCCCCGGTTCCAGGCCGGCCGCCGCGCGCGCCTCGCCGATCATGCGCGCGGTGTGCGAAGCGGTGCCCGACGGGGCGTCGGCCTTGCGGTTGTGGTGCAGCTCGATGATCTCGGCCGACGCGTAGAACCGCGCCGCCTGAGCCGCGAAGCGCATCGCCAGCACCGCGCCCAGTGCGAAGTTCGGCGCGACCAGCACGCCCAGCGAAGGCTTCCCGGCCAGCAGCGAACGCACCTCCGCGAGCCGCTCTTCGCTGAACCCGGTCGTGCCGACCACGGCGTGCAGGTCGTGCTCGATCAAGTACCGCAGGTTTCCCATCACGGCGTCGGGGTGGGTGAAGTCCACCACCACCTGGGCCTCGCCCAGCGGCGCGAAGTCGTCTCCCGCGTCGAGCGCGGCCACCAGCTTCAGGTCGGCGGCGCCCTCGACGGCGTTCACCACCGTCGCACCCATGCGGCCGCGCGCGCCCAGCACACCGACGCGGATCGGGGAGTCGGTCATGACGCGATCACCTCGTGCAGATCGTCCGGCAAGTCGTCGGCGTGAGCGTACGGCCCCACGACCGCCGCCGCCGACACCCCACCGGGGCGGCGCAGCAGAGTGCGAGCCAGCGCACACACCTCTTCGGTCGTCACCGCGTCCACGCGGGCCACGGTCTCGTCGACACCCAGGTAACGGCCGTAGTTCAGCTCGTTCTTGCCGATGCGCGACATGCGCGACGACGTGTCCTCCAGCCCCAGCACGAGCCCACCGCGCAGCTGCCCCTTGGCGCGCGCCACCTCGGCGTCGGTCAACCCGTCGGCGGCGACGCTGTCGAGCACCTCGCGGATCACGCCGGCGACCTGCCCGAGCCGCTCGGGCTGGCAGCCGGCGTACACGGCCAGGTGCCCGGTGTCGGCGTAGCTCGCCACCGACGAGTACACCTGGTATGCGAGCCCGCGCCGCTCCCGGATCTCCTGGAACAGCCGCGAGCTCATGCCGCCGCCCAGCGCCGCGTTGAGCACCGACAGCGCGAAGCGGCGCTCGTCGTGACGCGGCAGCGACCGCATCCCGAGCATCACGTGCGCCTGCTCGGTGTCGTCGGTGTGCAGCGCCAGCTTCGGCAGGGTCTGGATGCGCGCGCGGCCGGCGCGCGGCGGCACCGGGACGCCCGCACCGTTGAGCCGATCACCCAAAGCCTTGCGCACCAGGCGAAGCACCTGGTTGTGCTCGATGTTCCCGGCGACCGCGAGCACCATCCGCGGCATCGTGTAGCGGCGCTTGTAGAAGCCGCGCAACGCCGCGGGCGACATCTCCGTGATGGACTTCTCGGTGCCCAGCACCGGCCGGCCCAGCGGGTGCTCGCCGAGGATCGCGCCCACGAACGTCTCGTGCAGCAGATCCTCGGGGTCGTCGTCGCGCATCGCGATCTCTTCGAGCACCACGCTGCGCTCGGTGTCCATGTCGCGGTCGGTGCACAGCGCCTCGAACACCACGTCGGTCACGAGGTCCATGGCCAGCGGCAGGTCGGCGTCGAGCACCTGCGCGTAGTAGCAGGTGTGTTCCTTGGCCGTGAACGCGTTGAACTCGCCACCGACGGCGTCGATCTCCTCGGCGATCTGCGTGGCGTCCCGGTTGGCGGTTCCCTTGAACAGCAGGTGTTCCAAGTAGTGCGCGGCCCCCGCGACGGCGAGCGGCTCGTCGCGCGAACCGACGCCGACCCACAGGCCGACCGTGGCCGAGCGCGACGCCGGGACGTGCTCGGTGATCACCCGCAGGCCGCCGGGGAGCACGCTCCGCCTGACGATCGCACCGTCCGGAGTGGACTCGAGCGTGCGGGTGCTGCCGACGGGCTGCTCGTGCCCGGAAACCTGCCGTGCCATGCGTTCCTTACTCACGATGCCGCGAAGGCCTCCTCGCGCGGGTTCCGCGAGGAGGCCTTCGACGGGACTGTGCTGATGGGTCCCGATCCGGCCACAGCCACGGCGGGAACGGTCACCGGACGGGGCAATGTCCGGTTGGTGCCCGCCTACTTCCGGCCGGATCGGAACTGTGCTGATGGGTCCCGATCCGGCCACAGCCACGGCGGGAACGGTCACCGGACGGGGCAATGTCCGGTTGGTGCCCGCCTGCTTCCGGCCGGATCGGTCCTAGGCTTCGGCCTTCTCGGCGTCGGCCTTGTCGGCGCCCTCGGCCGGCTTGGCGTCGGCGGCGTCGTCCTCCTTGACCACGATCAGGCTGATCTTGCCGCGGTTGTCGATGTCGGCGATCTCGACGCGGAGCTTGTCGCCCACGTTGACCACGTCCTCGACCTTGGCGATCCGCTTGCCGTTGCCCAGCTTCGAGATGTGGACGAGGCCGTCCTTGCCCGGCAGCAGCGAGACGAACGCGCCGAACGCGGCCGTCTTCACCACGGTGCCCAGGAAGCGCTCGCCGACCTTCGGCAGCTGCGGGTTGGCGATCGCGTTGATCAGGTCGATCGCCGACTCCGCCGACGGGCCGTCGGCCGCGCCCACGTAGATCGTGCCGTCGTCCTCGATGGAGATGTCGGCACCGGTCTGCTCGGTGATCGAGTTGATCATCTTGCCCTTCGGGCCGATGACCTCGCCGATCTTGTCGACCGGGATCTTCACGGAGGTGACGCGCGGGGCGTACGGGCTCATCTCGTCCGGGCCGTCGATCGCCTCGGCGATGACCTCCAGGATGGTGAGGCGAGCGTCCTTCGCCTGCTTCAGCGCGGCCGCGAGGACCTCCGACGGGATGCCGTCGAGCTTCGTGTCGAGCTGGAGCGCGGTGATGATGTCCTTGGTGCCGGCGACCTTGAAGTCCATGTCGCCCAGTGCGTCCTCGGCGCCGAGGATGTCGGTCAGCGCGACGTAGCGCGTCTCGCCGTCGACCTCGTCGGACACCAGGCCCATCGCGATGCCCGCGACCGGCGCCTTCAGCGGCACGCCGGCGTTGAACAGACCCATCGTGGACGCGCAGACCGAGCCCATCGACGTCGAGCCGTTGGAGCCCAGCGCCTCCGAGACCTGGCGGATCGCGTACGGGAACTCGTCGCGCTTCGGCAGCACCGGGACCAGGGCGCGCTCGGCGAGCATGCCGTGGCCGATCTCGCGCCGCTTCGGCGAGCCGACGCGGCCGGTCTCGCCGGTGGAGAACGGCGGGAAGTTGTAGTGATGCAGGTAGCGCTTCGTCGTCTCCGGGGAGAGCGAGTCGATCTGCTGCTCCATGCGGAGCATGTTCAGCGTGGTGACGCCCAGGATCTGGGTTTCGCCGCGCTCGAACAGGGCCGAGCCGTGCGCCCGCGGGATCACGGCGACCTCGGCCGAGAGCGACCGGATGTCGGTCAGGCCGCGGCCGTCCATGCGGATCTTCTCGGTGAGCACGCGCTTGCGCATGATCTTCTTGGTCAGCGCCTTGAACGCGCCGCCGACCTCGCCGTCGCGACCCTCGAAGGCCTCGCCCTCGCCCAGGCCGACCTTGTCCAGGACCGTCGCCTTCACGGCGTCGGTCGCGGCGTCGCGGTCCTGCTTGCCGGCGATGGTCAGCGCCTTCGCCAGGTCGTCGGTCGCGATCGCGGCGACGGCCTCGTAAAGGTCCGGCTGGTAGGCCGGGTACAGCGGGAAGTCGCCGGTCGGCTTCGCGGCGTCGGCGGCCAGGCGCTGCTGCGCCTCGCACAGCACGCGGATGAACGGCTTTGCGGCCTCGAGGCCCTGGGCCACGGCGGCCTCGTCGGGCGCCTTGCCGCCGGCGGCGATCAGGTCGAGCGTGTGCTCGGTGCCCTCGGCCTCGACCATCATGATCGCGACGTCGTCGCCGACGATGCGGCCGGCCACGACCATGTTGAAGGTCGCCTTCTCCAGCTGCGACCAGGTCGGGAACGCGACCCACTGGTCCTCGATCAGCGCGACGCGCACGCCGCCGACCGGGCCGGAGAACGGCAGGCCCGCGATCTGCGTGGACGCCGACGCGGCGTTGATCGCCAGCACGTCGTACGGGTCGTCCGGGTTCAGGCTCTGGACGGTGATGACGACCTGGATCTCGTTGCGGAGACCGTCGGTGAACGACGGGCGCAGCGGGCGGTCGATCAGGCGGGCGGTGAGGATCGCGTCGGTCGACGGGCGGCCCTCACGGCGGAAGAACGCGCCGGGGATGCGGCCCACGGCGTACATGCGCTCCTCGACGTCCACGGTCAGCGGGAAGAAGTCGAAGTGCTCCTTCGGGTGCTTCGACGCCGTGGTGGCCGAGAGCAGCATGGTCTCTTCGTCGAGGTACGCGACGACGGAGCCGGCGGCCTGCTTGGCCAGGCGGCCCGTCTCGAAACGCACGGTGCGGGTGCCGAACCGGCCGTTGTCGATCACGGCTTCGGTCTCGTGCACGGTGACTCCGGTGGAGTCGGTCATAGGGTGTATCTCCTCTTTTGTGCTTCGTCCGGCGCGAGTCTCCCACCCTGGGACCCGGTTCGCCCGCGGACGCTCGAGGAATGAGGCCGGTCTTCGATCGAAGCTCCCGGGTCTTCTCACCCGGGAACCACTACCGAGGACCGGCGGACGGATCCTCCAGCGCGCTCGCGCCGTTTCTTCTCTTCTGGCACCGAGGGGGAGCGACCGGACCGGTCACTCCCCCTCGGGTCACGCTATCGGCGCAGGCCGAGCCGCTGGATCAGCGACCGGTACCGCTCGATGTCCACCTTCATCACGTAGTTCAGCAGCCGGCGGCGACGGCCGACCAGCAGCAGGAGCCCGCGACGCGAGTGGTGGTCGTGCTTGTGAGCCTTGAGGTGCTCGGTGAGGCCGACGATGCGCTTGGTCAGCAGCGCGACCTGGGCCTCGGGAGATCCGGTGTCCGAGTCGTGCACGCCGTACTCGGCCAGGATCGACTTCTTCTCATCGGTGGACAGCGCCACTGGTGTTGCTCCTCGTGAAATCGGTGCCGTGGGGCCCGTACCGCGCTGCGCGGCCGGGTAGTCGGTCTCGGCCGCCACGGACTGCAGCCGGACCCGATTGTCGAGGTTACCAGCCGTGTGATCAGTGCCTTCAGGCGCGGTTCACCTTCCGGCGCGGCCCAGCGGGAATTTCCGCAGCTCCCGGTAGCGCGGGCCCGCCGTGCCGTCACTGCCCATGAGCACCACCTCGCCGGCGGTCCATTCACGACTGGAGAACCCGGCCAGCCGCCGCGTCCACGATTCCGCCGCGCCCCGGCGGTCACGCGCGTACCGCGCCAGCGTGAGGTGCGCCCGGTAGGGCCGCTCTTCCTGGTCCGCGCCGGCGGCTTCCGCGAGCCGCGTCAGCCCATTCCCCGTGACGCCCAACCACAGCACGCCGGGAAATGTTCCCGGGCCGGTCAACCGGACGTCGACAGCCGGGCGGCCGGCCAGCGCGGGGACGAGCTCGGCGGCCCGTTCGTCCGGGTCGGCTTCGCCGTAGTACGCGAGCGTGACGTGCCAGTCCTCCGGCGGCGACCAGCGCAGGCTGGAGCCGGGTTCGCCGAGGGACAGCGCCACCGCGG
This sequence comes from Amycolatopsis sp. NPDC023774, assembly GCF_040639695.1. Lineage (NCBI taxonomy): Bacteria > Bacillati > Actinomycetota > Actinomycetes > Pseudonocardiales > Pseudonocardiaceae > Amycolatopsis > Amycolatopsis sp. NPDC023774. The sequence goes on from NZ_JBFAAJ010000017.1 coordinate 125,816, forward strand.
CCACGACGTCGGGCGGCGGGCGCAGGGCCGTGAACAGCCGCACGGAGCTAGTGGCTGGCCCCGGCGCGGCGCAGGAGCTCGGCGAGGATCGGGAAGTCGTCGTCGAGGCGCTTCGCGGCCTCGGTGAGGTCCTCCTCCTCGGCGACCTCGCGCAGCGCGGCGAGCACGAGCCGCTCGTCGGAGCCCACCGGGATGTTTTCGCGGCCGACGGTGGGCCGCGAGTCGCGTACGTCCTCCAGCGCGGCGAGCACGAGCCGCTCGTCGGAGCCCACCGGAATGTTGTCCCGGCCCACGGTCGGGCGCGAGTCGCGCACGTCCTCCAGCGCAGCCTGCATCGCGTCGCGGTTGCCCGCCGCGACCTCGGGCACGAGGATCTTGCGCTCGAGCATGATCATGCGGGCGAGCACCACCGGGTTGCCGATCTTGGCCCGCCGGCCGCTCATCACCTGGCTGAGCATCGGGGCGCTGATGCCGAGCACCTCCGCGAGGAACGCCTGCGAGATGTCGAAAGCCACGACCAGCCTGCGCACCCGATCACCCAGTGGTTCGCCGTACCACTCCCGCTGCAGCGCGACGTTCCGCTGCACGATCTTGTGGTCCTCCACCAGCTCCGCTCTCCTTGGTCCCCTGGTCCGGCCGGACCGGCGTGCCCGGACCGTTTCACCCGCCCGGGAGCATTTTGCCATCGGACCCGCACCCGGGCGCCGGAACCGCCCATTCCGCCCCCGGGCGAAGCCCGTCCGGGGGAACGTCGTCAGTCTTCGGCGCCCAGCGCCTCGCGGGTGCGCGCCACGTCTTCGTCGATCCGCTCCACCAGCTGCTCGGACCGGTTGAACCGCTCCTGGTCGCGCAGCCGAGTGACGAAGTCCAGCGCCACATGCTGGCCGTAGAAATCCTCGTCGACGTCGAGCACGAACGCCTCGACGGTGCGCTCACGGCCCGAGAACGTCGGGTTCGTGCCCACCGACACCGCGGCGCGCAGCCGCCGACCAGGGTCCGACAGTCGGGTGAACCACGCCGTGTAGACGCCGTCGGCGGGCACCGCGGCGAACCGCGGCGTCGACAGGTTCGCGGTCGGGTAGCCGAGGTCGTGGCCCCGGCCGTCGCCGCGCACGACGATGCCCTCGAGCCGGTGCGGGCGCCCGAGCGCGTCGGCCGCCGCCACCACGTCGCCGGCGTCGATGCACGAGCGCACGTACGTGGAGGAGAAGGTGATGTCGTTGGCGACGCGGTCGTCGGCGAGCGAACGGCCCTGCAGTTCCGCGCCGTAGGCCACGAAGCCGAAGCGGCTGCCGAGCTTGCGCAGCAGCCCGACATCGCCTGCCGCCTTGGCGCCGAAGGTGAAGTTGTCGCCCACCAGCACCGCGGCGGCGTGCAACCGGTCCACCAGCACCTCGTGCACGAACTCGTGCGGCGACAGGCGCGAGAGCTCGAGGGTGAACGGCAGCACGGCGAACACGTCGACGCCCAGTTCCTCCACGAGCTCGGCCTTGCGCCGCAGCGTGGTCAGCTGCGCCGGGTGGCTGCCGGGGCGCAGGACCTCCGACGGGTGCGGGTCGAACGTGAGCACCACGCTCGGCACGCCGCGCTCGGCCGCCGCCCGCACCGTGCGCGAGATGAGCACCTGGTGCCCGCGGTGCACGCCGTCGAACACACCGATGGTGACCACGCACCGTCCCCAGCCGCCCGGGAGGTCCCCGAGGCCACGCCACCGCTGCACTGTCGTCAACTCTCCCCGCGCCGGTCTCTCGCCCAACCGCGACCCACCCTATGCGGGCAGCAGGACCACCACCGACCGGGCCACACCCTCGGTGTCGGAGGCCAGGGCGAGCACGCGGCCGTCGGGCGCGAACAGGCCGTAGGTCCCGTCGATGCCGGCCGCCGGGATGGCCCGGCCGTGGCGCACGGCCCGCGCTTCGGCGGCGTCGACGTCGCGGCGCGGGAAAGCCGCGGCGACGGCGGCGTCGAGGTCCAGCGACAGCTCGGGTGTCTCCTCGAGCTGGTCGAGCGTGCGCGCGCGGGCGAGCGTGAAGGGCCCGACTGTGGTGCGCCGCAACGCGAGCAGGTGCCCGCCGACGCCGAGCCCGGCGCCGAGGTCGCGGGCCAGCGCGCGCACGTACGTGCCCGACGAGCACTCGACCACGGCGTCGAGCTCGATCCGGTCGTCCTCGCGGCGCGTGGCCAGCACGTCGAAGCGGTAGACGGTGACGGGCCGCGGCGGGAGCACCACGTCCTCCCCCGCGCGCACCCGCGCGTAGGCGCGCTTGCCGTCGATCTTCACGGCGCTGACGGCGCTGGGCACCTGCTGGATGTCACCGGTGAGCTCGGCGACGCCGGCGGCGAGCTGTTCGTCCGTGATCTTCGCGAGCGCGGCCGGGTCGCCCTCGGTGAGCACCTCACCCTCGGCGTCGTCGGTGGTGGTGGAGCAGCCCAGCGACAGCGTCGCGAGATAGGTCTTGCGGTCGAGCGCCAGGTGGCCCAGCAGCTTGGTGGCGCGCTCGATGCCGAGCACCAGCACGCCGGTGGCCATCGGGTCGAGCGTGCCGGCGTGGCCGACCTTGCGGGTGCCCATGATCCGGCGCGCCCTGGCGACGACGTCGTGCGACGTCATTCCGGCCGGTTTGTCGACGATGAGCAGACCGGGCGGCGGAGCGGGGCGGCGCGGTTCTTTCGGGCGAGACACGGGGCGAACCCTATCGAGACGTCCGGTTCGCACCGGCGAGCACCTGTCAGGCGGCGACGGCCGCCGCTTCGGCCGGCACCTCGCCGTCCCAGCGCCGGCGCGTGAGCCGCACCGGCACGTCCTCGCCACGTGCTTCGGCGGCGAACACGTGCGCCCTGGCGCGGCGCCACCACACGAGCATCCGCCACGTGCCGAGCGCGAGCACGACCACGATGCTCAGCAGCGACAAGCGGAAGTTCCCGCCTGTCCATTGCAGCAGCACGCCGACCACGAGCGAGGTGACCGTGGTCGCCACGAACCCGGCGACGTTCACGAGGCCGGTCGCCGTGCCGACGCGCTCGATCGGGTTGTAGTCCCGCGCCAGCGCGAAGCCGATCATCGACACCGGGCCGCCGAGCGACAGCAGCGCGAACGCGGGGCCGAGCACCCCGAGCGGGACGTGCCCGTTCCAGCCGAGCAGCACGGCCCACGTGAGGGCGGCGGCGCCGAGGTACCCGCCGACGATCGGCATCCGCAGCTCCGGGTGGCGGCTGATCACCGTGCCGAGCACCGGGCCGCCGGCCAGCGAGCCGAACACGAACACGGTCAGCATCGCGCTCGCCGTGGCGGCCGGGATTCCTTGGCCCTGCACGAGAAAGGGGACGCCCCAGAGCAGCGTGAGCACGTTGGGCGCGAACATCGTGCTGAAGTGCGTCCAGAACCCGAGCCGGGTGCCGGGCACGCGCCACGCGGCGCGGATCTGGCGCGCGAGCAGCGCCGGGTTCACCGGCTTGCGCTCGGGCTCGGGGACGCCGAGCGGGGTGTCGCGCACGCGCAGCACCACCGGCACCGAGACCAGGAGCGTGAGCGCGCCGACCGAGACGAACGTGACCGTCCACCCGGGGCCGGCGAGCAGCAGCGTGAGCGGCACGGTGGCGGCGAGGTTGCCGATGTAGCCGACGGCGGAGGTGAAGGACGTGATCAACGCGTACTGCCGCGCCGGGAAGTGGGCTGCGATCAGGCGCAGCACGCTGACGAACGTAAGCGCGTCGCCCAGGCCGAGCACGCCGCGGGCGAGCAGGCCGACGCCGTAGCTCTCGGCGAGACCGAGCAGCAGCTGCCCGGTCCCCAGGATGAGCACGGCGGCGGTGAGGACACGGCGCGGGCCGTAGCGGTCGACGAGCACGCCGGTGGGGATCTGCATGGCGGCGTAGACCCCGACCTGCAGCACGGTGAACGTGCCGAGCGCCGCGGCGCCGACGCCGAACCGGTCCGCCGCTTCCAGGCCCGCGACCCCGAACGACGTGCGGTGGAACACGGCGAGCAGGTACACGAAGACGGCGGTGAGCCAGATGAGCCAGGACCGGACAGTGGCGCGGCCGGGCGACAAGGTTTCCTCCTGCGGGTAGCGGTCGTCGGGGAAGGACGACGACGCTGCCGCCTCGATGGTTGTATCGCCCCGGCAAGCTCGAAACATAGCCGTTACCTCGGTGGGGTTCGCCACATCACCCGTTCACCGCAGCGCCACTTGACCTGCGATTCCCACCACTGTGTCGCCGCCCACCCAGACCTCGCCGTCCGCGCGCTCTACGTGCACGCGCCCGCGCCGGCCCAGCCGAGTGCCCTGTGCGGCCACGTAGGACTCCGGCGCGCGGCCCGAGCCGATGAGCCACTGACCGATCGCGGCGTTGAGGCTGCCGGTCACCGGGTCCTCGACCAGGCCCGTGAAGGCCCGGACCTCGAACGCCGTGGGCGATCCGGCCGGGTGCGGTCCGACGACCCCGACCTTGTGTTTCCCGAGCGCCACGACGTCGCGCTCGACCGCGAGGACGGCCTCGGCGTCGGTGAGGAGCACGGCGAGCCAGCCGGGGCCGTTGTCGGCCCACTGCGCGTCGACGACGCCGCTCTCGGCCAGGTGCAGGGCCTTCCGGACGGCGGCGAGGTCCTCGGGCGCGACGGGGCCGCCCCGCGTGAGCGGCGGTGCGGCGAAGGCGAGCCGGTCGCCGGTGCGCCGCACGCGGACCAGGCCGGCGCCGCACTCCTGCACGAGGTCTCCGCCCTTCGGCGTGCCGCCCGCTTCGAGCCACGCGCGGGCCGAGCCCAGCGTGGGGTGCCCGGCGAAGGGCAGCTCGCGCTCGACGGTGAAGATCCGCACGCGGTAGTCGGCCTCGGCGTGCGTCGGCGGGAGCAGGAACGTGGTCTCGCTGAGGTTGGTCCACCGCGCGAAGGCGGCCATCGTGTCGTCGGAGAGGCCTTCGGCGGCGTGCACCACGGCGAGTGCGTTGCCGCGGGTGAGCTCGTCGGTGAAGACGTCGACCTGGCTGAAGCGCATGGTTCAACCTTGGCACGGGGCTCACGCGCCGCGAACGGCCCCGACCACCGCCCAGCGGCCGGAGCGCCAGCGGATCAGCACGGCGGCCAGGCGGAACACCATGAACAGCGACAGGCCCGTCCAGATGCCCGAGAGCCCCCAGCCGAACGCGAGCGACAGCCAGATCAGCGGCAGGAACCCCAGGCCCGCGCTGACGAGCGTGGCGGTGCGCAGGAACGCGGCGTCGCCGGCGCCCAGCAGCACACCGTCGAGCGCGAACACCACGCCCGCGATCGGTTGCAGCGCCACGAAGAACCACCACGCGTGCGGGATCTGGGCGAGCACCCCCGGATCGGACGTGAACGCGTGCGGCAGCGTGCTCCACAACGCGCCGAAGAGCACGCACAGGACGCAGCCGAGCACCAGCCCGTACGCGACGATCTGGTTCGCGACGCCGCGCGCCTGCCGCTCGGCTCCCCCGCCCAGGGCCGCGCCGACGAGCGACTGCGCCGCGATCGCGACGGAGTCGAGCACGAGCGAGAGGAACGTCCACAGCTGCAGCACGACCTGGTGCGCGCCGACGGCCTCCGTCGACGTCCGCGCCGCCACGGCCGCCGCCGAGACGAAGCACGCCTGGAACGCCAGGCTGCGCAGCACGAGGTCGCGGCCCAGGCTCAGCTGCGCGCGCATCACACCGAAGTCCGGTCGCAGCGGCACGCGCTCGCGCACCAGCGCCGCGAAGAACAGCGACGCCGACACCACCTGCGCCACCACGTTGGCGATCGCCGAGCCCTCCAGGCCCAGCCCGGCGACGTAGACGAGCACCGGGCACAGGACGGCCGAGATGCCGTTGCCCGCCAGCACGTACCGCAGCGGGCGCGCCGCGTCCTGCACGCCGCGCATCCAGCCGTTGCCGGCCATGGTGACCAGGATCAGCGGCGCCCCGAACAGCGCGATCCGCAGCCACGACACGGCCGCCGCCGCGATCTCGTCACTGCCCGACAGCGCCCGGGCGATCGGCCCGGCCAGCAGCTGGCCCGCCACCAGCAGCACCAGCCCCACCAGCACCGCGAGCCACGTGGCCTGGACGCCTTCGCTCACCGCGTCCCGCCGCCGCCCGGCACCGTGCAGCCGCGCGGTGCGCGAGGTCGTGCCGTAGGAGAGGAACGTGAGCTGCGTGGAGATCTGCGACAGCACCACCCCGCCCAGCGCCAGCCCGGCCAGCGGCAGCGCGCCGAGGTGCCCCACCACCGCGGTGTCCACCAGCACGTACAACGGCTCCGCCGCCAGCACCCCGAGCGCGGGCACGGCAAGCCCGAGGACGCGGCGCGCGGGGATCCGGTCTTCGGAGCTCAGGGGCGGGGCAGGCGGGGCTTCGTCAGGCACCCGGGGAGCGTAACGACCGCCGCCGACATTCCGGACGTCCAGCGGGCAGGATCACCGGCCGGGTGGCCGGCCCGCCGCTGCGGAACGACGTGCGCCGCACCGGGACCGTCGGCGGGTAGCGGCGCAGCAGGGCGTCGAAGCCGAGCTCCAGCTCGAGGCGGGCCAGGGGTGCGCCGAGGCAGAAATGGGGCCGTGGTCGACGGTGAGGTGCGGGTTGTCCGGACGATCGGCGTCGAAGGCGTCCGGGTCTTCGAACACCGTGCGGTCGCGATGGGTGGAGGCGAGCGCGAGCACGACGGCGTCGCCGGCCGGGATGGCGGTGTCGCCGAATTCGAGGTTCCGCAAGGGAAAGCGGCGGCGGCGTGGCGCACGATCTCGTCTACAAAGGACACCACTGGCGCCGGGCGCGTGAGCAGCTCGTGCGGGCCGTTGCCCAGCACCACGTTCTCGTACCCCGCGAGCAGCGGCAGGATCGCGGTGTTGAGCAGCTCGTCGCCGGTGAGCTGCGGGGCGACGGCGCTGAGCAGGTCCTCCCCCGGCTCCGCGCGCTCGGCCGCGATGAGCTCGGTGACGAACGCGTACCGCGACCGCATGGCGTGGCGCACGACCTCGGCGCCCGTCGGCATCAGGACGGCGTCGGTCCAGGCGCGGACGACGGTGACGTCGGCGCGGCGACGCCGAGCAGCACGCAGGTCACCGCGATCGGCACCGGCACGGCGTAGCCGGCCACCAGAACGGCCTCGGGTCGGAGCGCGTCGGCGAGATCCTGCGCGATGCGCGTGACCGCCGGCCTCAGCAACTCGACTTGACGTGGCGTGGCGTGAAGGCGCGCCCCCGCAGCCGGCGCAGGCAGGCGTGCACAGGGGCGTCGGCGTTGAGCGGGCTCTTGTCGAGCGCCGGCGCCACCGCAAGGCCGCGGTAGCCGCCCGACGAGTGCGTCTCGTGCGGCGAGAACCGGGAGTCGTCGAGGCCGACCTTGACCACGGCGTAGCGCGTGACCAGTCAGATCGGTGCGCCGTCGGGCGACTTCGCGCGGTGCACGAGGCCGGCGGCGCGCAGCCGGGCGTACGCGCGCCGGGCCGGCCAGGAACTCCTCGTCGAACCTGACGGGTTCATCCGCTGCGGTCCCCGAGCAGCGGCGCCCGTCCCAGCGCGTCCCGCAGCCGCGCCAGCACGTCGTCCGACGTGCCCTCCATCGTGCAGCCCGCGGCCATCCGGTGTCCGCCACCGCCGAACTCCGAGGCCACCGCCGAGACGTCGACCCGGCCCGCGGACCGCAGTGAGACCGTCCACACGGAACCCCGGGAGGCGGGCGCGAACTCCTTCAGCACCCCCGCGACACCGGCTTCGCGCGTCGCGCGAACCACGTCGATCACCGACTCCACCTCTTCCGGCCGCACGCTCGCGGCCACGGCCGAGCGCACCACCGCGTGCACGAACCCGAAGCCCTGCGCGGCATCCGGCTCCAGCTCCGCTTCGGACAGCACCGCCGAGAGCATCGGCAGCCACGCGAACGGGTGGTCGTCCACGATCCGGCGCGCGACCTCCGTCGGGTCGACGCCGGCCTCCAGCAGGCGCGCGGCGATCCGGTGCGTTTCGGGGCGGGCACGGCGGAAACCACTGGTGTCCGTGACGATCCCCGCGTACAGGCAGCGCGCGGCCGGCTCGTCCAGCTCGACGCCCATGGCCTCGATGATCTGCGCGACGAGCACCGCCGTCGCCTCTGTGGCTTCGTCGACCACGTGGTGCGTGCCGTAGAACGCGTTGGTGGCGTGGTGGTCGACCACCAGCACGGCGCCACCGGCGGCGCGGACGACGTCGACGCGCCCGGCGAGCCGGCCCAGCCGCGCCGGCACCGGGGTGTCGAGCGCGACCAGCAACTGCTCCGACGCGGGCAGGTCGTCGGGGCGGGTCAGGAGCCCGTCGACGTCGAGCCAGGTCAGGGTCTCGGGGGCTTCGTCGGGCTCGCCGAAGGACACGCGCACGCGGGCGCCGCGCTGGTGCAGCACGTGGCCGAGGGCCAGTGCGCTGCCGAGTGCGTCGGCGTCCGGGCGCACGTGGCCCAGCAGCGTCACGTCGGTGGCCCCGGCGACCAGGGCGGCGGCGGCTTCGATGTCCTGCGCCAAAGTAGCTGTCACAGTGCGTCACGCTACGCTTTGCGGGATGCCTGAGTACGCGATCCTCGTTCACCCGTCCGCCAACCGGGTCTACGCCGCCTCGTCGCCAGCGCTTCTGCGGGCCGAGCTGGCGGTGTTCGGCGCGACCGGGCTTTCCGCCGAGCTGTCGGAGGCCGAGGAGGTGGAGCTCGGCGGCGTGGGCTACGTCAAGTTCGCGACGCCGGTGCCGCTGACCGAGCCGGACGTCGCGCTGCTGTCCAACCTGTCCTCGCTCTACGCCCTGTTCGAGCTCGGCGACGGCGTGCTGCGCCCCGTCCTGGTGCGGCCGCTGGCGAAGACGGACTCGGATCTGCTGACGATCCAGAAGTACGCGGGCAAGACCAATGAGCAGTTCACGAAGCTGCTGCTCAACGTCACCCTGCTCGCCACCGCCGACCCGACCGGGTGGCTCGAGCGCCCCCGAACGTTGCTCGACCCGCTGTGCGGGCGCGGCACCACGCTCAACCAGGCCGTGATGTACGGCTTCGACGCCACCGGCCTCGATGTGGACGGCAAGGACTTCGAGGCCTACGAGCAGTTCCTCAAGACCTGGCTGCGTACCAAGCGCGTGAAGCACACCGCCGACTCCGGCCAGCTGCGGCGCAACAAGGTCCGCCTCGGGCGCCGCCTCGACGTCGAGTACGCGTTCGACAAGGACGACTACAAGGGCGGCCAGACGCGCCGGCTCACCTACTTCAACGCCGACACCCTCACCACCGACGAGTTGCTGCGCGCCAACTCCGTGGACGTGATCGTGACCGACGCCCCGTACGGGGTGCAGCACGGCAGCCACCGCACGCAGGACGCCGGCCTCGCGCGCAGCCCGCGCGACCTGCTGGCGGCAGCCGTTCCTGTGTGGACGCGAGTGCTCCGCCCGGGCGGGGCGCTCGGGATCTCCTGGAACCTCAACGTTCTCCCGCGCGAGGAGCTCGTCGCGGTGCTCGCGCGGGCCGGCCTCGACGTGCGCGAAGGCGGGCCGTACGAGGAGTTCGCCCACCGCGTGGACCAGGCGATCGAGCGCGACCTCGTAGTGGCGGCGAAGCCCGCGTGACCGTCCTTTGCGGTCAGAGCCCGAGGAGCTTGCGCGCGTTGCCTTCCGCGATCTTCTCGTGCACCTCGCGGTCGAGGGCGAGCGCGTCGAACCATGCGGCGGCCTCGGCCATCGACTCGAACGGGTAGTCCGCGGAGAACAGCACGCGGTCGGCCCCGACCTCGTCGATCGTGAACAGCAGCTCGGGCGTGGCGAAGTTGCCGCTCGTGGTGACGTGGAAGTTCTCGCGCAGGTAGTCGCGTAAGGGTTTGCGCGCGGGGATGCCCGCGGGCTTGACTTCGAGCCGGTGGTCGGTGCGCCAGATGTTGAACGGCAGCAGTTCCCCCAGGTGCCCGAGAATCACCTGCACGCCCGGGTGCTCGTCGAACAGACCGCCGGCCATGAGCCGCAACGCGTGCGTGCCGGTTTTCGATCGAGAAACTCCACGCCGAGCAGTAGAGCCACGGGTGGCCTTCGAGCATCCGGCTGTCCCGCGGCAGCGGATCGCGCGGGTGCAGGTACACCGGCACGCCCAGATCTTCGACGGCCGCCCAGAACGGCCGGTACCGCGGCTCGTCCAGGTAGGCGATCCGGTCACCGTCCACTTCGGAGAACCCGTTCACCAGCGCGCCCTTGAACCCCAGCTCGGTCACCGCGCGGCGCAGCTCGACGACGGCTTCTTCAGGGTCCGGCAACGGAAGCGCGGCGAACGCGGCGAAGCGATCCGGCCTCAGCTTCACGTGCCGCGCGGCGACGTCGTTGGCACGACGGGCCCAGTCCACGGCCTGCGCGCGGTCGGGCAGGCCCTGGATTCCGGGTGCCAGCAGGGAAAGCACGACGATTTCGATGCCGGCCTCGTCCATCAGCCTCAGGCGCTCGTCCTGCACGTCCAGCAACTGGCGACGGTGCGGCGGCCACGTCTGTTCGGTGAAGTGCTCGCGCGACTGTTCGACGATGTCGGGGTCGGCGGTGCCGAAGTGCTCTTCGAGGGCGATCTTGCGGACCATGCTGCGTCTCCTCCCGGTTCGTGGACAAACATAGCATGCTATTGACTTCGGTGATCTAATCTTTCCGAGTGACCATGCCCTCCGGGTCTTCCGAGCCCGCCGACACCGACGTCGACCGCTTCGCCGACGCCTGCAACGCGCTCTACTCGGCCATGCGCACCAACCGCGCCCGCCTCGACGCGCAGGCCGCGGCCGCCTCCGCGCTCAGTGACTCGCAGGCCCAGCTCGTGACTCCCCTGGCCCGTCTCGGCGCCATGACCATCGGCGAGCTCGCGTGGGAGGCGAAGCTCGCCCAGCCCACCGTCACGCGGTCGGTGAAGGCGCTGGAGTCCGCCGGTCTCGTCCGCCGCACCCCGCACGCCCACGACGACCGCCGTGTCGTCGTCGACCTCACCGATCGCGGCCGCGCCCACTGGGACCGCGCCCGCACCCGCCTGCGCGACAACCAGCGCGCGGCGTGGGGCCTGCTGCCGGCCGAGCTGCGACCCCAGGCGCTGGAGCTGCTGAACGCGCTGACCGACGCCGTGACCGCCACTCGGCCGGCGGACTGACCGGACAAAAAACCGCCGGCCCCGAACGTCGTGCGTTCAGGGCCGGCGGCCTGGTGGTCGGGGCAGCCGCGGGCGGCGTAGCCAGCGGGGCGGAGCGCCCGGAGGAGGTGGCGACGAACGACGCGGCGCCACCGAACAGCGCGCCGCGTCGTGGGACGTCGGGGATCCTCCGGAGCGGTTCAGCCTCGGGTCTCCTCTTCGGCTTCGGCGAGGTCGTCCTCGTCTTCGCGCGGGGCCTTGTACGGGTCCGCGTCGCCGGCGTGCTGGGCGCCCGTGGCCCGGCGGGCCACCTCGGCGTCGGCCTCGCGGGCCTTGGCGAGCAGTTCTTCGATACGGCGCGCGTCGTCGGGGATGCTGTCGGCGACGAAAGTGAGGGTCGGGGTGTAGCGGACCCCGGTGCCCTGCCCGACCTTGGTGCGCAGGACGCCCCGGGCGGACTCCAGGGCCGCCGCGGCGCCCGCGAAGTCCGGCGCCGAGTCGAGGCTCTCGCCCAGCACCGTGTAGTACACCGTGGCGTCGTGCAGGTCCGCGGTGATCTTCGTGTCCGTGATGGTCACGGCACCGAGCCGCGGATCCTTGACGTCGTGCTCGATCGCCGACGCCACGATCTGCGAGATCCGCTTGGCGAGCTTGCGAGCCCGAGCAGGATCGGCCATGGGAGGTGTCTCCTTCTGAAATGTTCTCCGGTCTAGTCGTCCGGACCCAGCAGCCGGCGGTGTGCCGACAGCAGCACGAACTCCGGTCGCGAGGCCACGAACCGCTCGCACGAGTCGAGCACGTCCCGGACGTGTTCGCCACCCGCGGCGACCACGGCGACCCCGATGAGGGCTCGCCGATGCAGGTCGAGGTGCCCGGCTTCGGACACCGAGACGGCGAAGCGCTTGCGCACCTCCGCCACCACCGGCTTGATCACGGATCGCTTCTGCTTCAACGAGTGAATGTCGTCGAGCAGGATGTCGAGCTCGAGAGCTCCGACGTACATAGGCAGTGAAGTTGTGCCGCGAGGCACGGTCTGGGGTGCGCCGTGAGCAGCGCACCCCAGACCGGTCACTCACGCACGGGGCTTCTCCCGCTGTTCATAGGTCTCGATCACGTCGTCGACCTTGATGTCACTGTACGAACCCAGCGTCAGACCGCATTCGTACCCTTCACGGACCTCGACCACGTCCTCCTTGAACCGCCGCAGCGAGCTGACGGGCAGGTTCTCGGCCACGACGGTGCCGTCGCGGAGCAGGCGCGCCTTGGCGTTGCGCCGGATCTCGCCGGACATGACCAGGCAACCCGCGATCGTGCCGATCTTGGAGGACTTGAAGACCTCGCGAACCTCCGCGCGGCCCAGCTCGACCTCTTCGTACTCCGGCTTGAGCATGCCCTTCAGGGCCTGCTCGATCTCGTCGATCGCCTGGTAGATGACCGTGTAGTACCGGACGTCGACGCCCTCGCGGGTGGCCCGCTCGGTCGCCTTGCCCTGTGCTCGGACGTTGAACCCGAGCACGATCGCGTCGGACGCGGTCGCCAGGTCGATGTCCGACTCGGTCACGCCACCGACACCGCGGTGCACCACGTTCAGCTCGACGTCGTCGCCGACGTCCAGCTGCAGCAGTGCCGCCTCGAGCGCCTCGACGGTACCCGAGTTGTCGCCCTTGATGATCAGATTGAGGCTGCTCGTCTCCTTCAAGGCGGAGTCGAGGTCCTCGAGGCTGACCCGCTTGCGGCGCGACGCGTTGAGCGCGTTGCGGGTGCGAGCGGAGCGGCGCTCGGCGATCTGCCGGGCGACGCGGTCCTCGTCGACCACCAGGAAGGTGTCGCCCGCGCCCGGTACCGAGGTGAACCCGATGACCTGGACGGGGCGCGAGGGCAGCGCCTCGGTGACGTCCACGTTGTGCTCGTCCACCATGCGGCGGACGCGGCCGTAGGCGTCGCCCGCGACGACGGAGTCGCCGACGCGCAGCGTGCCTCGCTGCACCAGCACCGTGGCCACCGGGCCGCGGCCGCGGTCGAGGTGCGCCTCGATCGCGACACCCTGGGCCTCCATGTCCGGGTTGGCCCGGAGGTCCAGTGCGGCGTCCGCGGTCAGCAGGATCGCCTCGAGCAGCCCGTCGATGTTGATGTTCTCCCGCGCGGAGATGTCCACGAACATCGTGTCGCCGCCGTACTCCTCGGCGACCAGGTTGTACTCGGTGAGCTGCTGGCGGATCTTCTGCGGGTTGGCGCCTTCCTTGTCGATCTTGTTGACCGCGACCACGATCGGCGCCTTGGCGGCCTGCGCGTGGTTGATCGCCTCGACCGTCTGCGGCATGACCCCGTCGTCGGCGGCCACCACGATCACCGCGATGTCCGTCGAGTTCGCACCACGGGCACGCATGGCGGTGAACGCCTCGTGACCCGGGGTGTCGATGAAGGTGATCAGCCGCGGCGTGCCCTCGAGCTCGGTCTCGATCTGGTAGGCGCCGATGTGCTGGGTGATGCCACCGGCTTCACTCTCGCGCACCTTCGTCTTCCGGATCGTGTCCAGCAGGCGGGTCTTACCGTGGTCGACGTGACCCATGATGGTCACGACCGGCGGCCGGACCTGCAGGTCCTCCTCGCCACCCTCGTCCTCACCGTAGGTGATGTCGAAGGTCTCGAGGAGCTCGCGGTCCTCCTCCTCGGGGCTGACGACCTGAACGTTGTAGTTCATCTCGCCGCCGAGCAGTTCCAGGATGTCGTCGGACACCGACTGCGTCGCCGTGACCATCTCGCCGAGGTGGAAGAGCACCTGCACCAGCGAAGCCGGGTTGGCGTCGATCTTCTCGGCGAAGTCGGTCAGCGAGGCACCACGCGGCAGCCGGATCGTCTCGCCACTGCCCTTGGGCAGGCGGACGCCGCCGACGCTGGGCGCCTGCATGTTGTCCATGTACTCCTGGCGCTTCTGCCGCTTCGACTTGCGGCCCTTGCGCGAGGGACCACCGGGACGCCCGAAGGCACCCGCGGTACCGCCACGGCCACCGGGGCCGCCACGACCGCCGCCGCCACCGCGGAAGCCACCGCCACCGCCGGCAGGAGCACCGGTGCCGCCACCAGGACGGAAGCCGCCACCGCCGCCACCGCCACCGGGACCGCCGCGGAAGCCACCGCCACCGCCGCCGCCACCGGGACGGAAACCGCCGCCACCGCCGCCGCCGGGACGACCGCCGCCACCGGGGCCGCCACGAGCGCCACCGCCGGGACCGCCACGAGCGCCACCGCCCGGGCCGGCCGGCCGCGGAGTGCGGCCCGGCATCATGCCGGGGTTCGGCCGCGGGGGCATGTTGCCCGGGCTCGGCCGGTTGCCACCGGCGCCACCGCCGGGACGCGGCGCGGGCCGGTCACCGCCGCCACCGGCACCGCCGGGACGCGGCGGACGGTTGTCGCCACCCTGACCCGGACCGGGGCGCTGGGCCGGCGGACGCGGGGCCGGGGCGCCGGAACCGACGCCGAACGGGTTGTTGCCGACGCGCGGGGTGCGCGGGCCGGGCTTGGGACCGCCGGGCTTGGGGCCCTGCGGCTTCGGCGGCACGACCGAGCCGGACGAAGAGGACGCAGCGGCGTCCTGCTTCGGTGCGGGCTTCGGTGCCGCGGTGCTGCCACCGGACGGCTCGGCCTTGGCCGCGGGGGCCTGCACCTGGGGCTGCGGCTGCGCCGGAGCCGGAGTCGCCGGACGCGGGCCGGGACGCGGGCCGGGTCCCGGACGGCTGCCCGGGGTGGCCGGACGCGGGCCGGACTGCTGCGGAGCGGCGGGCGGAGCGGCCTTGGCCGCCGGCGCCTGCTGCTGGGTCGGCTGCGGAGCGGGCGTGGCCGCGGGCCGGGGGGCCTGCGGAGCGGGCGCGGCAGCGTTCGAGTTGCCCGAATTGGCGGCGGGCGGCGTGGGCCGCGGGCCGGGCGTCGGGCCGGACTTCTTCCCGCCCTTGGCGGGGTACGCGTCACGCAGGCGGCGGGCGACGGGCGCCTCGACCGTGGATGACGCGGACTTGACGAACTCGCCCTGCTCCTTGAGCTTGGCGAGAACTTCCTTGCTGGTGATGCCGAGCTCTTTCGCGAGCTCGTGTACACGGGCCTTGCCTGGCACAGCTCTCCTCATCTAGGGGAGGCCAGGCGGTGAAGAGACCCGCTGACCTCGTCCTTATTGTCGCGCGTTCATGGCGTCGGCTTCACGGCTGACTCATGACGGGTCGACCTGCTTCCTTGTTTCACTGCGGTTCCGGGTGAGTCCCGGAACCGATCTCCGTAGTGGGCGCCGCGAATGCCGCATGCTCGCGCAGCTCCGCGGCGTCGAGCGTGCCCTGGGCTCGAAGTGCCCGGGGGAATGCCCGCTTCCGCTCGGCCTTGGCCAGACAACCCGGTGTGGGGTGCAGCCACGCGCCCCGCCCCGGCAACCGCCGACGTTCGTCGACGACCAGCCGTCCGGCCACCGCGACCACTCGCAGCAGCTCACCGATCAGGACCCGCTGCCGGCAACCGACACACGTGCGAACCGGGAAGTGCCGGTGGCGCTGGAGGTCGGTCGTGTCGCCACATCCCCGCGGCGGACCCTGAACCAATGATGAGTCTAGCGCTTCGACCTTCACTCAGCCGAACCGGTTGTCGCGGCGGGCCGCGCCTGTCCGGCGTGGTCTTGATCACCCACCGGATCGGCGGGTGCGGCGTCGCTGCGGATGTCGATGCGCCAGCCCGTGAGCCGGGCCGCGAGCCGCGCGTTCTGGCCCTCCTTGCCGATGGCGAGGGAGAGCTGGAAATCGGGCACGACGACGCGGGCCGTCTTCGCCCGCTCGTCCACGACACGCACCGAAACAACCTTCGCCGGGGACAATGCATTCCCCACGAAGCGGGCCGGATCCTCCGAGTAGTCGATGATGTCGATCTTCTCGCCGGCCAGCTCGCTCATCACGTTGCGCACGCGCGCGCCCATCGGGCCGATGCAGGCGCCCTTGGCGTTCACCCCGGGCACGGTGGAGCGCACCGCGATCTTGGTGCGGTGTCCCGATTCGCGCGCCACGGCGGCGATCTCGACCGTGCCGTCGGCGATCTCGGGCACCTCGAGCGCGAAGAGCTTGCGCACCAGGTTCGGGTGCGTGCGCGAAAGCATGATCTGCGGCCCGCGGTTGCTTCGGGAGACGCCGACCACGAACGCCTTGAGGCGCGTGCCGTGCTCGTAGGACTCCCCCGCGACCTGCTCGCCCGAGGGCAGGATCCCCTCCGTGTCGCCGACCTGGACCACGACCATGCCGCGGGCGTTGGCGCGCGCGTCGCGCTGCACCACGCCGGCCACGATCTCGCCCTCCTTGGCGGAGAACTCGCCGAAGGTCTTCTCGTGCTCGGCGTCGCGCAGCCGCTGCAGGATGACCTGGCGGGCGGTCGTCGCGGCGATCCGGCCGAAGCCCTCCGGCGTGTCGTCCCACTCCTCGTCGACCTCGCCCTCGGGGGTGAGGGTGTGCGCGAGGACGCGGACGAGGCCGGTCTTCTTGTCGATGTCGATGCGCGCGTGGGGCTGGTGCCCCTCGGTGTGCTTGTAGGCGGTGAGCAGGGCCGTCTCGATGGCCTCGATCACCGTGTCGAAGGGGATGTCCTTGTCCCGTTCGATCGCCCGCAGCGCGGCGATGTCCACGTTCACTTCGGCTCCTCCTTCGCTTCGGTCTGGCCGGCAGGGGCGCTGCTCTTGCCGGACGCGTCTTCTTCCAACAGTTTGAGCTCGTCGGCGGGTGGCTGCTTGAACTCGATCTCCACCACGGCCTTCGCCACCGACTTGTAGTGCACTTCCTTCAGCCTGCCCTCGACGAGCACGGTCACGCGCTCCTCGCCGGCGTGGCCCACCCGCGCGACGAACTCCGCGCCCTCCGCGGGCGTGATGCGGACCAGGCGGAACTTCGCGCGGCGCCAGTGACGCGGCTGCGCGAGCGGCCGGTCCAGCCCCGGCGAGGTGACCTCGAGGGTGTAGGCGCTCGCGAGCACATGCTCGTTCTCGTCGAGCGCCGCCGACACCTTGCGGCTGATCTCGGCGACCTCGTCCAGCCCGACCCCGTCGTCGGAGTCGACGACGACCTTGACCAGCTGCTTGCGGCCGGCCTGCTGCACCTCGAACGAGTCGAGGTCGAAACCCGCGGCGGTGACGGCTTCGGCCACTATCGGCTGAAGCCGGCTGGCGAGTTCGTTGGGCACGTGGAGCACTCCTGTTCGGCCGAGGTGACGCGGGCGGGTCACGACAGTGGTCGGTGGTGGACCAGCTTATCCTGCGCCCCCGCGAGGACGCGCGAGCGGCGGTGCCGGTGCCGGGCCTGGCAGGATGGGCCGACGTGACCGCAAGACCGACCGACCTTTCCCGGCGCGGCGTTCTGCGCCTGGGCGCCGTCGCCACTTTGGCCCTCCCGCTGGCGGCCTGTTCCGGGGGGTACGACGAGAGCCCCGACCCGCTCGCCCCCCTGCTGTCCGCCGCCGACGCGGACGCCGCCGCGGCCAGAGCCCTCGGCGGCGCGGTCGCCGGGCAGGTCGCCGACGCGCGCGCCGCCCAGGCCGCCGCCCTGAAACCCGAGGTGGACCGGCTGAACCGGCCGAAGCCGGCCACGCCGCCCCCGGCCGCGCCCGCCGACCTGGGCGCGTTCAAGGAGCGCCTGGCGACGGCCCGCAAGCAGGCCGAGGACCTCGTGCCCACACTCCCGGCCTACCGCGCAGGCCTGGTCGCGGGCGTCGCGGCGGGCTGCGCGAGCCTGCAACGGCTCGCCTCCACCATCGGGCCCGGCGAGGACGCCCAGGCCGTGGTCGCTCCCGCCGGCACCGCCGTGTCCGACGCCGTCGACCCCCTGCAGAAGGCGCTCGCCTCGGAGCACGCCGCGCTGTGGGTGTACGGGCTGGTCACGGCCTTCCTGCCCGGCGAGTTCGGCGACGCCCTGAAGGCCGGGCGCGCCGAGCACACTGCGCGCCGCGACGTCGTCACCCAGATGATCGAGGCCGCGGGCGGCACGCCGGTGGCCCCGGAAGCGGCGTATGTGCCGCCGAAGCCGGTCGACGACACCGCTTCGGCCGCCGCGCTGGTGGCGAGCGCCGAGGAGGACTCGGCGGCCGCGTGGCTCGGCGTCGTGACCCACACCGACGACGCGGGGCTGCGGAAGATGGCTTTGCAGGCGTTGATCGCCGCGGCCCGGCGGGGCACGCCGTGGCGCCAGGAGGCGAACGAGAAGCCGACGGCGCTGGCGATGCCGGGTCAGCCGGCATGAGCGTGCTCCGGCTGTGAAAAAAGGGCCGTTCCCGGTGTCTTCCGGGAACGGCCCTTCGCTTTGCCGGAGGGGTCAGTGCAGGTCGGCGCCGAGATCCAGCGCGCTGGTGGCGATGCGCTTGAGCAGCACGTCGTCGCGGTGCTTGGCGTAGAAGTCGGCCAGGACGATGGTGACGTCGGTGCCCGTGACCTGGGACTCGTACTCCGCCTGGTCACCGCTCACCTTGGGTGCGCCCGCGGCCTTGTACGTGCCGTCGCGCACCAAGTCGCTCACGTTGCCGGTGCCGTCCCGGTCGGTCAGGGCCTTGAGCTGCGCGGCCTGCGCCGCGGTCGGCATGCTGACCTTGACGACGGAGACGAGCGCCTTCGCGTCCCCGTATTCGACCGTGTAGAGCCCGCGCGCGAGCGCCGAGCACGGGTTGACCTGGAAGAACTTCTTGGTGTCGTCGTAGGCCTTCGCCGCGCAGTCAGTGGACTTGTTCGGGCCTTCCACCAGCTGGTAGTCGAAGGAGTTTGTCTTCACCGGCTCCTGCGCCACCGGTTCGGGCGTGCTGTCGTGCCGGATGAGGAACCAGACCAGCCCAGCCACGACGGCGATCACGACGAGCCCCGCGCCGCGCAGCAGCAGCGTCTTGGTGTCCCGCGGCGGGGTTCGGCCGCCACCGGGCGGCGAACCGGGCTGCGCGGGCACCGCAGCGAGCGGTGCGGTGTCCGAGGGACCGGGGGTGTAGGGGGGACCGACCACGGGCACATACCGTAGTTCACCGCGCTGAGCGCCTTCAGCCGAATGCGGTGAGAAGGCGTTTGACGTCGTCAGGGGTGTTGTAGAGGTGGAACCCGACGCGGACGCGTCCGGCGCGTTCGCTCGCGACGAGGCCCGCCGCGGCGAGCCGTTCGGGGTCCGCGTCCAACGACACGATGGCGGTGCCGCGCGCGGGGAGCTCCAAGGCGGCGAGCAGGGAGTCTGCGAGGGCGACGTTGTGGTCGCGGACCGCGGTGAGGTCGAGGCCGGCGACGTACTCCAGCGCCTCCGCCGCGCCGGTGTGGGCGAGCCAGACCGGGGAGAGGTCGAACGCGCGGGCGTCGCGGGCCAGGCGCAGGGGTAGTCCGTAGACGGTGGTCCAGGGGTCGTCACCCGCGTACCACCCGGCGGCGACCGGCCGCGTGCGCTCGTGGGCGCGCGGGTGCACGGCCAGCCAAGCGCACCCACGCGGTGAGAACAGCCACTTGTAGCCCGCGCACACCACCCAGTCGGCCCACGCCACGTCGAGCGGCAACCAGCCGGCGGCCTGCGTCACGTCGAGCAGCACGGCCGCGCCCCCGGCTTCGGCGGCTTCGTGCAGGCTCTCGGTGTCCAGGACGGTGCCGTCGGCGGACTGCACCAGGCTGACCGCCACGAGGTCGTGGCCCCCGACGTGCTCGGCCAGCTCCGCCGGCGGCCGCTCGGTCACTTCCAGGTCGGGCCGCGCGGCGAACGGGAAGGTGACACTCGTGAAGTCTCCGGCCGCGGTGAGGACGCGCGCCCCGTCCGGCAGGCCGAGCGCGACGTTGGCGATCAGCTGGGACACGGACGCGCCGATGGCCACCCGGTCCGCCGCCACGCCGGCCAGCCGCGCGAAGGCGCGGCGCGAGCGCGCCACGGCCTCGTCGAACCCACCCGGCAGGTCCGCGCCGACCCGCCAGCGCTGCACGGCCGCCGCCACCGCGCCCGCGACCGGCTCCGGCGGGATCCCGATGCTCGGCGTGTTGAGATACCCGGCGGGAACAGCGAACTCGGCTCCGAAGGCGCGCATGCCCTCGACGCTACTGAACCGGCGGCGGCAATTCGGCGACGTCGGCACAGGAGGGCGAAGGCAGCGGCACCCGAGGCGCACCTGCCGGCAGTGCCGCTGAGCCGCTGGAGGGCCGCCCGCCACGTCGGTCCGGAAGGGGCCCGCCTGCGGGGAAACTCCCCAAGCGCTACCGAACCTGCACCACGGCGGAGCACGGCGGAGCCCGCGACAGCCGCGCCCAAGCGCGCAAACCCCCAACCCACCCGAGCAGGGCTGCCCGCCGCACCGCCGCGGTAGCGCGCAGGAGGCGCCGTCCCCAGCGAACCGCGCATCACCCGCGCTACAGGGCCGGAGGCAGCAACCCGGCCACCTCGGCGTAGGACGGCGGAGGCAGTGGCAGCGCAGTCCCTTCGCGGGCGGCGTCCACGGTCGCCAAGGCGGCGGCCAGCGCGACGCGGTAGGGCGTCGAACCCAGGCTCACCCTCGCCACCCCCAGCTCGGCGAGGCCGGCCAGTGTGACGCGACCGGGCAGGAACAGGACGTTGAGCGGCAGGTCCACCGCCGCCACCACCTCCGCGACCTCGCCCGGGTCGGCGAGGCCCGGCACGAACACCCCGTCGGCGCCGGCGTCGCGGTAGGCGCGGGCCCGTTCGGCCGCGAGCGAAACCGGGCCGGCGCCGAGCCAGTGGGTGTCGGTGCGGGCGTTCAGGAAAACGCCGGGCGACGAAGAGCGGACGGCCGCGATCACAACGCTCTGGACCTCCGCCGGCGCCAGGGTGCCGTCGGCGCGGCCGTCTTCGAGGTTCACGCCCACAGCGCCCGCGTCGGCGAGTTCCGCGACCAGGTCGGCGACCTCGGCCGGGTCCGCGCTGAAGCCGTCGGCGATGTCCACGCTCACCAGCACGTCCAGCGGCGCCAGCGCGCGGGCCAGCGCCACCGTCGCCGCGCGCGACGCGGGGGCGCCGTCGGCCAGGCCCGCGGCGGCCGACACGCCGAGGCTCGTCGTGCCGACTGCCGGGTGCCCCGCGGCGGCGAGCGCGGCCGCGAAGCCGAACTCCCACACATTGGGCAGCAGCAACGGTTTTCCGGGCACGTGCAGGGCGGCGAACGAAGTCATGCCCGCAACCTACGCGCGCGACACTTCGGTGGCAGCCGAACCAATCCACCCGCGGCACCGAGGCCACTGAACTGAGCGCTCACCCGCCGGAACCGGCCGCCGCCCACTCAGCTGCCGCCCGCCATGATCGCCGCCCGGCGAGCGCGGAGCAGTCCGCGCAGCTCGGGCACCGCCGAGCCCGCGACCTCGTCCAGCTCCGCGAGGCGTTCGGCGTGGCGACGGGACGAGCGGCGGGTGAACCCCACCTGGGCCGCCGCGGCGAGAGCGGCCAGCGCGGCGGCGCGAGTGTCCACTCCGGACAACGGCCCGCGCAGTGCACGGTCCACAGTGGCGCGTGCGTCGTCGGCAGGCGACCGATCGGCCAGGCGCAGCACCTTCCGACGCAACACCGGCATGACGTGCGAACGCAGGATTCCCGCGGCGGCGAGCTGCAGCTCCAGGGAGTGGAGGGTGTCGGCCGAGTCGCGGCGCAGCAGGCGTCGCAAGCGGGTCGGACCCTCGTCGGCGAGGCCGGTGAGCAGGTCGTCGAGCAGCAGGTCGCCGGTAGGGCCGCGGCCGGTTGCCGAGACCCGGCCGTGGCTGACCGTCAGGCGGCCGCGCAGCAGCAGGTCGGTGACGGCGGAAGCGCGCACGAGGAGCGCGACATGGCTGCGTCTGCGGATGCGGCCCTTGCCCGGGTCGCACGCGAGCAGGTAGGCCTGAGCGGCCAGCGAGGGTGTCATTGCCGTTTCACCCCCGGCCAGATCCGGTCCCACGACTGTGTCCTTCCGGTGTAGAGCCACACGAGTCCCGGTACGACCTCGGTCACCGACGCGAAGTAGGGCTTGAGCAGCGTCGGGTCGAAGCCGGTGAAAAGCACGTCCCGCGCCTGGTCCGGTGGCCGGCCGAAGTACCAGTAGCCACGGTGTCCACTGTAGACGTCGGTGATCCCGTACCGCGGGCCGTAGTACTCGACGGCCGCGGCGAACGGGTAGATCTCCGCGTACACCGCCGTCTGCGCCTTCACCCCGGGTGGCAGCGACGAGTACGTCCGCCCGACGACGTCGGCGACCTGCTCCTGCGAAGTCTCGCCGCCCGCGAACACCGTGCCGAGCGAGAACGGCCCGAACGACGTCGCCGTGACCGACGCCGGCCACACCGGCAGCGCGGCGACGGTGACGGCGGCCGACAGCCCGAACGCGATCCCCACGGGGATCCGCCACCAGCGCACCAGGTCGCGCCGGCTCAGCTCAGTGGCCGCGGCCGCGAACGGCAGCGCGTAGAGGCTCATCAGGTAGTACGAGCGGCCGTGCGTCAGCACCACCACGACGGTGACCAGCAGCAACGCCAAAGCGAGATAGCGGTACGGCCGCAGCTGCGGCGAGCGGAACAGGCGCCACACACCGTAGAGCAGGGCCAGCACGCCGACGCCCATGCCCGCGCCGAGCAGCCCGTCGCGCGCGAAGGCGAAGTAGCCGGGGAACTCGGCGGCGACGACGTCGGCCATGTGCGCGTACGGCCAGTCGTGCGTGGCCTGCCAGACGATCGCGGGGATCGTGGCGACCACCGCGATCAGCGCGCCCAGCCACAGTTTCGGGCGGCTCAGCAAGCGCCGGGGGCCGAGGATCGCCGCCGACACGAGTACGGCCGCCCACAGCGCGGGGATCAGGAACTTGACCTCCAGCGACACCGCCGTGATCACACCGGCCCCCATGAGCAGGCCGTCGCGGCGCGTGCGCGTCCAGCGGACCAGCAGGAAGACGACAACCGTCCACAGGAGCGGGTCCAGCGCGTAGGTGGCGACCCAGTGGCTGAGGACCACCAGGTTGGACGTGGCGTACAGCCCGGCCGCCATCAGCTGCGCCGGCCGACGGCCGCTCAGTTCACGGGCGATCAACGCGGTGACCGCCACGCCGGCGCCGACCGCGAGCGCCATCGGCAGCCGGAACGCGAGCAGCGAACCGGGGAACAGGTGGTCGATCGTGCCCGCCAGCAGCGGGACGAGCGGTGGCTGGTCGAAATACCCCCAGGCCGGATGATCTCGACCAGCCACCAGGAAGTAGAGCTCGTCGAACCCGTGGGCGTAGCGCACGCTCGTGAGCACGAGCAGCGCCGCCGCCGCCACCGCCACGGCGAGCACCGGCGGCCGGGCAAACGGGGCGATCTCCCCCTTACCGGTCTCGCGGTTCGTCCTGAGCCTCGTCATGGTCCGAGTCCACCGCGCCGGCCCGGGCCGGCGTAACGGTGATCGGTAGCCGGCGCGGGCGACGAACGTTGCCCCGCGCGCAACTTTGGTTGCGGGTCCTTCCCCGTCCGGTGCGAATCCGCCGCGCCGGTCCGGACCAGCCGTTACCGTGACGGGCGTGAGCGAAGTGCGGCGTGGATCCTGGCCCCGGCGAGCCGAGATGGGCTGGTTGCTGGCCGCGGCGCTCGTGTTCGCCGGGCTCGACTTCGCCTTGCACTGGGCGGGGCCGACGAACGGTGCCTTCGGGCCGTACGCCGGGCTGGTGCTTCGGCTCGTGTGCGATTTTTCGCTGCTGGCGGTGTTCCGCTTCCCCGACGCGGTGGCCGGGGTGCTCGTGGTGGCGTCGCTGGCGATGCTGGCATCGGACCTGTTCTGGCCCGGGCTGCTGGTCCCCGTGCACCAGCCGAGCCTGATGACCGTGCCCACCATCACGCCGGTGGTGCTGAGCCAGCTCCCGCGCGTGATGGACCGGCGGCGGCTGCTGTGGATCGGGGGTGTGCTGGCGGTGCTGGCGACGCGGCCGTGGGATCCCGCCTGGAACACGACGCCGTTCGGGCTGCTGAGCACCGCGTTGCCCGTGGCGGTGGCGCTGTACTTCGAGGCGCGCCGGCAGCTGCTGCGTTCGCTGCGGGACCGGGCCGAGCGCGCCGAACGCGAGCAGCACCTGCTCGCGGAGCGGGCCCGCGCCGAGGAACGGCGGCGGCTCGCGGGCGAGATGCACGACGTGGTGACCCACCGGTTGAGCCTGATGGTGCTGCACGCGGGCGCGCTCGGCGTGGTGTCGACGGACCCGTCCGTGCGCTCGGCGGCCGAGGACATCCGCCGAGAGGGCGCGCACGCGCTCGACGAGCTGCGCGATCTGGTGGGCGTGCTGCGCGACGGTTCGAGCATCGAGCCCCCGGCCGCTTCGCCGGCCCCGGTCGCTTCGCCGGCGGACCTCGTGGCCGAGTCGGTGGCCGTCGGCCTGGCCACGGAGCTTTCGGTGAGCGGGGACCCGGACCAGGTGTCGCCGACGGTGGCGCGCACGGCGTACCGCGTGGTGCAAGAGGCGCTGACGAACGTCCGCAAGCACGCGCCGGGTTCGTCGGCTGCCGTATCGCTGCGGTACCACTCGGGTGGTCTCGACGTGTGCGTCACCAACACCCGCGGGTGCCTGCCGCCCGACCCGACGCTCGCCGGCAGCGGCTCGGGCGCCGGGCTGAGCGGGCTCCGGCAGCGCGTCGAGCTCGTCGGCGGACAGCTCGAGTCCGGCCCCGAGCGCGGCGGCGGGTTCCGCGTCGGTGCGATACTTCCCCCCTACGTCCCGACGACGGAAGGTGCTCCCCGGTGATCACGGTGGTCGTTGCCGACGACGAGCCGATGGTCTGCGCGCACCTGCGCACGATCCTGGGTTCGGCCGACGACCTTTCGGTGGTCGCTTCGGCTCGCGACGGTGCCGAAGCGGTCGAGGCCGTCGTCCGGTACCGCCCCGACGTGGTGCTCATGGACCTGCGTATGCCGGGCGTCGACGGTCTCACGGCGATCGCCCGCATCGTCGCGCTGCCGGACCCACCCGCGGTCGTCGCACTGACCACCTTCGACGCCGACACGTACGTCATCCGGGCACTGCGGGCGGGCGCAGCGGGTTTCCTCGTGAAGTCCACGCCGCCCGAAGACCTCATCGGCCTCGTCCGCGTCGCCGCCGACGGCCACACCGTCTTGTCCCCCTCCGCGGCCCGCCGCCTCGTCGCGCTGTCGGCCGACGGCCACGCCCGCACCGACGCGGCTCGGCGCCGCGTCGGCGCCCTCACCGATCGCGAACGCGACGTCCTCACGGCCCTCGGCGAGGGACTGTCCAATGCGGACATCGCCGCCCGCCTGCACCTCGCGGAGGCGACGGTGAAGAGCTATGTGTCGCGGATGCTGGTGAAGCTGGAGTGCGCGAACCGGACGCAGGCGGGGTTGCTGGCGCATGAGGCCGGGTTGGTGAGCCGCTGACCGGCAAGGTCGGCGCGCTCCAGAACCCCGCGACCCGTTCCACATCGACGCAGTCGACGGTCACTCCGGCCCATCGGTTTGGCATGCCGTCGGCACCCTGTGGTGCTCAAGCCGAAGCCGGCGCGTGCTCCGCGTCGAACGCCGCTCGGGCGGCGGTCACCTGGGTCATGTGGTGGCGGGCCCAGCGGTCGAGCATGTCGAGGGGTTCGGCCAGGTCACGGCCCAGCGGCGTGAGCTCGTATTCCACCCGGGGCGGGATGACGGGGTAGGCGGTGCGCGTGAGGATGCCGTCGCGGACGAGGCTGCGGAGGGTTTGCGTCAGGACCTTCTGAGAGATTCCTTCGACGCGTTTGCCGATCTGGGTGAAGCGCAGCGGTCCGTCGCGGAGGGAACCGACGATGAGGACGGTCCACTGGTCGCCGATGCGGTCGAGGAGCTGACGGGTCGGGCAGTCGCGGTCATAAGGGTTTCCCAGCACCACAGGCCTCCTTGAAGTCACTCTCCCCGAGAGAGTAACACCCCTGGACGCCACCGCAGCCCGACCTGGACGACCCCAGGACACCGCCGCACCCCCAGCGCGGCGCTGCCCGACCCCGAGCGGCGGAACCTACCGGGCGACCCGCGACGTCTCCGCCGCCAAACCCGCCACCACCCGGCCGATGAACCGCCTCAGCACCAGCCGGTAGAACCACCCCGTCCCCGGCACCTTGCCCGTGAACGACGAGTGCCAGTGGATCTCCGTGCCACCGTCGACCGGAGTCAGGTCGACGTACGCGCGGTAGTCGCCAAGGGGCAGGCCACTGCGCAGGGCGTAGCCGAACCGGCGGTCGGGAACCAGTTCGATCACCTCCTCGCACGAGCGCGTGCGCCCGGTGCGGAACACGCGCAGCGCGCCCAGCCCCTCGCGTTCCGAAGCGCCCGCGCGGGCCAGCTCGAACGAGCCCAGCGGCGACCAAACGGGCCAGCTTTCGCCGTCGCGCAGCAACGCGTAGACCGTCGCCGGGTCGGCCGACGTGCGGGCCCGGACCGAAATTCGTTGCATCAGGCCTCCTCGGACTACCTGTACCAGGTGGTACATGTACCATCTGGTACATGACGGAGGCAAGGGTCAGGCTCCTCGACGCGGCCGTCGAGCACATCGCGCGAAACGGGGCGGAGCACAGCCTCCGCACACTCGCGACGGCGCTCGGCACGAGCCACCGGATGCTCATCTACCACTTCGGCTCCAAGGAAGGCCTGCTCACGGAGGTCGCGCGCGAGGTGGAACGCCGGCAGCGCACCGTGCTCACCGATCTCGACCCGACCCTGCCGCCGGACAAGCTGGCGCGTGTGTTCTGGCGCCGGCTCACCGACGAAGCGCTGCGCCACAACGAAAAGCTCTTCTTCCAGCTCTACGGCCAAGCCCTCGGCGGCGCGCCCGGCACGGCGGAGTTCCTCGACGGCGTGATCGACGACTGGCTCGCCCCCGTCGAGGCGCTGCTCGAACGGCTCGGCGTGCCCGAGCGGCACCGCGCGGCGCAGGCCCGGCTTGGTCTCGCGGTGGCGCGCGGACTGCTGCTCGATCTCGTCACCACGGGTGACCGGGAAGCCGTCGACGCTGCGATGGAACGCTTCCTGACCCTGCAGAACGCCGGTTTCTTGCAGACTTGACCCTTGACTTGACGTTTTCCTGCATCCACGATGCAGAGCGTGCCCGACGAAGTCAAAGTCAGCGATCTGGATCGGCGCATCGTGGCCGCGTTGCAGCTCAACGGGCGGGCGTCGTGGGGAGCGATCGCCCGGCACGTGGGCACGAGCGAGTCCACGGTGCTGCGCCGCGCCGGCCAGCTGACGGAATCCGGCCAGCTGCGCGTGATCGGCGTGGTCGACGTGCTGCGCTGCGGTCTCGGCGTGCCGGTGCTGGCACGACTGCGGTGCCGGCCCGGCACGGCGGCCGCCGTCGCCGAAGCGCTGGCCGCGCGGCCCGAGGTCCGCTACGCCACCGTGCTCGCCGGCAGCGCCGACTGCTCCGCCGAGTTCGTGCTCCCGACCTACCGCGACGTCGCCCGCCTGCAAGGTGACTTCCCCGCCGCCGACAACGTTCGCGACGCGGAGACCTTCGCCGTGATGCGCACGTTCACCTCCAACCACGACTGGAACTCCGGCGAGCTCAGTGCGGAGGCGGCGGCCGACCTGCGCGGCGGCGAGGTGCGGCCGTTCGAGGAACAGCACTGGGAACGCCCGCCCGAGCAGCTCGACGAGCTGGACCTCGCGATCAGCGCCGCGCTCGGCGAAGACGGCCGGCTGTCGTTCAAAGAGGTCTCGCGTCAGGTCGGCACGAGCGAGTCCACCGTCGCGCGCCGCGTCGACTCCCTGGTACGCCGCGGTTGCCTGCGGTTCCGCACGCTCGCCGAGCCCGCGATGTTCGGCTACGCACTGGAGTTCATGCTCTGGCTCTCGGTCGTCCCGGCCGAGCTCGACCGCGCCGGGCAGCAGCTCGCCGCGCACCCGGGCACCAAGTACCTCAGCGCGACCACCGGCCGGTTCAACCTCGTCGGCCAGATAGTGCTGCGCCACTACGGCGAGCTCTACCGCCACACCACCGACGTCGTCGGCGCCCTCCCCGGCCTGCGGGAAGCCGACGTCACCCTGCAGGTCTCGACCCTCAAACGCGCCTGGTCGCCCACACCCGCGGCCGCAGCAACCTGGGAGGAAGCATGACCGAACAACCCTGGCTCTGGGACGAGAAGACGTGGCGGGGACACGTCGAGCACGTCCGCGCCGGCCGTTCGCTGCGCCCGGCGTCGTGGCCCGGCGGAGCGAAGGTGGCCGTGGCGCTGTCCTTCGACTCCGACCACGAGACGCCCGCCCTGCGCGACGGCGAAGTGCTGCCCGGCAAGCTCGCGCAAGGCGAGTACGGCGCCCGCGTCGGCGTCCCCAGGCTCCTCAAGCTGCTGGACCGCTTCGACGCGCCCGCGTCCTTCTTCGTCCCCGCCGTGTCGGCCCTGCTGCACGACGGCGAGGTCAAGTCCTATGTGGACGCCGGGCACGAGGTGGCTCTGCACGGGTGGATCCACGAGCGCAACACCGCGCTGACCGAGGCCGAGGAGCGCGACCTCGCCTTCCGCGCCGCCGATGTGCTGGCATGCCTCACCGGCACCCCTCCGGTCGGCATCCGCACGCCGTCGTGGGACTTCTCGGCGCACACCCTCACCATCACGCGCGAGCTCGGCCTGAAGTACGACTCCTCGCTGATGGCCGACGACGACTGCTACGAGCTGCTCGAGAACGGCGAGCCCACCGGCGTCGTCGAGCTGCCCGTGGAGTGGATCCGCGACGACGCGCCGTACTTCATGATGGACCGCTTCGCCTCGCTGCGCCCGTACACGCCGCCGCGCGGGGTGCTCTCGATCTGGCGCGACGAGTTCGACGCCGCGTACACCGAAGGCGGGCTCTTCCAGCTCACCATGCACCCGCACATCATCGGGCACCGCTCGCGCATCGCGATCCTCACCGAGCTGCTCGACCACATCAGCGGCCACGACGGCGTGTGGTTCGCCACCCACGCCCAGGTCGTCGACCACGTCCTCGCCCACGCGGAGAACACAGCGGAGGCCCACCCGTGACCACAGTTCCCTCCACTTCGGACACCGCCCTCGCCACCCACCGGCTGAACCCGCAGCAGCGCAAGGCGATCATCGCCGGCGCCATCGGCAACACCGTCGAGTGGGTCGACTGGGCGGTCTACGCCACCTTCTCCCCCATCTTCGCCGGCCAGTTCTTCGCGGGCGGCAATGAAACCACAGCTCTGCTGTCCACGTTGGCCGTGTTCGCCGTCGGCTTCGTGATGCGCCCGATCGGCGGCGCGGTGCTCGGCGCGTACGCCGACCGGCGCGGCCGCAAGAAGGGCCTCACGCTCACCATCTCGCTGATGGCGGGGGCGTCGATCGTGATCGCCGTCTGCCCCACCTACACCCAGATCGGCGTCGGTGCCCCGATCGTGCTGCTGCTCGCGCGGCTCGTGCAGGGCTTCTCCGCGGGCGGCGAGTTCGGTTCGTCGTCGGCGTTCCTCATCGAGTCGGCCGCCACCGGGCGCCGGGCATTCGCCGGGTCCTGGCAGCAGGTCTCCGTCGGCGCCGGCTCGCTCATCGCGGCCCTGCTCGGCACCATCCTCAACTCGACGCTGTCCGACTCCGACCTGCACGGCTGGGGCTGGCGGCTCGCGTTCGGCGTCGCCGGGCTGCTGGGCCTGGTCGGCCTGTGGCTGCGCCGCTCGGTGCACGAGACCGAGGCGTTCGGCAAGATCACCGCGCAGCCGCGCCGGAACCCGGTCGTCGCCATGGTGCGCGACCACCCGGGCGCGGCGCTGCGAGTGGCCGGCGTGACGATCGCGGGCACGCTCATCTACTACGTGTGGGTCAGCTACATGCCGGCCTACGCGCACCTCGCCACCGGCATCCCGCTCAAGACCGCGCTGCTGGCCAACACGCTGGCGATGCTCGTGTTCATCTGCCTGCTGCCCTTCGGCGGCCTGCTGTCCGACCGGATCGGCCGCAAACCCACGATGACGGCGTTCGCGGCCGGCTTCGTGGTCTTCGCGTGGCCCGCGTTCCACTTCCTGGCCAACGGGTTCTGGAGCGTGTTCGTGATCGAGCTCATCGGGCTCGTGCTGATCGTCGGCTACTCCGCCAACTGCGCCGTGATCATGGCCGAGCAGTTCCCGCCCGAGGTGCGCACCACCGGTATCGGGCTGCCCTACGCGCTGGCCGTCGCCGTGTTCGGCGGTACCGCGCCGTACGTCACCACCTGGCTCAACGCCAACCACCACGGTGACCTCGTGTGGGTCTACGTCGCCGTCGCCGCGTTGATCGGCGTCGCGGTGTACCTCACGATGCCCGAGACGAAGGGAAAGCAGCTCTAGATGCGCACCGTCCTCGTCACCGGTGCCGCGGGCGGGATCGGGGCCGCGATCGCGGCCCGATTCGCCGCCGCGGGCGACCGGCTGGCCGTGTCGGACCTGCGTCCGGCCGAATTGTCCGCGGTGGCCGAAAAGCTGCGCGCCGAGCACGGCGTGCCCGTGACCGAGCTGCCCGGCGACCTCGCCGACTCCGCCTACGCCGAAGGGCTGGTGGACGCGGCCGGCACGGTCGACGTCTTGGTCAACGCCGCCGGCATCTACCCCGCCACACGGCTGCTGGACATGACTGCCGAGCGCTGGGACCGCGTGCAGGACGTGAACGTGCGGGCCGCGGTGCTCACCACCGTCGCCTTCGGACGCAAGCACGTGGCCGCGGGCACCACCGGCACGGTCGTGAACATCTCCTCCGGTGCCGCCACCCGCGCGCGGCCCGGTGCCGCGCACTACGCGACGTCGAAGGCCGCGCTGGAGATGGCGACCAAGGCCTGTGCCGTGGAGCTCGGCCCGCACGGCATCCGCGTCAACGCCGTCAGCCCCGGGTTCGTCACGGTCGACAGCGAAGCCAATCCCGTGACCGAGGCCTACGCCGCGGCCGTGTCCGTG
This sequence comes from Amycolatopsis sp. NPDC023774, assembly GCF_040639695.1. Classification (NCBI taxonomy): domain Bacteria; kingdom Bacillati; phylum Actinomycetota; class Actinomycetes; order Pseudonocardiales; family Pseudonocardiaceae; genus Amycolatopsis; species Amycolatopsis sp. NPDC023774. The sequence continues at coordinate 156,734 of NZ_JBFAAJ010000017.1, forward strand.
AACCCGCTCGGCCGGCGCGGCGCGCCCGGCGAGATCGCCGACGCCGTGTTCTGGCTCGCCGGTCCGGAGGCCGGATGGATCACCGGCACCGTGCTGCGCGTCGACGGCGGCTCGACCGCCGGCGCCGCGGGCCTGCCGCTGCACTGGTCCGGCGAGACCGCGGTCCAACAAGGCGCGCCACAGAAGGGAACCACGCATGTCTGAACGCTCGTACACGGTGGTCGGCGGCGGCGCGATCGGCGGCACGCTGGCGTTCCACCTCGTCAAAGCCGGGCACCCGGTCGTGATCGTCGATGCCGACGCGGCGCACGTGGCCGCGATCAACTCGCGGGGACTGACGTTGGTGCGCCCCGAAGGTGAGGAGCGTGTCGACCTTCCCGCGTTCGTTCCCGACGAGGCGCCGCCGGAGCTGAGCCGCGTGCTGCTCGCCGTGAAGGCCCAGGCCACGGAGCACGCCATGCAGTGGCTCGAACCGCGCTTGGCCTCCGGCGGGTTCGTGGTGTCCCTGCAGAACGGGCTCAACGAGCAGCTCATCGCCTCGTTCGTCGGCCCCGATCGCACGGTCGGCGCGTTCGTCAACTTGTTCGCCGACGTCGCGGAGCCCGGCGTGGTGCGCGACGGCGGGGCCGGCGCCCTGGTCGTCGGCGAGCCCGACGGCCGGATCACCGGCCGGGTCGAGGAGCTCGTGGCCGACCTGCAGGCCTGGGGCCCGGCGAAGGCGACCGCCAACGTCGAGGGCTACCTGTGGGCCAAGCTCGGGTTTGGCGCGATGCTGACCACGACCGCGCTGGCCGACGCGCCGATGGCCGACCTCATCGACCGGCACCGGCCGCTGATGCACGCGCTCGCGGCCGAGGTGTTCGCCGCGGCCGGTTCGCGCGTGCTGGAGCCGTTCGACCAGTTCGACCCCGCCGCGTACCTGCCGGGCGCCCACGGGCGCGAAGCGGCGACGGACCGGCTCGTGGCCTGGCTGCGGACGCAGCCGAAGGACCGCAGCGGGATCTGGCGCGACATCGCCGTACGCCACCGTCCGGTGGAGGTCTTCCACCACTACGCGCCGGTGCTCGACGAAGCGGCCGCGCTGGGGATCGGCCTGCCGCTGCTCAAAGCCGTGCTGAAACGCCTGGGCGACGTCGAGGCCGGCGCCGCGATGTCCGAGGACCACCTCACCGAACTGGAGGCACACCTGTGACCGGGATCCGCGAGCTGCACGAGTGGGTGCGCGCACACCGCGACGACCTGCTCGCCGATCTCGCCGAGTACGTCGGCATCGAGACTCCCAGTGACGACAAGGAAAGCCTCACCCGCGGACTGTCCTGGGTGGACGGCTGGCTGCGCTCCCGGCTGGGCGAGCCGGCGGCCGTTCGCGACGTCGACGGCGGCCGCCACGGCGACATCAAGGTCTACGACTACCCCGGTGCCGGCGAGCGGCCCGTCCTGCTGCTCTGCCACTACGACACCGTGTGGCCGCTGGGCACGCTCGCCGAGTGGCCGTTCACCGTCGACGGCGACCGCGCGACCGGGCCGGGCGTCTTCGACATGAAGTCGGGCCTGGTCCACGCCGTGTGGGCGCTGCGGGCGCTCGACGCCGCCGGTCTGCCGCGCCCGGCGATCCGGCTGGTCCTCAACGGCGACGAGGAGCTCGGCAGCCCCGCCTCGCGCCCGACGATCGAGGAAGCGGCCGAGGGCACTCGCGCGACCCTGGTGTTCGAGGCGAGCGCCGACGGTGCCGTGAAGACCTCCCGCAAGGGTGTGGGCCTGTTCCAGGTGCACGCGAAGGGCGTGGAGTCCCACGCGGGCCTCGACCCGACGAAGGGCGCGAGCGCGATCGACGAGCTGGCCCGCGCGATCCTGGCGCTGCACGCGCTGACCGACCTCGACGCCGGGACCACCGTGAACGTCGGCGTGATCTCGGGCGGCAGCAGGCAGAACGTGATCGCCGGGTCGGCGCGCGGCGAGATCGACGTGCGGGTGTCCAGCGCCGCCGAAGCCGCACGCATCGACGCGGGCGTCGCGGCCATCACGGCCCACGACCCGCGTGCCACCGTCACCGTGGAGGGCGGCTGGAACCGGCCCGTGATGGAGCGATCCGAGGGCATCGCGCGGCTCTACAGGCTCGCGCGCGACCTCGCGGCCGAGCTCGGCGTGACTCTGCGCGAATGCTCCGTCGGCGGCGCCAGCGACGGCAATTTCGTCGCCGCCCTGGGCCATCCGGTCCTCGACGGCTTCGGCGCCGTCGGCGACGGCGCGCACGCGCGCCACGAGCACATCAGCGTCGAGGGCATGCTCGAGCGCACCGCGCTGGCGGCCGCGGTCCTGCACCGCCTCGGCACCGACTAGGCCGGGCAGCCGGGCCTTACGAAACCCGAACATTCGCCCCACACCCCTCGTACACCGGGACGAGAAGGTACTGCCCGTACCCGGAACTCACCGGTCACGAGAGGGAGTACGAACGATGCGAGCAACCACCTGGACCCGGCGGCTGGCGTTGGCGGGCGGCGGTGTCGCGGCCGGGCTGCTGGTCGTGACGCCGCTGGCCGTGGCGGACACCACGGCTCCCCCGGCCCCGCCGTCGAGCACAGCCCCGCCGTCGAGCGCGGTGCCGGTGGCTCCGATCACGCTCAGCCCCGAGGAGTCTCAGCAGGTGTGCGGCGACTGGGTGCCCAAGCTGCAGAAGCGGGCGAAGAACCTCACCGACCGCATCAACGGCGGCGCCGAGGTCGCCGGCTCCGTCGCGAACCTCAAGGCGCGCTCGGCCGACCAGAAGGCCAAGGGCCACACGGCCGCGGCCGACCGATTGCAGAAGCGCGCGGACAAGCGTCAGAGCCGGATCAGCCAGCTCAGCGACGCGACGAGCAAGCTCGACGCGTTCGCCTCGGCGCACTGCAAGCCCGCGGGCACGAAGTGAGTGCGGCCCGGCTCGCTGCCGCGGTCGGCGCGGCCACGCTCCTGGTGCTCGGGTGCGCCGCGTGCGACGGCGGTGACTCGGCGGCGCCGAGCGACGGGGGCTCCCAGGCGACGAGCGAGCTCAACGGCATCCAGTCGACGCTCGACAGCATCGAGTCGGACATGGCGGGCGACGGCTCACCCTGAGCCGGACAGGTGACAACTCGTGGTGAGCCGGCCGTCGCCGGCAACAGCCCGCCGCAAGGAAGCCACCACGGGCGATCGCCTGCCGGCCCGGATACCGCCGGCGACGGCTCACCCCGTCCGATCTCGCGGGCGCAAGACGGCCACCGAGGGTGGCAGCCCACCGCAAGCCGGACAGGGCGGGCGACGGCTCGCCCTGAGCCGCGTAGCCTCTCGATCGACGTTGGCGGAGAGGGAGAACGGGAGCCCGCATGGGGTCAGCCGGGCGCGGCCTCGTCCTCGTCGTCGAGGATGAGGCCGCGATCGCCGAGCTCGCCGCGATGTACCTGCGGCGCGACGGGTTCGGCGTGCACGTGGAGTCCGACGGCTCCGCCACGCTGGGCGCCGTCCGCCGGCTCAAACCGGTGGCCGTGGTGCTCGACATCGGACTGTCCGGAATGGACGGTATCGAGATCTGCAAGGCGATGCGCGCGGCGGGCGACTGGACGCCGGTCCTGTTCGTCACCGCGCGAGATGACGAGCTCGATCGCCTGCTCGGTCTCGAGATCGGCGCCGACGACTACCTCACCAAACCGTTCAGCCCACGCGAGCTGGCGGCGCGCGTGCGCACGGTGCTGCGCCGCGCGTCCGGGGGCACACCGGCGGCGGAGACGTTCGAATGCGGCGGCGCGCGCGTCGACGTGACAAGCCGTCGCGCCTGGGCGGGCGAGCAGGAAATCACGCTGACGTCCACGGAGTTCGACCTGCTCACGCACCTCGTCCGCCACCCCGGCCACGTGCTCTCGCGCGACCAGCTGCTGAGCGCCGTGTGGGGCTACTCCGCCGCAGCCGGCACCCGCACGGTCGACGTGCACGTGGCTCAGCTGCGGGCGAAGCTCGGTGCGCACAGTCCGATCAGGACAGTGCGCGGCATCGGCTACGCGGCGGACGCCGGATGAGGGGCACCCTCGCACTGCGCATCACGGTCGTGTGCCTGGCGGTGGCGGGCATCGCCGTGATCGTCTCGGGCCTGGTGGCGACTCGGCTCGTGCGCGCGACCGCCGACACCGTGCTGCAGCAGTCGCTGAAAGCCCAGGCCGACGTGGTCGCGACCCAGCTCGACGACACCGGCATCGGCAACCGCCTCGGCGTCGGCAAGGTCGCCGACGTGGTGCGCGGCCAGGGCATCGCCGTGGTCGTGCGGCGGCCCGGCGGCCAGGACGTGGGCGACGCGACGTCGGCCCGCGTGGCCGAACGGGCCGGGCTCGCGTCGGGCACGAACCGGTCGGACCGGGTGACGGTGGACGGGCAGCAGTACCTCGTGGAGGTCCGTGCCGTCGGGCCGCGCGCGGCGGCATTCGCGCTGGTCCAGCCGGCACGCAGCGGAGAGGAGACGCAACGCGCACTGGTTCGCAACATCGCGCTCGCGCTGGGCATCGGGCTGCTGGTCGCCGCCGTCGCCGGGTACGCGTCCGGACGGCTGCTCGGCCGGCCCCTGCGGAAGGCGGCCGCCGCGGCGGTCAGCCTGCGCACCGGCCGGCGAGACGTGCGCGTGCCTGTGGAAGGACCCGTCGAGGTCGCCGAGGTCGCGGGCTCGCTCAACGAACTGGCCGACGCACTGGCCCACAGCGAGGCGCGCCAGCGGGAGTTCCTGCTGTCGGTGTCCCACGAGCTGCGCACCCCCCTCACCGCGGTGACCGGCTTCGCCGAGGCCATCGCCGACGGCGTCGCAGAGGGTCCCGACGCGCGCCGCGCCGGCGAGACCATCCACCGTGAGGCGCAGCGCCTCGAACGCCTGGTGAGCGACCTGCTCGAACTCGCCCGCCTCGGCGCCGACGAGTTCCGCCTCGACCTCACGACGCTCGACCTGGCCGCGCTCGTCGGCGACCGTGCGCAGGTCTGGCAGCTGCGCTGCGAACGCGAAAACGTGCCCCTCTACGTCGAGGCGCCCCCGGCACCGGTGCTCGTCGCCGCCGACGCGCGCCGGCTGCAGCAGGTGGTCGACGGCCTCGCGGAGAACGCCCTGCGCGTGACCCCGGCCGGGGCGCCGATGGTGTTCTCCCTGGTCGTGGCCCAGGGGCACGCACACCTCGCCGTGCGTGACGGCGGGCCCGGCCTCGCGCCGGAGGACTACGCCGTGGCCTTCGAACGCGGCGTGCTGAACAAGCGCTACCGCGACCGCCGGCCCGTCGGCTCCGGCATCGGCCTGGCCCTGGTCCACGGCCTGGTCGAGCGCATGGGCGGCGCGCTCCGGGCCGGGCCGGCCCCCGAGGGCGGGGCCGCGTTCACGATCACGCTCCCGCTCGCAGCTGCGCCGCCCGGTCCGGCACGTCCGTGAGCGCCCAGTGCTCGACGACCCGCCCGTCGCGCACCCGGACCATGTCCATGCTGGTCACGGCGTACGAACGGCCGGTGGAGACCTGCGTGCCGGTGCTCGTGTAGCGGTTCACGGAGAACTCGCCGTCGCTCACGTTCTGCTCGACGCGCACCGCCAGGTCGCGGAAGTCCGCGAGGACTCGCCGCGGCTGATCGCGGCCCACTTCTCGCGCCACGCGGCGATGCCGACGTGGTCGCCCCCGGCGCCGCCGCGGTGATCGATGACGTCCGGGTCCACGTACTTCAGGCCCTCCTCGGTGAACGCCGTCTCGACGATCCGGCGGTGTACCTCGGCCGGGGTGAGTTCGCTGGTCATGGCCGCGTACTCTAAGTGGGGAACTCCCCATTTAGCAATTCCCGAGGAGGCCAAGCCGTGACGCCACGGGCCGACGCACGCGACAACCGGGCGCAGCTCGTGCGCGCGGCCCGTGAGGTGTTCGCCGCCGAGGGCGGCGACGCGCCACTGGACCGCGTGGCCAAGCACGCCGGCATCGGCAACGCCACGCTCTACCGCCACTTTCCGCGGCGGCGTGACCTGCTCGCGGCGGTCTACGCCGGAGAGGTCGAGACACTCAGGGCCGAGGGCGAGGCCCTGCTGGCGCACGAAGACCCCGAGGCCGCGCTGTTCACGTGGCTCGGGCACTTCCTCGACCATGTCCGGGACAAACGCGACCTCGCACTGTCCATAACGGACGATCCGGGCGGCGAACGCGAGGAGCTTTTCGCCCACTGGCACGGGGTGATGACCGAAACAGCTACCGTCCTGGCGTCCCGGGCCGGTCTCACCGAGCAGGTCGAACCCCTCGACCTGCTGGTGCTCGTGACGGGCATCGCCTTGTCCGGCGCGGGAAAACCCCGTACGGAACGGCTGCTGAGCATGATCCGCCGAGGCAGCGCCGGCACCGGTCAGGAGGGCGCCGGTCCAGCTCGCACGGGTTAAGCTCACCTCGTGGAAATGCTGCACCTGCGCTATTTCGTGGCTGTCGCCGAAGAGCTGAACTTCTCGGCGGCCGCGCGACGGCTCCACATGGCCGCGTCGCCGTTGAGCCAGCGGATCAAGGACCTCGAGCACGAGCTCGGCCAGAAGCTGTTCGACCGCAGCACGCACCACGTCACCCTCACCGCCGCGGGCACGGCACTGCTGCCGATCGCGCGCGACGTGCTGGAGCAGGTGAACTCGATCCCGTGGCGCCTGCGCGAGGCCACGAAACCCCAGCGCAGCACCGTGTTCCTCGGCATGCCCGCGGGCGTGCACCCGGACCTGCGCGACCGCGTCACGGCGCTGGCCGAGCGCGTGCGCGAGCGGTTCGAACTCAAGCGCTGGCCCGGCGCGAGTCCCGATCTCGTCGACGCCGTGCTCGAGGGGCGGCTCGCGCTGACGCTGGCACGCATGCCCGTGACCGATCCGGCGCTCGAAGCGCTGCCGGCGATGTCCGAGCGGCTCGGCGCCGTGGTGCCCGCCGACCAGTTCACCGGCCGTGGCTCGGTGAGCCTGGCCGAGCTGTCCGGGTTCGCCTACGTCGCCTCGCCCGAGGATTCCATTCCGGCGTATTTCGAGCAGCTCGACCACCAATTGATGTCACTCGGCATCAAGAAACGGCTCAAACTCGCGCACACCGGATATTCAGGCATCTCGGAAATCATTTCCTCCGGGCTGGCGTTTTCCATTTCCATGCTCGACGAGGCCAGCCCCATGAACCTCTACCGGCTCGAGAACGTGGCCGTACTGCCGTTCACGGATTTCCAGCCCGAGCTGGAGACCAACCTGCTCTGGCGACGTGACCGGGGCGACAGCGGCGACCTGGCCGAACTCGTCGCCGCCGCGCGCGAGATCTTCGCCGAACCCCTGACCAGCTGAAACAGGGAAATAATGGTGTGATCACTACGGTCATACCATTCTTCGCGACATGATCATTCCCTTTCTTCACCTGCGCTACTAATTTCGGTGGCAGAGCAAGAACAGCAGGTGCGAAAGGATCGAAGATGGACGAGCAGAACACCGCCACCGGACCGCTGTACGGGGTGCGCGTGATCGACCTCTCGACCGTGGTGATGGGCCCGTACGCGGCACAGATCCTCGGTGACCTGGGCGCCGACGTGATCAAGATCGAGTCCCCCGCCGACACCGTCCGGGTGGGCCAGTACCGCACCACACCGGGGATGACCCCGCTCAACCTCAACGTGAACCGCAACAAGCGCAGCGTCGCCCTGAACCTCAAGGACGCCGGCGAGCGCGAGCAGGCGCTGGCGCTGATCGACACCGCCGACGTGCTGATCACCAACATGCGCCCCGGCGCGCTGGCGCGGCTCGGCATGGACTACGCCGAGGTTGCGCAGCGCAACCCGGGCCTGATCTACGCCCACGCGCACGGCTTCCGCAGCGACTCCGACCGCGCCGGAAACGCCGCGTACGACGAGACTGTGCAGGCCGCTTCGGGCCTGGTCGACATCGCGAACCGCGCGATCGGCAAGCCGGTCTACCTCCCGACCATCCTGGGCGACAAGGTTTCCTCGCTGACGATCGTCTACACCGTGCTCGCCGCGCTGCACCACCGCGAACGCACCGGCGTCGGCCAGCAGATCGAGATCCCGATGACCGACACGCTCATCGCGTTCAACCTGGTGGAGCACCTCGCCGGGCACGCGTTCGAGCCGGCGCAGGGCCCGACGGGCTTCCCGCTGTCGATGTCGCAGGGCCACCGCGCGGCGCCGACCAAGGACGGCCTCGCCTGCGTGATCCCCTACAACCCGCAGAACTTCCGCGATTTCTTCGCCGCCGCCGGGCGCGCCGACCTGGTCGCGGACCCGCGCGTGAACGGCGAGGCGATCGACAACGCCGACATCGACGCCCTCGCGGAGCTCATCGACGAGTGCGCCCCCGCGCTCACCACCGCCGAATGGGCCGAGGTCTGCGTCAAGCACAGCATCCCGTTCGCGCCCGTTCTCGAGCTGGACCGCGCCCACGAAGACGAGTACGTCCGCGAAGGCCACCTGCTCGACACCGTCGAGCACCCGACGGAGGGCACCATCCGCACGGTCGGCATCCCGGTGCGCTTCTCCGCCACTCCCGGCTCGATCCGCCGCCCGGCCCCGGTCGCCGGCCAGGACACCGCTGAAGTCCTCGCGGAACTCGCGAACCGCTGAACCACAGAAGAGAAGTGACGTCATGAGCACCGAAGTGCGCACCGAGCGGATCGCCACCACGCTGCTGATCACGATCGACCGCCCGCAGGCCCGCAACGCCGTGAACGCGGCCGTCGCGGCCGGGCTGGCGCAAGCGCTGGAGACCCTGGAGAGCGACCCGACGCTGCGAGCGGGTGTCCTCACCGGCGCCGAAGGCACCTTCAGCGCCGGAATGGACCTCAAGGCCGCCCTGGCCGGTGAGAGCCCGGAGATCCCGGGCCGCGGGTTCGGCGGGCTGACCGAGGCCGAGCTGACCAAGCCGCTGATCGCCGCGGTCGAGGGCTGGGCCATGGGCGGCGGGTTCGAGCTCGCCCTGGGCTGCTACCTGGTTGTCGCCAGTGAAGCCGCGAAGTTCGGGCTGCCCGAGGTGAAGCGCGGCCTGGTCGCCGCCGGCGGCGGCGTGATCCGCCTGCCCCAGCGCCTCCCCCACCACCTCGCGATGGAGCTGCTGCTGACCGGCGAACCGATCACCGGGACGAAAGCCGGCGAGCTCGGCCTGGCCAACCGCGTGGTCCCGACCGGTGAAGCCACCGCCGTCGCCCTGCAGCTGGCCGAGCTGGTCACGCGGAACGCGCCGCTCGCGCTGGCCGCCGTGAAGAAGATCGTGCGCGCCGCCGACGGAGCCCCCGAGCCCGAGGCGTTCGCCGCGCAGCGCAAAGAGCTCAAGACCCTGATGACCTCCGCCGACGTTCGCGAAGGCATGACCGCCTTCGCCGAGCGCCGCGCCCCACAGTGGACCGGACGGTGACGACCATGAAACAAGAAGACGTCCTGCGGCACGTGACCACGCCGCTCGTGAGCCCCGCGTTCGCGCCGGTGGTGCCGCGATTCACCGACCGCGAGTACCTCAACATCGTCTACCGCACCGACCCCGAGGCCCTGCGCGCCGTCGTGCCGGAGCCCCTGCGGATCGAAGAACCGCTGGTGCGCTTCGAGGTCATGAAGATGGGTGACGTGAGCGGCTACGGCCCCTACACCGAATCGGGCCAGGCCGTCCCGGTCACCTTCGACGGCGAGCGCGGCGAGTACCTGCACGCGATGTACCTCGACAACTTCCCGGCCACCGCGTCGGGCCGGGAGGTCAGCGCCTACCCGAAGACCGTCGGGGCGCCGAAGCTCTATGTCGACAACGGCGCGCTGATCGGCACCCTGGACTACGGCACGCTGCGCGTGGCCACCGCGACCATGGGCTACAAGCACTTCGCGCTGGACCTGGCCGAGGCGAAGGCCCAGATCACCGTGCCGACGTTCATGCTGAAGATCATCCCCGGGTACGACGGCGCGCCCCGTGTGATGGAGCTCGTCCGCACCGAGATCACCGACGTCGTCGTGAAGGAGGCCTGGACCGGCCCCGCGCGGCTGCAGCTGTTCGAGCACGTGCTCGCCCCGCTGGCCGACCTGCCGGTGCGCGAGATCGTCTCCGCGAGCCACATCGTCACCGACCTGACCCTCGCCCCCGTCACGCCGGTCCACGACTACCTGAAGGGAGCGCAGCGATGAGCACCGAATTCCACAGTGTTGCCGAGTTCCACCGGGCCGCGGTGATCGGAGCGGGCACCATCGGCCTGTCCTGGACCGCGCTGTTCGCCGGCCACGGTCTCACCGTGAAGGTCACCGACCCGCGCCCCGACCTCGCCGAGGCCGTCGCGAACGCCCTGGCCGAGTTCACCCCACACCTGGCCGCGCAGGGGCTCGATGTCACCGGCATCGCCGACCGCGTGCAGATCGCCGACAGTGTGGCCGACGCCGTACGGGACGCCGACGTGGTGCAGGAGAACGGCCCTGAGAACGTCGAGTTCAAAAAGGACCTGTTCGCCACGCTCGTGGCAGCCGCACCGAAGCGCGCGCTGCTGCTGAGCTCGTCGTCGGCGATCCCCTCGACCGCCTTCACCGGCGAGCTGGCCGACGCGAGCCGGGTCCTCATCGGACACCCGTTCAACCCGCCGCACCTCATCCCGCTCGTCGAGGTCGTGCCCGGCGAGCGCACCGGTGAGGACGCCACGCGGGCGGCCGTCGACTTCTACACGTTCCTCGGCCGCGTGCCGGTGGTGGAGCGCAAGGAAATCCCCGGTTTCGTCGGCAACCGCCTGCAGAACGCGCTGAGCCGCGAGGCGATCTACCTCGTCGAGCAAGGCGTGGTGACACCCGAGGACCTCGACAAGGTGATGACCAACTCGCTCGGCATCCGCTGGGCCACGGTCGGGCCGTTCCTCGGCTCGCATCTCGGCGGTGGCCCCGGCGGCTACCGGCACATGGCCGAGCACATCGGCCCGTCGATGAAGAAGATGTGGGCGACCCTCGGGCAGCCCTCGCAGACCCCGGAAGAGACCGAACGGCTCGTCGAAGCCGTCGAAAGGGCTTACGGCTCCTCCACGTACTCGGAACTCGCCGAGGCGCGTGACCGCAAGCAGCTCGCCGTTCTGTCCGCTTTGGACAGCGCGGACAGCGCGGACAGCGCGGACAGCAAGGAGGAGAACTGACATGACCACCACCCTGGAAGACCAGCTCGTCGCCGACTTCTACGACTACGAAACCCTGCTGAGCGAGGAGGAGCGCAAGCTGCTGCTCAAGGCCCGCGGGTTCATGCGCGACGAGGTCAAGCCCCTGGTGAATGAGAACTGGGCGGCCGGCACGTTCCCGAAGGAGCTCATCGCGAAGTTCCGCGAGAGCGGTCTCGCGGGCCTGCCCTACGAGGGCTACGGCGAGCACCGCGCCGCCACCAGCCACCTGCTCACCGGCATGATGGCCATGGAGATGAGCCGCACCGACGCGTCGGTCGCCACGTTCTTCGGTGTCCACAACGGACTCGCGATGTACTCGATCTACTTCGGCGGCAGCCGGGAACAGCGTGACCGCTGGCTCCCCGAGATGGCCGCGATGGACAAGATCGGCGCGTTCGCGATGACCGAGCCGCTCGGCGGGTCCGATGTGGCCGGTGGCATGAGCACCACGGCGCGGCGTGTATCAAAAGAGGGTTCCGGTGACTCCTGGATGCTCAACGGTGCCAAGCGCTGGATCGGCAACGCGACCTTCGCCGACTACGTGGTCGTCTGGGCGCGCGACGTGGACGACAACAACGTGAAGGGCTTCGTTGTAGAGAAGGGCACGCCGGGCTTCTCGCCGGTGAAGATCGAGAACAAGCTCGCGTTCCGCATCGTCGAGAACGCCGAGATCACCCTCACCGACGTGCGCGTGCCGGAGGCGAACCGCTTGCAGGGCATCGACTCCTTCCGCGACGTCGCGGAGATCCTGCGCGCCACCCGCGGCGGCGTCGCGTGGCAGGCCCTGGGCGTGATGATCGGCGCCTACGAACTAGCTCTCGACTACGCGAAGGAGCGCAAGCAGTTCGGCCGTCCGATCGCGCGGTTCCAGCTCGTGCAGGACCTCCTGGTGAAGAGCCTCGGCAACATCACCGCGTCGTGGGGCATGCTCGTGCAGCTGGCCCGCCTGCAGGACGCCGGGATCTTCAAGGACGAGCACTCCTCGCTCGCGAAGGCGTTCGTCACCTCGCGGATGCGCGAGGTCGTGGCGTGGGGCCGCGAGATCTTCGGCGGCAACGGCATCGTGCTCGACCACGACATCGCGCGGTTCTTCGCCGACGCGGAAGCCATCTACTCCTTCGAGGGCACCCGCGAGATGAACACACTCATCGTGGGCAAGGCGATCACGGGGCAGAGCGCCTTCGTCTGATGACGCGGTGTGATCTCCGGTCAGTTCACGCAGCCGGTGGCGTTCGTCGCCACCGGCTGCTGTGGCGTTCCCCCGGCAGGCGTGTCCGAAGGCGGGTTCACGGACTTCGTGACGGCGATCGGCTTCACCCGGCCGGCGTTGGTGCCGGGCGGTGAGCTGGTCTCGCCGGATCCGCCGGAGGCCGACACCGACGACGAGCCCAGCTGGTTCTGCACGAACGTCTTGACCTGCTGCGGGCTGACCTTCACCGCGTCGCCGTCGGCCGGCGTGGCCAGCGACAGGCTCTGCACCGGGATCGTGACGAACGCGATGGCGCCGGAGCTGATGCCGTGCAGCTGCTGCGCGAAGCTCAGCACGTCCCAGCCCTTGTCGAGCACGACCGAGCCCTGCAGCGCGTCGACGAGGGCAGACAGCTTGTCCGGGCTGGTCAGCGTGCCCGCCCCGAGCACGTTCTTCGCCATGCCGGCGAGGAACGCCTGCTGGCGAGCGATGCGGTCGAGGTCACCATTGGGCAGGCCGTGGCGCTGGCGCACGAACGCGAGCGCCTGAGCACCGGACAGCGTCTGCGGGCCGGCAGGGAAGTTCGCCCCGGAGTAGGAGTCGTGCACCGGGTTGTCGAGACACACCTGCACGCCACCGACGGCCTGGCTCAGCGCCGCGAACCCGGCGAGGTTCACCGCCGCGTAGTGGTTGATCGTGAGCCCGGTGAGCTCCTCGACCGTGGCGATCGCGGACTTCGCGCCCTCGGCGTCGGCGGCCACCTCGAGCTGTGGACCGCTGAGGCCCTGCGCCGACAGGTGCGAACGCGCGGACGCCCGCGCGCGGCTGTAAGCCGAGTTGATCTTGTGCTTGCCGTAGCCCGGGACGTCCACATAGGAGTCACGCGGGATGGAGATCGCCGTGGCGGCCGCGCCGCCCGCCGGAACGTGGACCACGATCATCGTGTCGGTGGTGCTGCCGCCGTCTTCGCTGCTGCCGGCGTGCAACGAGTCGAGCACGTTCTGTGGCAACGGGTTCCCGTTGGCGTCGGTGCGCGAGTCGAGCCCGACCAGGAGGATGTTCTGCGCCACCTGCAGCGGCTGGCCGGTCGGCGCCTCGGGGATCTGGGCGGCGGGCGGGATGACGTCGGCCGTGACGATCCCGGTGTCGAGCCGGTGCAGCTGCGACCACGCGTACCCGGTGGCACCCAGCACCAGCGTCGACACCACCCCCAGCACGACACGGCCGCCGATCCGGCGGCCCCGGGACGTGAGCAGCACGACAAATCCCCTTGCTTCCCCGAAAGAGCCCGAGCAGGGCCCGCCTTCGAGGATCACCGCGTTAGCTGGGAATAGCCTGAGAATCCTGTCGCAAAGAGATGATGATGCCCGTTCGGCCGACCTGCACTGGGCCGAAAGTGAGCTGTGCCACGGGTTCCGCGACACCGCGTGGCAATCCGAGCACGCGGAGCGCTCAGCGCGGCATGCGCCGCCACAGGGCGCGCGGCAGCACGCGCATCACCGCGAAGACCGGACGGAGCACTCCCGGCACCCAGACGACTGCGCGCTGTCGCCGCAGCCCCGCCACCGTCGCGTCGGCCACCTGGTCGGGCGTGCTGGAGAACGGCGCCGGCGACATGCCCTCGGTCATCCGGCCGATCACGAAGCCGGGCCGCACGAGCAGCAGGTGCACGCCGGTGCCGTGCAGCGCGTCGGCCAGCCCGCAGGCGAAGCCGTCGAGCCCGGCCTTGGCCGAGCCGTACACGTAGTTGGCGCGCCGCACGCGGACGCCGGCGACCGAGGAGAACACCACGAGACTGCCCGAGCCCTGCGCGCGCAGGAGTTCGGCCGCGTGGGTGAGCACGGCGACCTGGGCGACGTAGTCGGTGTGCACGATCGCCGTCGCGTGCTCGGCGTCGGTCTCCGCCCGGGCCTGGTCGCCGAGAATGCCGAAGGCGAGCACGACGACCTCCAGCGGACCGTGCTCGGCGACGACGCGGTCGAGGAACGGCCGGTGCCCGGCCAGGTCGTCGGCGTCGAACCCGGCGGTCTCGACCACCTCGGCGCCGGCGGCTCGCAACGTTGTGACCTGCTCGCTGAGGTCGGTGCCCGGCCGCGCGGCCAGCACGAACCGCTTCGCCCCGCCCGCCGCGAGCCGCTGCGCGACCGCCGTCCCGATCTCGCTGCGTCCGCCCAGCACCAGCACCGTTCCGCTCACGCGCGGCAGTCTGCCAGCCCCGCGAACGACCCGCCCGAGGTGGGCTGTTTCACAAACTGCAACTTTGCAGATTGTGAAAGTTTCGCGCTACGCTCGTCGGCGTGTCCTCCCCCGGCCTGCGCGAGCGCAAGAAGCTCGAAACCCACCGCATACTCACGGCCGCCGCGGTGCGGCTCGTCGGCGAACGCGGTCTGGACCAAGTGACCGTGGAGGACATCGCCGCCGAGGCCGGGGTCTCGGCGCGCACCTTCTTCAACTACTTCGCGTCCAAAGAGGACTCGGTGGTGATCTCGCACGCCGACCACACCGAACGCAGCCTGCGGATGGTCGAGCGGCTCACCGCACTGCCGCCGTCGCTGGGCACGCTCGAGGCGCTGCTCGCGAGTGTGCGCGAGGAGCTGGCGGAGATCGACGAGAACCGCGACGAGTGGCTCACTCGCATCCGGATCATCAAGGAGAACCCGGGCCTGACGCTGCGGGCCATGTCGCTCAACTCCGACGCCGTCGAACCGACCATCGCCGCCATCGCGAAGCGCACGGGCACCGACCAGACGAAGGACCTGTACCCGTCCCTGCTGCTGTCGGCGTTCGGCAGCGCGCTCAACGCCTCGCTGATGCTCTGGCGCGACCTCGGGGGTTCGCGTCCGTTGCTGGACCTGGTCGACGAAGCGGTGGCCACGCTGGCCGCCGGGTTCACCGACCCGCACTGACCGGAAACGCACGACCTGAACCGGGCCGCGCTCTTCTCGACCCGACACTCCACTCCAATCACCCAGGCACTCTCCGAGGGGATCTCTTCATGACCGTGTCCGAAACCGAGGCGCCCGCCGCCTCGGGCGCGATGAACCGGCAGCAGGTGCTGCAGGCGATGTCGGGGCTGATGATGGGCATCTTCGTCGCCATCCTCGCCTCCACCGTGGTCGCCAACGCGCTGCCGCGGATCGTGTCCGAGCTGGGCGGCTCGCAGTCGTCCTACACCTGGGTGGTGACCACGGAGCTGCTCGCGATGACGGCGACCGTTCCGCTGTGGGGCAAGCTTTCCGACCTCTACAACAAGAAGCTGCTGATCCAGCTGTCGCTCGGGTTGTTCGTGGTGGGCTCGCTGGTGGCCGGCTTCGCGCCGAACATCGAGCTGCTCATCGTCAGCCGCGTCGCGCAGGGCATCGGCGGTGGCGGCCTCACGGCGCTGGCGCAGGTGATCATGGCGGCGATCGTGTCGCCGCGTGAGCTCGGCAAGTTCTCCGGCATCTTCGGCGCCGTGTTCGCCGTCGGCACCGTGGCCGGGCCGCTGATCGGCGGCGTGCTCGTGGACACGTCGTGGCTCGGCTGGCGCTGGTGCTTCTTCCTCGGCGTGCCGTTCGCGCTCGCCGCGATCCTGCTGCTGCAGCGAACGCTGAAGCTGCCGACGATCCGGCGCGAGGCGCACGTGGACTACCTCGGGGCGTTCCTGATCATGTTCGGAGTGTCCACTTTGCTCGTCTGGTCGTCGCTCGCCGGCTCGTCGTTCGCGTGGGGCTCCTGGCAGACCGGCGTGCTCGTGCCGGTCGGCGTCGTGATGCTGGCGGTCGCGGTGTTCGTGGAGACGAAGGTGCGCGAGCCGATCATCCCGCTGCGCCTGTTCCGCACCCGCACGGTGTCGCTGACCACGATCGCGAGCTTCTTCGTGGGCGTCGCGATGTTCGGCGGCACGGTGTTCCTGTCGCAGTACTTCCAGCTCTCGCTCGGCAAGTCGCCGACGGTCGCCGGTCTGATGAGCCTGCCGATGATCTTCGGCCTGCTCGTGTCCTCGACCGTGTCGGGCCAGCTGATCAGCCGGACCGGGCGGTGGAAGGGCCACCTGATCCTGGGGGCCGTGCTGCTGACCGCCGGTCTCGGGCTGCTCGGGCTCATCGACGCGCATACCAGCGTGCTGGAGCTGAGCCTGTTCATGCTGGTGCTGGGTGTCGGGGTCGGCATGCTGATGCAGAACCTGGTGCTGGTGACACAGAACGACGTGCCGGCCCACGACCTCGGCGCGGCGACCTCCACGCTGTCGTTCTTCCGCAGCCTCGGCGGCTCGATCGGTGTGAGCGCGCTGGGCGCGGTGCTGGCCAACCGGGTCACGGCGCTGATCACCGAGGGCCTCGGCCCGATGCCGGGGACGAGCAGCGGCGGCAGCGAGAAGGTGCCGAACCTCGCAGACCTGCCCGCGCCGATCGCGAACGTGATCCGCGAGGCCTACGGCACCGCGACGAGCGACCTGTTCCTCATCGCCGCGCCGATCGCGCTGCTCGTGGTGGTGGCGGTGGCGTTCCTCAAACACCTGCCGCTGAAGACCCAGAGCGGTCTCGAGCGGCTCGCCCAGGAAGGCGCCTGAGCTACGGTTCTCCGCGTGGACGACGACTTCGGCACGCTCCTCGAACGGCACCGCCGCGAGATCCGGGTGCACTGCTACCGGATAAGCGGTTCGTTCGAGGAAGCCGAGGACCTCACGCAGGAGGCGTTCCTGCGGGCGTGGAAGGGCCGGGGCGGGTTCGAGGGCCGGGCGAGCGTGCGGACGTGGCTGTACCGCATCGCCACCAACGTGTGCCTTGACGCCCTGGCCCGCCGGCCCCGTCGCGTCCTGCCGGACGAGCTGGGCGCGGCCGCCGACCCGGCCGGCACCCCGGCCGCGCTCGACGTGCCGTGGCTCGGCCCGATCCCCGACGCAGCGCTCGACCCCGCTTCGATCGACCACGCTTCAATCGACCCCGTGGCACCCGACGACACCGGCGCCGCGGTGGTCGAACGCGAGACGATCGAGCTCGCGTTCCTCGCCGCCATCCAGCACCTGCCGCCCCGGCAGCGCGCCGCGCTCGTCCTGCGCGACGTCCTCGACTGGTCCGCCAAGGACACGGCGGCGGTGCTGGAGACCTCGGTGGCGTCGGCGAACAGCGCGGTGCAGCGCGCCCGGGAAACTCTGCGTGCGCGCTTGCCCGCGCGGCGTGCCGAGTGGGCGTCCTCCGGCGCGACCACGGCGGAGGAAGCCGAGTTGCTGCGCCGGTTCATCGCCGCGTACGAAGCGGGCGATCCGAACGCGGTGGCGAAGCTGCTGCGCGAGGACGCGCGGGCCGTGATGCCGCCGTACTCACTCTGGTTCGACAGCCGGGAGCGGATCGTCGCCGCGCTGCGCACGAGCATGGACGCGCGGTCGCCGCATTTCACGGGCTGGTTCCGGATGGTCGCGGTGCGGGCGAATCGGCAGCCCGCCGTCGCCACGTGGGTGCGCCGGCCCGGGGAGAGCGGGTTTCGCCGGTTCGGTATCAGCGTGCTCACGGTCGAGTACGGGTTGGTCACAGCGGTGGCGGCGTTCGAAACGGCTTCGTTCGCACCATACGGATTACCGGAGACGTTGTCTGAATGAGCCGCGCAGGGCAAAAAAGAGCCCGGGTGGGTGACCTCGATCAGGTCACCCACCCGAGCACAAGCCGGTCCCCGTGGGGTTTTCCGGGAAAGTCTCGCCTTCGCCTCCGGGAATGGTCACCGGTACGCGGTCAGGCGGCTTGATGCCGTTCGGCGGCGGAGCGGGTGCGGACCAGCTTGCGGCGCTCCAGCTCGGTGGTTCCCCCGAAGATGCCGTTGTCCAGCCCATTGTCCAGGGCGTAGGAAAGGCACGCTTCGCGAACCGGGCAGCGCGCGCAGACCGCCTTGGCCTCGTCGACCTGACGGGCTCCGGGGCCGACGTCCGAAATCGGGAAGAACAGTTCCGGATCCTCGTCCTGGCAGGCTGCGCGGGACAGCCAGCCGGTGCTCGTGAGTTCCATTGTTGCGTTTCACCTCCTGTCGAACATTGTCTTTTCTCGGTCAACCGACTTCTCCGGGCGCACGGCGCAGCACAACTCACAAGGAGCTGTACAGCTCGGGTGACGCTCGGCGGGCTTCCGGCCGACTCCGCCGGCGCCCTCAAGAGGGCGGCCCGCGGACAACCGAAGTTCCAACTTACCACCGATGGCGGTTGTTCCTAAGAGTTGCGGGCCCAGCTCACACTGATCTTCTGTTGTTCCGGGAGAGGTACCCACGCGATCGCGTCGTCACACGTGGTGCCGACATCGAATCGTTACACCTGGCGCCGCCTTCACCGCACCTGTTCCCACGGCGGAGCGGACAGGACGGGGGTGGGCGTGGACGAGTTCGACGGGTTCTTCCGCGCCGAGTTCCCGCCGCTGGTGGCCTTCGGCTGCAAGCTGGGCCTGGACCCGGCGGCGGCGCGCGAGGCGGCCGCCGACGCGCTGGCGCAGGAGGCGCAGGTGTGGCCGCCGCCGGACGATCCGCGCGCGCGGGTGCGCCTGGACGTACGGGGGTTCGGGGAGCACGTCCCGGCGGACGACGGTCTGACCGCGCTCGTCGAGCGGAACGCCCTGGGGGTCGAGCTGCTCGCGACACTGCCGGACACGCAGCGCGCCGTGCTGGCGTGGTCGCTCGACGGCTTCGCCCCGGCCGCCATCGGGACCGCCCTCGGGATGCCGGCCAGCACGGTGCGCTCGAACCTGCGCCACGCCCGGGAACGGCTCAACCGCCGCGTGTCTCCGTCGCCTGGTTCGCCGGGTTTGCCGGCGGGGGAGGACGCCCTCGTGACCGTGCTGCTGGAAGCCGACGCGATGCTGACCGGAGCCCTGCGCCGGGGCCTCGACGTCGAAGCGACGCTCCGGCACGTGAAGTCCCGCACCGCCCCGCGCTACCCCGACCACTGGCACCACCTCGACGGTCCCGTCGCCGCCGCCACGGCCGGCGACCGCCTCGCCGCGGCGCGGCTGCTGGAGATCATCCGCCCCCTGGTCGTCCGCTACTGCCGCGGCCGCCTCGGTGGGCCCGACCGCGCCTACGCCTCCGCCGACGACGTGGCCCAGGACGTGTGCGTCGCGCTGCTCGCCGCGCTGCCGACTTACCGCGACCAAGGCCGCCCCTTCCTGGCCTTCGTGTACGGCATCGCACAACACAAGGTCGCCGATGCCCACCGTGCGGTCGCCCGCAACCGCACCGACCCGGTCGCCGACCCACCCGACCGCACGGACCCCGCGGGCGGCCCCGAGCAACACGCCCTGCGCACCGAGCTCACGACCCGCCTGGCGCGCCTGCTGGACGTCCTGCCGGACCGCCAGCGGGAGATCGTCCTGCTCCGCGTGGTGGTCGGCCTGACGGCGGAGGAGACGGCGGAAGCGGTGGGCTCCTCGCCGGGCGCGGTGCGGGTGTCCCAGCACCGCGCGCTGTTGCGGCTGCGGAAGCTGCTCAACGGCGGGCAGGAGTGACCTGCCCGCCGCAGCGGTGGACCGCTTGGGACGACCGGGAACTCCCACGTGCCGAGCGAATGCGGCGGCGCCCACGCCGGCTCGCAGCCGGGCGCGAACTTCCCCACGCCGGGCACCGAAGCGCGGTACTTCCCTGGGGTACAGCGACGAATGTCACAGACCGCGTCGCGTCGGTCGTCGCGAGCGACTCGTCGGGACCGGTCCCTCGCGGTGAAGGTCGCATCGGGCCCGCGCGCTGGTCGCCGAGCGGACCGAAGGTCGTACCCCGGGTCAACGACCAGTCCCCCGACACGCCGACGGCCGGATAGTCACCCACATCGGGGACTATCGACGGTGACCCTTGAACCGGTCCCGGCACGAGGCGTCCCGTCGGACCCGTTCGGCCGAATCGATCACTCCTGCCCGAGCTTCGCCACCACGAAGTCCGCCAGCGCCGCCGCCGGGCCTTCCGTCGCATCGCGCAGGAGGAGCATGAACTCCACGTCGCCCGGGATCGGGAGGCCGAGGTGGGCCGGGAGCTCGAGGAGGCCGTCCGGGACGAGGCTGCGGGCGTGGACGGTGATGCCGAGCCCGGCGGCCGCCGCGGCGCGCAGGCCGGTGAGGCTGGAGGTGAGGCACGCGGCGCGCCATTCGAGGCCCGCGCGTTCGAGCGCCTCGACCGCGAGCCGGCGCGTGACCGAGGGCATGGGGTACTGCACGAGCGGCACGGGCTGCCCCGGCTCGAGCACAGTGGCCGTCGAGCCGATCCACACCAGGGGTTCGCGCCGCAGAACACGGGCCGGGCCGGGGTCGCCGGGGCGGCGTTTGCCGAGCACGAGGTCGAGGTGCCCCTCGGCCAGGCGGCGGGCGAGCACATCGGACAGTTCGACGTGGAGTTCCACGTCGACGAGCGGGTGGCTGCGCCGCAGCCGGCGCAGGATCTCGGGCACCTCGTCGAGCACGAAGTCCTCGGACACTCCGAAGCGGACGCGCCCACGCACCTGGGTGCCGCGGAAGTGGCGGGCGGCGCGTTCTTCGGTGTCCACAATGGTCTGGGCGAAGCCCAGCATCGCCTGCCCGCGCGCGGTGAGGTCGACCGCGTGGGTGTCGCGTTGGAACAGCAGCCCGCCGGCTTCGCTTTCGAGGCGCCGGATGTGCTGGCTGACTGTGGGCTGGCCCACACCCAGCCGCCGGGCCGCTGCGGTGAAGCTGCGGGTTTCCGCCACCGCGAGGAAGGAGCGGCACAGGCGCGAATCCAGCATGCGTCACATCTTATCGGCGCCGACAATGACAGTGAGTACGGTGATCGGGGTTCCGAATGACCGTGCCGCACCGGAGAATCGGGTGGGAAAGGAGTTCCATGACGACCGTGTTCGCCCCGCTGACCCGCCCCGTTTCCGCACTGCTGGCCAAGCTGCGGATCGACCCGTTCATCGCCGCCATCCTGCTGACGGTGGGCGTCGCGTCGCTTTTGCCCGCCTCGGGCGGCACCGCCACCGGCTTCGGGATTGCGGCGAACATCGCGGTAGGGCTGCTGTTCTTCCTCTACGGCGCAAGGCTTTCTAGCAAGGAAGCCATTGACGGCCTCAAGCACTGGCGCCTGCACGTCACTGTGCTGTCGGCCACATTCGTGCTGTTCCCCTTGCTGGGCCTCGCCGCGTCGTTCTTCTCCCCCGGGCTGCTCACGTCGCCGCTCTACACCGGCGTGATGTTCCTGTGCCTGCTGCCGTCCACGGTGCAGTCGTCGATCGCGTTCACGTCGATCGCGAAGGGCAACGTCGCGGCCGCCATCTGCAGCGCGTCGGTGTCGAACCTGCTCGGCATCGTGCTGACGCCGCTGCTCGTCGCGCTGCTGCTCTCGACCGACGGCCCGGGTGTGAGCGGTCAGGCGGTGCTGGACATCGTGCTGCAGCTGCTCGTGCCGTTCGTGGCCGGCCAGCTCGCCCGCCGGTGGATCGGCGGCTGGGTCAGCCGCCACTCGGCACCGCTGAAGCTCGTGGACCGCGGCTCGATCCTGCTCGTCGTCTACACCGCCTTCAGTGAGGGCATGACCGAAGGCATCTGGCACAAGCTCGACCTCGGCCCACTGTTCGTGCTGCTGGGCGTGTGCGTGGTGCTGCTCGCCGCCGTGCTCACCACCACGAGCGTCGGTGCGCGGCTGCTCGGCTTCGACCGCGCCGACCGGATCACGATCGTGTTCTGCGGCTCCAAGAAGAGCTTGGCCAGCGGCCTGCCGATGGCCACCGTGCTCTTCGGTCACGGGCAGGTGGGCCTGATCGTGCTGCCGCTGATGCTGTTCCACCAGATCCAGCTGATCGTGTGCGCCGCGATGGCCCGCCGCTACGCCCGCCAAGCCGCGGCCGACGAGCCGGGTGAGCTCGTTTCCGCCGAAGTCGGCTGACCGCCGCCCCGGAACGGTTCACCCGCTGGCGCCGTTTCCGGACGATTCTGCACGGTCGGCTCGGGGACACGGGACTATCAGGCAACCACGCAGTTCGGGGCCATCCTGACGGCTCGGCGCTGCTAGTGTCGTGTGTCTGAAGTAATTTTACGGTTGATTTTGGTGATGATGTCGTCGTCGGTGGCGGTCCAGGTGAAGGGTTTGGCGCGGTCGTTGTAGGCGTCGATGAAGTCGCGGATGGCGGTTTCGAGGTCGCTGACGCTGGTGAAGGTGCCGCGGCGGATGGCTTGGCGGGTGATGATGCCGAAGAAGATTTCGACCATGTTCAGCCAGGAGCAGCTGGTGGGCGTGAAGTGCAGGGTGATCCGCGTGTTCTTGTCCAGCCACTTTTGG
>NZ_JBFAAJ010000018.1:0-16434 GCF_040639695.1 Amycolatopsis sp. NPDC023774
CCGTCACCAGCACCAACACCCGAAAGCCCAAGCACAGCAAGAACACCAAGTCGAGCAAACCGCGGCCCCGCCGAACAGGTTAAAAATCAAGCTAGGAGATGTCTCGTAACCCGGGGCCGGGCTGGCCCGGTCGGTAGTCGATCATGTTGGCGTGGTGCAGGTGATCACAACGTCGCGGCCGGAGTGGATTGCTCCGTTCGCGGGGCTGGAACCGGGTCAGTTCCGCAAGCCGATACGACTGGTCGCCAAGCGGGGCGGAAGGAGATCGCGGACGGACGGCCGGGCCGGCAGTGGGCGTTGCCCTGGCAGACCGGGTTCTGCGGGTCGCGACCTAGCGGCGGACGAACCTGACCATGCGCCAGATCGGGCCGCTGTTCGGGGTATCGCATTCCGCGGCGCACCGGGGGAAGCGACACGATCGGCCCACTGCTGGCGCTGGCGCCGGTCTGCACACGCCGGATCGATGCGGTCGCGATCGTCGACGGCACTCTGGTGCCGACCCGGGATCACCGGCTGACCACCCCGTCGAAGAACTACCGCTACCCCACCACCGTGCAGGTCGCCATCGACGCCGAGACCAGGTTGGTGATCGCCACCGGCAATCCGCAACCGGGCAGCCGCAACGACTGCACCATCTACCGCGAGTCGGGCATCGCCGAGACACTCGCCGACCGGCCGGTCCTGGCCGACGGCGGTTACCAAGGTAACCCTGAGGTCGTCATGCCTTATCGCAAACCCCGTGAAGGCAGCGAGTTGCCGGACTGGAAGGAAGACCTCAACGCCACCCACCGCAAGGTCCGTGCCCGCGTCGAGCACGTTCTGTCCCGGATGAAGAACTTCACGATCCTCCACAACTACCGCCGCGCCGCGAGCACGCTCACCGACACGGTGTCCGGAATCGCGAACCTGCACAACATCCTTCTCGACACCTGATCACGCGAGCCGCCAGCCACCAGCCCCACCAGCGCAACCACTTACGAGAAAGCCCTTAGGAGACCCTAGATCCGGCCACCAGAAGCGCTGTCGCCGCCGGAGAGCTTCTGCGCGAAGTACACCGGCACCGTCGAGACGATGATCAGCACCGCCGCCACCACGTTGACCACCGGGGCTTGGTTGGGTCGGAACAGGTTGTCGTAGATCCAGATCGGCAACGTCTCCATGCCGGTGCCCAGCGTGAACGTCGTCACGATGATCTCGTCGAACGACAGCGCGAACGCCAGCAGTCCGCCCGCCAGCAGCGCCGAGCGCAGCACCGGAAAAGTCACCAGCCGGAATGTGGTGATGCCGTCGGCGCCGAGGTCCATCGACGCTTCCTCGAGGTTGCCGCCCATGCGCCGCAGGCGGGCCACGACGTTGTTGAACACCACGACGATGCAGAAGGTCGCGTGGGCGATGATCGCCGTGAGCAGGCCGAGGTCGATGCCGAGGATCGTGCGGAACGCGTTGTTCAGCGCGATCCCGGTCACGATGCCGGGCAGCGCGATCGGCAGGATGATCAGCAGCGAGATCGAGTCCCGGCCGAAGAACCGGTAGCGCTGCAAGGCGAACGCGGCCATCGTGCCGAGCACGAACGCGATCGCCGTGGCGGCCACACCGGCCTCGACGCTGGTCCACAACGCGTGCAGCGCGCCGGCGTTGGTGACCGCGCGGCCCCACCACTCGAGGGTGAAGCTCTTCGGCGGCCAGCCGAACGTGGTGTCCGAGTTCACGGAGTTGAGCAGCACCACCAGAAGCGGGAAGTAGATCACCGCGAACCCGACCCCGAGTGCCGTCCACAGCACCACCCGGCCGGTCTTCGACATGCGCACGGCGGTCTCCTAGAGGTTGTTCAGCGCGCCGGTGCGACGCACGACGGCCAAGTACACGAGCATGATCACGACCGGCACGATGGCCACGGTCGCCGCGAACGGCAGGTTGTTGGCCGCGCCGATGTTGTCGTAAACGACGTTGCCGAGCATCTGCGACGTGCCGCCCACGATCTTCACGGCGATGTAGTCGCCCAGCGACAAGGAGAACGTGAAGATCGAGCCGGCCACGATCGCCGGGAAGGCAAGCGGCAGGATCACCGAGCGGAACGTGCGGAACGACCGCGCGCCGAGGTCGCCGGACGCGTCGACAAGGGAGTCGGGCAACCGCTCCAGGCCGGCGTAGATCGGCAGGATCATGTACGGCAGCCACAGGTACGACAGCGTGATCACGGTGGCCGCGACGCCGTAACCCGGGCCGGAGAGGCCGAACGGGCTCAGCAGCCAGCTGATCGCGCCGTTGCCGGAAAGCAGCGTGCGCCACGCGTAGGCCTTCACCAGGTAGCTCGCCCACAGCGGCGTCATCACGGCGATCACGAGAATCCGTTGCGCGCGCGGGGAAGCGAGCTTGGCCATCGCGAAGGCCATGGGGAACGCGATGACCGCGTCGATCACCGTCACCAGCAACGCGATGCCGACGGTCCGCAGCGTGATCGTGCGGTAGACCGAGTCGGTGAAGAGCGTGACGAAGTTGTCGAACGACCAGTCTGTGACCACCTTGCCGGTGAACACGTCGGTGGACCAGAAGGCCGTGATGAACAGGGCGGCGAGCGCGCCGAGGTAGGCCAGGCCGAGCCACAGCAGCGGAGCCGAAAGCAGGATGCCCAGGCGCAGCTTGGGTTTGCGGAAGAAGAAAGCCGAGGCGCGGCGGCTCGGCGGGCTCACGGCGGTCATGCGGGCACCTTCGGGGCACGGTCGGGAGGAGGGGGTCCGGGGGCGGCGGACGAGGGGGAGGGTGCCCGCCGCCCCCGGAGCTACCGGGGAGCTCTCGCGAGTACCGGCGCGGGTTCCAGACCAGCGCCGGTACTCACGAACACGTCAACCCTTGATCTCGGTCCAGGCACGGGTCCAGTCGCCGTAGTCCTTGCACTTGACGTCCGTGCGGCCGTCGAGGCACTGCGGGATCGGCGTGGTCCAGTACTGGATCTTGGCGGCGTAGGCCGCGTCGTTGGCGTGGTAGGTGTCACACAGGGTCTTGTCGGTCATCTCGGCGCAGGCCTTCGAGTTGGCCGGGGCCTCACCGAAGTACTCCGCCACCTGGGCGTTGACCTTCGGGCTGATGATGTAGTCCATCCACTTGTACGCGCACGTCTTGTGCTGCGACTTCGTGGCCACCATCCAGGTGTCCGACCAGCCGGTGGCACCCTCGCTCGGCACGGTCGCGCCCAGCGGAGCGCCCTCGCTCTCGGCCAGGTTCACCGTGACCTGCCACGCGGTGCCGATCACAGCGTCCGCGTTCTTGAGCGACTGCGTTTCCTTGAGGTAGTCCGACCAGTACTCGCTGACGTTCGGGCGCTGCTTCTTCAGCAGGTCCACCGCGGCGTTGAACTGCTTGTCGTCCAAGGCGTACGGGTTCTTGATGCCGAGGTCAGGCTGGTGCGCCATGAGGTACAGGGCCGCGTCGGCGATGTAGATCGGGGAGTCATAGGCGATGATCTTGCCCTTGTAGGGCGAGTTCACGTCGAACATCGGCGACCACGACGTCGGCTCCGGGCTCACCTTGTCGGTGCGCCATGTCAGCACGTTCGCACCCCAGCCGTGCGGGATGCCGTAGGCGACGTTGTTGACGCTGTTCCACGACTTGTTCTTCAGGAACGGGTAGACGTCGTTGTAGTTGGGCACGAGCGCGGTGTTGACCGGCTCGACGTCACCCGAGGCGACCAGGCGCAGCGAGGCGTCGCCCGAGGCGGACACCACGTCGTACTGGCCCGTCTTCATCAGCGTCACGGCCTCGTCGGACGTGCCGAAGGGCTTGACGGTGACCTTGCAGCCGGTCTGGTCCTCGAACGGCTTGACCCAGTTGATCTTCGAGTCGTTGGAGCCGTTTTCGGCGTAACCGGGCCACGCGAGCACGTTCAGCTGGCCTTCCGGCTGGCCGAGCTGGGTGAGTGCGGCCAGCTTGGGCGGGGTGAATCCCTGTGCGCCCGGCGCGGACCCCGCGCTTGAGTCGGAGCCCGAGGTCCCGCAGGCCGCGAGCAGCAGGCTCACGCCGCACAGACCTGCGAGCAGCGTCTTCCTGTTCTTCATGTCGAGAGAAACCTTCCCGTGAGAACTAGCCGGCGTCGGGGACCCGGAAACTGTGTTCGTGGCGCCACCGCAGGCGGACCCGGCCGTCGGCGAAGTCGGTCGGTTCACTGGTGTTCTGGCGGACCACGGACAACTGACCCCCCGCATCGAGCGCGACAGCGTAGCGCACTGTGGATCCGGCGTATACGACATCCGTGACGATTCCGGTCGCCGAAGTCTCGCCTGGACCGGCCGGCGACGCAAGATCACCATCGATGCGGATTTTCTCCGGCCGGATGCTGTACACGCCGGGCTTGCCGATCACCGCTTCGGCCCCGCGCCCGCTGAGCAGGTTGGACATGCCGACGAAGCCGGCGACGAACGCGCTCGCCGGTCTCTCGTACACCTGCACCGGCGTGCCGACCTGTTCGATCCGCCCGGCGTTGAACACCGCGATGCGGTCGCTCATGGTGAGCGCCTCGTCCTGGTCGTGCGTCACGAACACGAAGGTGATCCCGACCTCGCGCTGGATCTGCTTGAGCTCGATCTGCATCGCCTGCCGCAGCTTGAGGTCGAGCGCTCCCAGCGGTTCGTCGAGCAGCAGCACCTTCGGGCGGTTCACCAGCGCCCGCGCGAGAGCGACGCGCTGGCGTTGACCACCCGAGAGCTGCGAAGGCTTGCGGTCGCCGTACTCCCCGAGCCGCACGGTCTCGAGGGCTTCCGCGGCGCGTTGCCTGCGCTCGGCCTTGGCGACCCGCTTGACCTTGAGGCCGTACTCCACGTTCTGGCGCACCGACATGTGCGGGAAGAGCGCGTAGTCCTGGAACACGGTGTTCACGTCGCGCTCGAACGGCGCGAGTTGGCTGACATCCCTGCCGGCCAGCTCGATGGTGCCCGCGGTGGGCAGCTCGAAGCCGGCGATCATGCGCAGCACCGTGGTCTTCCCCGAGCCCGACGGGCCGAGCATGGAGAAGAACTCACCGGGCGGGATGTCGAGGTCGACGCCGTCGACGGCGCGGACCTTGTCGAAGTGCTTCTGTAGCCCGGTGAGCCGGATCGCCGGCTCGCCGCCGGCGCGCGGCCGTTCTGGCCGCCGGGCGGTGATGGGGGCTTGGTGGGGCATGGCGGGCCTTCCCGTGGATCTCGTCACCGGTACCTACAGCGCGCTCATCACGTGCTTGACGCGGGTGTAGTCCTCGAGGCCGTACAGCGAGAGATCCTTGCCGTAACCCGACTTCTTGAACCCGCCGTGGGGCATCTCGGCGACGAGCGGGATGTGGGTGTTGATCCACACGCACCCGAAGTCGAGCTTGGCGGACACGCGCATGGCGCGCTGGTGGTCCTTGGTCCAGATCGAGGAGGCGAGGCCGTAGGGCACTCCGTTGGCCGCCTTCACCGCGTCGGCCTCGTCGGAGAAGCGCTGCACGGTGATCACGGGGCCGAAGACCTCGTTCTGCGTGATCTCGTCGTCCTGCGTGACGCCGGAGACCACGGTGGCCTCGTAGAAGAAGCCCTCGTCGCCGGCGCGTCGCCCTCCACAGTGCACGGTCGCGTGGCCGGGCAGCCGGTCGATGAAGCCGGACACCTTCTCCAGCTGCGCGGCGTTGTTGAGCGGGCCGAAGGCGACGGTGTCGTCGTCGGGCTTGCCGGTCTTGCTGGCCTCGGCCTGACGCGAAAGGGCGGCGACGAAGGCGTCGTGCACGTCGTCGGCCACCAGCACGCGGGTGGCGGCGGTGCAGTCCTGGCCGGCGTTGAAGTAACCCGCCATGGCGATGGTCTCGGCGGCGTTCTCGAGGTCGGCGTCGGAGAAGACGATCACGGGCGCCTTGCCACCCAGCTCGAGGTGCACGCGCTTGACGTCGCGGGCCGCGGCGCCCGCGACCTCGATGCCGGCGCGCACGGAGCCGGTGATCGACACCATCGCGGGAATCGGGTGCTCCACCAGCGCGCGGCCGGAGTCGCGGTCGCCGGTCACGACGTTGAACACGCCCGGCGGCAGGAACTCGCCGCAGATCTCGGCCAGCAGCAGCGTGGAAACCGGCGTGGTGTCCGACGGCTTGAGCACCACGGTGTTGCCCGCGGCGAGCGCGGGCGCGATCTTCCAGATCGCCATGAGCAGCGGGTAGTTCCACGGCGTCACCTGCGCGCAGACGCCCACGGGCTCGCGGCGGACGAAGGACGTGTGGCCTTCCATGTACTCGCCGGCCGCGCGGCCTTCGAGCACGCGCGCGGCGCCGGCGAAGAAGCGCAGCTGGTCGACGATCATCGGCAACTCTTCGGACATCGTGAGCGCCACCGGCTTGCCGGTGTTCCGCGACTCCGCGGCGATGAGCTCCTCGCCGCGGGCCTCCACGGCGTCGGCGATCTTCAGCAGCGCGAGCTGACGCTGGGCCGGCGTAGTCTCTTTCCAGCTCTCGAACGCCTCGGCCGCGGTCTTGAGCGCGCGGTCGACGTCCTCGGCGCCCGCCACCGGCGCGGTGCAGTACGCGCGACCGGTGACCGGGTCGACGATCTCGAGAACCTTCCCTGACAGCGAGTCGACGAACTTCCCGCCGACGTAGTGCTTCAGTTCCTGCACGCGTGCGCCTCCTGACTCTCCGTGGCAGGGTGAAACATATAACTCCATATTTCACATGACAAGGTCCTGGGGCACCATTGGCCCCAATCGCACGCCGAGACGGGTGGACCCACGATGCGCAAGGAGATGTCGAACAGCGCACGACTGGCGATGTTCGCTCCACTGGACCAGCTCGGCCGCGCCGAGGCGGTCGCGGCCCGGCTGCTCGACGCCATCACCTTGGGCCTGCTCGACGACGCCGAGCAGCTGCCGAGCGAGGTCGAGCTCGCCGCGCAGTTCCGCGTGTCCACCGTGACGGTCCGGGAAGCGCTCGCCGTGCTGCGGCAGCAGGGTCTGGTCGAGACCAGGCGCGGCCGCGGCGGCGGCAGCTTCGTGCGCACGCCCGCGTGGCCGGCGCCGAGCTCGTGGGCCCAGCGCCTGCGGCTCGTCTCGCTCGCGGATCTGCGCGACTTCGGCGACCACTACCTCGCCGTGGCCGGGTCGGCGGCCAAACTCGCGTCGGAGCGCAGCTCACCCGAAGACCTGGAACGACTGCGGCTGACCAGCGAAGACCTCCTCGGCACGACCGGTCCCGAGGCGACGCGCGCCGAACGGCACTTCCACCTCGAGGTCGCGGCGGCCGCGCAGTCGCCACGGCTCACCAACCAGGAGGTCCAGCTGCAGGGCGAACACGGCGGGTTGCTCTGGGTGCCCCTCGACGGCGAGGACACCTGCCGCCAGTCCTACGCTGAGCACCGCGCGATCGTCACCGCGATCGCGGCGGCCGACGGCGACCTGGCCCGCAGACTGACCGAGGAGCACATCCTGAGCGCGCTCGACCGACTCGTGGATCTGCACCTCAGCCTCGAAACGCCGTAAGCTTCGATGACCCCGCGATCGAGGTGAGCATCGTGACCGACACCCGCACGTTGACCGGCGACGAGGTCGTCGCGCAGGTATCCGCGCTGGTCGAGGAGATCTTCGAGCGACTCAAGCCCGTGCTGGCCGCGGCCGAGACGCTGCTGGCCGAGCCCGGCGGCGCCGGCTCCGGCACGCTCCACGGCATCCGGCCGCAGGTCCTGGAGGCCCTTGGCGGCCTCGTGATCGGCGCCGGGTTCGTAAGCGCGCCCCACGTGCTGTCGGACCAGGAGTTCGGCTTCGAGTGGTGGACCACCACCGGTTCGGACCAGACTCCGGAGCAGCTGTTCATCAGCCTCGACCCGGAGAGTCCCCACTTCCTCGACTACACGCGCCAGTCGTGGTTCACCGTGCCGCGCGACAGCGGCCGGCGCCACATCAACGGCCCGTACGTCGACTACCTCTGCACTGACGAGTACACGCTCACGTTCACGCTGCCCGTGTACCGCGACGGTTCGTTTGCCGGCGTGGTGGGCGCGGACGTCTACGTGCGCGAGTTCGAGCGCACGGTGAGCCGGCGGCTGCGTTCGCTGGGCCGGCGCGCGGCTCTGCTCAACGCGCAGGGGCGCGTGATCGTGTCGAACAGCGTCCGGCAGGCGACGGGTTCTCTGGTGCGCGACGTCGATGTGCCGGCCTGGTGGACGTCGGGCGCGGAACCGCAGACGACGTCGGACGGCGCGACGTTGCGGCGGTGCGGGGACTCGCCGATCGCGTTGCTCGTCAGCGTGTGACGTCAGCGGGTGACCTGGAGGGCGAGCCAGAGTTCCGCCCTCGTACCCGGTGAGTCGAGGTCCCGGCCGAGGAGCTCGGCGGCCTTGGTGATGCGGTTGCGCAGGGTGTGGCGGTGGATGTGCAGCCGCGTGGCGGCGCGGTCCCAGTGGCCGTGGTTTTCCAGCCAGCAGCGCAGGGACTCCTCCAGTTCGCCGCGGCCGGACTCGTCGTGGGTGCGCAGCGGGTTCAGCAGCTCGTGGGCGAAGGCTTGGGCGGCAAGGGGATCCAGGAGGTTGAGCAGGCCCCGGCCGGCGTGGTCGGCGTAGCGCAGGAGCGGAATGGCCTGACTGCGTGCGGTCTCGGCCGCCTGCCTGGCCTGGCGCAGCGCTGCCGGGAACTCGGTGGCGTCGCCGACGCCGACGTGGCAACCGTCGACCTCGGCGGCCACGGTGAGCACGCGGTCGGCGTCGTCGGTCACGGCGACGAGAAGCGATTCGGCGTGAGCGAAGAACACTTGGCCCGCAACGGGTTCCAGGCGGTCGTACAGCGCGGTCCGCGCGGCGGGCGGGCCCGCGACGGCGAGCACGGCCCACGGTTGCGGCGGCGCGCCCTGCACGGTACGCAGCACATCGAGCGCGAGGGCTTCCTGGCCGTCGGTGAACAGGTCGAGCAGGCCGGTGCGGAGCCGGGACAACGCGCCGCGCTGGGCACGATCCTGTTCCAGGGCAAGGGAAAGCAGCGAGACCGCGGTGTTCACGATGTGGCGGCCGGTCGAGTCGAGCGGCGCGCCTGTGCCGACCGCGAGCGCGCCGCGCGTGTGCAAGGTCTGGAGCACGACCTCCTGCTCCCCCACCGTGACAATCCGCGTGCCGGCGCGCAGGTCCTTCACGCCGAGCTGTTCCCCGTGTGCGCGAGCGGTTGCGGAGGAGACTTCGCGGACGTGGCCGGCGGCGTCGAAGAGCACGACCCAGCCGTCGACGAGCCGGGCGAGGCGGCGCACGACACCCGCAGCGCCCGTCTTCCCGACGGCGGTGCGGGTGAGCTCCTGCTGGGCGCGGCCGATGCGGACGGTCGCGGCGTACTCGTCGGCGGCGACCGCGCGGGAGACAGCGCGGGTGATGGCGATGAAGGGCGTCTTACGGGGCACTTCGAGCACTGGGAGGCCGACCTCGTCGGCGGTCGCCTTCAACGTGGACGGCACGTGTTCGTGGCTCAACCCGACGCCGAAGCCGAGTCCGGCGGTACCCGCTTCGACGAGGCGGCGGACGTAGGCCTCGGACGTCGTATCGTCGAGGGCCAGGCCCGTGGTGAGGAGGAGTTCACCGCCTTCGAGGAACGCGTGCGGGTCGGTGAGCTCGGTGGGGTGCACCCAGCCGATCGGGCGATCGAGCCCGGTCTCCCCCGCGACCACGCGGAGGGCGAGCGACCGCAGTTCGGTGAGCGCGCGCAGAGTGAGTGCCATAGTGGCCAAGTTTACGCCCGTTCCTGGACACCTTGGCCAGCTGACTCCCGTGCGGCCGCACCTCATCCTGGGAGGTGACCCCGCCCGTTTCCCAGGAGTTGAGCCCATGACCACGACCACCGAGACCCTGGTGGCCCCGGCGCCCCGTCAGCGCCGGTTGCGCACCGAGATCCCTGGCCCGGCGTCGCGCGCGTTGCAGGAACGGCGGACGGCCGCGGTCGCGGCGGGGGTGAGCTCGATACTGCCCGCGCACATCACGTCGGCCGGCGGCGGCCTGCTCACCGACGCCGACGGCAACGTGCTCATCGACTTCGGCTCCGGCATCGCCGTGACGAACGTGGGCCACTCCGCGCCCGAGGTCGTGGACCGCGTGCGCAGGCAGGCGTGCTTGTTCACGCACACGTGCTTCATGGTCACGCCGTACGAGGGGTACGTCGAGGTGTGCGAGGCGCTGGCGGAGCTGACCCCGGGTGACCACGCGAAGAAGTCGGTGCTGTTCAACTCCGGCGCGGAGGCCGTGGAGAACGCGGTGAAGATCGCGCGCGCCGCGACCGGGCGGCAGGCCGTGGTGGTGTTCGACCACGCCTACCACGGGCGGACGAACCTGACGATGGCGTTGACCGCGAAGTCGGTGCCCTACAAGCACGGCTTCGGGCCATTCGCGCCCGAGGTGTACCGCGTGCCGGGCTCGTACCCGTACCGCGACGGGCTTTCGGGGCCGGAAGCCGCGCGTATCGCGATCGACCGGATCGAGAAGCAGATCGGCGGCGACCAGGTGGCGGCCGTCGTGATCGAGCCGATCCAAGGCGAGGGCGGATTCATCGAGCCGGCGCCGGGGTTCCTGCCGGCGCTTTCCGCGTGGTGCAGCGAGAACGGCGTGGTGTTCGTGGCGGACGAGGTGCAGACGGGCTTCTGCCGCACGGGTGACTGGTTCGCGTCGTCGCGCGAGGGCGTGGTGCCGGACCTGATCGCGACGGCCAAGGGCATCGCGGCCGGGCTGCCGCTGTCGGCCGTGACCGGGCGTGCGGAGCTGCTGGACGCGGTCGGGGCTGGTGGTCTTGGTGGGACCTACGGCGGCAACCCCATCGCGTGTGCCGCGGCGCTGGGTTCGATCGAGACGATGCGGTCTTCGGATCTGGTCTCCTCGGCGAGGCGGGTGGAAAACCTCGTGCTGCCGCGGCTGCGGGCGCTGGCGGCCGAGACGGGGGTGATCGGCGACGTGCGCGGGCGGGGCGCGATGCTGGCCGCGGAGTTCGTTCGCGCCGGCACCGGAAACGACGCTGTGCCCGACGCCGACCTCACCAAGCGCGTCGCCGCGGCGTGCCACGCGCTCGGCGTGGTGGTGCTGACCTGCGGGACCTACGGCAACGTCATCCGGCTGCTGCCGCCAGTTTCCCTGTCCGACGAACTGCTCGATGAGGGCCTGTCCGTCCTCGAGCACGCGGTACGCACGGAGGTGCGCAAGTGACTGTTCCTTTTTGGATCGCCGGCAAGCCGGTGACCAGTTCGTCGACCGCGGTCGTCCGCCATTCCTACGACGGCAGCGAAGCCGGTTCGCACTTCGTGCCCACCGCGCCGGACGTCGAGGAGGCAGTCGCCGCGGCGGCTTCGGTCGCCGACGAGTTCGCGGTCGTCCCGGCGCACGTGCGGGCGGGGGCGTTGGACCAGGTGTCCCGTTCGCTGAGCCAGCGGGCCGACGAGATCGCGCGGCTCATCACGGCCGAGTCGGGCAAGCCGTTGAAGTGGGCGCGAGGAGAGGTGGGACGCGCGGTGTCGACGTTCCGCTGGGCCGCCGAGGAGGCCCGCCGGTTCTCGGGCGAGCTGCAGCGCCTCGATACCGACCCGGGCGGCACGGGCCGGCTGGCCTTGGTGCGACGCGTGCCCCGCGGGCCGGTGCTCGGCATCACGCCGTTCAACTTCCCGCTGAACCTGGTGGCGCACAAGGTCGCGCCGGCCATCGCAGTCGGCGCGCCGATCGTGCTGAAGCCGGCTCCGGCGACGCCACTGACGTCGTTGCTGCTGGGCGAGATCCTCGCGGAGACGCGGTTGCCGGCGGGGAGCTGGTCGATTCTGCCGTTGGGCAATGAGGAGACGGCTTCGCTGGTGCGGGATCCGCGTCTGCCGGTGGTTTCGTTCACCGGCTCGGTTCCCGTCGGCTGGTCGATCCGGGACAGTGTGCCGCGCAAACACGTTTCGTTGGAGCTCGGTGGCAACGGTGCCGTACTGGTCTGTCCGGATTGGGCGGATCTGGACTTCGCGGCGCAGCGGATCGCGACGTTCTCGATGTACCAGGCGGGGCAGTCGTGCATCTCGGTGCAGCGGGTCTACGTGCACACGGACGTGTATGACGAGCTGGAGTCGCGGGTTCTGGCGCAGGTCGCGGCGTTGCGCACGGGCGACCCTGCTTCGGACAGCGTCGACGTCGGCCCGCTGATCAACGAGGCCGCGGCTTCGCGCGTTGCTTCGTGGGTCTCCGACGCCGTCTCCGCCGGTGCTTCTCTGCTGACCGGCGGCGGCCGTTCCGGTGCGACGGTGGAGCCGACGGTGCTGTCCGGCGTGCCGGAAGACGCGGCCGTGATGGCCGAGGAGGTGTTCGGGCCGGTGGTGTCGTTGATCCGGGTGTCCTCTGTGGACGAGGGTGTTTCACGCATCAACGCCTCGCGCTTCGGCCTGCAGGCCGGCGTCTTCACGCGCGACCTGCCCACCGCGTTCGACGTCTCCGCGCGCCTCAACGTCGGCGGGGTCCTCATCGGCGACGTCCCCAGCTTCCGCGCCGACCAGATGCCCTACGGCGGTGTCAAGGACTCGGGCGTCGGCCGCGAAGGACCGGCGGCGGCGATGGCGGACTTCACGGAGGAACGGGTGACGGTGCTGACGGGGTTGACCCTGTAGAACGGATGGGGCGCGCCCCCTCCTCCTGCTGGGCGTCGACGGGCCGCTCAGCCCCTGGGCGGCCCGTCCGTCCGCCAAGCCCGCCGGCCACACCGGACAGACCACGACAACCCGAAGCCGAAGTACGCGGGCGCCCGCGCGGCCGGCATGCTCCCCGTCCCGAGCAGCGCTGCGCCGACCGGTCCCTCCGCCACGACGCTGATCCGCCCCCGCCACCGACCGGCGCAAGGCGGGTACTAACCCGGCTGTGGATCCAGCACCTGACCGACCACGGCATCGCCAACTACAAACGTGCGGTCGTCACGCCCCGTATTTCGGCGTCGGTTACGACAGACCCCCCAGCGCGTCGGTCAGGGCGGCGTGCGCTTCGACGAGCGAGGGCCCGTACCAGGTGAGGTAGCGACCCGAGACCAGAACCGGGCGTAGGTCCGGGAAGAAGCCGGGGCCGTCGTCGGCGGTGAACTCGTACGGTTCGTCCGGCAGCACCACGATGTCGGCTTCGGCCGCCCGCAGTTCGTCCAGTGGCGGGCGCGGGTAGCGGTCGTCCGCGTCGGCATAGGCGTTCGCCACGCCGACGCGGCGGAGAACGTCGCCGGCGAAGGTGTCGCGGCCGAGGACGATCCACGGCTTGCGCCAGACCGGGATGACGGCGCGGAAGCGGATCGGGGCCGTCGTGCGCCAGAGTTCTTCGGCGGAGACCAGCCACTCGGGCTCGTCGAGGGCGTAGACCTGCGTCAGCAATCGCCGCAGTGAGCCCAGCGCGGCGGGAACCGAGGCGGCGGCCGCCATGACGAACACGGGGGTCCCGTTGGCGCGCAGGCGTTCCACGTCCTCCGGCCGGTTCTCCTCGGAGTTCGCCAGCACCAGGTCCGGTGCCAGGTCCAGCACGCGATCGATCTTCGGATACTTCGAGCCGCCCACGCGCGGAACGTCCAAATCGGACGGATGCGTGCAGTAATCCGTGGCACCGACGAGCCGGCCGGGCGCGCTGACCTCCACGGCCTCCGTCAGCGAGGGCACCAGGGACACCACTCGCACCGGCGGGCCGGAGAGGGGGACCGGTTCGCCCAGGTCGTCGACCAGTGTGCTCATACGCGTTCGAACGACACCTTTCGCTTGTCGACGTCCACGGCGGTCAGGCGGACGCCGATCCGCTCGCCTTCAGGGAATTTCTTTCCCGTGCACTTGGCCATCACCGGCGGGTCCTCCACGAGGATCTCCGCCCGCGTCTCCTCCGCGCGCAGCACGACGGCGGTGAACTCGCGCCCGACGCGTTCCGCCAGGACCCACGCCTCCACCTGGTCGATGCAGGCGCGTTCGACGCGGGCGGCGAGACTGTCCGAAGCGGACATCTGCAACGGCACCTCCGCGAGCGCGTCGCGGACCCAAGACGGCACTTCGCGCCCGGCCGTGACGGCGAGGCAGACCTCCGTGCCGAAGCGGTCGACCAAGCGGCGGATCGGCGCGGTGACGTGTGCGTACGCGCCGCCGATGCCCCCGTGGGTGGTGAGTGCGGGCAGCGACCCGTCGAAGGACGTGTAGCCTGCGCCGCGCAGAAGCCTGGTGGTGTCGGCGAAGATGGCCATGGACGAGGGCTGTCCGGGGTCCAAAGAGGACAGGAACTCCGAAACGCCGAGCTCCGCCGGCCACGTGACGCCCACGACCGACGCCGAGCGACGCAGCCACTCCACGGCGTCTGGCTCCGGTGGTGGCAGCGTGCGCAGCACGCCGACGCGGGCTTCGAGCATGATCTGCGCCGCGGCCATGCCGGTGAGCAGCGAGACCTCGGCGTTCCACGCGTCGACGGCAGTGCGCGGGCGACGGGCCAGCGCCCAGCCGCCGTCGGGGTCGCCGCTGATCTCCTGTTCCGGCAGCTGCAGCTCCACGGCCCCACGCTGCACGGCCAGCTCGCGCCGCAGCCGGCCGAGCTCCGGCAGCGCGGCGACGGACGGGTGCGGAGTGCCGGCGTCGAGCGAGGCCTGCACGCTCTCGTAGTCGAGCTGCTCGGTCGAGCGCACGAGCGCGCGGCGCACGCGGGTGGCGACGGGCTCGCCGGCGGCGTCGACGTCGATGGTCCAGAGCACGGCCGCACGGACCTCGCCGGGCAGCAGGCTGGCGGCGCCTTCAGACAGGACGGTCGGGTGGAGCGGGACGTTGCCGTCGGGCAGGTAAAGCGTTTGGCCGCGGCGGCGGGCCTCGTGGTCGAGCGCGCCGCCGGGCGGGACGAAGGCGGCAAGGTCGGCGATGGCGTAGTGCACGCGGAAGCCGCCCGCGGTGCGTTCGACGACCATCGCCTGGTCGAGATCCTTGGCGCCGGGCGGGTCGATCGTCACCAACGGCAGGTCCGTGGCGTCCTCACGGCCCTCGGCGCGCGCGGAGAGCACGGCGGCCTCCGCCTCGGCCAGGACCTCGGGACCGAACGATTCCGGCAACGAGAACTCCGTCCGGAGCCGACCGAAGTCCCCTCCCGACGCGGGCGTCCTGATCACGAGTGGCACCACACAACAGTATCTCGCGACACGGCCCCCGATCGCCCGTTCGGGCGCGAGCCGCGCGGGTGTACGTTGACCCGAGCTGTAATGAAAACCATCTTCATTTTGTGAAAGGGTTTCGCCGTGAAGATCGCGTTCGTCGGCAAGGGCGGCAGCGGGAAGACCACGCTCTCGTCGCTGTTCGTCTCGTATCTCGCCGACGCCGGCAAACCGGTGCTGGCCATCGACGCCGACATCAACCAGCACCTCGCCGTCGCCCTCGGCGCTACCGAGGAGGAAGCGCTCGCGTGGCCCACGCTGGGCGACAACATGAGCCTGATCAAGGACTACCTGCGTGGCGACAACCCGCGCATCCCCTCCTCGTCGGCGATGATCAAGACCACGCCGCCGGGCCGCGGATCGCGCCTGGTCACGCCGTTCGAGGACAACCCCGTCACCGATGCGTGCTTCCGGTTTTTGGGTGATGTGCGCTTGGGTGTCACGGGCCAGTTCGACGAGGACGACCTCGGCGTGGCGTGCTACCACTCGAAGGTCGGCGCCGCGGAGCTCCTGCTCAACCACCTGGTCGACGGCCCGGGCGAGTACGTCGTGATGGACATGACCGCCGGCGCCGACGCTTTCGCGTCCGGCCTGTTCACGCGCTTCGACGTGACCTTCCTGGTCTGCGAGCCGACGCTGCGCAGCGTCGGCGTGTACCGCCAGTACGCCGACTACGCGCGCGACTTCGGCGTGCATCTGGTGGCGGTGGGGAACAAGGTGACGGATGCGGAGGATGTGGCTTTTCTGCAGTCCTCGCTGGGCCCGGCACTGCTGGGCTGGCTGGAGTCTTCGGGACACGTCCGGGCCGGTGAGCGCGGCGCTCCGCGTCCGATCGGGGAACTGGAACCGCACAACCTGGGGACGCTCGCGTCGATGCTCTCGACGGTGGACGGCGTGACCCGGGATTGGGCCCGCTACCAGCGCCAGGCCGTGGACTTCCACCTGCGCAACGCGCGGGCGTGGGGCAATGGCCACGTCGGTGAGGACCTCGAGGCACAGGTGGACCCGGAGTTCGTGTTGGGGCCGGGGGTTTCGACGTCTTTGTGAGGGTGTGGTTTGGGCGTTTTCGGCTGGGGTGGCGGCGCCTTAGCCGGTCTCGGTGCGCTGAGCTGGGCCGGGC
Source organism: Amycolatopsis sp. NPDC023774 (assembly GCF_040639695.1). Taxonomy (NCBI): domain Bacteria; kingdom Bacillati; phylum Actinomycetota; class Actinomycetes; order Pseudonocardiales; family Pseudonocardiaceae; genus Amycolatopsis; species Amycolatopsis sp. NPDC023774. The sequence continues at coordinate 16,223 of NZ_JBFAAJ010000018.1, forward strand.
CGCGATTCTGTGCACGGCTGGTTCCCATCTCGGGTGGCGGCGCATCAGCCGAACCTCGGGGCGCTGAGCCGGGTCGGACAGTGCTGTCTAAGGCCGGTGCATCGACCGTGCCGCAGCCGCTGGGCCGGGCAGAGCCGTGCTCCGCGGACGACGGCTCCGGCAGCGATGCACCGGCCGAACCTCGGCACGCCGAGCCGAGTCGGACAGCGATT
>NZ_JBFAAJ010000018.1:16533-18569 GCF_040639695.1 Amycolatopsis sp. NPDC023774
TCTGTGCACCCCGGACGACATCTCGGGCCAGTGCATCGACCGTGCCGCAGCCGCTGGGCCGGGCAGAGCCGTGCACAGCGGGCGACGGCTCCGGCAGCGGCGCATCAGCCGAACCTCGGCACGCCGAGCCGAGTCGGACAGCGATTCTGTGCACCCCGGACGACATCTCGGGCCAGTGCATCGACCGTGCCGCAGCCGCTGGGCCGGGCAGAGCCGTGCACAGCGGGCGACGGCTCCGGCTGCGGCGCATCAGCCGAACCTCGGCGCGCCGAGCCGGACCGGGCAGCGACGTGCGCTCCGCGAGCGAGCGCTCAGGCCGGTGCATCAACCGAACCTCGCTGCGCTGAGCCTGGTCGGACAGCGACGCGCGGGTCGATGATTGCGGCAACCAGCCCACGCCTCGGTTCGGCGGCGGTTCCGGCACAGCGGGCCTGCCCGCCCCGGGTGGTGACGTGCCGGCCGAGTCGACAACTGCGGGTCGGCCCCGGTTTCGGCGGCGATTCCGGTGCTTTGATCTGACCCGCCCTGGGCGGTGACGTGCTGGCCGGGCCGGCCACGCAAACCTGCGCGGGCCGAGGTCGGGCGCGCGGGATGCCACGGGCGAGCGTCAGCGGGCCGGGCCGGATGGGACCGGCCCGACGCGGCGGGTGGTCAGTCGCCGTCCCATTCGCGGTCGGCGGCGTCGGCCTGTCGGTTGCGCTCGCGGGCGATGTCGAGGGCGCGGCGGGCAGTGGCCTCGTCGGGGTAGGGCCCGAGGAGGTCGATGCTCCGGCTGCGTTCCAGGTGTTCCACCTCGTGGGTGCGGGTGTTGTAGTACCAGCCGGGGTCCGGGTTGGGGTCGTCAGCCATGCGTCCAGCCTGGCACCCGGCGGGTCACTTGCGCCAGCGGAACGGGATCTCGGTCGGGTCGCCGGTGGGGCCGAACTCGCCGCCGTCGGGGTCGTCGCCGGTGGGGGGCGTGGCGGTTTGCGGTGGGGTGCTGGGGTTTTCGGGGTGCTGGTCGAACCAACCGCGCACCTGGGGGATGCCGCGCGGTGGGGTGGGGATGTCGTCGGCGGGGTGGGTCTGGGGTGTGCTGGGCTGCTGTCCGTGGGCCGTCTGCTCCGAGAACCCCAACGGCACGTCCCTCACCTGCGCACCCTCCGCCTGCCCCCGCTGCCCCGCCAACTTCCTCTCCATCGACGACGGCTGCGGCAACCCCGGCTTTTCCTGGACGGGCTGGTTCACCTCGGGCACCACCGGCACCACGGGCTCCTTCCCGGGAAACACCGGCGGCGCGGCGCGATACACCCGCGCCGCGGCGGGCGGCGGCGCGACGGGACCGGTCTCTTGGCCGGGGAACACCGGCAGGGGCCGGCCGTCCGGTCCCAGCGCGGGCCGTGTGTGGGGTTGAGGCACCTCAGGCCATGGCGCACGCACTTCCTGCCGGCTCCAGCCTGGCTGCGCGCCCGGCTGGGGTAAGCCACTCGGCGGCTGGCCGCCCGGCTGCGCGCCCGGCTGAGGCAAGCCACTCGGCGGGGCCGCGGGCGGCTGCCCGCCCGACTGTGCACCCGGCTGAGACAAGCCACTCGGCGGGGCCGCGGGCGGCTGCCCGCCCGACTGTGCACCCGGCTGAGACAAGCCACTTGGCGGCGCCGCGGGCGGCTGCCCGCCGGGTCCTTGCGCCGCGCTCGGCTGGGGCAACCCGCTGGTCGCCCCCTCGGGCTGCGCGCCAGCCGACTGCGGCTGCTCACCGCCGGGCGCAGGCCCGCCCGACTGCGGCTGGCCCCACTGGGCGCCCTGCTGCTGTTGGCCCCGCTGCGTTGCCTGCCCACCACCCGACTGCTGATCGCCCCCCTCCTGCGCCTGGGCCCGATCAGACTGCGACTGACCTTCGCTCGGCTGCCCGGGCGCCGGCGCCGCATCGCCCGGCGACTGCGGCGCACCGGTTGCCGGCTGCATCGGCTGATACCCAGACGGTTGCTGCACAGGCGTCGGCTGCGGCACCGCATCGCCCGGCGATTGCGGCGCACCGGTTGTCGGCTGAGCCGGCCGAT
>NZ_JBFAAJ010000018.1:18669-49361 GCF_040639695.1 Amycolatopsis sp. NPDC023774
ACCCGGACGGTTGCTGTGCAGCGGCCGGCTGCCCTGGCGCCGGCGGCACCGCATCGTCCAGCGATTGCGGCGCACCGGTTGTCGACTGAGCCGGCCGATACCCGGACGGTTGCTGTGCAGCGGCCGGCTGCCCTGGCGCCGGCGGCACCGCATCGTCCAGCGATTGCGGCGCACCGGTTGTCGACTGAGCCGGCTGATACCCAGGAGGTTGCTGCGCAAGCGTCGGCTGCGCGGTCGGCTGCGGCACATTGCCAACCGGCCCGGCAGGGCTCGCCGGCTGGCCGTGTTGCGGATGACCGGCCACCTGTTCCGGCTGTGCAGCCGGAGGCTGAGCTGCCTGGGGGACCTGCGCCGGGGTAGCGGCTTGCTGGGCAGGCGGGTACTCCCCTTGCGGCCGCGTGTTCTGCGGCTCGGCCGCAGCGCCGCCCTCGTCGGACGGCTGGTGCGCCAAGGGAGGAACCTGCTCCGGCGCGGCGATCTGCGACGCCGGCTGATCGAGCGCTGCGGGAGGCAGCTCCGGCTCACTTGTGGAACGCACCTGCGCTGACTCTGCCTGCGCAGGTGCGGGTTGCTCGGATGCTGCAGGAGCCGACTCGTGCGCAGGCGATTCGGCGTTCGCGGCCTGACCCGCCACGACGACGGAAGCCACTTCGTCCGGCTGCTGCGCCTCAACCTGCTGCGAAGCCTGCTCAAGCGCAGGCTGCGGCTCGCTTTCGGCTGCCCCTTGATCAGGTGACTGCGAGGAGGACTCACTCGGCAAAGACGCCTGCGACTGCTCTTCCACCAGCGGCGATCGGTCCAGCTGCTGCGTCTCCGCAGGCGCCGGCGACGTCTGCGACTCCTGATCAGGTCTCGGAAGCCGATCAGATGACTGTGCAGCCGGAGGCGACACCGAATTCTCGCTCGCCACCGGCACCGGCGGCTGCGCATCCACGCCCGGCGATCGATCCGACGATTGCGGCTCGGTGGGCGCGATTTGTGGCTGTGGTGTGGACTCGGTCACCGAAGACGCCTGCGGCTGGTCATCCGATGGCAGATCGTCGGGCGATTGCTGGTGCTCGGCCCAAGGCGCGGGCGGCTGTGTTGGCTCCGGCCGCTCGGCAGCCTTCGGCTGCGCCGAAACGGCCGCGACGTCCTGCGGCGGCTCGAGTACCGGTGCCGCAGGCTTGTTGGTGCCCTGAGCACCGTCAGTAGGGGCCTCAGCCGGGTCCGGCAACCCAGCCGCAGAGGTCGGCTCGGGTGAGGGAGCAGAGATGGCCGGCTCTTGTTCTGGCGCGGGTGGCTCGGGCGCTGGGGCATCAGCCGCGTGCTCGGCCACGGTCGGAGTCTCGGCGGTCGGTGGCGTTGCCGCTTCCGCGGTGGGCAGCGGGCCTGCGGGTGCGGGATCCACTGCCGGAGAGTCCGACGGAACGGCGCCGGTGGGCGGGTCGACCAGCTCGGGAGCTGAAGTCCGAGTGGGCTCGGGGTCAATTGGCGCAGCCGCAGGATGGACAGGCTCCGGCTGAGTGGCCAGGTCCGCGGCGCGCGATGTCCCAGACGACACCACACCAGGCTCAGAAACTGAAGTCCGAGCAGCCTCAGGCTCAATCGGCGCAGCCGCAGGACCGACAGGCCCCGGCCGAGCGACCACGTCCGCAACGTCCGATGTCCCAGACGGCACGACACCGGGCTCGGGTGTCTGTGCGATCGGCGGCTGACCGATCGGAGAAACCGGCGGGGCCGAGGTCCACTGGGGTTGAGCGGAGACCGGGATCTGCGCAGGTACGACAGGCACCGGCGTCGGGGGCTGGGCGGCTTCGGGTGCCGCGGCCGGTGTTCCGGGGCGCGTGGCGACGCCCGGGCCGCTTAGGCCGGGACGAGCGTTGTCGGGGTTCGGTGAGCTTGCGCCGAAGTTGCCCGCGTTCGGGTCCGCGGCGCCGGGGGTGAAGGTTGATCCGCCGGGGCTGGCGTAACCGAAGCCGGGTTGCCGGCCGGCGGCGTCGGGCGAAGGGCCATTACCTGGAGAAGCGGGGGAAGCCGAGTCGAAGCCGGGGTGGTTGGGATGCGGAGCCGCCGAAGTCCGGAAGCCAGGGTCGGCCGGGCCTCGTCCGGTGTTCGAACCGCCAGGGCCAGGAGCGCCAGGAACCGAAGCGCCCGGACCGGGCATCTCGCCCTCACCGGGATGCAGCACCGTCCGCCACACCGGCGCCGGGCCGATGTTCATCGGTGCGGGTGCGCGCAAGGGGTGGGAGGGAGCGGGAGCGGCGGGCTGGGGCTTGGGCTTCGGAATCGGGTCCAGACAAGACACCAGAACCGTCGTGTTCAGTGGGTCGTCCACCTTTCGCCCGCTGCGCTCGCGGTAGATCATCTCGCCTTCGGTGTCGATCTCGACGAGATAGCCGGCCTCCGCGAGTTGTTCCTCGTCGAGGTCGACGAGCTTCTCGTAGCGCGAGGGCACCACGCGGTAGATCGGCCACGCCAAGGCGGCGTGTTCGGCGTGGAACTGGGCCAGCAACGCGGCCATCTGTTGTTGCCAGGGCAGGGACATGCCCTCGGCCAAAGACCGGGGCAGGACGACGTACCCCGGGTCGACGCCGGGCCAGCCGTGGGCCAGGTAGTCGGCCAGGGGGGTGCTCGACGCGGGGTGCGCGGCCTGCCGCGGTGGCTGGGGCGCACCGAACAACGTCGCCGGGTCCTGGGGCTCGCCCTGGCCGGGCTTGCCTCGTTTGCCGAATTTCCGTGCCACGTGTGTCATCCTCTGCCAGCGCGCGGCCGCGTGCTCGTGGACAGGCCGCGACTTCGGGTGAATCCGCGGCGCCGGTCAAGCGCCTTAGCGGTCACCCCGGTCCGTGTCAAGAGCCGGTGACTCCCGAACTCCATGCTAGACGCCGGGGCGCACCGCCTGCGGAACCACTTCGGCCTCGTCGAAGGAGAAGGGGCGCACGTGCACAGGCACGCCCGTCTGCTGGGCCTCGACGATCTTGCCGTCGCCCAGGTACATGGCCACGTGGTGGATGGTCGACGGGTCGGCGGGGTCCGTCGCGAGGAAGATCAGGTCACCGGGCTGCGCCTCGCGCACCGGCAGCATCGCGCCGGCCTTGTACTGGTCCTGGGAGACGCGCGGCAGGATCACGCCGGCCGACTCGTAGGCGCGCAGCATGAGGCCGGAACAGTCGTAGGCGTCGGGGCCGGTCGCGCCCCACACGTAGGGCTTGCCCTGCTCCCCCAGCGCGAACTTGATGGCTTGCGCCGCCGCCTGGCTGGGCGGGAGCGCGGCACCGAGGCCCTGGCCGCAGCCGGACGCATCGACGACCTGGCCCAGGTTCTCGATCAGCACGGAAGCCATGGCTTCCCACTTGTGGTAGCGGTCGGGGAAACCGGAGCGTTCCACGGCCTGCGCGGCGTCACCCGGGCGCTTGTTCTGCCAGTCGGGCACGGCGAGGAGCACGTCGTAGAACTTGTTGATCGCGTAGTTCGGGTCGGTGACCTGTGCGACGCTGCCCCAGTTCATCGACGGGCGCATCTGGAAGATGCCAAGCGAGTCACGGTCGCCGTAGTCGAGGTTGTGCAGACCCGACTCGGTCATGCCGGCCTGGATCGCCACCTGCCAGGCGCGCGGGGCGAGGCTGCGCTGCTTGCCGATGGAAATGATGAGCGAGACGATGCCGCGCTGCTCGTCGTCGAGGTTCTGCGCCTGCGCCGCGCCGGTCTCCGGCCGGCCGGGCTGCGTGGGGCCGATCGCGGCGTCGCAGGAGGTGTTGAGGATGCCACCCGCGGCGGCTTCCTGCTGGTCCACCACGACTTTCGTCACAGTGCTCGCGGTGAGCACCGTCGCGAAAACGGCGGCGACCAGCACCGCGACGAGGATCGCGATCTTCACCGGGTCAGCTCGCCTGGTCGTAGTCCGAAACCCGCCACCCCGCGCCCGTGTTGACCACGGTGATGGACAGCTTCGGACCGTCAGTGGGGACGAGGACTACGACGGAGCTGGTGTAGGAGGACTGGACCGTGGCGTCGCCGGTCACGCGCGTGGCCGTGATGTTCGCGGGGTCCACAGTGGACATCTGGGGCAGGAACTCGTCGGTGGTGAGGGCCCGCATGCCGTTGAGCCAGTCGGCGTTGGTGATGCCCGCCGGGTGGTTGACCCACGCCGTGGCCCACTGCTTGGCCACGTTGATGGCCTCGGGGTTCGGCGCCGCGGACGTCGGGGTGAGCAGCGGGCTCGACAGCCGCGTCGGGAGCGTCGCGGTGGTCGGCACGGGTGCCGCGATGCCCGGCGGCTGCGACGTGGTCGTGGCGATCGACGTGCTGCCCGGCGCGCCCGGTGTCGCAGTGGCCTGCTTGCCCATCACCTTCGGCAGCACGATGCCGAGTGCGGTGACCACGATCGCCAGGAACACGATCGTGCCCACGAGGTGGCGCGGCGAGCGGAGCGGGTAGCCCCACAGGCGGCGGTAGACCGCGGTCCGGCCGCGGTTGGTGCGGATCGGCACGCGTCACCGCCCCATGAGCTGGTCGGTGTCACGGACCTCGATGCCACGGGAAGGCCGGTACAGCACGAAAACGGGCTTGCCGGCCACCACCTCCGGGTCGACCCGGCGCGGCTGCGCGCGGATGCCCGGTGGTGTGGACGCGCCTGCCTGCTCCGGAATCGACTCCGGCGAGGCGTAGCCGCGGTCCGACGAGCTCATCCGCGACGGGACGACCACTGGTTCCGGCTCGTCGCTCCAGCGCCGGTCGGCCACCGGCGACGTGTCGACGCGCCGGCTCTCCCGCGTCGGGACGCGACGGCCGCCGACGACGTAATCGCCCGGCTCGCCCGTGACCGGGTTGTACTGCGAGAACACCGGCGCTCCACCGCCGCCCGAAGTCAGCGCGCCGCGCTCGCCGGCCGACCCGACGGCGCCGGGCCACGGCGCACCCGACCACGCGGCGGCCGGACGCGCGGAGCGCGAACCGTTGTCGAGCCGCTGAGCGCTGGCGAAGACCGCGGCCTCGGGCCGGTAACGCCCGCCGCCGACGGTCGCACCCATCGGGCCGCGCGCTTCTCCGTCGACCACGTCGTCGGTGTCGCGCACGTTCTGCCAGAACTCGTCCTGCGGTGACGGCCCGGCCTTTTTGCGGAAGCGGGAGAAGATGCCGCCGTTGGGCGAGGGCACGGCCGCGCCCACAACGTTCACGGACATCTCGACCATCTGCCACAGCCGCCGCACGGGCCGTCCGACGAGGAACAGCAGCACCGTGATCAGCCCGGCGAGCACCATCTGCGTGAGCAGGTTGAGCGAGTTGCCGGCGTCGAAGATCGCCTGCAGCAGCAGCGCGTGCACACCCGCGAGCACCGACAGCACGACCAGGTTGAACGCGATCCCGCCGGCGACCTTCAACACGCGGCGCAGGATGTCCGGGTGCAGCAGCGCGACGAGCCCGATCAGCGGCGCGGTGAGCGTGAACAGGCGGATCAGCACCTGCGCGAGGAGCACGGAAGCCTTGGCCAGCAACTGGAACAGCGAGTAAACGATGCTCTGGCCCAGCGCCAGGAACCCGGCACCGGTGCGGCCGCCGGACTCGCCGGTGAAGTAGCCGGTGGCGGGGCCGAGCTTGCCGGAGATGTCCTTGAAGGCGGCCTTTTTGGCGTCGACGACGTTTTGTTTCCCGTCGTCGCCGTTCACGAGCTGGTCGCGGGTGAATGCCTGCGCGTCGAGCAGCGGTTTGCCGAACTGCTCGGCCTGCGGCGCGGTCGGCGAACCGAACTCCCCCCGCAGCCAGTTGTCGTAGACGATCTGGGTGTGCAGGTTCGTCGGCAGGATGTCGCGCACGATCCGGTCGGAGCTCTCGTCGACGAAGCCCGCCTGGATGTTGGTGGTGGTCTGGACGATCGCTTTGTCGATCGGGTCGAAGTACCGCAGCATCGCCAGCGACGACGCCGCGAGCCACACCCCCGCCAGCGCGTACAGCGCCCGTTTGCTCACCGCCGCGAGGTCACCCCGCCAGATCTGGCGGAACAGCATGATCGACAGGATCAGCGCGACGAGCCCGAACAGCTGCGCGTAGATGTTGTTGTAGACCTTCTCCGCGCCTGATTTCACCGCGTTGTAGATCGGGTTCAGCAGCCCGCCCTCGAGCACGGTGTAGTGCAGCGAGTTGGTGGCGCCGACGATGTTCTTGCCGATGTTGAACAGCTGGTTGCCCGCCCACGTGTCGATCGTGGAGCTGGGCGAGGCGATGGCGGACAACGCCGTGCAGTTGGTCTGGTAGGTGTTCCAGACCAGGCCCGCGTAGCTGTAGTCGATGTACGCGCTGCCGGGCTCGCCGTGGCCTTCGGGCGGGTCGATCGCGCCGACCATGCCGGAGCCCGGACGCTCCGGGTTCGGCGACTCACCACAGGCCGCGGCGTTGGCCGACGGCGCCATGAGCACCGTCTGCAGGCCGAGGATCGTGATGACGGCGAGCATCGCGGCCCGCCGGCTCGGCTGCCTGCGGCCGCCGGGCTTGGGACCTTCCTTGATGCGCCGCTTCAGGGCATGCCAGCCGGCGGCGAACGACAGGACGAACGCCAGCGTCCAGACTGTGTTCACGCGGCATCCCTGCCGGTACCACCCTTGCCGCCGGCCCGGGCGTGCCGGTCCGGGGAGTGTCCGTTGGCAGGTTGTCCGTTTCCGTTGTGCACCGCACCCTCCACCTCGCCGGTCTCGGACGCGAGCGGGTCCGGCGAGCCGAGGAGCTGCTCGTCGGTCAGGCCGACTTCGAGCTCGGCCTGGAGCTCGAAGTCGTGTTCCAGCTCGTCGTCCTCCGGTGGGGTGGGGACGTAGGGGGCGGGCGCCTCTTCGTGGGGTAGCACGAGGTCGGTGCCCGGCTTGGTGCGCGCGTCGGGGGACCCCGGGGTGGTGTCCATGACCGAGCGCAGCTGGTCTAGGTGGGGGCCGGAGAAGTCGACGCGGATGCGTTCCACGCCGCCGGCGCCGTCTCCGAAGATGAACTGGCGGGGTTCCACGTCGCGTTCCGTGCCGCGTTGGGAGCCGGGGCGGCGGCCGAGCGCGGCGACGACTTGTTCGTAGCCGACGCCGACGGGCACCTTGAGCAGGCGCAGGGCGTCGGCCTGGGCGTCGTCGTCGTCGAGGCGGCCGACGAAGACCGAGTCGAGCAGGGCGACGAAGCCCTGGATCTTCAAGAAGTCGGCCGGGATCTGCGACGACAGCAGCACACGCACGTTCCACTTTCGCGAGTCACGCGCGAAGCGGTTCATCAGCACGCGGCCGGTCGGGACCTCGGAGAGGAAGAACGCCTCGTCGATCCAGACGCCCTTGCGCTGTTCCTTCGGCTTCTCGTAGACCGACCGCTGCGTGAGCCACGCCGCGAGGTTCAGCATCTCGACGCCGAGCGACTCCGCGTCGGTCCAGTACTCGCGCGGCACGCCGTCCTTGGGCAGGGTCAGGCCCGCCATGGTCAACACGGTCATGCGGTCGTCGCGCGTCTCGGAGTACGGGTCGGCGTCGCGCTCCGGGATCAGCAGCGCCATGCGTTCGCGCATCTCGTCGAGGAAGTCGGCGACCACGACGGCGTGCTCGTGGTGCTCGCTCGAGTCGCGGCGCAGCGCGTCGATGACCTGGCCCGGGTCGGCGTCGAAGCGGCCGCCGACGGCACGGACGGCACGCAGCAGCACGATTCGCGTCTGCGCCATGCGCGACACCTCGTACGGCAGCACGCCCGTGAGCACGTCGAGCACCAGGCGGCGCCGGGTCGCGCCGGCGAGCGCTTTTTCGCGCCGCCACGAGCGTTCCGGGTCGTCCTCGTCCATGAAGTGCTCGAGCAGCGGATCGGCGACAACGCGGTACGGGTTGAGGATGCCGGGCTGCGCGTTGAGCAGGTTGATCGGCCGCGCGTACGGCCGCAGCTCCGGCAGGTCGCACAGCCGCGCCAGCGGGCCCGACGGGTCGAGGATGGTCCAGTGCGCCCCGGCGCGCAGCGTCTTGTAGACGATGCCGCCGCCGAGGAACGACTTGCCGCCACCGAGGCCGGCCACCATCGCGGTGAGGCCCGAGCCGTCGCGGATCTCCTGCGCCATCCACGGGTCCCAGGCCACCGGCCGCCGGGTCGCGGTCACCGTCTCGCCGAGCAGGATGCCGCGCCGGTCGCCGACCTCCGCGGTGGCCGTGGGCACGGACGACGCGGTCCACACCACCGAGCCGCGGCGCATGTACGCCGCCGAAGCCAGTGGCTCGCCCGGGATGAACTCCCGCGCCATCGCGTACTGGGCCTCAGGGTGCTCGATCGCGACCTTCGGCTTGTAGAGGTCGAGCAGCTGCTGGGCCAGGCGCAGCGCGTCGCGCTCCGTCGGGCCGGACACGGCCAGGCGCCACCACGAGCGCACGCGCGTGGCCAGCGCGGTGAAGCCCGACGTCATCTCGTCGTCGATCTCCAGCACACGCCCGGCCTGGCGCGCAAGCGATTGCGGCGGCTCCAGCTCGTGCTCGTCGGTGTAGTGCTTGACCTGCGAGCGCACCTTGTTCATCTGCCGCTGCAGCTCACCCGCGACCTCTTCGGGCCGGCGCACATAGATGCGCGCGGACACCTCGACCGCGGCGGGCAGGCGGTCGGCGTGCTGGATCCACGGATCGTCGACCTCAGGGATCTGGAGGCCGTGCATCTGGCCGACCGTGAGCACGGCGAGATGGCGAGACACGCCGGCGTTGGAACCCGTGCGGCCACGGACGGTGACCGTGGGGGCGTACGGGTCGGCGTGGAAATCGGCCGCGTCGGTGAAGCTGGCGAGGTCCTCGGGCTCCCACGCGGCGCCCGGCACGGCCGGCATGTTGCGCGGCGCGGGCAGGCCCAGCGAGCACGAGCGGTGCATCAGCCAGGACATCTCCTCGGCGTGCACCGGACGGCCTTCCAGCCCGGCGGTGCCGATGACCTGGTCGAGGTGCTCGACCTCGGAGTCGAGCGCCACCAGCTCGGCGTCGACGGCCTCGGGCAGGATCTTGCGCAGCACGGGAGCGGCGCGTTCGACGGCGCGGTCGACCATGCGCCGGGTCTGCACCTGGACGCCGAGGTAGACCTCTTTTTCGGCCATCGAACGGCCCATCAGCTGCTGCTGCTCGCCGATGAGGTAGTCGTCGAAGGAAAGGGCGCCCGGCACGTCCGGGGGACGGCCGACGGCGTTGTGCACGTGGGCCTCGGCCCACATGCGGATCGGGTACGGCCGGTTGGTCACACGCAGGTGCAACCAGCGGCCCTGCAGCTCGGCGTACTGGCCCGCGATGGCCGCGATCAGGTCGCGGCGCTGGGAGTCGGAGCGGAACGACCACCGTTGCGGGGCGAGCCGGTACCAGGCGTACACCTCGTGACCGGTGCGCAACAGGTGCCCGTCGATGCTGCGCGCGGCGATCGACGGCGTGTACGCGGGTATGGCCTGCTCACCGGGCAGCCTCTTGCCCGCCGAGGAGTTGTTCCTCGGCGAGGGTTGCCGGACCTGCTGCGGGGTTTCCCAGGCGCCCGTGGGCACACTTCGATCCCGCTTTCCTCGGCTTCCGCCGCGACCGAACAACGACTACCTCCCGGCCCGAGCCGCAGGGCGGCTCCGGCGCGCTCGTGGTGCTCCCTGTGCTTCGGCCGTAACCCCGGCGCCTTGGCCGTAGCCGTGGTGCCGGTACTGCCGCCTCCTCTTGTGCTTCGGCAGCGGGCGCTCGGCCCGCACGCGGATGCGGCTGGCGCTGACGGCGCCGCCCGTGCCCGCGGGCTTCTCGCGCGGTGTGTTGAGCTCCCGGCCGGCCATCGCGATCACCGCGCCCAGCGGACGCTCGTGGCTGATCTTGGCGGTGATCAACCGGGTGATCACGATCGTGGCCACGAAAGCCCACGCCGTGGAGAAGAACCCGAAGCTCCAGCCGGCCCACCGTTCGATGGTGAGCACGACCAGGAAGACCGGTATGCCGATGAGCCACGCTACGTAGCGGGCCCTCCAGGGAAAAGTCGCCTTCGGCGGGCCGAGCCAGACGGCGTCGACCCGGTAGACCTCGTCATCCGTCCTGATACGCACGCCTGCTCCGCCTCAGCCCGTGAACAGGCCGGCGATCCACTGGCCCACGTTGACGCCGGCGCCGCTGACCGCGAGTCCGATGATGGCGAGCGCGATGACGACACCGGCGAGCCTGCGCATGACACCGGCGTTGTCACCCTTGCCGCCACCGAGCCAGAGCAACAGGAGCGCGACGGCCAGCAACACCAGGGGGACGATGTTGTCGAGCAACCAGTTTCGGACGTTGCCGGTGCCGAGTTCGCCGGCAGCCAGCGTCTCGAGGGTGGTCATGGTCATCATCGCGATACTCCCGGTGCGCGGACGGTCCCGCGCGGTTCTGGCTTCGGCGAAGCCTCGAACAACATCATGGCGTCACAAGGGGTAGTGGTCAAAGCGCGCTGTGTGAATGTCGACTTGTGGACATGGACGGGGGCTGGGGTCGTCTGGTCAGAATTCCTCGCCCTCCATCATGGGGGCAAGGGTGCTTGCGATTAACCCCGGCCACCCGGATTTCGCAGTGGACCCACGAACTCACCCTGCTGGGAGTGTTTTGCTCACTCTCGGTACTTCCCAAGTGGTCGGGATCCGGCCGGAACCAGTGTGACATGCCCCGGATGGCCTCCCCGCACGAGTCCGCTGAGTGAGCACGAGTGAGCGCCACGCTGCCCCAGGGTCGCCAGGAGCAGTGAGGCGCGTGTCACGATACTCGCAAGTCAGGCCGGGATTTTCACTACATAGCGTGATGTCGGACATCGGGCACGAGAGGTGCTTTACCGGGGCGCTGTCATCGCCCGCGGGAACGCGCCGGCCTTCACGACGGCGCGGCTGAGCGGGCGGCACAACTCGGCGAGGCGGGCGGATTTTTCCTCACCCAGGTGCCGCCAGGGGGCCTCCGAGGCGGCGTTGGTTGCGGCTTCGACGCGCTCCCGAAGGTCGACACCCTTGTCGGTGAGGTCGCCGTCGGGGCCGATGACGCCCTGGTTCGCCAGGCGCGCGACCTCCGCGTCCCACTGCTCGTCGCTCCAGCCGCGCGTGCTCTTCGCCATGTCGGGCGTGAAGCCGGCGCCGCTCGCGACGTGCGTGACGAGGGCGGCCAGGCCGTTGAGGCCGTGGAGCACCAGGGCGGCGACGTGGGCGTCGCCGCGGTGCTCACGCAGGAGCGTGAGAGCGTGCCAGAGGACGAGGTGCGGCTTTTCGGGCCAGGCGAGGCTCGCGTGGCCGGCGTAGAGGGCTCGGCCTTCCGGGCTGCAGCCGTCCGTGGCTTCGCGGGCGAGCTCGGCGGCTTCGGCGGTGGTTTCGGCGTGGATCTCGTCGCCGAGGAGCCTGCTGAGGGCTGCGTCGACGGCGTTGAAGCGGGCTTCGATGATTTGTTCCGGCTTGGCGAGGCTCCACGCGCGCGGGATGTGGCGCTCGACGATCTCGGGGTTGAAGTTGTAGAACGTCGCGGCCACCACGCCGGCTTCTACGGCTCCCATCGGCGCCGAGCGGCTGGCGAAGTACGTCATGCGCCCGGGCCGCAACCCCGCGGCCGTGAGGTGTTCTTCGGCTTCGGGGACGAAGTAGATCAAGGAGTGGAGAGTGTCGAAGGTGCCCTTGAACTTCTTCGCCGCTTCGGCTGCTTCGCCCATGGGCGAATGCTACCGGGCGGTAGTTGCCTGCGTCTCGGGGCCGTTGGCGGGTTCTCGGCAGCCGACGGCGGAGAACAGCCCGTAGCGGGCGGACGAGTTGGCGTGTAAGCCGGATCCTGTTCCCGGCGCGGCCTCGCGGCCGGCCGGGCGACGGTCATCCATCTCGGCCTGCCGTTGCCGGCAGGCTCCAGCGGCCTACCCGCAGGCATCGGACGGGCCGTCCTCAAGCGCCTGCGCAGGAGCGGCAGCTCCCTCTTGGCCTTGCTCCGGGTGGGGTTTACCGAGCCACCCCGGTCACCCGGGGTGCTGGTGGTCTCTTACACCACCGTTTCACCCTTACCCCCGTCCGGAGACGGAGGCGGTCTGTTTTCTGTGGCACTGTCCCGCGGGTCGCCCCGGGTTGCCGTTAGCAACCACCCTGCCCTGCGGAGTCCGGACTTTCCTCGGACCGGGTCACCCCGATTCGCGACCGTCCAGCCAACTCGTCCGCGTGTGAATCGTACCCGCGCACCGCCGGACGGGCGCGCGGCGGGGCGAGCAGTTCGACGACGCCGAGCGTCACGATCACCGCCAGCGCCACGAGCTCCACGACGTTGATCAGATCCACGAGCCACCAGCTCCCTTCGCAAAGGGGAGTACGGACCCCACCCGAGGCCGGTTCAAGCCGGTCAGTGCAAGGTCCTTTGTGGATGATCCCACGCCGTGGACGTGCGTTGACGCTGTTCCAGGGCCGCTGTTTCGGGCCGACTGGGGGTACGAGTACAACAAGCAGCTCGCCGTTCTGGCCGAGAACAACGGTTTCGAGTACGCGCTCACCCAGGTCCGCTACACCGCCAGCTACGGCGCCGCCTACCAGCACGAATCCACCGGCTTCAGCCTCGCGCTGCTGCTGGCCACGCAGCGGCTCAAGGTGATCGCCGCGATCCACCCTGGGCTGTAGCACCCCGGCGTGCTCGCGAAGTTCGTCGCCGGCGCCGACGTGATCTCCGGCGGGCGCGCGGCCATCAATCTTCCAGGGCGCAACTCCACAGCCGCCCGCAAGGTCGCCGGCCGCGTGTCCGAATGGTACTTCAGCAACGGCAAGGACTACGACGGTTTCACCGAACAGGTCGAAGACGCCCGCGCGGTCGCGAACGGTCGCACTGTCCGCTTCGGACTCAAAGGGTTCGTCATCGCCCGCAGCACGGCTTCCGAAGCCGAAGCCGTGCTGCGCGAGATCATCGAGAACCCGAACCGGCCGGCCGTCGAAGGGCTCCGGTCCGCGGTGGCGCAAGCTGCCGCGGCCCGATCCACCCGCCAGCACGCCCTGCGATCCGGCGCGCCTCGGCAAACCACACAACCGGCTCCGGGCTTCCCTTGCCTTTCGCCGGTCGCCGAATGGGGCTCGATGAGCGGTCTCGCGGACCCGCCGACGGGTGGATCGGACCGCGAAAACACGAGGAACAGCCGCTCACGGGTCGCTGGGTGGGCTCGATTAGCGTTCTCGCGTGCCCGAACCCCTCGCCGCGGTCGTCTCGCTTGTCCTGCTGGCTGTGACGCTGGGGTTCGCGATGGTGCGCCCACGGGGGCTGCCCGAGGCGGTCGCCGCGGTGCCCGTCGCGGTGGTGGTGCTCGCGGTCGGGCTCACGACGCCACAAGCCGCGTGGGACCGGGTCGTCGAGATTCTGCCGACGATGGGGTTCCTGGCCGCGATCCTGCTCGTCAGCCACCTCGCGGCCATCGACGGGGTGTTCACCTGGCTGGGCAGCCGGCTGGCCGAGGTCTGCCGGGGCCGGCCCAAGCGGCTGCTCGTGCTGACCTTCGCCGCCGCCGCGGGTGTGACGGCGGTGCTGAGCCTCGACGCCACCGTCGTCCTCCTCACGCCTGTCGTGCTGGCCACGGCGGAGGGACTTCGGCTCGAGTCGAAGCCGCACGTCTACGCGTGCGCCCACCTCGCGAACTCCGCGTCGACGCTGCTGCCCGTCTCCAATCTGACCAACCTGCTGGCCTTCGCCGCGTCCGGGCTCACGTTCGCCGGGTTCACCGCGTTGATGGCGCTGCCCTGGCTGGTCACGATCCTGATCGAGCTGGCCGTGTTCGCGCGGTTCTTCAACCGCGACCTGGCCGGCCCCCGCAGCACCGAAAAGCCGCAGCACCGCGAGCCGCCGGTGTTCGCGCTCGTGGTGCTCGGCGTGATGCTCGTCGGTTTCGGCGTGGGCCAGCTCGTGCACGTCGAACCCGTCTGGGTCGCGGCGCTGGCGGCGCTCGTGCTTTCCGCGCGGGCGCTGGGCGAACGCAAGATCAAGCCATGGCAGGTGATCACGGAAGCCTCGCCGATGCTGGTGCTGTTCGTGCTCGGCCTGGCCATCACGGTGGAAGCCGTCGACGAACACGGGCTCGGCGGCGCCCTCAAAGCGTTCCTGCCGACGACAGCGGGGTTGCCCGAGCTGCTGCTCACCGCTGCGATCGCGGCCGCGCTGGCGAATCTCGTCAACAACCTGCCCGCGACGCTGATCCTGCTTTCGGTTCTCGGCGACCAGCCGAACACGGGCGTGCTGCTGGCCGTGCTGATCGGCGTGAACGTCGGACCGAACGCGACCTACCTCGGCTCCCTGGCGACGCTGCTGTGGCGCCGCGTGCTGGCCCGCCACGGGCACACGCCCAGCGCGAGGGAGTTCACGGCGCTGGGCGCGTTGACCACGCCTGTCTCCCTGGCCGCGGCGACTGCGGCGTTGTGGCTGGTGCTGCCATGAAGGATCGGGACAAGCGCGCCCGACGCAGAACCGCCGGGAAGGTGACGCGACCGCGCTCGTCGACTTTCATACCGTCGGCGGCGAAGCCGGGCGCCCGCGCCTGGATCCGCACCCGGCGCCGGTCGACGGTCACCGAGTGGAACAGCGAACTGTCGACCACAATGGCGAAATACCCGTCGTAGCCACCGAAGTCGGTCGCGCGACCGTGACGTCCAGCGCCCGTTCGCGAGCGCCGGCCACGGTCTGCCCGAGCGCCGCCGGCGCCCTGTCGAGGCCGACGACGTCGTGACCGAGTGCCGCCAAGGTCGACGCCGCCGCGCCGATTCCGCAGCCCGCGTCGAGGACCGGTGAGGTCATCCCAGCCGGCACGCCGGGCAGCGCCGGCTGCGGGCCGGCGATGTTCCACGGCGCCGAGCGGGATCCGGGCAGCAGCGGCGTGCCGCGGTAGGTGGCGTCGGAGTCGGGGAGCTCGCTCACCACCCAAGCCAGGTGCGCGCCGGGCCGGGGCGGTCTTACGGTCCGTTGAGGGCCGGTCCGCCTAGGGGCGCGGCGGGATCGTTTGCCTCGGCTCCAGCGTGGGACCGCAGTCGTCGAGGCCGTTGCCGAAGCGGTAGGCCTCGACGTCCATCATCGTGGTCGCCGCGTAGTGCTGGACGGCCTGGAGCTTCGCCGGGTCCTTCACCGCGTCCTTGCGGACCCAGTCGCCGTTGCGCAGGCCGGGCCCCGGGTAGATGAAAATCGGGTCGTAGTCGCGGTCGATGCGCGGGTCGAGCGAGATGCCGTTGCCGCCGGCCCACGGGCCCCACGAGTGGATAAAGGTGGGCTTGACCGTGTCGAACACGTAGTCGCGCAGGCCCGCCATGTTCTCGTCGTGCGTGAGGTCGGCGATGGGCGCGTTGACCAGGCCCGCCATGTCCACGAGCTGCAGCCGGCTGGTCATCGACGAGCCGCCGAGGTCCGGCAGCAGCAGCGACGCCTGCTGCAGGCCCAGCATGTCGGCGTAGGTGTTGAAGCCGCGGCCGAAGCGGTCGGCGATCAGGCACGCCGGCACGGTGGGGCTCTTGATGAACTCGTCGGACTGCTGCACGAACCCGACCAGCGACGGGATCGCCGCGGCGACCACGGCCACCGACGCGACCGCGCGCCAGCGCACCTTCACCGTGCGCAGCAGCTCACCGAACGACAGCGTGCCCGCGAGCACGCCCAGCACCCACACCGGCGTCGCGAAGCGGAACTGCGCCATCCAGTCGGGCATCAGCACGCCGAAGGCGATCACGCCGAGCGCGAACGGTGTGATCAACGCGGCCAACGGACGCCGCCACGGCGCCTTGCGCAGCGCCCAGATCACCACCACCGCGAGCACGACCACGGCGGCGACACCGGCGTAGAGGATCAGGGTTCCGGGCCGGACCACCGACATCAGGTCGGGCAGGCCCTGCTTCTTCGCCACCGACGGGTTGGCGAGGAACCGGCCGCCGAACTCGCTGTGGCGCCACGCCACATATGCGCCGAACGGGACCGCGAAGGCCACAATGGACAACACGGCGTAGCGGAAGCTGACCCAGAAACCCTCGCGCCGCACGCCGTACAGCAGGACGAGCGGGAACGCAGCGGCGTAGATCAGGCCTTCCGGACGAGTGAGCGCGGCGAACGCCACGATCACGCCCGCGCCGACCGCGACCTTCCACGTGAGCGTGCGTCCCTTGCGCACCGCGGTGAACAGCAGCACTGCGAGGCCGAGCACCGCGAACGCGAACAGCGAGTTCTCGAGGCCCGAGACCACCCAGATCACGAACGACGGGATCGTCGCCAGTGTGAGTCCCACGGCCAGCGTGGCCGCCCACGCGTGACGGGGGAAGATCTGCCGCGCCACGACGTGGCACAGCGTGAGGATGCCGGCGGTGAACAGCAGACCGAGCAGCTTCGGGAACAGCACGTAGTCGGGGATGCCGAACAGCAGGCCGTGGTCGAACAGGCCGACGAGCTTCCCGCCTGCGAGCAGGACCATCCACGTCGGGTCGGAGAAGCCCTCGACGGGCGGCGCGCCCGGCTGCAGGACCGGACCGAGGCCGTCGGCCAGGCTGCGCGAGTAGGAGAACGTGATGGCCGCGTCGTCGACGATCCAATGGCCGTAGCGCGTGGCGTGCCAGGCGACCGCGGCGACGCCGGCCAGCACCGCCAGGACGGAGGCGAGCCAGCCGTGGCGCAGGCCGACGGCGGTCACGGGCGCGTCCTCGCCGGGGAGGTCGCGTTCGGATGCTTCGGTGAGTGCGCTAGCGGTCATTACCTCGTCACTGTTTCTACTCGCAGAGCTTGCCGAGAAACGCACGAGCCTGCGCCCCCCTGATGAGGATCCCGGGTGGAACCCGCGCCGCGGCGCCGCGGTCGACACAGCACTCTAGCCAATACCGGATCGGCGCCCGCTCACGCGTCGTCCTTCAGCGTGATCCGCCCCACACTTTCCCCGGTCAGGGCACGGTCCCGGTCCGGACGCGGTCAGGACAGGTGCGAGATGTCGTTGGCGAGGTGCACGGAGGAGTTGCCGTCCGGGTAGAACTCCACGATCGAGAGCGACGCCAGGTCCAGGTGCAGGCGGAACAGCAGGCTCGGGCCCGCGTCGAGCCCCATCCGCAGCAGCGTCTTGATGGGCGTGACGTGGCTGACGACGATGATCGTCTTCCCCTGGTACTGCTCGATCAGGTCCCGGCGGGCCTGGCCGACGCGCTCGTGGACCGCGTCGAAGCTCTCGCCCCCGGGCGGCGCGCACGACGAGTCGCGCAGCCAGCAGCGGTGCAGCTCGGGGTCGCGTTCGGCGGCCTCGGTGAAGGTGAGGCCCTCCCATTCACCGAAGTCGGTCTCGATGAGGCCCGGGTGCGTGACGAAGCGGGTGCCCAGCGCGTCGGCCACGGCTTGCGCGGTCTGCTTCGTCCTGGTCAGGGGTGAGGAGACGATGGGGGCGGCCTCGCCGTCCTCGGAGACGAGCCCCGGCCACGCGCCGAGGCGCTTCGCCGCCGCAGCCGCCTGACCGCGCCCGCGCTCGGTGAGCGGCACGTCGCCGCGGCCGGAGTAGCGGCGGTCGACCGACATCTCGGTCTGACCGTGGCGCAGGAGCAGCAGGCGGGTGGGGGTGCCGCGCGCGCCGGTCCAGCCGGCTTTGGCGACGCGGTCGCCCTCACCGGTGCCGGAGGTGGTCTTGACCTGCGGTGTGTGCTGAGCAGGGGCCGGGGTGGCGGCCTTGCCGGTGCCGCTGTCCATGGCGACGTTGGCGAGGTGGTCGGCGTGGGAGTTCTCTGCGCGCGGGATCCACATGTAGGTGACACGGTCGAACCCGTCCGCGAGTTCACGTGCCCGCGCGGCGAGCGGCTGCAGCGCGGCGTGCTTGATCTTCCAGCGCCCGGACATCTGCTCCACGACCAGCTTGGAGTCCATCCGTACGTCCACAATGGACGCACCGGCCTCCGCCGCCGCGGTCAGGGCCGCGATGAGTCCCGAGTACTCCGCGACGTTGTTGGTCACCACGCCGAGGTACTCGTGGCGCTCGGCCAGCACCTCGCCGGTGGCGGCGTCCTTCACGACCGCGCCGTAGCCGGCCGGGCCCGGGTTGCCCCGCGACCCCCCGTCGGCCTCGACGACGACCCGGTCGGTCACAGGCCCGACTCCAACGTACGGACCAGGATCGCCCCGCAGTTCTCGCACTGGACGATGGTGTCCTCGGGCGTCGCCTTGATCTCGGCGATGGTGTTGCGGTCCAGCTCCAGCTGGCAGGCGCCGCAGCGGCGGGCGCGCAGCAGGGCCGCGCCGATGCCCTTGTGGGCCAGCACGCGCTCGTACAGCTTGAGCACCGGCTCCGGGAAGCGCGGCAGCAGCTTCGCGCGGTCCTCGTCGCGGCGGGCGCGCGTGGTGTCGAGGTCCTTGAACTCCTCGTCGCGGCGCTCGATCGCGGCCGCGACGCCCGCCTCGGCCTTGTCGACCTCGGCGCCGGTGCGCTGCGCGTCGAGCTCCAGGGCCTCGCGCTGCTCCATGAGCTCCAGCAGGTCGTCTTCGAGCGCGCTCTGGCGGCGGCCGAGCGTCTGCAGCTCGTGCTCGATGTCGGTCATCTGCTTGGCGTTGACCGAGCCCGAGTCCAGCAGCTTGCGGTCGCGGTCCTCGCGGGCCCGCACCGACTCGACCTCTTTCTCCTGCCGGGCGATCTCACGGTCGAGGTCCGACGCGGCGGTCTGCACGGACACCAGCGCGTCGCGCTTCTCGCGCACGGTCTTCTCGCCCGCGTCGATCTCGGCGAGCTCGGGCAGGGTGCGCCGGCGGTGCGCGGTGCGCGAAAGCTCGGCATCCACCTTCGCGAGTTCGAGCAGCTGGCGCTGGACGGCGGGGTCGGCCTTCACGGTGCTCCTTGGTGAATGGGGGACTTGCGGTGAGTCAGCTGGCGGGGGTCGCGCGGACGGTCCACGGGTCGGTGCACCGCGTGGAGACGTGACTGTCGACGTTACCCGCAAAGGCCGCGTCGACAAGGCCCGAGGCCTGCCCGCACCAGGGCCATTCGCTGGCCCAGTGCGTGAGCCCGACCAACGCGGGCCCCGCGGCCGCGAGGTGCTCGCCGGCCGGGTGGTGGCGCAGGTCCGCCGTCACGTACGCGTCGACGCCCTCGGCGGCCGCGCGCGCGAGGTAGGAGTCGCCGGCCCCGCCGGACACCGCGACGGTGCGGATCGGCCGGTCCGGATCCCCCGCGCCCAGCACGCCCGGCACGGTGGCCGGCAACGCCTCGGCGACGCGCTGCACGAACACCGCGAACGGCTCGGCTTCGGCCAGGTGCCCGATTCGCCCGATGCCCGTGCGGCCGCCGGGTTCCTGCGGGTCGAGCGGCCGGTCGACGGTGAGTCCGATGGCGTGCGCGAGCGCGTCGGACACGCCGGGGTCGGCCGAGTCCGCGTTGGTGTGCGCGCAGTAGAGCGCGCGGCCGCCGCGGATGAGGCGGTGCACGAGGCCGCCCTTCACCGTGTCCGCGGGCACGCCGTGCACCCCGCGCAGCAGCAGCGGGTGGTGCGCCACGATCAGCTGCGCGCCGAGGTCCTCGGCCTCGGTCACCGTCTCCTCGACGGGGTCGACGCAGAACAGCACCCGGGTGACCTCCTCCGCCGGGTCCCCGCACACGAGCCCGACGGCATCCCACTGCTCCGCGAGGCGCGGCGGGTAGTGGCGTTCGAGGACGTCGAGGATCTCGGCTAGGGCAGGCACCACCGGATCTTCCCACGAGGGCGGCGGCGGCCTCGGCACCCCGAGGCGGCAAGACGCCCCCGGCGTCCGAGAAGTCACCGGGGGCGTCCGCCCTCCACCGTTCGGCGCTGCTCTCCGGAGTTCTCCGGCGTCGGGCGGTGGAAGGGGAACCCGGCCCGCCGCGCCCTGGTCGGGGAAGCGAACGCGGCGGCCGGGAGCTGGGTACGGGTTGGTCAGGTGCGGGTGACGTCCTCGGCGGCGCGGCGGCCGGCGGCGCGGTGGCGGCGGGCCACGAGGATCGCGAGGCGGATCAAGGCGTCACCACACTGGACGACCTCGGCCAGCTCGTCGATGGTGCGCCCCTGTTCGACGCCGGTCAGGGCCCACTCGGCGAACTCGGCCACGGTGCGCCGACCTGCCTCGTCGATGACCTGGCCGGTCTCGCGGTCGGTGTCGACTTCGCAGCCGTCGTCCGTGATCCACCAGCCCACGGTCATCGCCTCACCCGGAAGCACACGCGGCAGTCGCGGGACTTGTCGCGTTCGTCGCCGAGCTCGTCCGACGACAGTTCGGACCGGAACGCCCAGCGCGCCGGGATCATCAAGCTGCTCAGCACACAGCCGGGCTGGAAGGTGCCGCGGTCGGGGTCTTCGAGCTGCGATCGCAGGTACCGGTGGTTGCGGGTGTCGACCGAACAGAAATGCACCGCGTACAGCCCACGCTCGACCATCGCCGGCGACAGTTCGCCCGAAATCCTCGTGCCCCTCCGACCCCCTTGCCATGCCTCAGACCTCCGTGGTCTCCAGCCGGTGCCGCCCTGGTGCCATGCGGTGCCGTCTGAAGCCGGGAAACTATGATCGATGGCACCGTTCGGCACAATGCACCGATCGAGGTAACCGTTCGCAACGCTGTGTGTGGTTTTCTGTGGCGGATGGCTGGGACCACCCCGAGAGCGCGAGCCGTCGGCGCCGAACTCCGCAGGGCTCGCGAAGACGCCGGGCTCAGCGCGCGCACGCTGGCCGCTCGGATCGGAGTAGCGCACACCACCATCGGCCGCTGGGAGTCCGGCGAGCGGAACCCTCGGCCGATCGATGTGGCGACGGTGCTCGGGGCGCTCGGCACGGACCCCGACCTGCGCGAAGAATTGGTGGAGCTCGCCCGCGACAGCGACGGCCGGCACTGGGTCGCCTCGGGCCTGCCGGAGCAGCAGCGCCAGCTCGCCGCACTGCTGGAGCTGGAGCGCGATGCAGCGCGAATCGTGAACGTCTCGCCGCTGATCATTCCCGGACTGCTCCAAACCTCGGCGTATGCGCGCGCCATCATCGGTGCCGGTGGGGTGCCGGCGAGTGACGTCGAGACCCGAGTCGCTGTTCGCATCGGGCGCCGCGACGCGATCACGCGGCGCGAGCGCCCGGCGAAACTGCTCGCCTTGTTCGACGAAACCGCGCTCGGCCGGAACATCGGCGGCCCGGCGGTCATGGCGGAGCAGCTGCGCGCACTCGATGAGGCGAGCCGCTGGGGCAACGTCACGGTGCGCGCCATCCCGGAGTCGGCGGGCTGGCACCCCGCCCTGGAAGGGCCGTTCGTGCTGCTGGAATTCGCCGACCGGACGCCCGTGGTCCAGATCGAGAACCGGCGATCCGCTCTGTTCTTCCACCAGCCCGCCGATGTCGAGGCCTACCAGCTGGCGATCGATAGAGTTCAGGACGTTGCGATGAGTCCCGAAGAGACACGAACGCTCATCGCTGAGGTCCTCGGCAACTTGGAGACAGCGGCATGAAACAGCAGCATTTCACCGGCTGGCGGAAGTCGAGCCGGTCGCAGAACACCTCGGACTGCGTGGAGGTCGCCATGGCGGCCGACCTCGTCGGGATCCGCGACACGAAGGACCGGCCGGCCGGGCACTTGACGGCCACCCGTGCCGGCTGGTCGGCGTTCCTGTCGCAGCTCGGACGCTGACCCGCATCCCGAACACAAGAAGAAACACCCGAGAAACACCGGAGAAAGCCCTCCAGCGATCCGAGAACCCTGGAGGGCTTTCTCGTGTCCGAGCCTCCCCGGCGCCGAGCAGTGAAGGAAAACCCGTGCTGAATGTGGTGTTCGTGTGTTCTGGCAACATCTGCCGCTCGCCGATGGCGGAGCTGGTGTTCCGGGCGAAGCTCGCCGAGGCGGGGCTGGCGGACGTCGTGAAGGTGTCCAGCGCCGGCACCGGGCCGTGGCACGCCGGGGAGCCGGCCGACCGGCGGGCACAGGCGACGCTGCGGGCCCACGGCTACCCGACGCAGCACGTCGCGTCGGAGGTGAACGACGGGGACCTCGAAGCCGATCTGCTGCTGGCGGCGGACGAAGGGCACCTCGACTTCCTGCGCGGGCGCGTCGAGGACCCGGCGAAAGTGCGGCTGCTGCGTGAGTTCGATCCGGCGGCGAAGGTCGGCGCGGAGGTGCCGGACCCGTACTACGGCGGTGACGAGGGCTTCGAGAACGTGCTGGCGATGATCGAGCGCGCGATGCCCGGCCTTCTCCAGTGGGTGCGCGCGCACGGTTAAGACCGGTTTGTCCCGGGCGAAATCACAGGTGAGAGAGGTCGCCGCGCGCCCGGTGGGGCGACGGCCTACCGTGGAGGGGTGCGGTTGCGGTTTCTGCTCCGGCCCGGCTGGCTGGCACTGACGGTGGTGGTGTTCACCTTCGCCGTCTGCTGCTACACCCTTCTCGCGCCCTGGCAGTTCCGGCGCGACGCCGAGCAGGAGGCCCAGAACAACGCACTCACCGCGTCGTTCACGGCCCAGCCGGCGCCCGTCGCCCAGCTGCTGCCGGCCGACACGACGCCCAACCAGCAGACGGAATGGCACCTCGTGTCGATCACGGGCACGTATCTGCCGTCGGCAGAGGTCGTCGCCCGGTTGCGGACCGTGCAGGGCGAGGCCGCGTTCGAGGTGCTCACGCCGTTGCGCGCGGCTGACGGGACCGTCTATCTCATCGACCGCGGTTACGTGCGGCTCGACGACCAGTCCGGCGTGCTCCCCTACGCCGCCGCGCCCGGCGGCCAGGTCACCGTGGTCGCGCGCGTGCGCAGCGACGAGCTGGACCCGAAGCACCGCGACGCGTTTTCCGACGCGTCGACGAAGGGGAAGCTGCAGAGCTACACCGTCGACTCGCAGGTGGTGGCGCGCTCATCCGGTCTGAAGATCCGGTCCGGCTATTTCCAGCTCGACCAGAACCAGCCCGGCGTGCTCGGCGCGCTGCCGCTGCCGCAGCTGGACTCGGGGCCCTTCTTCTCCTACGCGTTGCAGTGGCTTGCGTTCGGCAGCATGGCCATCCTGGGCTGGCTGTACTTCACGATCCGGGAGCTCAAGCCCGGTGGCGCCCTGGCCACGGAGAAGCCGGAGCGCACGCGTCGCAAGTCCGTGGCGGAGATGCTGGCCGAGGACGAGGAAGAGTTCACCCCCTCGGCCTAGCCCAGCGGTAGCCGAGTGGTCTCCTGTTCCAGCCCAGAACTGGCCCTGTTTCGGGGCCACTTCGCCGGGCGATACTCGGTGTCATGCTGATCCACCCTTGGGACGCCGGGGACGACGCGGAATGGCGGCCGTGGCTCGAGGGCCACGACTTCGGCCAGCTCGTGGCCGGCGGCCACGGCTGTGACCTCCCGGTGGTCGTCCCGACGCACTTCACCTTCGACGGCGAGGCCACCGTCTGGCTGCACCTCGCGCGGCCCAACCCGGTGTGGCCATTGCTGGAGGAACACCCGCGGGCCTTGCTCACGGTGATCGGCGAGTACACCTACATCCCGTCGGACTGGAACACCGCGGACGACCCGGCGGTGGGCGTGCCGACGTCGTACTACGCGACCGTGCAGCTCGCCTGTGACGTCCGGATCGTCGACGACCCGGCCGAGAAGGCGGAGGTGCTCAACCGGCAGCTCGGGCACTTTGAGCCGGGCAGCGGCCGGACGCCGGTGTCCTCGGTCGACGCCCCCGACCGGCGGTTGCTGCCGGGGATCCGCGGGATCGAGCTGACCGTGACGTCGGTGCAGGCGAAGTTCAAGTACGGCGGCAACAAGACGCCGGTCGACCGGGAGCGGATCTCGGGGAAGCTGGCAGCGCGAGGCGGGCCGTTGGACGCGGCCGCGCTGGAGCACCTTCAGCGGCGCAGCTGACTCACCTGCGACGGCGGCGGCGCGCGCCGACGAGGACGGCCACCGTCACCGAGGTCGCGCCCGCCAGCCAGCCGACGACCCGCGACAGCTCCACCGCGCGCGTGACGTGACCGGCGTCCGGGTTGCGACCGACGCCCAGTACGGGCAGCTCCACCACCCCGTGCGGGTACACCGTGCGGCCACCGACGCGGATCTCCAGCGCACCGGCGAACGCGGCTTCCACACGGCCCGCGTTCGGGCTCGGGTGGGCGATCGTGTCGCGCCGCCAAGCCCGCCAAGCGCCACTTGCCGAGCCGCCGACGACGGGGGCGGCCAGCACCGTGAGGGCGGCCGCGATACGCGTCGGCACGAGGTGGACGAGCTCGTCGAGCCGGGCGAGAAGCCAGTGCCCCGCCGAGCCGCGTGCGAGGACGCTGATGGTCCGCGACGCGACCAGCCCCGGCATCCCCGCAAGCGCTCCCCACAGCAGCGGCGCGACGACCATTTCCGACGTGTTCTCGGCCAAGGTTTCCACGGCGGCACGGGAAAGCGCGATCATGCCGAGGCCGTCGGCGACCCGCGGGTCCAGTTCGGACAGTGTGCCGCGCGCGGGTTCGAGGCGGCCCTCTTCGAGGTCGCGCGCGAGCTCCGTGCCCTGCGTCGCGAGGCCGGCGGCGCCGACGACCGCCCAGGTCGTGACAGCCGTGGCCACGGCCTGGACCACAGGTCGGTCGCGAGCGGTGCGTTCGGCGACCAGGCCCACCACCACGGCGGCGCCCGCCAGGCCGAGGCCGGTCACGGCGGCGCGGGCGGACCTCGTGGCGGCGAATTCGGCGGGTGCACCGAAAGCCTCGGCGCCGGCTGCCTGCGCGACAGCGGATTCCCCAGGCGCCCCAACGGCATCACCGCTCCCGGCGCCCAGCGCAGCGGCGGAACCCCCACCCTGCCCGGCGCCCAGCGTCACCAGGCGGCGGAACGCCGTGACGGGCGGGCGCTGCCGGGGGTTGCCGAGGACTCCGTCAGCCGCCAGGCCGAGCATCAAGCCGATCGCGCGTGCCGCGCTCACCAGTAGCCCCCCGGGAACGTGGTTCGATTCCGCCGGGGCGAAGGCCCGGCGAGGTCAGTGCCGCTGATTACTGCCCGCCGAGATTACTCGACACCGCGGCGGCGATTTCTTCCCGTGCCTGGTCCACGATGCCGCGCATGGCGCACTCGGCTCCATCGACGTCGCCGACGTCCACGGCCGCGGCCACTTCCACGTGCAGCGCCACGGCCTCGGGCTGCGGTTCCTCGGGCATCAGGCCGTGGGAGGTGCGGCCCGCGAGCACCTCGGCCACCACGGTGGACAGCTGCGCGAACATCGGGTTTCCCGACGCGGTGAGCAGCAGGTCGTGGAACGCGATGTCGTGGCCGAGGAACGTCGTCAGGTCGCGCGCCCGAGCCGTCTCCTCCAGCCGGTGGCCCAGCGCGCGCAACCGGCCACGTTCTTCGGGGGTCGCGCGCAGCGCCGCGAACCGCGCGGCCGACGGCTCGACCCCCGAGCGCAGCTCCGTCAACGTCCGCAGCGCCCCCGCGCGCTCAGAACCGTCGAGCTGCCAGCGGATCAGGCGCGGGTCGTAGTGGTTCCACCCGGCCGGGTCGCTCACGATCACGCCGACGCGGCGGCGGCTCGTGGTGAGCCCCATCGTCTCCAGCACGCGCACCACCTCGCGAGCCACCGTGCGGGAAGCGCCGAAGCGTTCCTGCAGCTCGTCGGAGCGCAGCACGGCACCTGGCGCCAGCTCACCGTTGGCGATGGCCGCACCCAGCACGTCGAGGACTTCCTCGTGCCGATCGCTCCCCATCAGGCCAACTTACCGCGCTGTCTCGATTAAGTACTACTTCTTCTTGAATAAGTATTACTTTTGAGCTTGACTCGTGCGGACCCAAGGAGGTGCGGATGACCGTCATCGTCGTGATGGGCGTGTCCGGCTCGGGGAAGACGACGGTCGGCGAGGCGCTGGCCGAGCGCCTTGGCGTGGAGTACGCCGAGGCCGACACCTTCCACCCGAAGGCCAACATCGAGAAGATGACCGCCGGCCACGCGCTGACGGACGCCGATCGCGAGCCCTGGTTGCAGGCGATCGCACACTGGATCGCGTCGCACCAGGAGTCGGGCGGGGTCGTGTCTTCGTCCGCGCTGAAACGCCGCTACCGCGACGAGCTGAGAGCCGGCGGCAACGTCTGGTTCCTCCACCTCCACGGCGAGCGCGACGTGCTCGCCGAGCGCATGCAGACCCGCAAGGGCCACTTCATGCCCGTTTCGCTGCTCGACTCCCAGCTCGCGGACCTCGAACCGCTGCAGCCGGACGAGCCAGGCGAAGTCTTCGAGATCACCGAAAGCCCCGCCGCCCTCGTCGAGGCGGCGCTTCACGCGTTCCGGGAGCGTGTATGACCACCCTCGCCGCCGGCTGGACCGGCCACGACACCCGCCTGATCGTGGCGACAGTGCTCGCCATCGCCGTGATCGTGGTGCTGATCA
This sequence comes from Amycolatopsis sp. NPDC023774, assembly GCF_040639695.1. NCBI lineage: Bacteria > Bacillati > Actinomycetota > Actinomycetes > Pseudonocardiales > Pseudonocardiaceae > Amycolatopsis > Amycolatopsis sp. NPDC023774. Next base: position 44,888 of record NZ_JBFAAJ010000018.1, read on the forward strand.
GCAAGCTGAAGCTCCACCCGCTGCTGGCGTTGACGATCGGCTCCGGCGTGCTCGGGATCGTCGCCGGCATGCCCGTGGACAAGCTGTTGAAGAGCTTCGAAAGCGGCGTCGGCAGCACGGTCGCCTCGGTCGGGTTGCTGATCGCGTTCGGCGCGATGCTCGGCAAGCTGCTGGCCGATTCCGGTGGTGCGGACCGGATCGTGGACACGATCCTCGGGCGCGTGCACGGCGCCGGGCTGCCGTGGGCGATGGCGCTCGTGGCCGCGTTGATCGGGCTGCCGATGTTCTTCGAGATCGGTCTCGTGATGCTGATCCCGGTGGTGCTGCTCGTCGCCAAGCGCAGCGGGAAACCCGTGTTGCTGCTGGGAATCCCGGCGCTCGCGGGCCTGTCCGTGCTCCACGGGCTGATCCCGCCACACCCCGGGCCGCTGGCCGCGGCGGGTGCGCTCGGCGCCAACGTGGGCATCACGCTGGCGCTCGGCCTGCTCGTCGGTATCCCGACGGTGGTCATCGCCGGCCCGCTGTTCGGCCGCGTCGCCGCCCGGTGGGTGCCGGACGCCACGCCGCCGCAGCGCCTGGTGCCCGAGTCGGAGAGCACCGAGGTCGACAAGCGGCCCAGCTTCGGCGCGACGCTGACCACGGTGCTGCTGCCCGTGGTGCTGATGTTGCTGAAGGCGCTCTCGGACATCCTGCTGGGCAAGGAAAACGGCGTGCGCCGCGTGCTCGACTTCATCGGCGACCCGCTGGTGGCGCTGCTGCTCGCGGTCCTCGTCGGCATGGTCACGCTGGGCCGCCCGGCGGGCCTGCACCGCGCGCAACTGTCGTCGATCATCAGCGACTCCCTCGCCCCAATCGCGGGCATCCTGCTCATCGTGGCCGCGGGCGGTGGCTTCAAGCAGACGCTGGTGGACGCCGGCGTCGGTGACGTGATCACCAACCTCTCCACCGGCGCCCACCTGTCGCCGCTGCTGCTCGGCTGGCTGGTCGCCGTCGCGATCCGCCTGGCGACGGGCTCCGCGACCGTCGCCACGGTGTCCGCCGCCGGCATCGTCGCGCCACTCGCCGCCACCCTCGACCCGACCCACAACGCGCTCCTGGTGCTGGCCATCGGCGCCGGCTCGCTGTTCTTCTCGCACGTGAACGACGCCGGGTTCTGGCTGGTGAAGGAGTACTTCGGTATGTCCGTCGGGCAGACGCTGAAGACGTGGTCGGTGATGGAGACGGTGATCTCGGTGGTGTCGATCGCGTTGATCCTGCCGCTGGGCGCGCTGGTTTAGGGGGTGCGCGAGGGGTAAGCGCCGTCGAGCGTCCAGGCCGGGTACTCGGGTGTCATGGCGCTGACGGCGTCCAGCTCGGCGAGGTCCTGGCCGGTGAGCTCCAGGTCGACGGCCGCGAGGTTCTCGTGCAACTGGTCGGGCCGTTTGGCCCCGACGATCACGCTGGTCACGCCGCGCTGTGCGAGCACCCAGGCCAGCGCGACGCGGGCGACGCCGACATCGTGGCGGTCGGCGACCTCGCGGCAGCGCGTCGACGATGTCGTAGCCGCGTTCGCGGTCGATCGGCGGGGTGTCGGCCTGGGCGCGGCGGCCGGAGGCGTCGTGGCTGTCGCGGGTGAACTTGCCGGAGAGGAAGCCGCCGGCCAGCGGGCTGTAGACGAGCAGGCCGAGCTTCTCCTCGTTGACCAGCGGCAGCAGCTCGCGCTCGAGGTCGCGCCCGACGAGCGAGTAGTACGCCTGCAGCGACACGAACCGCGGGTAACCGCGCAGGTCGGCGACGCCGAGGGCCTTCGCGAGCTGCCAGGCGAAGGTGTTGGACGTGCCGACGTAGCTGATCTTGCCCTGGCGGACGGCGTCGTCGAGGGCGGCCAGCGTCTCGTCGAGCGGCGTCAGGTGGTCGTGGGCGTGGATCTGGTAGAGGTCGATGTGGTCGGTGCCGAGGCGGCGGAGGCTGTCCTCGATCGCGTGGCGCAAGTGGACACGGGAGAGCCCCACCTCGTTGGGACCGGCGCCCATGCGCGAGTAGGCCTTGGTGGCGAGCACCACGTCGCGGCGGCGGCCCTTGAGGATCTTGCCCAGCAGCTCCTCGGTCTCGCCGCCGGCGTACATGTCGGCCGTGTCGATGAGGTTCACGCCCTGGTCCAGGGCGATGCCGACCAGTTCGTCGGCCGCCTTGAGGTCCAGGCCGCCGATCACGTCCCACGGCTTCCGGCCGGAGCCGCCGAACGTCATGGTGCCGAGTGCGATCCTGGACACGAAAGTTCCGGTGGCGCCCAGTTGTTGGTATCGCACGGAGGTTCCTTTCCTCGGGTGCTTTCCACGCTAGGCAGAGCGGAGGGTGCGGACCATGAGTGAGCGTTCGGAGCTCGTGCTGGATCGTCCGGATCCCCTCGCCGACGTCCTGTCGATGGCCGACGTCCGCCCGGCGCTCCCGGCCCGGCTGACGGCGGGTGGCGAGTGGGCGGTGCGGTTCGACGGCTCGCACCCCAAGGTGATCACCGTGACGACGGGCTCGTGCTGGGTGCTGCCGGAGGGATCCGCCCCGGTGTTCCTGTCCGAAGGCGACTGTTACCTCATCGGCCGCGACGCCGCGTACGTCACCGCCAGCTCGCCCGACGTCGCACCCGTCGAAGGCCGGATGCTGTTCAGGGACCACCTCGGTGTCGTGGGTCCGACCACGGACACTTCGCTGGTCGGCGGCGTGATCGACTTCGCGGATCCGGCCGTCGCCGTATTGCTGGAGGAGCTCGGCGCTTCCGCTCGCATCGTCGACCCGCACACGGCCGTGGTGCTGAACTCGACCCTGCGGCTGCTCGCCGACGAAACGGCCGCCGCGCGCCCGGGCGGATCAGTGATGCGGCAGCACCTGACGGAGATCCTCTACCTCCAGGTCCTGCGGTCGCTCCTGTCCCCGTCCTCGGACACCGGCTGGCTCGGCGCCTTCCGCGACCCGCAGATCGGCGCCGCGCTGGCGGCGATGCACCGGCGTCCGGCGTTCGGCTGGACGGTGGCCCGCCTGGCGGCCGAGGCGGGGATGTCGCGGACGGTGTTCGCGACGCGGTTCAAGGCTCTGGTGGGGTTGTCCCCGATGGACTACCTGCTGCACCGGCGGATCTCCGGCGCCACCCGGGACCTCGCCGAGGGCCGGACGGTCGCTTCCGTGGCTTCCCGGTGGGGGTACGGCTCGGAGAGCGCGTTCAGTGCGGCGTTCAAGCGGGTGACGGGTCAGTCGCCGGCGAGCAGCCGCACTCGCTGATCTCGCGCTCGATCTCGCGCGTCTGAAGTGTTCTTCCAGCGCGATCGAGTGCACCGGCTCGAAGTCGTCGCAGCCGATCGGCCAGGCTTGCCCAGGCCGGAACCCTCCGGATCAAGCCGAGGCGAGGCTGCCAGGCAGTGCCGGGGTCGCCCTCCCCTGGCACGAGCAGGGTGCCACCGAACTCGCTGATCAGCACAAACACCACACCCTGGCGCGAGCACGGGTTGACACGTGACCTTTTGGTCACCTATTCTCGTCGTGTGCCTGACGACGACCTGGTGTTCAAGGCGCTGGCGGATCCGACCCGCCGGGGCCTGCTGGACCGGCTGTTCGAGCATGACGGCCGCACGCTCACCGAGCTGGAGTCCGAAGTGGACATGACGCGGTTCGGGGTGATGAAGCACCTCAAGCTGCTCGAGGAGGCCGGGCTCGTCATCACGCGCAAGGAGGGGCGGGAGAAGCTCCACTTTCTCAACCCCGTGCCGATCCGGGAGATCCACGACCGGTGGATCGACAAGTACACCGAGCGCCACGTGTCGGCGCTGATGGAGCTCAAGAGCGATCTGGAGAGGGAGCCACCGAAATGACCGAGACCAAGACCGTGCAGGTCAACCGCGTGTACATCAAGGCGACGCCGCAGGCGATCTGGGACGCGATCACCAAGCCGGAGTGGACGCAGAAGTACGGGTACTCCGGGCTGGCCGAGTTCGACCTCAAGACGGGCGGCAAGCACCGCACCAAGCCGACGCAGGAGTTCATCGACGCGGGGTTCACGAGTGACCTGCTGGACGGCGAGGTGCTCGAGTCCGACCCGCCGCGCAAGCTCGTGATCACGTGGAAGCTGCTGATGGACCCGAACCTGATCGCGGAGCCCTACACCACGCTCACGTACGACATCGAGGAAACCAAGACCGCCGGTACCAGACTGACCGTGACCCACGACGTCACGGGCGCGCCCGGGCACGCGGCGCTCGTGTCGGGTGCGATGGAGAACGTCGACGCCGGTCCGGGTGAGAACGCGGGTGGTGGCTGGGCCTGGGTGCTTTCCGACCTCAAGTCCGTGCTGGAGACCGGGAAGAACATCGTGGGCTGAGGCTCCCACCGCCCCGATGTGGCGTTCGGTGCGCTGAACGCACCCCAACACCCCAAGGGGGGTGGGAAAGCCCAAAAACACCCCAACGCGGGGGGGGTGTGGGGGGCGCGGGAGGGGGGGGGAAGACAA
>NZ_JBFAAJ010000018.1:49371-172850 GCF_040639695.1 Amycolatopsis sp. NPDC023774
GGGGCGGGGGGGGGTTTCACCCCCCCCCACCGCCGGGGGGCGACCCCTCAAACACAGGGGGGGGCGCCCCCCCCCCCCCCCCCTTTGGGGGGGGGGGCCCCCCCCCCCCCCCCCCCGCCACATTGGGTGTGCTCAACGCACCAAACGCCACATCGGGGTGCGTTGAGTGGCGGCCTTGAGAGCGGCTTTCGCCTCTGCGGAAGCACCCAGCTCGTCGAGGCCGAACAAAGCCGCACCGACGACGGGGTTCACGTCGACCACGCGCACGACCGCGCGCGGAGCCACCTTCAGGCAGCGTCGCTCGATTTCCGAGATCACCGACGGGCCGACGCCCGTGAGCACTCCCCCACCGAGCACGATCTCCGGCGCCGACTGGATCAGGTCGAGCCGCCGCAGGATGACGGCGGCGAACACGCTGACCTCCTCCACGAACCGCGTCACCACCTGCTGCGCGACCTCGTCGCCGCCGGCGGCGACGTCGAACAGCAGCGGGCACAGGCCGTGGATCCGCGCGGAGTCGATCTCCTTGAAGTGCAGGCCCTGCACCACGTCGAACACTCGCGAAACACCGAAGAAGCCCGAAACCGCCGCCCGCAACGCGGTGGAAGGCCCGCGGCCGTCTTCGGCGCGCACGGCCCACCACAGGGCTTCCTCACCGAGGCGGTAACCGCCGCCCCAGTCACCGGAGACCTTGCCCAGCGCGGGAAAGCGGTGCACGCGCCCGTCCGGGCCGACACCGGCGCCGTTGATCCCGGCGCCGCACACCACCGCCACACCCGTGCCGTCGGAACTGCCCGCGCGCAGCAAAGCCAGCACGTCGTTGCCCACGTGCAAGGTGGAGCTCCAGCCGCGCGCGAACAACGCGGCGTGCAGCGCCTCTTCCTCACGCGGGAAATCCAGCCCCGCGAGGTAGGCGGATGTGTGCACGCCGAACGGCCGCGACGTCGGCAGCCCCGCTGCCGTCAAGGCCGACAGCACCAGCGTCTCCAGCGCCGCGACACAGCCGTCGACGCCGACGTTTTGCGGCGAGGCGCCGGGGCCACGCGATTCGGCGAGCACGCCGCCCCCGCGCGACACCACCAGCACCTCGGTCTTGCTGTTCCCCCCGTCGATCGCGACGACCGCGGGCCCGGCTTCGCTCATCCGCGCGTCCACGGCAGGAAATCGCGGTTGATCGACACGAGGGAGTCGGCCAGCTGGTCGGCCTTGGGGTACTGCCCGACGAGCGGGTGGGCCAGCAGCGCGTCGGCCACGCGGTCGCGGCCGCCCTTCACCGCGGCTTCGAGCGCGAGGTGCTCGTAGGCAGTCACCGCCGCGATGAGGCCGGCGAAACGCGGCTCCACCGTCTGCTGGGGAATCGCCCGAGCACCGGACGAATCCACAGTGGACGACACTTCGATCACCGCGTCGTCGGGCAGGAAGGAAAACGTCCCGTCGTTGCGCACGTTCACCACGTGCTCCTCCACCGGCCCGCCCGCCGTCAGCGCGTGTACGAGCTGCACGGCGGCCTCCGAGTAGTACGCGCCGCCCCGCTTCTCCAGCGAATCCGGCTTGGTGACCTGCTCCGGGTCGAGGTAGATCTTCAGCAGTTCTTCCTCGACGTCGCTCACCACCTCGGCGCGCGGGCGCTCGGTGAGCTGCTTGGCCACCTGCGCGTCGTGCGAGTAGTAGTACTTCAGATAGTACGACGGCACGGCGTTCATCCGGCGCATCCACTCGACGGGCGCGGTCACCTCCTCGCTCAGGAATTCCGCGTGCCGGTCCAGCAGTTCCGGCAGCCGGTCGACGCCGTCGACGAGCACGCCGCGTTCCCAGCTCAGGTGGTTGAGTCCCGTGTGGACGAGCCGCACTTCCTCCGTCGACGCGCCCAGGAGCTTGGCAAACTTCCGCTGCAGGTTGATCGCGACGTTGCACAGCCCCACCGCGCGATGACCTTCCTGCAGCAGCGCCCGCGTGATGATGCCAACGGGGTTCGTGAAGTTCACGATCCACGTGTCGTCACCCGCGACCTTGCGCACGCGCTCGGCGATGTCGAGCACCACCGGCACCGTGCGCAGGGCCTTCGCCAGACCGCCCGCGCCGGTTGTCTCCTGGCCGACGCAGCCGCACGCGTGCGGGAACGTCTCGTCCGACGCCCGTGCCTTCTGCCCGCCCACCCGCAGCTGGATGAGCACGGCCGAAGCGCCCTCGACGCCGTCCTCCAGGTTCGCCGTGGTGCGGACCCGCGCCGGGTGCCCGGCGTGGTCGAGCAGCCGCTGGCTGAACGCGCCGACGGTCTCCACGCGGTAGGCGTCCGGGTCGATCAGCACGATCTCGTCGACGTCCAGAGTGGACCGCCGGCCCGCGATTCCGTCGATCAGCTCCGGCGTGTAGGTGGACCCGCCACCGACGACTGCCAGCTTCATCCCTTGACTCCCGTGAACGTGATGCCCTTGACGAACGACTTCTGCGCGAACACGAACAGCACGATCACCGGCGCCATGATCAGCGCGGTCGCGGCCATCGTGAGGTTCCACTCCACGTGGTGCATGCCGCGGAACGAGGCGATGGCCAGCGAAAGCGGCCAGTTGTCCTGGTTCTCACCGGTGTAGAGCAGCGGTCCGAAGTAGTCGTTCCAGGTGAACAGGAAACAGAACATCGCGGTGGCCGCGATCCCGGGCTTGGCCATGGGCAACAGCACCCGGGTCATCGCGCGAAACTCGTTGCAGCCGTCGATCTTCGCCGCTTCCAGGTAATCCTTGGGGATGGTAAGGAAAAACTGGCGCAGCAGGAAAATCGAGAACGCGTCGAAGAAGAAGTACGGCACGATCAGCGGAACGAGAGTGCCCGTGAGACCCATCCGCACCCACAGGTCGTACAGCGGCACGACCGTGACCTGCGGAGGCAGCATCATCGCGGCCACCGTGAGCATGAAAAACAGATTCTGGCCACGCCACTTGAGCTTCGCCAGGCCGTACGCCGCCGGGACGGCCGACACGAGCGCGCCGAGAGTCGCGAGCGCCGAGTACAGCAGACTGTTGCCGAAGTACTCCAGCAGCGGCGCCTTCTTGAACACCTCGACGAAGTTCTCGAAATGCCATTCCGTGGGCCACAGGCTCGACGTCATCGCCTGGTCGCTCTTCATCACCGCGGTGAGGAACACGAACAGCAGCGGCAACACGAAGATCACGCCGAGCGCGATACCGATGGCGTGGGTCGCGATGAAGCCCAGCCGCTTGTCCCACTGGCGCCGGAACTGCACGCGCGGCGGCACGGGAGCCGCGGGTTTCGAAGCCGGAGCCGAAATCGTCGTCATGCCCCCACTCCGTTCTTGCGGGACACCCGCACCCGGTCGGGGCCACGAACAGGCCGGCGCGAGTATATGTTCATGCCCCCTCCTCCTGGTGCTGACTCTTACGAAGCTGCCGGACGAGCAGCCACGTGAAGCCCGCGGAAACGATGAACAGCAGCACGGCCATCGCCGCCGCGTAGCCCATGTTGAAGTAGCGGAAACCCTGTACGTACAACCAGATCGGGTACGTCAACGTGGAGTTCTCCGGTGCGCCGATCAGCTTCGAGTTGCCGGCCACGTCGGCTGTGCCCGCCGAGGCGGACGCCGCCACGATGGCTTGGGTGAAGAACTGCAGCGCGTAGATCATCGAGTTGACCACACCGAAAAGCAGCACCGGAGATATCGTGGGCAGCGTGACGTGCCAGAACTTGCGGACCGCGCCGGCGCCGTCGAGCTCGGCCGCCTCGTACTGCTCGGCCGGCACGTCGAGCAGAGCGGCCAGGATGATGATCATCAGCTCGCCCGAACCCCACAGCGCCAGCAACGTGAGCGACGGCTTCGACATCACCGGGCTGTTGAACCACAGCCCGCCGTCGATACCTACCAGGTGCAGGAACCGGTTGACCGGGCCGAACTGCGGGTTGAACACGAAGACGAACGCGAGCGTCGCCGCGGCCGGCGGTGCGAGCGTGGGCAGGTAGCACAGCGTGCGCACCAGGCCGACGCCGGACTTCAGCCGCGAGATCACCGACGCGACGCCGAGCGAGAACAGCACCCGGCAGATCGTCAGGATGATCACGAGCCACAACGTGTTGTACGCGGCGGTTTTTACCAGCGGCTCACTGGTGAACATGCGCACGTAGTTGTCGAACCCGATCCACTGTGGAGGGTTGATCAGGTCGTAGCGGGTGAACGAGTAGTAGACCGTGGCGATGAGCGGGTACCCGAAGAAGATCAGGAACCCCAGCGTCGCCGGCGCCATGAAGTAGAACACCGTGCGACGGCGCTTGGCCCGGCGGGACCCCGCCCGCACCTTCGCCGGTGCGGGCGGGGTCCTCGCTTCCAGAACGCGCGTCGAGGTACTTTTCACCGCCGAGGCGCCATCAGGCGGAGTCATCCGCCCGATCCTTTTTGCGCCAACTCGTCGTTCACCTGGGCATCGACCTGCTTCAGACCGGCGTCGAGGTCGGGCACGGAACCGGCCTGCCACTTCTCGGCGAAGTCGTTGACCGCCTTCAGGAAGGCGTCGCCGATCGGCGTCGACGGGTTGGCAACCAGCTTGCCGCTGCCGTAGATGTCGAGGAACGTCTTGAACTGCGGCGGCGCGTCGAGCTTCGGCGAGGACAGCGAAGCCGTGGTGCTGGGCACGTTCTTCAGGCCGTTGGCCATGTCCACGAGCGTGTCGGTGTCGAGTGTGACCTGTTTGATCAGCTCCCACGCGGCGCCGGGGTTCTTGGCGCCCTTGGGGATCGCGATGATCGTGCCGGTGGCGAAGCCGGCGCCGTAGTGATCGGCCATGCTGTCGAGCACCGGCGCGGGCGCGGTGGCGTAGTTCAGCGTCGGGGTCTGGTCCTTGATGAACGCGGTGCGGAACTCACCGTCGTACATCATCGCCAGCTTGCCCTTCTGGAAGCCGTTGTCGGCGGAGTACTCGTCGCCGAGGCCGGCCTTGAACTTCTCGACCTTGTCGTGGCCGCCGTAGAAGTCGATGAGCTTCTTCTGGAACTCGAACATCGCCTTCCAGCCGGGGCTGGACGAGATCGACGACTTGCCGTCGGGGCCGATGAACTGCGCGCCGAAATTCGGGGCCCAGTACTGCGCCTGGTTGGCGTAGAACGGCATCGCCGGGATGAAGCCCATCGTCTTGATCGAGCCGTCCGCGTTGAACTCGGTGAGCTTCTTCGCGTCCTCGAACAGCTCGGTCGTGGTCTTCGGCGGCGAGGAGATGCCGTGCGCCGCGAACATGTCCTTGTTGTAGTAGAGGCCGTAGACGTCGGCGAGCATCGGCATGGCGCAGCGCTTGCCCTGGTACGACGTGTAGTCGCGCACCGCCTCGGGAATCTGGTTCACGTCGATCTTGTCGCGGTCCAGGTACGGCTTGAGGTCCTGGAAGCTGCCGGTGGAGCACCACGCGCCGAGGTTGTCGGTGTAGAAGGAGATGGCCACGTCGGGCGGGTTGCCGCCGCGGATCGACTGCGTGAGCTTGTCGTCGTCCTGGTTGCCCTCGTGGTTGATGGTAATGTTGGGGTACTTGGCCTTCAGCTTGTTCAACGCGGCCGTGACCACGCCGTACTCGCGGTCGGTGAACTTGCTGTAGACGGTGAGGGTGAGCTTGTCGTCCTTGTTCGGCGGCGCGGCGGCGTCGCCCGAACCGCTCGGCGCGGCCGCGCCGCACGCGGCGGTCGCCAGCAGCGTGGCGGCGGCCGCGGCGGACAGCAGCAGAGAACCACGCCTTCGCGCGGTCCTCCGCATGCGGGTCGTGGGGGCCATGACCCTCCTCCTCATGGTGGTTACTCGGTCGGGGACGGGGCAGAGCTCGGCAGCGCCGTCCGCGGCGCTCCCGCTGTGTCCTCTGCGGGTCGGCTCGGCCCGCGGAGCGTGGGGGTGACGACGCCGAAGACGCCTTCACGGGCGGTGGCGAGCGCGGACTGCAACGCGCCCGCGCGCACGGCGTTGCCCTGCACCGAAGCGAGCGCGACGGGCGTGCGGGGCAGGACGAGTTCGTGCAGCTTTTCCGCGACCAGCGTGGCGAACTCCTCGCCCCCGGCCCGGCTCGTGTCGCCGGAGAGCAGGATGAGCTGCGGGTCGGCCACGGCCACGAGGCTCGCGAGGCCGCCGGCGACGCGGCGGGCCAGGTCGTCGAGGAAGGCCTGGTTTTTCCCGGTCTTCGCCTTTGCCACGGCCTCCGGGCCGGTTCTCGCGGTCAGGCCGTGGGCCTTCGCGAGGCGCGTGATGGCGGGCGAGTCCACAAGGTTGCCGAAACGCGCGCCGGCCTCGGGCCAGCGGTCGCCGGTGTCCACAGTGGCCGGATCGGGCACGCGCATCCAGTCGATCTCGCCGCCACCGCCGGTCGCGCCGCGCAGCAACCGGCGCCCGATGACCACGGCGCCACCGACGCCTTCGGAGAGCCAGACCATCACGAAGTCGTCGACATCCTGGGCTTTCCCGACCGTCATCTCCTCGACGGCCACCAGGTTCACGTCGTTCTCGATGGCGACGGCGAGGCCGAGCTCTTCGCTGAGCCTTGCCGGGACGTCGAACCCGAGCCAGCCGGGGATGTGGGGCGCGGAGGAGAGCAGGCCGGTGCGCGGGTCGAACGCGCCTTGCGCGCCGATCACGACGTTGGCCAGGTCGGCGAGGTTCTTGCCGGCCTTCTCGGTGACGTGCTTGAGGGCCTTGCCGAAGGTGCCGATCACGTCGGCGCCTTCGTGCACGGGCAGCTCGACCTGGTACTCGGCTCGCACGGTTCCCGCGATGTCGGCGATCACGAAATCGGCGACGTGCGGCGTGAGGTCCACGGCGGCGACGTGGGCGAGGCTGCCGTTCACCGCCCACAGCTGGGCCCGCGGTCCGCGCCCGCCGCCCGCGCGTTCGCCGGCTTTGCCCACCAGGTTGTCCTGCTCCAGGCGCGTGAGCAGCTGCGCCGTCGCCGGCTTCGACAGCCCGATCACGACCTCGAGCTCCGCCCTCGTGAGCGGCCCGCCGCGCAGCAACGCCTCGATCGCCGCGCGATCGTTGATCTCGCGCAACATCCTCGGGCTTCCGGCGCGCACCGCGACCCCTTAATTAGGATACTTTACAGACGGTTTCGGGCGACTGTAGTGAGCGGGGACACATCGCGTCAATGGTCATCCGGAACGAGCGGGTAACACTTCGAGTCGAGAAGGTTTCAGGCGGCGGCGGGTGACCGGGTAGGTGCTCAGCGTGTGCGGTCGGGAGTATCCGACGAGGGCCGCGCGAGCCCGCTGCTGTTGCGGTGTTTGCAACACTGGCGCTCGGCGGCGAGTAGCGGGCGGGGTCCGATCTTCGTGGCCCTGGCGTCAGGGACCAAGCCGGGTGCGTAACCGGCGGGCAGCGCGGCAGGGTCACAAACCGCGCAGCGCACTCGCCCACCGCCCATGCCACTGTTTCGCGGTCTGACAGCTGATCCCTACCCGCCGAACCGCTTGCCGGCTTCCGGCTTCCGGCTTCCGGCTTCCGGCTTCCGGCTTCCGAGGGCACCGGCACGACCGGCCCAAGGTATGCCACCAGCCTCCGGAGACACACAGCCCCCGCCCTCCCTCGGGGGGCGTCCCCGTCCCAGTCTATCGGCCCCTGACCTCGAAAAACGGCCGAAACGGAATCTGTGGACAACCCCGCGCACGACGACTTCCCTGTGGACAGGTGCCGGCGAGCGCTTGACGCGAAACGACAAGGGCCCTCCCCGGCTCAAGCCGGGAAGGGCCCTGTCACGAGCAAAACGAAGGTCACTCCTCCGCGTCAGCCCACGCTTTCAGCATCACGCGGGCGATCGACGAGTTGCCCGGCAGGATGATCTCCGAGGCGCCGCCCGCGATGGGCGTCGGAGTGGCGGTGCCGCTGTTGCGGAAGGCGGCGCGGACCTCGTCGCGCGAGACCCAGAGGGCTTCCTCGATCTCGCCGTCGGCGGGGACCAGCGGGGCCGAGCGGTCGGCGCGCGCGGTGAAGCCCAGCATGATCGAGCGCGGGAAGGGCCAGGGCTGGCTGCCCAGGTAGCGGATGTCCGACACCTCAGCGCCCACCTCCTCGCGGATCTCCCGTGACACGCAGCCCTCCAGCGACTCGCCGGCTTCGACGAAGCCGGCGAGAACGGAGTAGCGGCCGGCCGGCCAGACCGGCTGGCGCGCGAGCAGCACGTGGGAGCCGTTGACGCCGTCCTGGTCGTGCACGAGGCAGATCACGGCCGGGTCGGTGCGCGGGTACTCCTCGTGGCCCTTGGCCTCGCACTTGCTGGCCCAGCCGAACTGGATCAGGTTCGTGGGCGAGCCGTCGCGGGTGCAGAAGCGGGACTGGCGCCGCCAGTGGCGCAGGGCCTGCGCGGTGGTGAACAGGCCGGCCGACGTGTCGTCCAGCTGGTCGCCGTAGCCGCGCAGCTCGACCCAGATCTCGCCGTCGAGGCGCGGGACCTCTTCGACCACGCCCCAGCTGCCGGCCATCTTCACCGTGTCCGTGTCGCCCTCGGGGCGGCCGGGCAGCGACCAGTAGTCGGTGTCCTCCCACTCGCCGAGGAACACCGCGTCGGCCGGAGGTTCCGTGCCGAAGTCGATGGCCTTGCGGGCGGCCAGCGAGGAGCTGCCCTCGACCACCGGCGTCCGGCCGGTGTCGTCGAGCAGCACCACGCGGGCTTCGGACCACTTGGAGATCAGGCGTTCCGGGTTGGTGCGCAACGTCTCCTGACGGTCCACAGTGGACCGGGACAGGGTCGGCAGCGACTCCAGGGCGAACGGTACGGTCATCAGTCCGTCGTCTCCGAGCCCACCGTCACGTCGCCCAGTGCGGTCAGCTTCGGCGCGAGCAGCTCCGCGTCGCCGACCACCACGCCGGTGAACCGCTTGGGCGCGAAGTACTCCAGCGCCGCCTCGGCCACCTGCTCCCCGGTCACGGCCGCGAGCCGCGCCGGGTGCTCCTGCAGCCATTCGACGCCGAGACCCGTGGTCGCCAGCGCCATCAGCTGCCCGGCCAGGCCCGACTGCGACGACGTGGAGGTGAGCAGCGAGCCGATCGCGTACTGGCGCACCGACTCCACCTCCTCGGCCGTCGGCGGCACGAGCCCGAGGCGCGCCAGTTCGTAGCGCGTTTCGAGCAGCGCGGCCGCGGTTACCTCGTTGGCCGTGTCGGCGTCGACGTTCACCACCGCGTTCTCGCCGGTGAACTCGAACCCGGAGTGGGCGCCGTAGGTGTAACCCTTGTCCTCACGGATGTTCTCGACCAGGCGCGAGGAGAAGTACCCGCCGAAGGCCAGGTTCGCCAGCTGCAGCGCCGGGTACGACGGGTGCGTGCGGGCCACCGTCTGCGCCGAAAGCCGGATCTGCGACTGCACGGCGCCGACGCGCGGCACCAGCAGCACGTTGCCGCCGGTCAGCTCCGGCAGCGGGGGCAGGACGAGAGCCGAGCGGTTAGAAGCCCAGCCGCCGAGCGCGCGCTCGAGCTCGGCCGGCACGGTGTCGGGGTCGATGTCGCCCACGATCACCAGCACGGAACCGCGCGGCAGCACCGAAGCCGCGTGCAGCGCCCGCACCTGCTCCGGCGTCACCACTGCAACGTCGTCCGCCTGCGGGACCTCCCGCGTCACGGGGTGGTCGCCGTAGCGCTGCTTCTGCAACGCCTCCCGCGCGATCGTGCGCGGCTGCGTGCGCGACACCGCGATGCGCTCGATCAGCCGCTCGCGTTCCCGGGTCACCTCGGGCTCGCCGTAGGTGGCGCCCGTCAGCACGTCGCCGAGCACGTCGAGCAACGTCGGCAGGCCTTCGGAGAGCGCGGAACCGTTGAGGTACAAGCGTTCCGGGTCCACGCCCGCGCCGAGGTCACCGCCGATCAGCGCCAGCTCGGCGTCGATCTCCACCCGGTCGCGCTTCGCGGTGCCGGTGAGCAGCGTCTCGGCCAGCACCTCCGCGGTGGCCGGGTGCAGTGCGTCCTCCCCCGCGAACGGGATCCACAGCCGCACCTCCACCAGCGGCACCGAAGCCTTGCGCACGGCCAGCACGCGCAGGCCGTTGCTCAGCGTGGTGTCCACATGGGACAGGTCGGTGGCGGCGCGCTGCGCGCCCAGCTCGGGCAGCGGACGCGGACCGGTCGCGGTGCGCCCGATCTCCTGCGCGCTGCGATGCGTAGCCGAAGTCACTGCTCTTCGATCCCTTCGGTGTTGGCGGCGGGCTTCACGACGAGCACGGCGCGCGCGTCGGGGCGCAGCGCCTTCGCCGCGGCCGACACGGCTTCGCCGGTGACCGCCGACATGCGGTCGGCCAGCCGGTGCACCAGCGACGCGTCGCCGTAGAGCAGCTCGAACGCGCCCAGCGCCAGCGTGCGCGACACCAGCCGGTCATGCTCCGAGTGCAGGCTCGCGGCCCAGCGCGCGGTCACCTTCTTGAGCTCCTGCTCGTCGGGCGGTGTCGTCGCGAGCTCGTCCAGCACCTCGTCGAGGGCGGCCAGCACGCGCTCGCGCTCGACGTCCGGTGGGTGGATCGCGGTGATCGTGAACGTGTCGGGGTCGCGCGCCTCGAACGGCCCGAACAGCCCGGCACCGGCGCCGATGTCGACCACCAGCGGCTCGCGGTGCACCAGGCGCTGCTGCAGTCGGGAGCCGTCACCGTCGGTGAGGACGCCGGCCAGCACGAGGTACGCGAGATAACCGTCGAGGTCGTTGATCGGGTCGGGCATGCGGTAGCCCACCGCGATCGCGGGCAGCGGCGCGTGCGCGTCCTCGTGCTCGCCGTGCAGCTCGGTGGTGGGCAGCGGCTCGGCGAACGACGGACGGACCGGCGCGGGCCGGTGCGGCACGTCGCCGAAGTGCTTCTGGATGAGCGCCTTGGCGTTCTCCGCCTCGAAGTCGCCGGCGACGGTGAGCACCGCGTTGGCCGGCGAGTAGTAGGTGTCGAAGAAGGCGGCGCAGTCGTCGAGCGTCGCGCCTTCGAGGTCCTCGAACGCGCCGTAGCCGTCGTGGGCGTTGGCGAACGTCGAGTACAGCACCGGCGGCAGGAGGATCCAGGGGAACCCGCCGTACGGGCGGTTGCGCACGTTGAGGCGGATCTCCTCCTTGACGACCTCGATCTGGTTCGCCAGGTTCTCCGCGGTCAGCTTCGGTGCGCGCATGCGGTCGGCTTCGAGGAACAGCGCGCGCTCGAGGGCCGCCGAGGGCAGCACCTCGTAGTAGTCGGTGTAGTCGGGGTGGGTGGACCCGTTGAAGGTCCCGCCGCTCGACTGCACGTGGCGGAAGTGGGCCAGCTTCTCCAGGCTTTCGCTGCCCTGGAACATCAAGTGCTCGAAGAGGTGCGCGAAACCCGTCAACCCCTCCGGCTCGGAACGGAAGCCCACGTCGTAGTGCACGCTGACCCCGACAACAGGCGCGGTCGGGTCCGGGGCGAGCACCACGCGCAGACCGTTGTCAATCGTGAAACGGACGAGCTCGGGATCGGCCATGCCCCCCACCCTACGCAGAGGACCCGACCCTCGGCTCGGCTGGTGGCACCGCTCCCAGCGCCGGGCGCGCCCTCGTGGTCGCGGCGCCGAGGGCGGCCAGGAAAGCGCTGATCCGGGCGGGTGTGGCGGAGGCACCGAACCAGTACGCCTGCAGCGAACAGTCCGGTTCCGCGAGTGTCCCGAGCCAACGGCCGGCTCGCCAAGCGCGAGGGCGTACGGGAGGGCGCGGGAGAAAATCAGTTCGGTGACTTCCGCCGGGTCGGCCAGTTCGGCGCGCAGGCCGAGGAGCTGGTCACGGAGAAGGCTGCCGTCCCGCGTGCGCGGGGGCAGCCACGCGGCGAAGAGGCCGAGGGCGGCGCCGGTGGCGACGACGACCAGGCCGAGGTTCGCGTAGCCGGCGGCGAAGGCCAGCAGGGCGGTGAGGAAGGCGCCGTAGCAGCAGAGACGGACGGCGATTCTGGCCGGCAGGGCGAGCCGGCGCGGGAGCCAGCCGCGGCGGACGACTGCCGTGCGCAGTTCGTCCTCGATGTCCGGCGTGATGGTCGACAGCGGCGCCGAATCGCCGGGGACGGCGGTTTCGTAGACCGTCCGTTCGAAGGCGGTGAGGTACTCGTCCGGCGGGTTGCGGCGGTGCAGGGTCCAGCCTTCTTGCTCGCTGACCCACAGGTAGTTGCGGACGCAGAGGTCGAGCACGGTGGCGGCGACGTCGAGGTCGTCGGTGCGGCCCGTGAGCAGGAAACCGAGGTGGCCGGGGAGCACGCCCTGCGGTGAGGAGAACTGGCCGCCGGCGTCGAGGCGGACCGGGAGCACGACGACCCGGTCGCGGCGGCGCAGGAGCAGCACCGTGGCGAGGCCCGCGAGGACGAGCGCCGCGAAGGCGAGCCACGCGGCCAGGATCGGGGTGATGACGAGGAAGGCGCCGGCGACGGACTTCGCGGGCACGAGCTGTTCGGTCGCGGGCACCGTGCCGGCGGGCAGCTCCGCGGTGAGCTCCACACGGTCGACCGGCGCGAGCTTCGACACCGACACGCGCGTGAGCCCGGAGTGGTCGAGCTGCGCAGCGCCGCACGAGGTGGCGGAGCCGGGCGGGCCCGCAAGGCAGGTCACGGCGTCGGGCAGGTCCGGCGCGGCGAAGGTCGCGCGCAGCAGCTCCAGGCGGGTGTCCCAGCCGCCGGCGACGTCCCACCTCAGGTGCTCGACGCCGAGCGTGCGGCCGACGGTGCCGACAGCGACGACGGTGTAGCGGACCGCCGAGGTGCCGCCGCGCAGGTCGACGACGAGCTGGTCGTCCGAGGTCTGCGCGCTGCCGGAGCCCTCGATGCTGAGGTCGCGCACGGTGAGCACCCGGTCGTGGCCGGCGTCGGCGGAGGTGCGCAGCGGGAGAGTGCGCGTCATCGTCGTGCCGGCCGGGACGGAGACGGCCTCGGTGACGGACAGCGTGCCGTCGCGCTGGAGTTTGAGCGTGACCTCGGCGCTTTGCGGGAGTGCCGGCAGGTCCTGGGCGCGGGCCCGGGTGGCGGCCAGAACCAGGGCCGAGACGGCCAGGACGACGGCGAAGCCGCGGAGGCTAACCACGGCTGAGCACCTCGAAGCGGTTCTTGCCGCGGCGGCGGTGCAGCCACGTCGGCACGGCGGCGATCAGCAGCAGAACCAGGGCGAGCACGGGGATCCCCGGGGCCCTTGAAGAAATCCGCAACCGGGGAGACCGCGACAAACCGGGCGTTGGCGGGCAGGGCGCCGGGCGGGATCTCGACCGCGAGGTCCACGCGCTCGCCGGGGCGCAGGCCGTCCTGCTCGACGCGGGCGATGCCATCGGCTCCGAGCTACGAGAACGTGCAGTGGCGGGCCGAGCCGATGACGCCGGCGTAGCAGTCCACTGTGGAGATCCCGGGGGCGCTGAACGCCGCGGTGAGGCGGGTGAGGTCGGCGTCCCAGCCGCCGGTGACCTGCCAGCGCAGCTGCCCGCCGTCGGCGACGGCACCGTCCACTGTGTACGGAAGTGTGGCGCGGCCGGTGTAGGTCGCGGCAAGGCCGTCGGCGTCCTCGTCGAGGTGGCCGGAGCCGGTGCGGCGGACGTCGCGGACGGTGTAGACGCGGTCCTCGTCGTCGGTGGTGGGCACGCGCAGCGCGATGCGGTGGGTGGCGGGCGTGCCGGTGGTGACCTGTTCGGTGACCGTGACGGAGCCGTCGGGGTGGGCCGTGGCGGTGACGTCGGCGGTGAGCCCGGCGAGCGCCGTGGCGAGTTCGAGGAGCGCCGGTCAGCTCGGCGGGGTGAAGGGGTTCTCCGGCTCCTGCGGCGCGGGCTGCGGGGCCGGCGGCTGCTGCTGGAACGGCCGCGGCTGATGGTCCTGCTGCTGCGGCCCCGCGTAAGCCGGCGGCGGCCCCGCGTGCACCTGCTGCGCCAGCCTCGCCTGGTCACGGTTGCGGCGTTCCGCCAGCACCGCCGAGAGGAACACCCACGCCGGCATGCCGTACGGCACCGCCACCCCCACGGCATGGGCCGTCTGGTCGGCGAGCCCTTGGCCGAGCGCGTGGGCCGCGTCGGGTCGCAGCTCGTGGAAGCGGTTCAGGTACTGGCGCGCGGCGAGCGCCAGATCGTCGGGCAGGCGGCTGAGGTCGAGCTGCGCGGCCCAGCCTTCGAGGCCCGGCGGCATCGCGACGTAGGCCTGTGCGCTCTGCGGCACGCGTTCGCGGATCACCAGAGTGCCGGCGAGGTAGTCACCGACGCGGCGCCCGTTCGACGAGCTCAGCGACACGATCACGGCCACCGCGCCCAGGAAGCCGAGCGCCCAGAAGTCGACGAAGAAGCCGGCGAGGGCGCGGGTGAGGGCGTGGCGGAAGCGGATGGGGCCGCCGTCGAGACGGACCACGCGCAGACCGAGCGCCATCTTGCCGAGCGACTTGCCACGGGTGAGGGTCTCGAACAGCACCGGGTAACCGATCACGATCAGCACGAACACCGACAGCAGCAGCGCGATCGTGAGCGCCGGGTCGAGGTCGGACGAGGTCGCGGCCACAGTGACCACGACGATCAGCAGGAGCGCGCCCTGCACCAGTACGTCGAGCAGCATCGCGACGCCGCGGCTGGCGAGCTTGGCCACCCGAAGGTCGAGGACCACGGCCTCACCGGTGACGAGATCGGACTCTTCCTGCACCGGGCAAGCCTAGTGAGCCCTAGGCTGGGGTTCCAGGAGGTGATCGGGTGGACGTCGACGTCTTCGTCGCGGCGCACGGTGCGGAGTGGGCCCGGCTCGGCGAGCTCGTGCGGCAGCGCAGGCTGTCCGGGGCCGAGGCCGACGAGCTCGTGACGCTCTACCAGCGCACGGCGACGCACCTGTCGATCATCCGCTCGACGGCGCCCGACCCGGCCCTGCTGGCCCGGCTGTCGGCCCTGGTCGCGCGGGGCCGGTCGGCCGTCACGGGCTCGCACAGCCCGGCGTGGCGCGAGGTGGCGCTGTTCTTCACCCGCCGCTTCCCGGCTGCGGTGTACCTCAGCCGGCGCTGGTGGATCCCCGCCGCGCTGGCGTCGGTGGTCGTGATGGCCGTGCTCGGCGTGTGGATCGCGGGCGACGACTCCGTGCGTTCGGCGCTGGTCTCTCCCGACGAGATCAAAGCCATGACCGCGCCCGGCGGCCAGTACGAGACGTACTACTCGACCGGGCCGGCGAGCTCGTTCGCCGCGAAGGTGTGGACGAACAACGCGTGGGTGGCCGCGACCTGCCTGTTCCTGGGGGTCGCGCTGGGTCTGCCCGTGATCAGCGCGCTGTGGCTCAACTCGCTCAACGCCGGCATCGCCATCGGCCTGATGTCCTCCGCCGGCCGCGGCGACGTGCTGCTCGGCCTGCTCCTGCCCCACGGCCTGCTGGAGCTGACGGCCGTGTTCATCGCCGCGGGCACCGGCCTGAAGCTCGGCTGGACCGTGATCGACCCCGGCCGCCGCTCACGCAGCGCGGCCCTGGCCGAACAGGGCCGGTCCGTGGTCGTGATCGCGCTGGGACTGGCGTGCGTGCTGCTGGTGTCCGGCGTGATCGAGGCCTTCGTCACGCCATCGGGCTGGCCGACGTGGGTGCGCATCGGCACCGGCGCGGTCGTGGAGCTGCTGTTCCTGACCTACGTCTTCACGCTCGGCCGCCGCGCCGCTCGCGACGGGGAGCTGGGCGATCTCGACCGCCGCTACACCGGGGACGCGCTGCCGGAAGCGGGCTAGCAGAGGCAGCTGCCCTCGAAGGCGATGGAGTTGCCGTCGTCGAGGGTGGCGCTGCCGGTGAAGCGGATGTCGAACTCGCCGGGGTCGGTCAGGACGAGCCTGGGGCTGGTGGCTTCTCCGTTGGCGCCGGTTTTGGCCTGTGCGGTGTCCTTGCCGCCTTCGAAGACCAGCACGTTCTGCGCCCGGGCGGCGTGGACGTAGAAGGTGACGGGCACCTCGGGCGCCGGCTGGCCGTTCTCGCTGATCACGCGGACCACGAACGGCGCCGCGGGGTCTTTCGTGGCCCAGGTGCTGGCCGTTGCCGGACAGGATGGCGAGCGTGCGGCCGCCCGCGGCCCACGCGTTGGACAGGCCCGGCAGCGAACAGACTTCCTGGTACAGCCGCGCGCCCGGCGTCGGCGCCTCGGCGGTGAGGCAGCGCGCGGTGGCGATGTTCGCGATCGCCACCAGCCCCGGGTTGTCCGCGACGCGACGTCACTGCTGCTTGTGGTCCCCGTCGGCGCAGGCGGCCAGCAGCACACCCACCCCGTCGACGGGACTCTGCGCGGCGAGACACTGTCCACTCGCGACATTGCGGTAGTGCTGGGAGGCCTTGTCGTACGTCCAGGCCGCTCCCGGGTCCTTCGCATCGGCCAGCTGCACCTTGCCGCCGGCGGTGGCGAGCGAGACCGTGCCACCACCGTCGGCGAGGTAGACGGGCGCGCCGTCGGCCGCGTGCGCGACCTCGCCGGACCCGATGAACAGCAGCACCACCACGGACAGCAGCCGACGCACGCGAGCACTTCCTCGAGCCGAAGTTGCTTCCGGCTTAACAGCACCGGCCGCGACGCACCAAGGGAAGCCACTCCAACGAGTGCCGACCCCGGCGTGGAGCCGCGCCTCGACGGCGCGGGGCGAGCACGGCGTCGACCTGCCGCGGCAGGTGCACCGGCTGCCGCGGGAGGTCCTGTTCGGCCGGACCCCGTGGAGCCGGCTCACGATCACCGGCAGGTCCGTCTGCACGCCCGCGAGCCCCTGCTGCACGCACGCGAGGCCGATTCTCGTCGCGCTTGGCGATGCGGCGACCGCGGCCGTGATCCACTACTTCTTCATCGTTTCCCTTGCTCAACGATTTTCGCGAGACCGGCCACGCAGAACACCACGCAGGCGGAACGGGAGTCCGCAAAGGACCGTCCGGCGCAACGGATTGCGGCGCGAACTCCCCTACAGCCGGCCCGCGGCCTTCAGCGCCAGGTACCGGTCAGCCAACGCCGGTGGCAGGTCTTCCGGCACGGCATCCACCACCTCGACGCCGCGGCGGCTCAGGCGGGCCGTGACGGAGGCGCGTTCGGCGAGGGTGCGCTCGGCCGCGGCGGCGTCGTAGACGGCTTCGGCGTCGCCGCGGGCGCGGGCCATCTCGGCGACGCGGGGGTCGGCCACGGACGCGACGATCACCTGGTGTCGCGAGGTCAGGGAGCTGAGCACGGGGAACAGGCCCTCCTCCAGCGGCGCCGCATCGAGGCCCGTCAGGAGCACGACAAGCGCACGGCGGCGGGTGCGCTGGAGGATCGCCGCGACCATGCCGCGGGAGTCGGTCTCGACGAGGGACGGTTCGAGCGGCGCCATGGCGTTCACGAGCGACGGCAGCAACGTCGTGGCCGACGAGCCCGGCACGGCGGCGCGCACGCGGCGGTCGTAGGCCAGCAGGTCCACGCGATCCCCCGCACGGGAGGCCAAGGCGGCCAGCAGCAGCGCGGCGTCCATTGCTGCGTCGAGCCGGGGCGCGTCGCCGACGCGGCCGGCGGACACGCGGCCCGTATCGAGGACGAGCACCACGTGCCGGTCGCGTTCCGGGCGCCAGGTGCGGACCATCACGTCGGCCGCGCGGGCGGTGGCGCGCCAGTCGATGGAGCGGACGTCGTCGCCCGCCACGTATTCGCGCAGGGAGTCGAACTCCGTGCCCTGGCCGCGGATCATCGCCGCACTGCGGCCGTCGAGCTGCTGCAGCCGCGCCAGCCGTGACGGGAGGTGCTTGCGGCTGTGGAACGGCGGCAGCACCCGCACCGACCACGGCACCTCGTGCGAACCCTGGCGCGCCGCGAGTCCCAGCGGTCCCGCAGCGCGCACGGTCACGCGGAACGCCTGGCGGTCGCCACGGCGAGTCGGCAGCATCGCGGTGGTGAAGACCCGCCGTTCGCCCGGTGGCACGGAGATCCGGTGGCGGTCGTCGGCGCCCGCGCTCGGCGGCCACGCGTCGCGCAGCAACCCGCGCACCCCGCGGCGGCCCGGATTCGTGACCGTCAGGGTGACCTCGGCGGGCTCACCGAGGCGCACGGAAGTGGTGCCACCGCGCGAAAACCGCAGCGCGCGCACGCTGCCGGCGAACACGAGGTCCACGGCCACCAGCACGAGCAGCACCACGACGACGCCGAGCACGCCGGCCGCGGACGGGAACAGCAGCCCGACCACCAGCGCACCCAGCAGCGCCAGCAGCCCGAGCCGCCCGGTGAGGGCCACCGCTCAGCGCGGCACCGGCACGGAGGCCAGCACCCGGTCGAGAACCCCGTCTGCGGTCACGCCCTCGAGCTCGGCCTCGGGCCGCACGTCGAGCCGGTGCCGCAGCGCGGGCCGGGCCAGCGCCTTCACGTCGTCGGGCGTCGCGTAGTCGCGACCGGCGAGCCAGGCCCACGCCCGCGTGACGGCGAGCAAAGCCGTTGCGCCACGCGGGGAAACGCCGATGCGCACGGCCGGCAGCTCCCGCGTCGCGCGGCACAGGTCCACGACGTAGCCGATGACCTCGGGACCGATCGTCACGCGGGCCACGGCCTGGCGCGCGGTCGCGAGCTGCTCGGCACCGGCGACGGGGCGGATGCCCGCGGCCGCGAGGTCCCGCGGGTCGAAGCCCTGCGCGTGACGCCAGAGGATGCCGACCTCGTCCTCACGCGAGGGCGCCGGCATGGTGAGCTTGAGCAGGAACCGGTCCAGCTGCGCCTCCGGCAGCGGGTAGGTGCCCTCGTACTCCACGGGGTTCTGCGTCGCGATCACCATGAACGGGACGGTCAACGGCCGCGGCGTGCCGTCGATCGAGACCTGCCGCTCCTCCATCGCCTCCAGCAGCGACGACTGCGTCTTCGGCGGCGTGCGGTTGATCTCGTCGGCCAGCAGCAGGTTCGTGAACACCGGGCCCTCGCGGAACGAGAACTCGCCGCTGTGCGCGTCGTACACGAGCGAACCCGTGACGTCACCCGGCATCAGGTCGGGCGTGAACTGCACGCGCGTGGTCTTCAGGTCCAGCGACGCCGCCAAAGCCCGCACCAGCAACGTCTTCGCGACGCCAGGCACGCCTTCCAGCAGCACGTGCCCGCGGCAGAGCAGCGCCAGGATGAGCCCGGTGACGGCCGCGTCGTTGCCCACCACGGCCTTGCCGACCTCGGTGCGCAGGGCGATCAGGGCCGCTCGCGCGTCTTGAGCCTGATTCGGCGCCTGCGTCTGTTCGGTACTCAAGACCGCTCCACCTCTCGTTCCACGCTGTCCAGTTCGTCCGCCAGCCGGACCAGCCCGGCTTCGTCGGCCGGGGGCGGACCGTAGAGCACGCCGCCGACCTCGGCCGGGTTGCGGCCCGTGCGCGCGCTCACTGTCTCGACCACCGCGGCCGCCTCGGCGTCGCGCGGCAGGCCCAGTCTCGTGCGCAGCCGCGCGCGGGCCGCTTCCCGCAACGTCTCGGCCGCGTGCCCGGCCGCGCCGCCCCGGCGGTACAGCCGCGCGCGGCCTTCGGCCGTTTCCGCGGCGCGCACCACGATCGGCAACGGTTCGCTCACCACCGCGCCGAGGCGGCGCGCGCGCCACAAAGCCAGCAGCACCACGGCGATCCCGGCCGTGACGGCGCCATAGCGCCAGCCGGTCGGGATGAGCTCGTAGAAGGACTTCTGCCCGCCGCCGAGCGCGGGATCCGTCGGCGACGGCACGTACCAGACGAGCCGCTGGTGGTCGCCCAGCAGCCGCATCCCGAGCGCGGCGTTGCCCTCGTCAGTGAGGCGGTCGTTGGTGAGCGGCGCACCCGTGCCGAGCACCGTGACGGTGCCCGAGCGGTCGGCGACCTGCACGAGCGTCGGCGCCTGGCCGTCGCGGTAGCACTGGCGGGCTTCGGGGTCCTCGGTGCGGAAGCGCGTGCCGCCGAGCGTCGCGGGTCCGGCGCCGACCGCGGCCCCGACCGTGCAGCCAGGGTCGAGCGTGGCGACGTCGGTGCTGCCGACCGCGCTCACCGTCGGGAGCACTTTGGACAGTGCCTCGGGGCCCGGCGCCAGCAGCACGAGGTGCGCGACACGGCGGCGCAGGTCGACGAGCCCGTCGCCCGGCACCCGGTCCGGCGAGGTGATCACGAGCGTGCCGCCGTCGACCTGTTGCAGCGCCTCGGCGATCGTGTGGACGGGGTGGACGTCAACGCCTTCTTCCTGCAGCAGGTGCGAAAGGGCGTGGCTGCCGTTCGGTTCGTAGGAACCCGGTTCGAGGTCGCCGCTCGTCTGGTCGCCGCGGCTGAGCACGAGCGCCAGCGCGACGAGCACGATCAGCAGCAGGAGCGCGAGCGGGACCCGCACGCCGCGCCAAATGCGCCGGAGATCAGGTGAGACCGACGTAGTCACGCGCCCACCAGCACCGGCCGCTCACGGCGGACGCGGTCGTCGAGGTCGGTCAGGGCGCGGTAGGCGGCCTCGGTACCGGGCCGGCCGCCGTAGTGCACGTCGTCGAACTGCCGGGCGCCCGCCGCGAGGTCGGCGGCGAGGTTGGGCAACAGTGCGCCCGCTTCGGCGGCGGCTTCGTCGGCCGTCCGGCCGGAACGGGAGTCGAGCAGCGCGCGTTCCTCGAGGCCCCGCACGATCGCGCGGAACCGTTCACGCACGGCGTCGGCGAACTGTCGTTGCGCGGCAGCCTGTTCGGCCGCCTTGCGGTACTCGTCGGCAGTGCGGCGCCGACCTGAGAAGACCTGCCGCGCCGCCTGCGCCGCGCGGCCGACCTTCCCGACGCGCAGCCGGACCACCACGACGAGCACGATCAGAAGGCCGATGATCAGCAGCAGGCCCAACGGTCCGCCCGGCACCCCGGAGAGGCTGTTCAGCAGCTCGCTGAACTTCTCGCCCAGCCAGTGCGCGACCTGTTGCAGCAGCCCCGGCCGCGCGGCCGCGTACGCCGGGTCGCTCAGCTCCTGGGTCGCCCGCAGGCGGGCGGGGTCCCGGTCGATGTCGACCGGGACGTCGGTGAGCAGGAACGTCACCACGCCTGCCGCGGAGCCGGCGGCGGGTTGAGGCCCGCGGCCCGCGCCAGCTCGATGTCCATGCCCTCGCGGCGCATCCGCTGGTCGATGTAGAGGACCACCGTGACCAGCGCGAGGAACGGCGCGACGATCGTCCTCGCGATCATCGTGCCCACCGCGCTGAGCACCAGGCCGCCGGTGGTCTGGACCGGCGCCGCGGCCTGCGGGTCGAACAGGCCCGAGAACGCGCCCGAGCCCAGGTCGAACGGGATCCCGATGATCGCCGTGATCAGCCAGCCGATCACGGCGGCCAGCAGCAGGATGCCGAGCACGCGCCAGAACGCGCCCGACACGAGCGTGCGCGAACGGCCGAACGCCTGCCGGATCGTGCCGCGCTCCAGCACCAGCGCGGGGCTCGCGAGCCCCCAGAACACATACGGGATCACGGCCGGCAGCAGGCAGAAGATCGCGGCGACCATGGTGGCCAGCCCGTACAGGATCGTGAGGCCCAGCAACGGGAGCAACCGCGGCGCCGCCTCGTGCAGGGCCGTGCGGAAGTCGACGGGACGGCCGAGCACGGCCTTGCCCATTACGACCGTGAGGAAGCCGGTGAGGAACGTCTGGCCGAGCAGCGTGATGATCAGCGTCGGGATCAGCGACAGCGCGGTGCTGCCCAGCAGGTTGTACAACGCGTCGAGCGCTTCCTGCTGCGTGGCGGCCGGACCGAGCGTCGCGACGCGGTTGAGGTCGGGCTGAACCACCAGCTGCACGATGAGGGTCAGGCCCGCCACGATCACCGCGATGACCGCCGACGTGCCCAGGATCAGCACCGGGTAGCGCCGGATGGCGGTGATCGCGCCGTCGAGGATGTCGCCGACGTTGAGCGGGCGCAACGAGATCACGCCGGGTTTGCCGAGGCCGTGCGGGGACCAGCCGCCCTGCTGCCCGTAGGCGCCGCCGGGGTACTGCGGCATCGGCTGCCCGTACTGCTGACCGGGCGACTGCCACTGGCCACCGGGCGACGGCGTGCCCGGCGACTGCCAGCCGGCGGGCGGCGGGATCTGCGGAGTCTGGGGCGGCTGCTGCGAAACGCCGCCGGCGCCGGGCGTCTGCTGCGAGCCTTCGGGCTGCGCGGTGCCTGAAGAATCGGGCGTGCCCGTGGCGCCGGTCTGGTCAGGACTGGACGGCTCGGGGCGCTGGAAACCCTGGCTCGGAGTGGGCGCGTCGTCATCGGGCGCGCCGGACCCCGGCGAACCGGGTGTGTCTGTCATCGAAGCCCCTCGTACTCACGACCCGTCACTTGCTGCCGCTCACTCTTCCAGAGGCGCCCAAACCGGGCCAGACCTGGGGTGACACCCGGGTCGGGTGACGGCGTCGGCACGAGTGGTGCGTGCGGCCACCGTTCCCCCGATATGCTGAACGGAAGCCGGGGGCCGCCCGGCCCGTGCCGAGACCCTCCGGGACTGCCCTGATGACGCAACCGCCCTACGGCCCGGTGCCGCCTCGCGGGACCGTTCAACCGCCGCCGGTCCCGGGTCAAGCGCCCGGCAGGCAGGGGCCCCCGGGTTCCCTGCCCCAGGGTCGATCGGCACAGGGTCCGTCGATGCAGGGCCCACCCCAGGGGCCTCCACAAGGACCGCCGCCGCAGAACCCGTGGCTGGGCCAGTACCCGCCGCAGCGCTTCCCACCGCAGCACCAGAAGAAGTCTCCGGGCGCGATCATCGGGATCGCGCTCGGTGCCGTCACGGTGCTGGTGCTCGGGGTCGTCGCGATCGTCGCCCTGAACCGGCCGAGCCAGGGCGTGAACGCCACCGGCTACCAGAACCCGCCGGCGCCCGCGCCGACCAGCGCGTTCGAGCTGCCGCCGAACAACGGCTCGTCCTCCACCGCCTCCTCGGCACCGACCGAGTCCTCCGAGCCGAGTTCCACCGGCCCGCAGAAGATCCTCAAGCTGGCCGACCACCCGATTCTGCAGGACCCCAACGCCGGGCTGCAGAACCGCGTCTGCGACCTGCCGACGTGGCAGAGCACGCAGTCGGGCGCGGAAGCGTTCTTCACCGCGGCCAGCAAGTGCCTCGACGCGGCGTGGGGCCCGTTCCTCCAGGCCTACGACCTGCCGTTCACCCCGCCCGCGCTGCACTTCCCCACCGGGCCGAGCTTCGAGACCGCGTGCGGCACGATCCAGGTCGGCATCGCGACGGCGGCGTACTACTGCGAGGACAACCTGTACGTGCCCTTCGCCGGGCTGCAGACGGACCAGTACGGCAACAACCCGGGCGTCTACCTGGCGTTGTTCGCCCACGAGTACGGCCACCACGTGCAGGAGGTCGCCGGGATCATGGACGCCGCGTGGCAGAAGATCTACGCGGTCGGCCAGAACAGCCCCGCGGGCCTGGAGATGTCGCGGCGCAAGGAGCTGCAGGCCCAGTGCTTCTCGGGCATGTTCCTCGGTGCCCACGTCGACCAGGGCGGCACGGTCACCCGCGACATGTACAACAAGGCCTGGAACGACCAGGAGACCCGCGGCGACAACACGTCCCACAGCCACGACCACGGCACCAACGCCCACTACGCCTACTGGTGGCGCCAGGGCGCGAAGGCCAACCGGATCGCCGACTGCAACACGTTCGCCGCGCCGTCGTCCCTGGTCAGTTAGGGATCCGGGGCCGGCCGGGGTCCCGTGAGCATGCCCGGTGCGGTTCGAACTGCTCGGCCACCTGCGCGCCTGGGGCGAGACCGTGACCGCGAGCAGGCAAGACGTCTCCTGCCCGGTGCCCGGAGGGAGCCCGGCAAGATCGAGCGCGCGGCTCAGTGCAGCAGGGCCAGCTTGCCCGAGCCCCGGATGACCAGGAACGCATACATGCCGCCCGAGAAGCACGCGAAGACCAGCAGCACGAGCGCAACCGGGCCGCGCGCGTCCTGAGCGCCGGCCGAGGTGTCGGCCGCGCTGACGGTGATCGGGCCGTCGGCCGGGGCGTCCACGGGCACACCGACCTCGACGCGTTCGCCCTTGGCGTGGCCGCAGCCGTTGAGCGTGCCTTGCCGCGGCTTGCCGCCCAGGCTGAACGTGACGGACTCGACCGGGTCTCCGGCCGAGCACGCGGCCGGCCGGGTCACCTCGGCCTGCACGGGCGCACCGGCTTGGTCGCCCGCGATGCCGAACAGGCCGGGGCCGGCGAGCCACGCCAGTACCACCACGAGCACGCCGACGGCAGCCGGGATGCCCCCCTGCAGCCACCTCTGGACTGAGGTCTTGCTCGTGAGGTCGGAGAGCTGCACGCCGCCATGGTTCCAGATCCACGGGGCAAAACCCAGTGAGGTCCCGGCGGCCGTCGTCACCGTCCGCCGATCGGCCGTCACCCGGCGGTCAGGATTCGACGCGTCAGGATTCAACCTTGTCGGCCGAGGTGACCTTCTTGACGTACAGCAGCCGGTCGCCCGGTTCGATCGCGTCGGCCTGCGGGGCATCGACGCGGTAGAGCACGCCGCCACGGACCACGCCGAGCACGATGTCGGGCAGGTGCCGCGGCGAACCGCCCTCCTCGGACGGCTCCACGGCGCGTTCGGCGATCGCCAGGCCCGACTCCGGCGTGATGAGGTCCTCGACCATGTCGACCACGAGCGGCGCAGACGTCGCCATGCCCAGCAGGCGGCCGGCCGTCTCGCTCGAGACCACAACCTGGTTCGCGCCCGACTGCTTGAGCAGGTGGACGTTCTCCGCCTCCCGCACCGACGCCACGATGTGCGACTTCGGCGCCAGCTCGCGGGCGGTGAGCGTGACCAGCACGGCGGTGTCGTCGCGGTTCGGGGCCACGACCACGGCCTTCGCGTGCTGCACGCCGGCCACGCGCAGCACGTCGGCCCTGGTCGCGGAGCCGTGCACGGTCACCAGGCCCATCGAGCTGGCCGCCTCCAGTGCCTGCTGGTCGGTGTCGACCACGACGATGCGGCTGGGCTGCACGTCCTCGTCACCGAGCAGCGCGTTGACGGCCGAGCGGCCCTTGGTGCCGAATCCGACGACGACGGTGTGGTCGCGCACCTTCGTCCTCCACTTCTGGATCTTGAATGCCTGCCGGGAGCGCTCCGTGAGCACCTCCAGCGTGGTCCCGACGAGGACGATGAGGAAGAGCACGCGCAGGGGCGTGATGATCAGGACGTTCACCAGCCGCGCCGACACCGAGGCCGGTGCGATGTCGCCGTAGCCGGTCGTGGAGAGCGAGACGGTGGAGTAGTAGATCGCGTCGAGGAAGGACACCCCGTCGCCGTTGACGTCGCGGTAGCCGCCGCGGTCGGCGAACACGATCAGCACCGTCGCCAGCAGCGCGAGCAGCGCGCCGATGATCCGTTTGACGATCGAGCGCATCGGGCTCGTGGTGAACTCCGGCATCCGGATCACGCCGACGAGCTCGTGGTCGGGGCGGTCGTAGAGCCGGACGTTCAGGGGCAGCCGCTTAAGGGCTTTCATGCACCGGCTCCCCGCGGGTGTTCGGCGTCACTCACAGCGGGGAGGATAGCCGAAGGTCATCGCCCGCACACCCGTCGCGGTGATCACGTTCTGGCAGGCTGGACGCATGTCCGACTCGAGCAGGCCGCAACGGCCTGCGTACTGGCTCGCCGGTTTCCTCGCTTCCGCCGGCCTGACGCACTTCCTGCGCCCCAAGCAGTACGACGCGCTGGTACCGGAGGAGCTCCCCGGTTCGCGTCGCGCGTGGACGTACGCCTCTGGCGCCGCCGAGCTCGGCGTGGCGGCGGCCATCGCACTGCCCAGGACCCGCCGCCTGGGCGGGCTCGCGGCGGCGCTGCTGTTCGTCGGTGTGTTCCCCGGCAACGTGAAGATGGCGCTGGACTTCCAACGCAAGAAGCTGTCGTCGGCTCCGGTGCGCGCGGCGGCCTGGTTCCGGCTGACGGCGCAGTGGCCGCTGGTGAAGTGGGCGTTGCAGGTTCGCGACAACGCCTGAATCACTCGCCTGAATCACCCCCTGAATCACCTGCCTGAGTCACTCGCGTGGGACGCTGCGCAACAGGTCGCGCAGGCCTTCGGCGTCGAGGAGGTCGGCTGGGCTGAGCGTGTGGCCGTGGCGGACGTAGTGGAAGGCCGCGCGCACGCGGTCCACCGGCACGTTCTTCAGCGCCGCCCACGCGAGCCGGTACGCGCCGAGCTGCACGGCCAGCGCGGGCAGGCGGTCGGCTGACGGGACGGAGCCGGTTTTCCAGTCCACGACGGTCCAGCCACCGTCGGGATCCGCGTAGACGGCGTCCATCCGGCCGCGCACGGTGATGCCCTCGACGTCGGCCGAGAAGGGCACCTCCACCGCCAGCGGCACGCGTTCGGCCCACTCGCTGCGTTCGAAGGCTTCTTGCAGCTCCTCGAAATCGGAGTCGGGGGCCTCGCCGAGGTCGGCGGCGCCGGGCAGGTCGTCGATGTCCAGCAGGCCCTCGCCGGAGAAGCGCTGTTCGAGCCAGGTGTGGAACGCGGTGCCGCGGCGGACGAAAGTGTTGGGCGGCAAGGGAAGCGGGCGGCGCAGCTTCCGGGCCAGCGCTTCGGCGTCGGCGGCGAGTTCCACGAGCTGGCTCACCGACAGCTGGGCCGGAAGCACGACTCGGTCCACAGTGGCCTGTGCGCGGGCGCGTTCGGCGAGCAGGACGTCGGTGTCGGCGGCCCAGCCGTCGGGGTCTTCGGGGTCGACGTCTTCGGTGTCTTCGTCTTCGTCCTCGTAAGCTTCTTCGTCCTCGTGGGGTTCTTCCTCGAACTCGTCGGGCTCGGGCGGGAGCGGCACCTCGTCGTCCTCGGCGACGCCGAGGAGTTCGGGCTGCTCGGGGTCGGCCTTCACGCGCACAGGCTCTTCGGGTGCCTCGGGTGTCTCGGGTGTTTCGGGCAGCGCCGCCATCGCCGCGAACACCATCTCCACGCCCGTCGACACACCCGTCCGCCGGTCGCCCAGCGGGTCGACGGGCCAGCTCGCCTTGCGTGAATCCGCGACCAGCGGGTTGTCCTCGTCGTCGGCGGGTTCGTCGGCCCACGCGTCGAGCACGCCGATCGGCGGGTCGGCCTCGCGCAGCACATCGGCGATCTCCGTGAGGAACACCGAGGGTCCCTTCGCGCGCGTGCTGCTCTCGTTCCACCAGTGGCCGGACACGATCAGGGCGCGTTCCGACCGCGTGAGCGCGACGTAGCAGAGCCGGCGTTCCTCGTCGGCCTCCCGCTCGGCGAAGCCCTCCTCGTGCAGTTCGAGGGCCTCCTGCACCTCCTTGCGGTCGAACCCGTCGGAAAGGCGCAACTCAGGCAGGTCGGCCGAGTCGCCGCGCAGCACCGCGGGCAGTGACGTCGACGTGCGCAGCCACGACGAGGACCGGCGCTTGCTCGGGAACACCTCGGCCACGAGGTGCGGCACGGCCACGACCTCCCACTCCAGCCCCTTGGCGGAGTGCACGGTGAGCACCTGCACGCGGTCGGGCACGACCTCGACCTCGCCGGGCGTGAGGCCGTCTTCGGCGTGCGCGGCGGTGTTGAGGTAGTCCACAAAGGACAAAAGGGTGGCGGTCGGCGCCGTCTCGGCGTAGTCGGTGACGACCTCCGCGAACGCGTCGAGGTGCGCGCGGCCGGCCGATCCCGGGCGGGCCAGCGACTCGACGTCGAGCAGCATCGTGCGTTCGACGTCGGCCACCAGCTCCGGCAACGACTGGTCGAGGCGCCGCCGCAACGCCGCCAGCTCCGCGCCGATCCGCCGGATTCGCCGGTAGCCCTCCTCGGAGTAGCGCTCCGGCTTGCCGGGTTCGTCCACGGCGTCGATGAGCCCGGCCTGCTCGGCGCGTTCGGTGACGAGCACTGGTTCGTCCTCGGCGTCCGCCTGCGGCACGGGCGAAGACAGCTCCCCCGCGCGCCGCCACAACGCGGCCAGGTCCGCCGCCGCGAGCCGCCAGCGCGCGCCCGTGAGCAGGCGGGCCGCCGCGCTGCCGGCGAGCGGGTCGGCCAGCACCCGCAACGTGCTGACGAGGTCGGCGACCTCCGGTTCGTCGAGCAGCCCGCCGAGGCCGACGACCTCCACCGGCAGCCCGCGCATCCGCAGCTCGGCCGCGATCGGCGCCATGTCCGCGCGCCGGCGCACCAACACGGCGGCCGTCGGCGGCTTGCCCTTCTCCTCTTTTTCGGCGAGCCAACGACGTGCCAGTGCGTCGGCCACCCACTCGCGTTCGGCTCGGACGTCCGGCAGCAGCGCCACGGCGATGTCGGCCGGGCCGGCGCCCTCACGCGCCCGCAGCGGTTCGACGCCGAGTCCGCGTGTCCGCAACGGCTCCGCCACGGCGTTGGCCAGGTCCAGAGTCTGCGGCGGATTGCGGAAGCTCGTGAGCAGGCCGAACTCGTGCGCGGGCACGAGCCGGCCGTCCACGTGGCGCGGGAAGTCGGTGGTGAAGCGCGGCAGGTTGGCCGCTGAAGCGCCGCGCCAGCCGTAGATGGCCTGCGCCGGGTCGCCCACGGCGGTGACCGGCATCGGCGCGTGATCGCCGCCGCCGAAGAGCGACCGCAGCAGCACGCGCTGCGCGTGGCCGGTGTCCTGGTACTCGTCGAGGAGCACGGCGCCGTAGCGCTCGCGTTCGCTCGTGATCACGGCCGGATAGCCGTCGGCCAGCTGCGCCGCGAGCGACATCTGGTCGGCGAAGTCGAGCGCGCCCTCGGCTCGCTTACGCCGGTGGTAGGCCTCGACGAGCGGCAGAAGTGCGAGCCGGAACCGTTGCGCCGCCATCACTTCCTGCAGCTTCTGCGGCAGCGCCGCCCGCTGCCCCTTGGCGCGCGGGGCGTTCTCGATCACCTCGCACAGCCACGTCGTGTACTGGGCGAGCCGTTCCGTCGACACGAGGTGCTCGCCGAGCTCCCCGGCCAGCGCGAGCAGCTGCGCCGTGACCGACGACGGCACGCGGTCGGTGTCGAGGTCGTCGTCCCAAGTGGACACCACGCGGTGCGCGAGCTGCCACGAAGACGTCTCCGACAGCAGCCGCACGCCCGGTTGCACCGGCAGCCGCAGACCGTGTTCGGACAGCAGCCGCCCGGCGTACGCGTGGTAAGTCAGCACGGTGGGCTCGCCGGCGACGACCGTGGCGCGCAACCCGCCCGACGGGTCGAGCTTCTCCAGCAGCCCGGACCCGGCCAGGCGGCGGAGCCGGGCGCGCACGCGTTCGCCGAGCTGACGCGCCGCCTTGCGCGTGAAGGTCAAGCCCAGCACGCGTTCCGGACTCACGATCCCGTTGGCCACCAGCCACACCACGCGTGCGGCCATCGTCTCCGTCTTGCCCGCGCCGGCGCCGGCGACGACCAGCGACGGCTCCACGGGCGAGGCGATCACCGTGGCCTGCTCGGGGGTCGGGCGGTGCAGGCCGAGGGCGTCGGCGATCTCCGCGGGCTCGACCGGGTTGGCGATGAGCTGGACGCTCACGGGCCCGTCACCTGCCTGCCCTCGGGCCGCAGCGGGCAGCAGCCGCGGGCGGGACAGCGGTCGCAGTCGGGGTTCTCGTGGGCCTGGTAGTCGGGCCCGGCCGCCGCGGCCGCCGCCGAACGCACGAGGTCCAGCCACTGCCGGCCGCCGTCGTCGTCGAGCGGCGGCTGGTCGCGTTGCGTGGCACCGGTCTTGTTGTTGGTCTTCGCGACATACACCAGCCGCGCGCCACCCGGGGCGTTCTTGCCCTCGATCGCGCCGAGCAGCACGGCGAGCTGGTACGCGGCGAGCTGCGGGTGCTGCTCGGCGTCGGCGCTGGACACGGGCACCTTGCCGGTCTTGATGTCCACGATCACCGGGCGGCCGTCCTTGTCCAGCTCCACGCGGTCGACGCGGCCGCGCAGCATCACGCGCACCTCGTCGTCGCCCATCGGCAGCTCGACTTCGATGTCCTGCTCGACCCCCGCCTCGATCAGCTCCTTGCGGCTGCCTTCCAGCCACGCGACGAAGTTGCGCAGCATCTGTTCCACGCGGTTGCGCTCGCGCCGGGAGAACCAGGGTGCGCCGGCGTCGACGCGCACCCACGCGTCGTCGAGCGCGGCCTGGATCTGATCCTCGGTTCGGCCGCCCGCCACGGCTTGCGCGAGGCCGTGCACCAGCGTTCCCGTGACGGCGGCGAGCTGCGCGGGATCGCTGCCGCCGTGGCGTTCGACGAGCCAGCGCAGCGGGCACTTGACCAGGACTTCCACGGTGGACGGTGAGATCCGCATGAGGTCGCCGGGTTTGTGCACCGGGTCGTCGGTGGAGGACGGCAGCAGGCCGTACCACGTGCTGGGGTGGGCGCCCGGCACGCCGGCGTCGGCCAGCCGCGCTAGCTGCTTCGCCGCACGGGCACGGCGTTCGGGGTCGGCCTTGTCGTCGCACACGACCTCGCGCAGCTCGCCGACCAGCTCGGCCAGCACCAGCGACCGCCCGGGCGGCTTCATGCGGGAATCGAGCGCGCCGTCGTCAGCGCCGTTCTCCTCCAGGTCGTCGAGGAAGCGGGACGGCTGCTCGTCTTCACCGGCGACGGCCGTGACCAGCAGCGTCCGGCGCGCGCGAGCGGCGGCGACGTAGAACAGGCGCCGCTCCTCGGCCAGGATCGGGGCGATGGCCGAGACCTGGTCGCCGTCGTGCACTCCGGACAGCAGGTCGACGAGGCGCTCCACGCCGAGCAGGGAGCCACGCAGGCGCAGGTCCGGCCACGCGCCTTCCTGCACCCCCGCGACGGCCACGACTGTCCACTCGCGACCCGCGGCCGCGTGCGCGGTCAGCAGCGACACGCCCTCACCCGGGATCGCGGCGGGCGCCAGCGTGTCCCCGGCGATGTTCTGCGACGACAGGTAGTCGGCGAACGACGCGACGCTCGCGCGCGGCAGCCGGTCGACATAACGACCGGCGGCGTCGAACAACGCGACCACGGCGTCGAGGTCTCGGTCGGCCTGCGCGCCGAGCGAGCCGCCGCGGTCGACGAACCGCAGCAACCGTTCCTGCAGGCCACTGGCCTCCCACAGCTCCCACAGCACTTGTTCCACGCCTTCGCCGCGCGCGACCGCCTGGTGGGTGAGGCTCAGCAGCTTGCCGACGCGCCGCACCGGCGTCGCTTCGGCGTCGGCGAGCCCGACGAGGATGTCGCCGCCGCGCAGGGCTTCCACGAGCAGCTCGTCGCTGGAACGCTGGCCGCCGCCGGCCAGCTCGAGCCGGCGCAGGCCGCGGCGGACCCGGCGCAACGCGAGCGGGTCGGCGCCACCGAGGGCCGAGGACAGCAGCATTTCGGCGAGGTCGACGTCGAGCAGCTCCGGCTGGGCCGCGATCCGCAGCACGGCCAGCAGCGGCCGGACGGCGGAGTGCTTGGCCAGCGGCAGCTCTTGCGTCGCCGAGCCGATCGGTACTCCGGCCGCGCGCAAAGCTCGTTGCAGCACCAGGAAAGTCCGCGCGGGCGAGCGCACGAGCACCGCCATCTCCGACCACGGCACGCCGTCGACGAGGTGGGCGCGACGCAGCTGGTCGGCGATCCAGCTCGCCTCGGCGGCAGGCGTCGGCATCAGCCGGACGCGGACTTTGCCCCCGCGTTTTCCCGGGGGCGACACGAGTTTTCGGTGCTGCGACGCGCCTGGCAGCGTGGCACCGAGCTTCGTCACGGCCTCGCGCACGGCCGGGGCGAGCCGGTGCGAGGTGGTGAGCGTGACCGTGCGATCGCCGTCGGAGTCCGCGTCGGCGAACAGGCGGGGATCGGCGCCGCGGAAGGAGAACACGGACTGGTCCGGGTCGCCGGCCACCACGAACTCGGCCGCGCTCTGGCCGATCTGGCGGATCAGCTGGATCTGCAGCGGGTCGAGGTGGTGGGCGTCGTCCACGAACAGGTGCCGCACGCGGCCGCGCTCGCGGTCGCGCAGCTCCTCGTCGTCTTCGAGGGCGAGCAGCGCGGACGTGACCAGCTCGGCGGCGTCGAGCGCGGGCGCGCTGCGGACGCCGAGCGCGTTGCCGCCCGCGCCCCGCAGCTGCGTGACCTCCTCGTACTGCGCCCAGAAGTGCCCCGCCGCGACCCACTCCTCGCGGTCGGTGCGGTGGCCCAGCTCGACGAGGTCCTCGGGGCCGAGCCCGCGTTCGGCCGCGCGCATCAGCAGGTCGCGCAGCTCCTCGGCGAAGCCCGGCACGAGCAGTGCCGGACGCAGCTGGTCGGGCCAGCCGGGGGCGCCGACGTCGAGGTCACCCTGCAGCAGCTCACGTACGACCACGTCCTGCTCCGCGCCGGCCAGCAACCGCGGCGGCGGCAGCTCTTCGGCGCGGGCTTCGAGGCGAAGCAGCGAAAACGCGTACGAGTGCACCGTGCGCACGAGCGGTTCACTCACCGTGCGCGGCAACACCGACGACTGCTCGGGATCGGACGTGAGGCGGCGCGTGATATCGGCCCGCAGCGCGTCGGCCGCGCGGCGCGACGCGGTGAGCACGAGCACACTCTCCGGATCGGCTCCGTCGGCGATGCGGCGCGCGGCGGCGGTGGCGAGCAAGGTCGTCTTGCCGGTGCCGGGACCGCCGAGCACGCGGAGAAACCCGGCGGGTGCGGACAGCAGCCGGCGAGCGCCCGCGTCCCAGGTGAACGTGGGTGCGCCGGCAGCGGGCGGGCGCACGAGCCGCGCCCTGCCCTGCGCCGTTCTCCGCCCGTTCACGCCTACGATGGAAGCACGCTGACACGCACGAGTGGCGCACCGGCACGCAGTTGCGCGACCGGCGGTCGAAACTGTCGGTGGCGTGCGGCACAGTGCTCGGGTGGACGACGAACTTCACGAACGGATCCGGGGCGTGATCAGCGACGTGCCGGCGGGCACGGTGGCGACGTACGGTGACATCGCCGCGCTCAGCGGCGCTCCGTCACCCCGGCTGGTCGGGCGCGTACTCGCCGAAGACGGGCACGACCTGCCCTGGCAACGGATCCTGCGCGCCAACGGCACTCCGGCGCCGCACTTGGCCCACCGCCAGCTCGAGCTCCTGCGCGCGGAGGGTGTGCTCGCCGACGGCCAGCGCGTGAACCTGCGCGAATATCGCTGGCGGCCGGACGGGCTGCCGCAGGAGGCGGAGCCCGAAGGCCTTTTCTAGGTCGAAAACTTAGGTTGGGTACCTAATGGCAGTGCTGACTGCGCACGGCGGCCGGGTCCTCGCGGTCCGGCGGGTCACCTCGCACATGGCCCGGGTCACATTCGACTGCGCCACGCTCGCCACGACCGAAGGCTTCGGACCCGACGCGTATCTGAAGGTGTTCTTCCCGCTCGACGATCAGGACGAGCCGCCGCTGCCCGCCCCCACCGACGAGCGGCGACGTGGTGTCCTGGTACCTGTCCTACCTCGCGATGCCCGACGAGGTGCGGCCGCCGGTGCGCACCTACACCGTGCGCGCGTTCCGACCCGTTGCTCGGCGAGGTGGACATCGACTTCGTGCTCCACGACGACACGCTGAGCCCGGCCTCGGCGTGGGCCGCGCGGGCGACGGCGGGCGACCGGGTCGCGTTCGTGGGCCCGCACAGCCGGTATGAGGTGCCGGAGAACGCCGAGTGGGAGCTGCTGGTCGGCAACGAGACTGCGCTGCCCGCGATCGGGGCGATCGTGGAGAACCTGCCACGGTCGGCGGGGGCTTCGATCTACGTCGAAATCCCGGACCGCGCCGAACGCCAGACCTTCAACACCCTCGGCGCGGTCGAACTCCACTGGGTCGTGCGCGGCACCCGCCCCCACGGCGAAGCTCTGCTCGATGCCGTGCGCGCCGCGAGCCTGCCCGGCGGTGCGCCGTACGCCTGGGTGTCGGGCGAGGCCGACATCGTCAAGCACGTCCGCCGCCACCTCGTGCGCTAACGCGGCTTCGACAAGGACACGATCTGCTTCACCGGCTACTGGCGCCACGGCCTCGGCGAGGAAGCGGCCGGGCGCGAGCGCGTGGCTGTAATTTCCTGAGCTGGGGCTTCCTGAGCTCAGGCGGACAGGATCTGCTCGCGCAGGATGTCGGCGTGGCCGCAGTGGTGGGCCAGCTCCCGCAGCACCTGCAGATACACCCAGCGAACAGTGCGCGGGCCGGACGGGTGGCCGGTCACGACGGCGTCCAGCACCCGGTCCGCGACCGCCGTCCGGGCTGTGGCGCAGGCTTCCCGGTAGGCCGCCGTGACCGAGGCGACGGTGTCGTCGTCGGCGAGCCGGAACGACTCGTCCGGGCTCCGCACCAGCCCGAGCTCACCGCGAGAGGTGCCACCGACGCATTCCTCGAACCACACCCGCTGCATCCACGTGACGTGCTTGAGCAGCCCGAGCAGCGTCGTCGCCGACGGCACGAGGCGGCGGCGGGCCTGCTCTTCGGTGAGCCCGTCGAGCGTCTTCTCGATGCCCACACGGTATTCCTCGATGAACGCCTCGAGCTGGGTGCGTTCGTCGTCCAGCGGCACCGCGAACGGACCCTTGAACTCACCCATCAAGCCCTCCCCAGCGTCGAGACCACCAGCTTCACCAAAGCACCGAGCCGTTGCCGGTCCGGTTGGAGCGTCGGAATGCCCTGCGCTTCCAGCGGGGCCGCCGTCACCGCACCCACGCAGAAGGTCCTGATCGCGCCGCGGCGGAGAACGTCGTGGGCGCCGGTGTCGGCCGTGAGGGCCAGGAAGTTGGTGGCCGCCGGGGCGCTGGTGAAGACGAGGGCGTCGACTTCGGCGGAGAGGATGTCGTGCGCCAGGGAGTAGACCGGGCCGGTGTCGGCCGGTGAGTGCCAGCGGTAGGGCTGCACCGCGACGACCTCGGCGCCAACCAGAAGACCGGTGAACTCCGGCAGTGGCGCGCCGTGGAGCTGCACGGCGACGCGGGAATCGACCACGCCCGCGGAGACCAACCCTCCGAACAGCTCAGCGTTGCTCTCCCCCGGTGCCGAGAACTCCTCGCGCAGCCCCGCGCCCCGCACCGCGCCCACCGCTTTCGGCCCGCGCGCGAAGATCCGCGACGAGCCCAGCGCCGCCAGCAGGTCGTCCTTCAGGCCCCAGCCTTCAGCGGCGGCGAGCCAACCGCGGAAGCCGGCACCGGTCGTGACAGCCGTGAACGCAACCGGCGCGGCGAGCACGGCTTCGGTGCTGACCCGCAGCTCGGGGTCCTCGGCGAGGGGCACGATGGTGATCGTCGGCGCGTGGCGCACCTGCGCGCCGTAGCGAAGCAGGGCCGAGATGAGGTCGTCGGCGCGGCGTTCGGCCGTGACGCCGATCCGCACCCCGTCCAGCTCACCCATAGGTCGCGCCCATCTCCCTGATCGCCTCAGCGAGCTGCGCTCGCAGGTCCGCCGGCTCGAGCACTTCCAGGTGCGGCCCGAACCGCAGCAGCTCGCCGATCGCCGGTTCCCCGGGCTCGACCGGCAGCTGCATCGTGAGCCAGCCTTCCTCATCGGCGATGGTGCCGCCGTCCAGGGCCTCGCGCAGCGCCCGCGCCCCGACGCTGCCCGCGTAGAACGGCAGCAGCCCTTGCGCCCGCGGCGACAGGCGCACGGTCGCGAGCCGCGGGTACATGCGTCGCTCGAACTGCTCCGACCATTCCTGCCAGTACCGAGGCAGGTCGAAATCCGCCGGTCGCTCGAACGCCTCACCGAGGTCGGTCAGCTCCAGGATCCGGGAAATCCGGTACGTGCGGTCGGACCCCTCGCATCGGCCGGCGAGGTACCAGTTGCCCGCCTTGAGGATCAGGCCCAGCGGCTCCAGCACGCGCTCGATCTCGCGTTGGCCCCAGCGTTCGTAGCGGATCCGGATGCGGTGGCTCGACCACACGGCATCGGCCACCGCGGACAGCACCGGCAGGCTCTCGATCCCGCGGTGCCACCCGGGCACGTCGAGGTAGAACCGCTCGGCAACGCGGCCCGCACGGCTGCGCAGCTCCTTCGGCAACGCGGCAGACAACTTGAGCTGCGCCGCCGCCAGCACCGTGCCCAGTCCCAGCTCCGCCGCGGCCACGGGCAGCCCGGCCAGCGAGAGCGACTGCGCCTCCTCCTCGGTGAGCCCGGTCAGCCGGGTGCGGTAGCCGTCCACGAGCTGGTAGCCGCCGGTGCGGCCGCGGTCGGCGTAGACGGGCACGCCGGAAGCCGACAGCGCGTCGATGTCGCGGTAGACCGTCCTGACGGAGACCTCCAGCTCGGCGGCCAGCTCCTCGGCCGTCATCCGGCCGCGGTTCTGCAGCAGGAGCAGCACCGTGAGCAGCCGGGACGCGCGCATGAGTCGAGTATGACCGAAAATCCTGACACAAGCTGACAGGTATGGGCGGTTGAGTGGTCCTCATGAACACGTTCAGCATGAAGAACTGGGACGAACACCTCGCCAGCGGCAGCGAAGGCGGCCCGCGTGTCGCCTACGCCCACGCGACGATGGAGTACCGCGGCGTGATCGAAGGTGAGTCGATCTGCGATTACCTGCTGTACTACGCGGGCGAGGGTTATGACGGCGGCGGCACCACGTCGCCGAGCTTCGAGCGGTTCGACGCGAAGGTGGACGGCCGCCGCGGCACGTTCGTGGTGCGGCACGAGGGCGGCTTCGACCCGAAGGGCATCTGGTCGAAGTTCGACGTCGTGGCCGGCTCGGCGACGGGCGAGCTCACCGGCCTGACCGGGTCGGGCGCGGTGAAGGGCACGATCGGCGAGCCGACGGTGTCGTACACCTTCGACTACGCACTGAGCTGAAGGAGGCCGCTGTGCTCGAGGTGTCACGCAAGCAGGTGCTGGCGTACCGGGTCGCGCGGCACGGGCTGCACCGGGACTTCGCGGATCCGGTGGCGTCGCCGCTGTTCGACCTCGGCCTGCAGGACAGCATGCGTGGCACCGCCCTGCTCGCCCTCTCGGCGCGGTCTTCGTCGCCGGTCGAGCCGACGTCCCTTGTGGACGATCCGCGCGTGGTGCTCGTCTGGTCCCACCGCGGCGCCCCGCACTTCCACCGGCGCGAAGACCTGCGCGAGCTCGTGACGTCGCTGATCCCCCTCGACGACGCCGACGCCCTGGCCCGGATGCTGTGGCAGAAAAAGGAAATCGGCGCGACAGGCGTGCCCGCGTCGGAGGTCCTCTTCACCGCGGCGCGGGCCATCCGCAAGGTCGTGACGCAGCCGATGTCGAAGGGCGCGGTGAGCGCCGCCGCCACCCGCGAGCTGCCGCCCGAGTACTCCCGCTGGTGCCGCCCCTGCAACGCCACGCACATCCAGGAGCAGCTCATGCGCCTGGCCACCCTCCACGGCGGCGTGCGCCTGGAAGCCGACCAGTCCCCGGCGACGCTGGCGCCGCTGGAGAACCGTGGCCGCATGCGCACTTCGCCGGACGCGGCGGCCGTCTCGCGCGTGGTGCGCGGCTACCTGGTCGCGAACGGCCCCGCCACCCAAGGTGACGCGGCGGGTTTCGTGGGCACGGCGAAGACGGCTCTGTCGGCGGCCTGGCCCGGTGATCTGGCCGAGGTCAAAGTGGACGGTCGCCGGGCGTTCCTGCCCGCCGATCAGGTGACCGCACTGGAGAACCCGCCGTCGCCGTCGGTGGTCCGGTTGCTGCCGCCACTGGATCCGTTCACGCAGGCTCGCGACAAGGCCGTGCTGGTGCCGGACAAGGCTCGCGCGAAGGAAGTGTGGAAGATCCTCGGCAGCCCCGGCGCGTTGCTGGTGGACGGCGAGCTGATGGGCGTCTGGCGCACCCGCGGTTCGGGCAAACGCCTGGCCTTCACCATGACCGCGTTCGACCCGCTTCGCGCGGCGGATCGGGATGCCGCCGAGGAAGAAGCCTCCCGGGCCGCAATGGCACGGGGGTACGCGGATTTCGCCGTGACCTGGGCCTAGTCACTCCACTTCGGACAGCCGGGCGGTCAAGTCGTCGACGAACCGGTTCAGCAGCGTGCCGAACGTCCGCTGGTCCTCGATCGACCAGTCGGCGACCGCTTCGGTGAACCAGCTCAGGACGGTCTGCAGGTAGCGCCCGGCCGCGGCGGCGCCGTCCGGCGTGAGCTCGATGAGGCGGGCGCGCTGGTCTTCGGGGTCGGCGACGCGGCGGACGAGGCCGCGCTTCTCCAGTGCGTTCAGGTGGCGCGTGACGTGCGGGCCGACGACCTGCATCCGCGTGGCGATCTCGCCGACGCGCAGCGGCTTGCCCGCCATCTGAAGGGTGACGATCACGGTGAGCGCCGGCCGATCGAGGGCGAGGCCGGCCTGCTCCATGGCGCGTTCGGCGAGGTGGCTGCGGTTGAGCGCCGTACTCAGCTGCATCAGGCGCGGCAGCACCGTCAACGGGTCGAGCCGGCCGTCCGTGTCGCTCATCACACCTCTTACATACCTAAGTTAGGTATATAGTTGCCTCGAGTGCAGCAGTCGTCCAGGGCCCGCTGCGCTCATGAGAAGCATACCTAACTTAGCTATGAGACATCGTGACCACCGTCCTGATCTCCGGCCCCGCGCTGGCCTACTGGCTGCGTGAATACGGCTTCGACGTCACCGTCGTCGAGAAGGCCGAGGCCCTGCGCGGCGGCGGCTACCCCATCGACATCCGCGGCACCGCCCTCGGCGTGGTCGAGCAGATGGGGTTGCTGCCGCGGCTGCGCGAAGCCCACGTCGACAGCCGCAAACTCACCTTTCTCAACGAAGACGGCAGCACAGTCGCGTCGCTCCGCCCCGATGCCATCGCCGGCGGCGTCGAGGGCCGCGATCTGGAGGTCCGACGGGGCGACCTGGCCGAGGCGCTCTCCAGCACCATCCGCGAAGACGTCGAGTTCCTCTTCAACGACAGCCTCGCCGCCCTGGACGACCGCGGCGACGCCGTCGACGTGACCTTCCGCAGCGACCGGCGCCGCACGTTCGACCTGGTCATCGGCGCCGACGGCCTGCACTCGGGCGTCCGCGCGCTGGCGTTCGGCCCCGAGGAGCAGTTCCACCGCTACCTCGGCTACTGCTTCGCCGGCTTCACGATGCACAACGACTTCGGCCTGGCCCACGAGGGCGTCCTCTGGTCCACCCCGGGCCGCGGTGCCGCGCTCTACGCCGTGGGCGACAGCGACACCGTCTTCGGCTTTCTCAACTTCACCCGCCCCGAGCCACCCTTCGACGCCTTCCGCAACCCGGCC
Source organism: Amycolatopsis sp. NPDC023774 (assembly GCF_040639695.1). Taxonomy (NCBI): domain Bacteria; kingdom Bacillati; phylum Actinomycetota; class Actinomycetes; order Pseudonocardiales; family Pseudonocardiaceae; genus Amycolatopsis; species Amycolatopsis sp. NPDC023774. The sequence continues at coordinate 88,283 of NZ_JBFAAJ010000018.1, forward strand.
GCGCAGCGCGAACTCGTCGCCGAGGTCTTCGAAGGCGCCGGCTGGGAGATCCCGCGACTGGTCGCGGCCATGCGCACGGCCGACGACCTGTTCTTCGACATCGTCAGCCAGATCCACCTGCCTCGCTGGTCCTCCGGCCGCGTCGCCCTCGTCGGCGACGCCGCGCACGCGCCGTCGTTCCTCACGGGCCAGGGCTCCAGCACCGCGCTCGTCGGCGCCTACGTGCTGGCGGGCGAGCTGGCCACCCAGGCCGACCACATGACCGCGTTCGACGGCTACGAACAGACCGCGCGCCCGTTCGTCGAGGCAAACCAGGCCCTCGTCACCGTCGGCAACGCCACCATGTTCCCCGCCACGGCCGAAGCCCTCGCCGAAAGCAACGCCGGCCTGCGCGAGCTCACGACGGTGCCTGTCGGCCCAGGACGCCCGGAGCACAGCGCGCTGGAACTGCCGGATTTCACCGCCTCGACGGCCGGCCGGTAGCCGCGTTTGACGGTGTCTGGTCCTTTCGGACAGTCAGGTACCTGCTCAGCCTCGAAGTTCGGCGGAGCCGAACCTCGCCACGCGACGCCGAACCGCCGGGGCTCGAAGACGCGGTCGGGGAGCAGATCGTGGTGCGAGTCAGAACCGGGCCGGCGAGGCGCAGATCGGCCGTCCGCGCCGATCTCACCGATCCACCGCAAGCCGGTAGCCGCGTTTGACCACGGTCTGGATGACGGCCGGGCCGCCGAGGGCGGTGCGCAGGCGGCCGATCGCGGTTTCGACCGCGTGTTCCTCACCGCCACCGGGGAGGGAGGTGGTCAGTTCGCGGCGGGAGACGACGCGGCCGGGTGAGTGGGCCAAGGCGCGGAGCAAGGCCATGGGTGCGGGGGCGATTTCGTGCCAGTCGCCGTCGAGGAGGACGGCGTGGCCGCGCAGCTCCAATGCGTGGCCGGCGACGGACAGGCACGGGGTGCGGGCCCGGAGCGCGTCGGCGACGGTGCGGGCGAGGGCGCCGAGGCGGGAGCGCGCGGGCTGGACGGTGGGGATGCCCAGTGCGGCCATGGGTGCGGCCGTGATGGGGCCCACGCAGGCGACGACGACGCGGGACGTCAGGGCGTCGACCAAGCCGGGCAGGCGACCGGTGCGCCGGGCCAGGGCGAGAGTCGACGCCGCGGCCGGCGCGGAGGTGAAGGGCAGGGCGTCGACGGTGCCGTCGAGGACGGCGTCCAGCAGACGGTCGAGGGGCCCCGGGTCGGCCGGGCCGACCCACCGGTAGACGGGGATCTCGATCACCGACGCGCCCGCCGCACGCAGGGCCTCGGTGAAGAACGGCAGGGGTTCGCCGTGGAGCTGGACAGCGATCGTCAAACCGTCCACACCGGACTCCAGGAGGTACTGCAGCACGCCGGCGTTGCTTTCGGACGGTGGGGAGTAGTCCTCCGACAAGCCCGCGGCCCGCAGGGCGCCCGTCGCTTTCGGACCGCGGGCGACCAGCCGGGCGCGGGCGAGGTGCTCCAGCAAGGCGTCGCCGAGGTTCCAGCCCTCGGCGGCCTCCACCCAGCCGCGGAAGCCGATGCCGGTGGTGGCGATCACGACATCCACGGCCGACTCCAGCAACCGCACGGTGGCGGCGTGCAGCTCCGTGTCGTCGGCGAGCGGCACGATCCGGATGGCGGGGCCGTAGCGAATGGACGCCCCCTTGCGCACGAGCAACGCGCCGAGCTCGTCCGCCCGGCGCGCCGCGGTGATGCCGGCGACGAAACCCGCCAGCGGGCGCACGTCCGTCACGGCGAGCCCACCTCGACGACCCCCTGCCGCACGCGTACACCGTAGACCGGCACGGAAACACCCGGGTGCTCCAGACACTGTCCGGTGTGGAGGGAGAACCGGTCCTTGTAGACCGGCGAGGCGACCACGGGATCGCCCCCGGCGTCACCCACGATCCCGCGCGACAGCACCGCCGCACCGCTGCACGGGTCCCAGTTGGACAGAGCGAACCACCCCGAGCCGACGTGGAACACGGCCACCTGCTCGCCCTCCACCAGCGCCGCCACCCCGGAGCAGTCGCCCACCCGTGCGGCCGCGCACACGGCCGTCCAGGTCCGTTCGATCGACGTCGTCATCGCCGCACCTCCGGCACGCCCAGCAGCACCGGGACCCGTTGCGAACGCTCCGGCCGGAACGAGATCGACGGATCCGGCGTGCCCGGCGCGTTCACGAACGAGCTGAACCGCGCCAGCTTCTCCGGATCTTCCAGCACGCCGCGCCACTCGTCTTCGTAGTCCGTGACGTGCTTGGCCATCGCGGCGTCGAGGTCCTCGCAAATGCCGAGGCTGTCGTCCACGATCACAGCACGCAGGTGCTCCAGGCCGCCGTCGAGTTCCTCCAGCCACGGCGCCGTGCGCTGCAGCCGGTCGGCGGTGCGGATGTAAAACATGAGGAACCGGTCGATCGTGCGGATCAACGTCGCCGTGTCCACATCGGACAAGAACAGCTGCGCGTGGCGCGGGGTGGCGCCGCCGTTTCCGCCCAGGTAGAGGTTCCAGCCGTGCTCGGTCGCGATGATGCCGAAGTCCTTGCCGCGCGCCTCCGCGCACTCCCGCGCGCAGCCGGAGACACCGGCCTTGATCTTGTGCGGTGACCGCAGCCCGCGGTAACGCAGCTCCAGCGCGATGGCGAGGCCGACGCTGTCCTGCACGCCGTAGCGGCACCACGTCGAACCCACGCACGATTTCACCGTCCGCAGCGCCTTGCCGTACGCGTGCCCGGACTCGAACCCCGCGTCCACGAGCCGCCGCCAGATCTCCGGCAGCTGGTCCACCGTCGCACCGAGGAGGTCGATCCGCTGACCGCCGGTGATCTTCGTGTACAGCCCGAAGTCCTGGGCGACCTGTGCGATCACCATCAGCTTCTCCGGCGTGATCTCCCCACCGGGGATGCGCGGGACCACGGAGTAGCTGCCGTTGCGCTGCAGGTTGGCGAGGAACTTGTCGTTCGTGTCCTGCAGCGTCGCCTGTTCGCCGCCGAGGATGTGGCCGTTGCCGAGCGTCGCCAGGATCGACGCGACGGCCGGCTTGCACACCGCGCAGCCCGAACCCGTGCCGTAGCGGCTGACCAACTCGCTGAACGTGGTGATGCGGGTGGCCCGCACGATCTCGAACAGCTCCGCGCGCGACTGGGCGAAATGTTCGCACAGCGCCGTCGACTGTTCGACTCCGCACGCGTTCAGCAACTTCGCCAACATCGGTACGCACGAGCCACACGACGTGCCCGCGCGCGTGCACGCCTTGAGCTTGCCGACCGAGTCACAGCCGTCCTCGTGGACCGCGCGCGTCAGCGCGCCCTTGGAGACCCCGTTGCACGAACAGATCTGCGCCTCGTCCGGCAACGCCTCCACGCCGACCGCCGCACCGCCGCCGGCCGGGGCCAGCAACGCGCCCGGCTCCGCGGGCAACGGACGGCCGACCAGGGCCCGGAGCGTGTGGTACTCGGCCGCGTCGCCCACGAGCACGCCGCCGAGCAGCGTCCGGCCGTCGTCGGTGACCACGAGCTTCTTGTACGTCCCGGCCACGGCGTCGTTCACCGCGACTTCCAGCGCGCCTTCGGTCGCCGCGTGCGCGTCGCCGAAGCTGGCGACGTCGACACCCATCAGCTTCAGCTTCGTGGCCGTGTCCGGCTCCGGGAACGACGCTGCTCCCCCGGTGAGCCGCGCCGCGACGACCTCCGCCATCGCGTACCCCGGCGCGACGATCCCGTACACCCGCCCCTCGACTGCCGCGCACTCGCCGATCGCGAACACCGCCGGATCGCTGGTGCGGCACTCGGCGTCGACCAGCACCCCACCGCGTTCGCCCACTTCCAGGCCACACTGCCGCGCCAGATCGTCCCGCGGCCGGACACCCGCAGAGAACACCACGAGGTCGACATCCAGCTCCGTGCCGTTGCCGAGCCTGGCCAGCAGCCGGGACCCGTCGGCCTCGAGCGCGTCCGTCGATGTTCCCGTGTGGACAGTCACGTCCAGCTGCTGGATGAGCCGCCGCAGCAGCGCGCCACCACCCTCATCGACCTGCAACGGCATCAGCCGCGGTGCCATCTCCACCACGTGTGGCGACAAGCCCATGTCCCGCAACGCCTTCGCGGCCTCCAGCCCGAGCAGGCCACCCCCGATGACCACCGCCGACCGGCGCCCGCGCCCCGGCTTCGAGGCAGCCACCCGGATGGCGTCAAGGTCCCCGATCGTCCGGTACACGAACACGCCCGGCAGCTCCCGGCCCGGCACCGGCGGCACAAACGGCCGTGAGCCCGTGGCCAGCACCAGAGTGTCGTACGCCTGCACGCGACCGGACGCGGTGGTCACCGTGCGGGCAGCGCGATCAACCGCCACCACGGCGTCACCCAGCCGAAGAGCCACCAGGGAATCGTCCGCGTAGTCCGCGCCCGGCAGCGCCAACGCCGACGGGTCCCAAGTGTCCACGTAAGACGTCAGCGCCACCCGGTCGTAGGCGGGCCGGTTCTCCTCGGCCAGCACCACGACCCGCCACTGGCCCGCCGTGTCCGCCGCGCGCAGCGCCTCTACGAGCCGGTGCGCGACCATGCCGTGCCCGGCTACCACGAGTGTCCGCATCAGACCTCCGCCCCGGCCAGCGCGACCTGCGCCCGCACCGCGGGTTTGCGCAGGTACACCACCCAAGTCACACCCACGCACACCGCGTAGAACACGAGGAAGCCGACGAACGCGGGAATCCCGCTGTGCGCGTCGGCGAAAGACTGCCGGAACGCGAGGTTGATGAACAACCCGCCCAACGCGCCGATCGACCCCGCGAGCCCGATCAACGCACCCGACAGGCGCCGGGCCTTGAGCAGTTCCGCGGCCTCGTCACCACCGAGGTCGATCGCCGCGCGCGCCTTCACCTGGAAGATCGCCGGGATCATCTTGTACGTCGAGCCGTTGCCGATGCCCGTCAGGACGAAGAGGACGATGAACGCGACGGTGAACAACACCAGCGAGTTCGCCGACGACGCCAGCACCAGCACCACCGTGGCGAGCGCCATCAAGCCGAACGTGGCGAACGTGACCCGCCCGCCGCCGAGCCGGTCGGACAGCCGGCCGCCCAGCGGCCGCGCCAGCGAACCGAGCAGCGGCCCGAGGAACGTCACCGCCGCGGCCTGCAACGGCGTGCGGCCGAACTGGTTCTGCAGCACCAGCCCGAACGCGAAGCTGTAGCCGATGAACGACCCGAACGTGCCGACGTACAGCAACGACATCACCCAGGTGTGTCCGTATCGGACGACCTCACGCATGGCCTTGGTGTCCCCGCGGACCGTGGCGAGGTTGTCCATGAACAGCGCCGCGCACAAGGCCGCGACCACGATCAGCGGCAGGTAGATGAACAACACCAGGCGCGGCGCGGTCGCTCCGGCCGTGCCGATCACCAGCAAGCCGACCAGCTGGATCACGGCGACACCCAGGTTTCCGCCGCCCGCGTTGAGGCCGAGGGCCCAGCCCTTGTACCGCTCCGGGTAGAACGTGTTGATGTTCGTCATCGACGACGCGAAGTTCCCCCCGCCGACACCGCCCAGCGCGGCCATCAGCACGAACGTGCCGAGCGACGTTCCGGGGTGCAGCACGATCGCCGTCAGCACCGTCGGCACCAGCAGCAGCCCCGCGCTGAAGATTGTCCAATTGCGACCACCGAATTTCGCCACCGCGAAGGTGTACGGCAGCCGCATGATGGCGCCCACGAGCGTCGGTGTGGACACCAGCAGGAACTTGTCCGCCGCCGAGAACCCGTACGCGGGCCCCATGAACAGCACAACGACCGACCACAGTGTCCAGATCGAGAACCCGATGTGCTCGGCGAACACGGAGAACCACAGGTTGCGGCGGGCGATCCGCTTCCCGGTCGTCTCCCAGAAAGCCTCGTCCTCGGGTACCCAGTGCTCGATCCAGCGATCCTTCACGGCGTCCTCCTTCACAAGAGAGAGTCGGGTGCTCACTGCGCCGCCAGCCAGCCCGCGACGGCCGACACGGTGTCGTGGCAGCCGCCGCAGCCGGTGGTGGCGCGGGTGGTGCGCGCGAGCGCGGCGACGTCGGTGGCGCCGCCGCGCCACGCGTCGACGAGCCGGCCCTTGGTCACGGCGTTGCACCGGCAGATCAGCGCCGACGCCGGCAGGTCGGCGGGACTCGCGGCGGCCGGCGTGCCCGCGGGCAGCGCACGGCCGAGCAGCACGGCGAGCCGGTCGTCGGGCAGCGGAATGCCGCGGTCGTGGAACTGCGTGACGGTCGCGGCGGCGTCGGGCAGCCCGAGCAGGATCGCCCCGGTCACGCGGTTGTCGCGGACCACGAGCTTGCCGTAGCGACCGCCGGACGGGTCGTCGACCGTGAGCACGTCGGCGTCGTCACTCGCGTGCGTCTCGCCGAGCGCGGTCAGATCGACCCCCTTGGCCTTCAACCGCGTGACCACGGTCGTACCCCGGTAGCGCGCCGCGGTGTCGGCGCCGGTGAGGAGATCCGCGAGGACCGCCGCCTGCTCCCAGGCGGGTTGCACGAGCCCGGCCGGCGCGTGGGCGTGCCGTGCGCAGTCACCGAGGGCGTGGATGCGGCCGTCACTCGTGCGCAACAGGTCGTCGACGAGCACGCCGCGATCCACTTCGAGCCCCGCTGCCTCGGCGAGCGCGGTCTCCGGGCGGACGCCCGCGGCGAGGACGACCAGATCGGCCGGGACGAAGCTGCCGTCGTCGAGCTTCACGCCGTCGCCGGGCAGGTGGCGCGCGGCCGACGCGTCGAAGCGGAAGGTCACACCCAGCTCGGCGAGCCGTCGCGCGAGCACGCGGCCGGCGCCGGCGTCGAGCTGGCGTTCCATCGGGTGGCCGTGCGGGTGCACCACGGTCACGTTCGCGCCTCGTCCGGCCAGGCCTCGCGCGGCTTCGAGGCCCAGGAGCCCGCCGCCGAGCACCACGACGGGTGCGCCGGGCCGGGCGGCGTCGACGATGCGGGTGCAGTCGTCGAGAGTCCGGAACGTCGCGACGCCCGGCCCCGGCTCGAGCCCTTCGACCGGCGGGAGCCACGGCGTGGCGCCGGTGGCGAGCACGAGCGCGTCGTACTCCAGCGGGCCGTCGGTGGTCTCCACGCGGCGGTTGGCGCGGTCGATCCCGGTCACGGACGTGCCCAGCCGCAGGTCGACGTGAGCCCGAGCCGCCCAGTCCTCGTCGTGCAGCCGCACCGTCGCCGCGTTCAGCCCACCGGCGAGCACGGCCGACAGCAGCACCCGGTTGTACGCGGGATGCGGCTCGGCGCCCACGATCGTCAGCCGCACCCGTTCCGCCGACGGGTCCCGGCGGCGGAGCTCGTCGGCGAGCCGGGCCCCGGCCATGCCGTAGCCGGCCACGACCACGTGCCGGGCGCTCATGCGTCCACCCCGGCATCCGCTCTGGACAGCGCGACCGCGCACACCTTGAACTCCGGCATGCGGCTCACCGGGTCGAGTGCCGGGTTCGTCAGCAGGTTCGCGCGCCCCTCGCCGGGAAAGTGGAACGGCAGGAACACCAGGTCGGGCCGCAGGGAGGCGACGCATCGGACCCGCGCGACCGTCTCCCCGCGCCGCGAACGGACCAGCGCCCGCTCCCCCTCGGCGAGGCCGGCGCGGGCGGCGGTTTCGGGGTGGACCTCCACGAACACCTCGGGCACCACGTCCACCAGCTCCGGGATCCGGCGGGTCTGGGCGCCGGACTGGTAGTGCTGGAGGACCCGGCCTGTGGTGGCCTGCAGGGGAAACTCCGCGTCGGGCAGCTCCGCGGGCCCGGTGTGGTCGACGGCGGCGAACCGTGCCCGGCCGTCCGGGTGGGCGAAGCGGTCGAGGAACATCCGCGGGGTTCCGGGGTGCTCCGCGGAAGGCACCGGCCAGTGCAGCGCCGCACCGGATCGCAGCCGGTCGTAGGTGACCCCGGAGTAGTCCGCCGTGCCGCCCTTCGACGCCGCGCGCAGCTCCTCGAAGACAGTCGAGGCGTCCACCGGGAACAGTTCGGCGGGCTGGCCGAGCCGGGTGGCGAGGTCGTGCAGCACGTCGAGGTCCGACCGGACGCCCACGGGCGCGTCGACGGCCTTGCGGCGCAGCAGGATGCGACCTTCGAGGTTGGTGAGCGTGCCGTCTTCCTCGGCCCACTGCGTCACGGGCAGCACGACGTCGGCTCGCTCGGCCGTCTCCGAGAGCACGAAATCGGCGACCACCAGGAAGTCCAAAGCAGACAGTCGGTCTTGGACCCGCCGGGACCGCGGCGCCGAGATCACCACGTTGCTGGCGAACACCAGCAACGCCTTCGGACCGTCCTCCTGCCCCAGCGCCTCAAGCAGCTCAGTCGCCGAACGGCCCGGCCCCGGCAGGCTTTCCGGCGCGACACCCCAAACTCCGGCGACGTGCTCGCGCGCGGCCGGGTCGTCGATCTTCCGGTACCCGGGCAGCTGGTCGGCCTTCTGGCCGTGCTCCCGCCCGCCCTGGCCGTTGCCCTGGCCGGTGAGACAGCCGAACCCGGACCCGACGCGGCCGGGCAAGCCCAACGCCAGCGCCAGGTTGATCCACCCGCCGACGTTCGCCGTTCCCGTCGCGTGCTGCTCGGTACCCCGCGCAGTCAGCACGTACGCGTTGTGCGCCTCACCCAACATCGCAGCAGCCCGACGCTGGTCGGCCGCCGCCACCCCGGTCACGCGCTCGGCCCGCTCCGGCCACCAGGCGGCGGCGAGGCGCCAGGCTTCGTCGAACCCGGCCGTTCGAAGATCCACATAGGACTTGTCGAGATGCCCCTCGGCGACCACCGCGTGCAGGATTCCCAAGGCCAAAGCCAAATCCGTCCCCGGAGCGGGCGCGAGGTGCAGGCTCGCGAGTTCGGCCGTCGGCGTGCGCCGCGGGTCGATCACGATCAGCTCGGCACCTCGCAGGTGCTGCACGAACGGCGGCATCGTCTCCGCCGGGTTCGCCCCGGCCAGCAGCACGACGTCCGCGCCGGCGAGATCCGTGACGGGGAACGGCAAGCCGCGATCGGCCCCGAACGCCTGCAGCGCCGCCGCGGCGGCCGAGGACATGCAGAACCGGCCGTTGTAGTCGATTTGCGAGGTCCCCAGCGCGACCCGAGCGAACTTCCCGAGCAGATAAGCCTTTTCGTTGGTCAGCCCACCGCCACCGAACACCGCGACGGAGTCGGGCCCGTGCGAAACCCGCAGCTCGGCCAGCTTCCCCGCCACGAGGTCCAACGCCTCGGCCCAGCTCGCCGGCGTCAGCTCACCGTCGCGCCGCACCAGCGGGGTGGTCAGCCGATCGCCGGAACGCAGGAGCTCCCCTGACGTCCAGCCCTTCTGGCACAGGCCACCCGCGTTGACCGGGAAGTCGCGCGGCGTGACGCGCGTGCCGGCCAAGCGCATCCCGCATTGCAGCGCGCAGTAGGGGCAGTGCGTGTCGACGTGCGGCACGGGCGCTCCTCGGGGTCGGCGATGGCCCCGACGCTAAGCACGCCGTGTTACCTGAAGATGCCTGATTGTTTCAGGCAGTTGACATCACTCGCCACTTCCCGCGCGCCCGCGGTGAGAACTACAGGATCGCGCTGACCTCACGCGCCGCCGCACGCAGACCGTCGAGCGCCGCGGCCGTCGAACGCGGGTTCAACGCGTTGGCCGCCAGGCGGAACAGCACCGCGCGCAACAGCAGCTGCGGCCACTCCGGCAGGTGCGCCCAGCGGTCGAGCAGCTCGCCGGTGGCGCCGCCCCACGCCATGGCGTCGACGGCCACGATCGCCGCGCCCCACTCGCCCGGCCGGTAGTACGGCACGAAGTCGACGATGCCGGGCGCCGCGTCGCCGTCGAAGAGCACACCGGCGAGCAGCTCGCCGTGCGCGACCTGCAACGGCAGCTTGATTGGCCGGCGCGAAGGCGCGAGTACCTCGAACCAGCGGCCGCCCTTGGCCTCGTCGAGCGGGCGGTCGAGCTCTTCCCACGCGATGCGGTCGGCCACCGCGTCGAGATCGTCGCGCGCGGACAGGAAATCGGGTCGCGGCAGGTCGGCCGTGGCGCGGTGCAGCTTCACGGCCGCGAGCATGGCGCCGTCGACGTGGTTCTCGGCCGTGCCCGAAACGTAGCGCCACGCCGACCAGTCGCCGACGATCCACCGGCCGTCGCTCGCGCGCACCGGCTTCGCGATCCGCAGGCCCGGGTCGTCGGCGTGCTCCAGTGCGCGGGCGGTCCACAGCGTGCGCGAGCGGTCGGAAACCGGCTTCAGCACGAGGTCGCCGCAGCGCCAGGCCGTCGAGTCAGGCAACGCCGAAACGAGGCCGATGTCGCCGCCGAAGGCCGCGCACACCCGCTCGGGTGGCCGTTCGAGAGTGGACCGCACGAGAACCGAAGGTACCCGCCCGCGCGCGCCACGAACGAGAAGACGCGCTGGTCACGGACCGCTTTCAGATTTCAGACACACCCGCCGCCACGTGCCCGAAACGCGAGGAAGGCCTCCCCGGCGAACCGGAAAGGCCTTCCCACGCGGAAACCGTCAGTAGGTGGGCAGGCTCGGGTCGATCTGCTTGGCCCACGACAGAATGCCGCCACCGAGGTGCGTGGCGTCCTTGAACCCGGCCGCGTGCAGCGCGGCCAGCGCCTCCGCCGAACGCGCACCCGACTTGCAGTGCAGCACGATCGGCTTGTCCTGCGGCAACTCGGCCAGCGCTTCGCCCGAGAGGATGCGGTCCTTCGGGATCAGCGTGGCGCCCTTGATGTTCACGATCTCGTACTCGCCGGGCTCGCGGACGTCGATGAGGGCGAAGTCTTCGCCGTTGTCGAACTTGGCCTTGAGCTCCGCCGGCGTGATCGTGCTGCCCGACGCGGCCTGCGCGGCCTCGTCCGACACCACACCACAGAAGGCTTCGTAGTCGATCAGCTCGGTGATCTTCGGGGTCTCCGGGTCCTTGCGGATCTTGACCTCGCGGTACTTCATCTCCAGCGCGTCGTAGCTGATGAGCCGCCCGAGCAGGGGCTCACCGATGCCGGTGATGAGCTTGATCGCCTCGGTCACCATGATCGAGCCGATGGACGCGCACAGCACGCCCAGCACGCCGCCCTCGGCGCACGACGGGACCATGCCGGGAGGCGGCGGCTCCGGGTAGAGGTCGCGGTAGTTCAGGCCCTTGCCGTTGGGCGCGTCTTCCCAGAAGACGCTGACCTGGCCTTCGAAGCGGAAGATCGAGCCCCACACGTACGGCTTGCCCAGCAGCACGGCGGCGTCGTTGACCAGGTAGCGCGTGGCGAAGTTGTCGGTGCCGTCGAGGATCAGGTCGTACTGCTCGAAGATCTCCAGCGCGTTCGACGACTCCAGCCGCTCGACGTGCAGGTTCACCTTGACCAGCGGGTTGATCTCGGCGATCGATTCCTGCGCCGACGCGGCCTTGAGCTTGCCGACGTCGGACACGCCGTGGATGACCTGGCGCTGCAGGTTCGACTCGTCGACCACGTCGAAGTCGATGATGCCGAGCGTGCCCACCCCCGCGGCGGCGAGGTACAGCAGCGCAGGGCTACCGAGGCCGCCGGCACCGATGACCAGGACCTTCGCGTTCTTCAGCCGCTTCTGCCCGGTCACCCCGACGTCCGGGATGATGAGGTGACGGCTGTACCGGGCCACCTCTTCCTTCGTGAGCTCCGCAGCCGGCTCAACGAGCGGCGGCAGTGCCGTGTCTGACATCGGGTCCTCCATACTCGCGTGGATCGCGTAGTCCATCCCAGTATCCACAACGCCCACAGGCAACGTGGGCTTCCCGGCGTCCGGATCGTGGGACGAGGGTTGCTTTGTACCGCAGGACCGTTATCGCGCCGGCGGCGTCGGGTTCGGCCAGGCGTTGGGCACGCACACGTGGTGGTCGGACGCCACCTTGCCCTTGTCGCCACCGGGGATGTTGTTCAGCATTGCCACGTAGTCGTCGGCGACGCCGAACGACTGCTGCATCATCACGGGCGCCGGGTCGCCGTTGGCGGGACAGCCGACGTGGATGTTGCCGAGCGCGTGGCCCACCTCGTGGTTGATGGCGTACTGCCGGTAACCGGTCATGTCCGCGCCGTAGGCCTTCGCACCGCGCACCCAGCGGGCGAGGTTGATGAGCACGCGGCCCATGCTGCGGCGGTAGCAGGAGGCCTCGAACTTGATCTGGAACCCGCACGCGTCGGCGCGGTGCGTGGTGTTCGGCGTGGTGAGGCTCACTCGGAAACTCGGGTCGGGGTAGCTCGCGTCCACGCGCTGCATCCGGATCTCGCCGTTCCACGTCCAGCTGCGCGGATCGGACAGAATGCCCTGCACGGCCGTGGCGAAGCTGTCGTCGCCGGCGTAGCTGGCCGGGTCGATGCCGTCTTCGACCTCGACGGTGTAGGTGTACAGCTTGCCGCTCTTGCCGACCGTCGGGCCCGAGCCCGGCACGACGTGCCAGGTGCCCTTGCCGCTCTCGGTGTAGCTGCCGCCCGCGGGCAGCTCGGCCGTCGGCACGTTCACGTCCGCCGGCTTGGCGGGGTTCTCGGGGATGGCCTGGCCACCGTCGATCGCGCCGGCCGCCGCCGACTCGCCGCTGCCCGCGGTGGTGGTCGAACCGGGCTCGGCCGGGCTGGTGGCCGTGTTCACCACGACGAGCGCGGTGATGACGACCAGGATCGGCAGCGCGTACACACGCCAGCCGTAGGTCTTCACGAACCCGCCGACCCCGCGCTTCTTCGCGGCCGGCTTGCGAGCGGCCGGCTTCTCCTCGTCACCCTTCGGCTGCCACGACGCCTTCAGCGGCTCCGCGTTGGTGCGCCGGGAGCCGGGGCGGTAGCGGTCCTCGCCCACGCGCTGGGCGGCCGGCTTCGACGGCCGGAACTGGCCGACGCGCGGCGAGCCCGTGTCCGTGAGCGGTGAGTTGCGAGAGCTGGTCGACGAACTGCTTGACGAGCTGGTCGACGAATTCTTTGCCGAGGCCGACGTCGCACGCCTGGCCGAACCGGCGTACGAGGCTCGCCGGTCGTCTCCTCGCGCGTCCTTCGGCCGGTCCACCGCCCCAGGGTGCCATATCCGACCGTGATGCTCTCGGCGACCGGCTGATGACCGAGAGATGATCTGTCACTCGTTCGGACTACCAGGTGCCCTTCTCCGCGGCCTCCCACAACCCCAGCACGGCCCGCGCTACGACATTCGGGCGTTCCATCTGAGCCACGTGCCCGGTTCGGGGAAGGACCAGCAGCCGGGCGTGTCGAAGCAGCCGAGCGGTGCGCGGGGCGCGGCGCACCGAGATCACCCGGTCGTGAAGGCCCCAGACGACGAGTGTGGGGATGCTCACCCGCGCCGCGACGGACCACAGCGACGCGTCGCCGACCGCGCTCCAGCGCCGGAAGATGCCGAACGTGCTGCGCGCCATCGCGGGCGCGGCCCAGGCCAGCGCGGCGCGGGCGCCGTGTTCCTCGGTCAGCTCGTCGAGCCGCTGCTCGGGGAACTTCCCCAGGTCGTAGAAGCACAGCTTGATGACCTGCGCCGCGCGTTCACGGGCGGTCATCGAGGCCAGCCGGCGGCGCACGTGCGCGCCGATCACCGGCAGGTACGCGAGCGCCATCATGGGGTCCGACAGCCGCCGCGGGTCGGGGCGGCGGTCCGGCATCGCCGGCGAGATCAGCGTGAGCGTCCGGACCAGGTCGGGGCGTGCGGCGGCCACGAGCAGCACGATCGCGCCGCCCATCGAGTTGCCGACGAGGTGGACCGGCCCCGCGTCGAGACCCTCGAGGTAGCGCGCGACTACCTCGGCGTGCTCGTCGAGGCTGAAGTCGAAGCCGGGGGCGGGCTCCGAAAAGCCGAAGCCCGGCAGGTCGATCGCGCGGCCGCTCGCGGTGGGCGCCAGCAGCGCGGCGAGGTCCGTCCAGTTGCTGGACGACCCGCCGAGCCCGTGGACGTAGACGGCGACGGTACCGTCGGGTCCAGGGGTGCGGCGGACGTTCAGCGAAACTCCGCCCACATCCTCGACGACGCCGGGCCAGGGCGGCAGCACCGGCTCGAGCGCGGGCAACGGCGCCGTGGACAGCGGCACGTGGGTCACGGCCGGGCGCGCCGCCGTCGCGGCCGCCGGGCGCGTCGTGGATGTGGCCATCACCCCAGGATGCCCGACACTTGGCGTTTCGGGCGTACCCGCGAGTAATCTCAAACCCGCTTCACGCGGCGGTGCTACTGCCCGGCGAAGCCGTGGACGGGAGGAAGAATGACGGAAATGGCGCGACTGCAGCAACGAGGCGTCCGGCTGCCCAGGACCGAACGCCGCGCCCAGCTGCTGACGGCCGCGCAACGCGTCTTCGCCGAAAACGGCTACCACGCCGCGGCCATGGACGAGATCGCCGAGGAGGCGGGCGTCAGCAAGCCCGTGCTGTACCAGCACTTCCCCGGCAAGCTCGACCTCTACATCGCGCTGCTCGAAAGCCACGTCGACGACTTGGTGAGCCGCGTGAAGGGGGCGCTCGACTCGACGAGCGACAACCGCCAGCGCGTGCCGGCCACGGTCGGTGCCTTCTTCGACTTCGTGAGCGAAGACGCCGGCGCGTTCCGGATGGTCTTCGAAAGCGACCTGCGCGGCGAGCCGGCCGTACAGGAGGCGGTGGACCGCGCGACTTCGGCGAGTGTCGAGGCCATCACCGAGACCATCACCGCCGACGCCGGGCTCGACGACCACAAGGCCCGGCTGCTGGCCGTCGGCCTCGTGGGCATGTCGCAGGTCTCCGCGCGCTACTGGCTTCAGCACAACCAGGCGATGTCCCAGGACGAAGCCGTGGCGCTCACGGCCAACCTCGCGTGGCGCGGCATCGGCGGCGGCTTCCCGCTCAAGGACGGCTGACGCACTTGGCCCCGCTCATGGTGGCCGTCCCCGGCACGCTCTGCAGCCCGGCGATCTTCGGTCCGCTCGCGCGGGCGTGGCCGGGTGTCGTGCACGCCGTGGACTGGATGTCGGCGCCAGGGCCGTGGCGGATCGACGAGGTGGCCGAGCGGATCGCGGCTCGGATCGACCGGCCGGTGGTGCTCGTGGGGCACTCCACGGGCGGCTGCATCGCGTTGCGGCTCACGGCGAAGCACCCCGAGCTGGTGGCCGGGCTGTTGCTCGCGAACACCGGCGCGCACATGCGGGGCCACGGTGACGTCGACGGGATCCTGACGACGATCGCGCAGGCCTGGGGGCCGCAACTGCACGCGGCGGTGCTGGACCGGTCGTTCGCTTCACCGTTGCCCGTGGAGCTGCGTGACGACCTGCTCGCGTACGCCGCGCGCGTGCCGCAGGAGGCCGCGCTCGAGGTGCTGACGAGCCAGCGCGATCTCGACCTCACGCCGGTACTCGCGTCGATCCGGTGTCCGGTGCGGGTGCTGCACGGCGTCCGCGACCGGGCGCGGTCCGTGGCGGACGCGCGGTACCTGGTGGCGCACCTGCCCGGCGCGGAACTGACCACAGTGGACACTGGGCACACCCCCGTGTTCGAGGATGTGCCCGCGACGGTCACGGCCTTGAAGTCCCTTTTGGAGCAAGGGTCCTGACGGACACGGCGGACAGCAGGCTCTTGATGCGCGCGGCGACCTCGGCCGCGCGCTCCTGCGGAAGCATGTGCCCGGCGCCCGGGTAGCGGACGAACTCGGCGTCGGGCAGCTCGCCGGCGATCACCTCCGCGTGCGGCAGCGGGCACAGCCGGTCCTTCTCCCCTGCCAGCACCACCGCGGGCACGGTCCGCAGCGCACGCAGGGCGACGCGGCAGTCGTGCACGGAGATCGCGTCCTGGAACTCACCCAGGCTCGCGGGATGTGCGCACAGCAGCTGGTCGACGACGCTGTTCACGTCGTCGCGCTTCGGCTTGTCGCCGAACACCAGGAACCGCGCGCCGGACCGCACCATCGCCGGGCTCAGCGGCAGCCGCTCACCCTTGCGGTGCGCCAGCGCCTTGGCCAGCCGCCGTTCGAACCGCGCCGACATCGACCCGGCCAGCCCCGGCAGCCCCAGCGTGATCCGGTCCATCTGACCCGACGACGTGGCCACGAACGCCACGCCGGCCACGCGCGCCTTCACCAGCGCCGGATGGCGTTCGGCGAGGGCCATGATCGTCATGCCGCCCATCGAGTGACCCGCCAACACGACCGGTCCGTTCGGTACGCGTTCGGCGATCAGCTCCGCGAGGTCGTCCGCGAGGCGCGGGATCGTCGCCGCCCCCCGTCGAGCCGGCGACGATCCCCCGTGGCCACGCAGGTCGTAGCGCACCACCCGCGTGGCAGGCCCGAGGTGCCGGACTACGCCGTCCCACGTGCGGTGGTCCTGCGTCCAGCCGTGCACCAGCACGAGCGTGACCGGAGCGGCTGCCGGACCGGACCACTCCACGTGCAGCGCGGCCCCGTCACCGGTCACGAACCGGTGCTCGCGCGAGGGGTTACGGAGCCGTTCGAGCGTGGTCACTTGCCCTCCGGCAGCAGGAAGGACTTCTTCCAGAAGTACCGCCCCGGCAAGCCGACCAGGCCCGATTCCTGCAGGAACGGCATGATCTTCTCGCCGGCCCACGCGATCGTCGCGCGCCAGTGCGGGTTGTTCAGCGCCGCTTCGACGCCGTCGCGCGGGCGGATGCCGACGGCCTTGTAGACGTTGGGGTTGATGAACGCCCGCGTGACGAAGTACGAGATCAGCGCGATGATGAACTGCTGGTAGGCGATCTCGTGCTTGCCCAGCTTGGCCATCCCGCGCATGACCTCTTCACGCGCGAAGGTCACATGGCGCGCTTCTTCGAGCACGTGGATGCGGTTGACCATGCGCACCAGCGGCTGCACGTTCTCGTCCCCCATCTGCTCGCGCTGCAGGCGGTCGAGCACCTCCTCGGCCACGAGGATCGCGCCGTAGCGGGCGGGGCCGTAGGAGATCGTGGGCATGAGCTTGGCGAACTGGCGCAGTGCCGGCACCGGGCCGTACGCCGGACAGCCGATTCGCGCGGCCATGCGGGCGAACATCGTGGAGTGGCGGCACTCGTCGGCGATCTCGGTGAGGGCGAACTGCGCGTGCGAGCTCGTGGGATCCTCGTCGTAGACCTCCTTGAGCAGCATCTGCATCAGGAGGATCTCGAACCACAGGCCGGTCGTCGCGACGCTCGCCACCTCGTGCTTGCCGAGCTCGATGCGCTGCTCGGGCGTGAGCTCGTCCCAAAGTTTCGTGCCGTAGAGCGACGAGCGCTCGGGGAGGATGTAGGTCTTGCCGTCGACGAGCGGCGCGTCCCAGTCGATGTCGACGTCGGGGTCGTAGAACTTGTTCGCCGAAGACTTCAGCAGCCGGTCAGCGGTCTTCTCCCGGTCGGTCTCCTTGAGCGTCCGCGTCATCGCGTGCCCTTTCTCTTGGAGCTGCATCTCGTATAGCTGTAACTTAAGGTAACAGTTACCTCTGGTAGCATGACCCGGGTGATCGAACGTGTCAAGCGCTCCAGCAAGCACCCGACTTCGAGGGAAGCCGCGACCGGTGACGCCCGGCGGGACCGATGGCGCAAGCACCGCATCGCACGCCGGGCGGAGTTCGTGGAGGCCGCACTGCGGGCGCTCGACAGCCATGGTCCGGACCTCGGGATGGAGGACGTCGCGGCCGAGGCCGGCGTCACGAAACCCGTGCTGTACCGGCACTTCGAGGACAAGGCCGACCTCTACGTGGCCCTCGGGCAGCGCGGCACGGAGATCCTCTTCGAGCGCCTGATCCCGGCGATCAACGCGGAGCTCGCGCCCGTGCCGCGCATCCGCATGGCGCTGGACGCGTTCTTCTCCGTGATCGAGGAGCACCCGAACCTCTACCGCCTGCTGGCCCGCGGCGGCCTGCAGGAGAAAACGGTGCGCGACGCCGACGTCGTCGCGGAGGACAAGGAGGTCATCGCCACCGCGCTGACCGCCCTGCTCGGCGACTACATGCGCATGTTCTCCATGGACTCGGGCGCGGCGGAACCGTGGGCACACGGAATCGTCGGCATGGTCCAGAGCACGGGCGAGTGGTGGCTCGACCGCCGCTCCATGAGCCGCGACTCCGTGGTCGAGTACCTCACGCAGATCATCTGGGCGGCCATCGACGGGCTCACCCGCCAGCACGGTGTGGTGATCGACCCGAGCCTGCCGCTGGAGGAGAACAAGGTCGTCCAGCTCGGACGCGCCAAGACCGACGCCCCGGCGGACAGCGACGCGGGCTGAGTTCGTTCCCTTGGGAGGGCTTTTCATGAGCGACGAAGACGGTTACGCCGGCCCCGCCACTCTCGTCGTCGACGGCGTGGAAATGGCTGTGCAGGTCGATCTGCGCGGCTACTTCCAGCCGATCGACGGGTATTACCACTGGTACGGGCGGGTTTCCGTCTCGGGCGAGCTGTCCGCGGCGGTGGGCGGCCGGAAGAAGGCTTGCACGGTTCGGGTCGGGGATCGTTCGGCTGACGGTGAGCTTTCGGATCCGGATCCGTGGGGACGGTACCGGATCATGGGGACGTCGACGCCGCCGTTTTCGGTGCCGACGAGTCTGGAAGAAGCCGAAGCCGCGACTGCCTGACCTGCAACCTTCAGCCGCGACGAGGCCGCCCCGGCTCGGAGCGGCCTCCTCACTGGCGTCAGCGGCCCTGGCACGGCCGGGGCAGTTGGCGGCCCGGCAGCCACCCGTTCACGACATCGGTGGCGCGCCGCTGTTGGATGTGCCGGCGCACCGTATCGACCGGGATCGCCAGGAACGGCCACGCCAGGCAGCACGTCGAGGACGTCGCCGTTGAGGCGGCTGGCGACTCGGCGCACCGTGGCGTGGGGCGTCGGCAGCCCATTCACCGGTCGCGGCGGAGGAGCGCGCTCCGGCGACTACGGCGATTGCGGCCAGAGCCTGGATCGTGGCCACTGAATGGCGTACACCGCGCCGATCTCGCGGTTCGACAAGACTTTGCCGGAACCCTGACCTCCCGAGAGGGCGTCCCCGAGTCAAATCGACCGGCCCCACAAACAAAATCCCTGGCCCAGCCACCGTGAGGCCGAGTTGCCCACAACCCGACCGGGTGAACCAAACGCAAAGCCGAGCCGCAAAACCAACCCGGCCACCGCCCCGGCCCGAACACCACACCTCTCCAAAACCCGCCCCGAGACACGAAAAAGCCGCCCCAGGCCGAAGCCCAGGGCGGCTTTCCGGCAAATCTCGGGAACCGCCAGAACCCGCGAGACTCAGTCGCCGACGCCGAAGCCGACCTTGCGGACGTCCGAGGGGGCGATCTCGACGTACGCGATGCGGTCGGACGGGACGATGTACTTGCGGCCCTTCTCGTCGTTGAGGCGGAAGAGCCCGTCACCGGCCGTCAGGGCCTCGGCGACCAGCTTCTCCACCTCGTCGGCGGTCTGGCCACTGGACACCACCAGCTCGCGCGGCGTGTCCTTGATGCCGATCTTGACCTCCACGTGGGACCTCCGCTGGAAATTCGTTGTCGTTACGCCTGGCAAGGCTAGCCCAACCGCAGCGCTGCGGTGTCGCGCCACCGCGTGGTGAACCGGCACTTCAGCCCAGACCGAGCGCCTGCATGCGCTTCGTGTGCCCCTGCTGCAACCGCCGGAACAACCCGCCGATTCCCGACAGGTCACCGGAGCCCGTGACGATGAGTTCGGCCAGGCCATCGCGTTCGGCGACCACGTACTGGGCCTGCGTGAGGGCCTCGCCGAGCAGCCGCCGGCCCCACAGGGCGAGCTTGTCGCGCGTCTTCGGGTCGGCCTTGATGCCTGCCGCGACTTCGCGCTCGGCGAACGCGGAATGACCCGTGTCGGCGAGGACGGTGAGAACCAGATCCTTCGTCTCCGGGTCGAGCCAGCTGGCGATCTCGCGGTAGAGATCCGCCGCGAGACCGTCGCCGACGTAGGCCTTGACCAGCGACTCCAGCCACGACTTGGGCCGCGTGGAGGCGTGCCACGCGTCGACCTGGGCCACGAAGGGGCGCATGGCGTCGTCGACGGACACGCCGTGGGCGGCGAGGTGGGCCGAAAGCAGGTCGAAGTGACCGATCTCGGCCGCGGCCATGGAGGCGAGCGCGGCGCGGCCGGCGAGCGTCGGCGCGGTGCGAGCGTCCTCGGCCATCCGGTCGAACGCGGACAGCTCGAGATAGGCGATCACGCCGAGCAGGTCGACGACGCCTTCGCTGATCTCTTTCGGGTCGGTCACGGCGACGAGGGTATCGCCGAACCCGTGGTCGACGCCGTGAAGAGACCGATCCCACGCCGCGCCGCCGCGCCCGGTACTGTTGAAAAACTCCTGACCAGGTACACTGCGGGGGAGATAGACAAGGCTTCCGCACGTCTTCTGGCTGCGGGAAACAGGCGGGCGACCGGCGCCACCAGGGCTGCCGGGGTTCGCCGCAATTGTGCGTGCACGCCTCCAGCGGCATTCCCGGGAGGGCGGCTGCGGCGCCGAGTGAGACTCCGGTGCCCGTCAGACCCCCGGTCGAGTGTCGAGTGACAACCGGCCTGTGCGCGCTGGTCACGAGAGAGGCGATCACCCTGACCGCAGAACAGTCCACAACCGAAGAAACCACCACCCCCGCGGTCGCGCTGGAGCACAGCGAGTCCGGCCCGGCCGCGCTCGACACCTCTCATCCGCTTCAGGCGGGCGTCGAGGTCGAGCCGGAGGCACCGACGTTCGCGTCCTTCGGCGTGAAGCCGGAGATCGTGAAGGCGCTGAGCGAGGCCGGCATCGAGCGCACGTTCGCCATCCAGGCGCTCACGCTCCCGCTGGCCATGGCGGGCGACGATCTCATCGGCCAGGCCCGCACCGGCATGGGCAAGACGCTGGGCTTCGGCGTCCCGCTGCTGCACCGCGTGCAGGTGCCCGGCGACGGTACCCCGCAGGTGCTCGTCGTGGTCCCGACCCGCGAGCTGTGCATCCAGGTCGCCAACGACCTCAAGGGCGCCGGCAAGCACCTCGGCATCCGCACGCTGGCGATCTACGGCGGCCGTCCGTACGAGCCGCAGATCGAGGCCCTGCGCAAGGGCGTCGACGTCGTGATCGGCACCCCGGGCCGCCTGCTCGACCTGGCCGAGCAGCAGCACCTGGTGCTGGGCAAGGTCCGCGGGCTCGTGCTCGACGAGGCGGACGAGATGCTCGACCTGGGCTTCCTGCCCGACATCGAGCGCATCCTGCGGATGGTGCCGGACGAGCGGCAGACGATGCTGTTCTCCGCCACGATGCCGGGCCCGATCATCACGCTGGCGCGCACGTTCCTGCGCCAGCCCACGCACATCCGCGCCGAAGAGAACGACGCGAGCGCGATCCACGAGCGCACCACCCAGTTCGTCTACCGGGCGCACTCGATGGACAAGCCCGAGGTCATCGCCCGCATCCTGCAGGCCGAGGGCCGCGGGCTCACCATGATCTTCAGCCGCACCAAGCGCACCGCGCAGAAGGTGGCCGACGACCTGGTGGAGCGCGGGTTCGCCGCGGCCGCCGTCCACGGCGACCTGGGCCAGGGCGCCCGCGAGCAGGCGCTGCGCGCGTTCCGCTCGGGCAAGGTCGACGTGCTGGTGGCCACCGACGTCGCCGCGCGCGGCATCGACATCGACGACGTCACCCACGTCATCAACTACCAGTGCCCCGAGGACGAGAAGACCTACGTCCACCGCATCGGCCGCACCGGCCGCGCGGGGCGCACGGGTGTCGCGGTCACGCTCGTCGACTGGGATGAGATCCCCCGCTGGAAGCTGATCTCCGACACGCTGGGTCTGGACAAGCCGGAGCCGGTGGAGACGTACTCGTCGTCGCCGCACCTGTTCAGCGACCACGGCATCCCGGAGGGCACCACCGGCCGGCTCCCGCTCGCGAAGCGGACCCGCGCCGGGCTCGCCGCCGAGGAGGAAGAGGACCTGGGCGGCAAGCGCCGTGGCCGTGGTGGCCGGGGCGCCGGTGACGAGGAGGCCGCGCCGCGCAAGCGCACGCGGGCTCCGCGCAAGCGCACCCGCGGTGGCGCGAAGGCGGCCGAGGCGGTCGAGAAGGCGGACGCTGCTGCTTCCTCCGACTCCGCTGCGTCGGGTTCGGGTTCGGGTTCGGGTTCGGGTGACGAGCGCACACGCTCGCGTCGCCGCACCCGTGGTGGCGGTGGCGGGGAGTCGACCGGTCCCGCCGGTGCGGCCACCGCTTCGGCCTCGGCTTCGGGAGAAACCGGAGAAACGGGTGAGCGTCCGGCACGTCGGCGCCGTCGTCGCCGCCCCTCCGCGACGTCTGATACACCTGCGTCGGCAGACTGAGGGGACCAGCGGAGCCGACGGCGGGAGTCAGGTACGTGAGCGACCACGAGGACGGCGCACCGGGCCAGTCTGAACCGGACGTTCCGGCTTTTGTACCGCCTTCGGACTCCGGGGTGGTTTCGCACCGCCCCATCGGCACTGAAGACGTGCTGCCCCCGTCGCCGGGCTCTGCGAGCACTGTGACGGGGCCTCCCGTTCGCGTGCGGCGGTCGCCGTGGAACCGCGGGCGGGACCGCGTGATCGCGGCGTTGATCGCCGTGGTCGTGGTGATCGTGGCGCTGGTTGTCGCGTTGAACAGCGACAACCTGCACACGAGCCGGGCGCTTGCGTCGACGCCGCCGACGTTGCCGCCGGCGCCTGCGGCCGTGCCGGGTTCGATGGCGCAACTGTGGCAGGCGCCCAGCTCGGCCACGCCCGTGCCGATCGGCGAGGGCGACACCGTGACCACCGCCGACGGCGGCGAGATCGCGGGCCGCGACCCGCTCACCGGGCAGATCCGCTGGCACTACACGCGCGAGAACCTGCAACTGTGCACTGTGGACACCGCGTGGGGCCGCGTGAACGCCGTGTACCACAAGGCAATGGGCTGCAGCGAGGTCACGCAGCTCGACGCCACCACGGGCCAGATCACGGCCCAGCGCAACGGCGACGCGGAGCTCGGCACCCAGCTCGTCAGCGACGGCAGCCACGTGACCACCACCGGCAAGCACCTGCTCGACACCTGGCGCGACGACCTCGTGAAGAGCATGGAGTACGGCCAGGTCCCGTTCATGGTCAACCCGAACAAACAGCCCCGCACGGGTTGCACCTACGGCACGGTCGCCGCGGCTGCCGAGAAGGTCGGCGTGATCGAGCGCTGCCCTGGCGACCCCCACGACCGCCTCACCGTCTACAAGGCCACGGCCGAACACGAGGACGAGCCGCAGGTCCTCTTCAGCACCATCCTGGCCGGCTCGCGCGCTCGCGTGATCGCCATGTCGGGCGACTTCACGGCCGTGCTGCTGCCCGACCAGAAGCTCCTGGTCATCTACGGCCCGGACGGCAACGAGCGCTCCGCGTACCCGATGAACCTGCCGGCCAGTGATCTGGCCGGTGACCCCGCGGGCGGCGTCGAACAGACCACCCGCACCGACAGCGGCGTGTACTGGTTCACGGGCACCAAGACCGTCGCCCTGTCCCGCGACGACCTCACCGCGCGCTGGACCCTCGACAGCACTCGCGGCCCCGGCATCACCTTCGCGCGCCAGCTCGTCGTCCCCATCAACGGCGGCCTGGCCGTGCTCAACGAATCCAACGGCTCCACAATCCGCACGGTCGGCGTCGACCGCGGCGGGTACCGCGGAGTCGTGCGGCTTACGGCTTTGGGGCCGGTGCTGCTTGAGCAGCGCGGTCCGGTGGTAGCTGCGCTGCGCTAGCGATGGTGACGATCTCGCGGCTCCGCTCCGTCAGGGGGCCGCGCTCCCAGTCCCCGAACCGCTCCTCGACGGCGAATCCCGCCGCGGTGAGGAACTCGTCCAGCTCGGCCGGACCGAGGAACCTCAGCGACGCGCGGTCGACGCGCAGCACGGTGCCCTCGGGATCGGCGGCGATCTCGCTGAAGCTGACGACATCACCGACGACCGACTCGACCTCGTGCCACAGGCGCAACCGACGCGGCCGCGAGACGGTGACGGGATGAGCGGGAGTCCAGTCCTCCCAAGCCTTTGCCCGTGGGTGGCGCGTCTCGAACGCGAACCGCCCGCCGGGCCGTAACGCGCGACGGATGGCGGCGAGGGAGTCGCGCAGGTCGTCGTCGGCGGTGAGGCACTGGAACGCGTGGCCGGTCATCGTGACGAGGTCGAACTCGGCAGCCGAGCTGAGCGCGGCGGCGGTTCCTTCCCACCACTCGACGTCCGTGCGCCGCCTGGCCCGGGCGAGCGCCGCGCGGTCGGGATCGACGCCGACGAGCCGACCTCGGTGGCCTCGGTCGCGAGCGTGGTGCAGCATGCCGCCGGTGCCGCACCCGACGTCGAGGACGTTCTGCGCCCTCTCGACGAGGGCGTCGTAGAAGTGATCCGCGGGGAAGTCGCCCCAGTGGTTGAGGACGTCGTACAGCTCCGCCGCTTCGTCGTCAGACAGCACTGAGCGTCAGGCCCACCAGAACACCGTGAGCGCCCCGAAGGCGACCACCAGCACTCCGAGGCCCGCCAGGCCGGCGGCGCGGCCGGAGCGCCGATCCGCGACCCGCTGGAGCACCAGCGCGACCACCGCGGTGACGGGGTGCCCCACCAGCAGCAGCACGCTCGGTCCGGGCGCCCCGGTGACGAGGCAGACCGCGGCGACACCCAGTACGCCCACGGCCAACACGGCCAGCCCCGCGGCGATCGACCCGGTGAACCCGCGCCACCACCGTCCGCGTGGCTTCCCCGTTCCCGCGGCCTCGATCCGCTGCGGCGCCGCGACAGGCACGTGCTCGGCCGCGCGCGTCGCCGTGGCCGGGTCCGGCTCGGCGTCCACGGCCGGCGGCTCGGCGACCACCGCTTCCGAAACAGGTTCCGACGGCTCATCGTGCCCGTCAGCCTCGGTCGCGGCGGCGTGGGCGGCGTGCGACACACCGGCGCCACGTGCAGCACCAGCGGCGACGTCCGCCGCGGCCAGGGGGCCGGTCGTCAGTTCCTCGGTGTCGGGTGAGGCCACGGTGGGGGTCCGTCCAATCGTCGGCTCGAAGGGAGGGGGTCAAGGCGCCAGGAGGTCCCACGGCTGGGACGCGGGCGCGGCCTGCCGGCCTTCCGCGCAGCTCGGGCGGAAGTCGCACCAGGAGCAGCGGCGGTCGGGGCGGGCGGGGAACAGGGTGTCGCCGTCGGCGCCCGCGTCGAGGGTATCCGTGGCCAGGCGTAAGTCGCCCGCGGTTTCCTCGGCGCGTTGGAGGTGGCGGCGAAGCGAGTCGGGGGTGTGCTCGGCCGCGGCGATCGTGCCGGTGGGGAGATGGTGCAGCTCGACCTTGGTGCAGGGCATGCGAAGTGTGCGCGACGAAGCCACCGCGTACATGGCCAATGCCTGCGAAGCGCGGGCCTCGTACTCGTCAGGCGCGCGCCGGCCGGTCTTGTAGTCCACGATCACCAGTTCGCCGCCGCGCTGATCGATGCGGTCGGCGCGGCCCTCGATGATCATCGTGGGCTGCCCGCCGGTGGTGCTGACCGGCGCGGACACCCAGCGCTCGAGGCCGATCGGGTCCTCGGTGACATCGTGGTCCTCCACGTACTCCCCGACCCAGCCCTTGGCCCGCGCCCGGTAGCGCGCGGCCTGCTCGGCGTCCTCGAACCCGGCGCCCTTCCAGTACTCGCCCACGAGCGCCATCGCGCGCTGTGCGGTCCGCTTGGCGGCGGGCAGGTCGAACAACGCCCGCAACGCGTTGTGCACCACCGCGCCCAGCGTGCTGTGCGCCCACGGGCCGGTGCGTTGCGGCGTGGGCCGTTGCAGGTAACTCAGGCGGTAACGGCGCGGGCAGTCCTCGAACGTGCTCAGCCGCGCCGGCGACACCTTCGTGAGCCGCTGCGGCTGCTCGACGCCGAAATCGAACCCCAGCTGTTCCTTCACTCGACCCCCGTTCGGTTCCGGCGTCCACGCTACGCACCACCACCGACACTTTCCGGCGCGGGGGCGGCGCTCAACCGAACGCCACCGCATTGCGCGCGCACCACGCGGCGAACGTCCGCGGCTCACGCCCCAGCAGCCGCGAAACCGTGTCGGTGCGCGAACCTTTGACGTCGACGCGCATCAGCGCGGCGATCTCCAGCAACGCCTCGGCGAGCGCCGTCGGCGCGCCCGCGGGGAGACGCGACCGCACGATCTCTCTCGGCGAAGCAGGCTCCCGCACTTCGATCGAGCGCCCCAACGCCCTGGACAGAACCGCCACCGTCATCAGCTCGCCGCCGTCCAGCACGTAGCCCGCGCGTGGATTCCCGCCGCTCCAACGCGTTCAGCATGAACTCGCCCGGCGCAGGATCGTGAACGTTGCTCGACGACAAGTGCACGAGGTGCCGCACGCCGGCCTCGGGTGCCGCCGCGAGAGCGTTGGCCACACCGGAAGCGCCCAGCCCGGGCGTCAGCTCCCCACCAGCTCGCGGACGAGATCACGGCCGATGTTCCCGGTGGCTCCGGCGACCAGGCGGTCCGCGCGCACTCCTACTCGGCGGTGCGCGACCACGGCCTGCGCGAACGCCAAAACGTGCTCCTCGCCGCGCTCTGGGCCACCGACAGAGCCACCCCGGGCGAGATCGGCGCCCAAGGGCCCGCCACCAAGCCCACCATGGTCAAGATGGCCACCCGCATGACCGCTGCCGCGCTGCTCACCCGCCGCCGCGACGACAAGGACACCGCCTCGTTCGGCTGTAGCTCACGGCGAACCTCACCGAGCCCGAAACAAGACCAGCTGCCGGCGCTCCTCGCCCAAGTGCGCGCTTCGGCGAGTGACTTGCCGGCCGAGCCCAAAAACCTCGGTTGGTCAGAAGTTCCCGGCGATGAAGCCCTTCACGGAGTTCGCCACCAGCTCGACGGCGATCGCCGCCAGCAGCAGACCCGCGATCTTCGCGACGAGCGTGATGCCGCTTTCCTTGATCAGCCGGATGACCACGCCCGAGAAGCGCATGCACGTGTAGATCACGAAGTGCACGGCGACGATCGCGCATCCCAGCGCGATGTAAGCGCCGAGGTGGCCGTCGGCCTGACGGACGAACACGATCGTCGCCGCGATGGCGCCCGGGCCGGCGAGCAGCGGCGTACCGAGGGGCACGAGGGCGACGTTGACGTCGTCGGCCGCCTCGGGTTCGTTGCCGCCCTTGCCCGTGAGCAGCTGCAGCGCGATGAGCAGGAGCAGCAGTCCACCGGCGCCCTGCAGCGCGGGGATGCCGATGCCGAGGTACGCGAGGATCGCCTGACCGGCCACGGCGAACAGGGTGATGACCAGCAGCGACACCAGCACGGCCTGGCGCGCCGCCTTCACCCGCGTGGCCATCGGCTTGCGGCCGACGAGGCTCAGGAACACCGGCACCGTGCCGGGCGGGTCCATGATCACGATGAGCGTGATGGTGGCGCTGAGGAAAAGCTTCGCGTCGAAGAACTGCGCGACGCCCATCTCAGCCCTTCACGATCTGCGATCCGGTGGCGCGCGCGACGAGCTGCTCGAACTGACCGGGGTCGGTCGTCTCCTGGCCGAGGCCGATCGTCTTGTTCGTGCCGTGATAGTCGCTCGACCCCGTGCGGATGAGCCCCAGCTCGTCGGCGAGCTCACGGGTGCGGAGACGCGTGGCCGGCTCGTGGTTGGGGTGGTCCACCTCGATGCCGGTCAACCCGCGGCGGGCGAGGTCTCGCAGGGTGTCCTCGCTGATCGTCGCGCCGCGGCTGGAGGCGAAGGGGTGCGCGATCACCGTGACGCCGCCCGCGGCGACGATCATGTCGATCGCCTCTTCGACGGGGGTGTCGTGGCGCGGCACGTAGTAACCGCGGCGGCTGCCGAGGTACTCGGCGAAGGCCTCGTCGACGCTCGACACCAGCCCGGCGCGCACGAGCGCCTGCGCGAGGTGGGGGCGACCGGCCGGCGAGTCGGCGGGCAGCAGGCCCATGATCTCGTCGGCGTCGATCGGGAGGCCGTCGGCGGCCATGCGGGCTGCCATCGCGCGCAGCCGCGTGCGGCGCTCGGCCCGCAGGCGTGTCTGCTCGGCGACGAGCGCGGGCGCGGTCGGGTCGAAGAGGTACGCGAGCAGGTGCACGCTGATCCGCCGGCCCGTTTCCGGGTCGACGGACACGGTGGACAGCTCGGCTCCGGGGACGAGGGTCAGCCCGGGCGGAACGGCCTCCGCCGCCGGCGCCCAGCCGGCGGTGGTGTCGTGATCAGTGATCGCGACCACGTCGAGGCCGGCCCGGACGGCGGCGTCAATGAGCCCGGAAGGGCTGTCAGTGCCGTCTGAGGCCGTGGAGTGGGCGTGCAGGTCGATGCGCATCGTGACCATTCTCGACGATGCGCTGCATCACAGCGCCGCCGGTACCTGGGACAACGCCCGGCGGTCAGCCGACGGGCTTCTTGCCCCTCGCCGCACGCTGCGCCTTGATCATGGAAAAGCGCTCGGCCTGCTTCTGCTTGTCGCCGAACACGAGCTCCGAGATCGTGTCGTAGAACTCCTCGGGCCGCGGCAGGTAGTCGATGCGGTTCAGCGCCTGGATCTGCCCGGCGGACTCGACGACCATCGTCCCGTAACCGAGCACCCGGCCCCAGCCGGGCCGCTCGTACGTGAGGTCGGTGACCTTCGTGATGGGCATCATCAGCACCTTCGTGGTGATGACGCCCTTGGTCAGCACGAACCGTTTGTCCGTGACGACGAGGCGCTCGACCCACCACTGGACCACCGCGTAGGCGAACCGCAGCACGACCAGCAGCGCGACGTACCAGAGGATGTTCTGCACCACCCACAACGACGGTGGCAGCAGGTACGAGACCAGCACGCAGACGGCGAGCAGAGCCGCCGCCTCGAACGTGTCCCAGAGCAGCACTGCCCAGTGGCGGCGGATGCGGATGACCCGCCGCTCGGTGTCGAGCAGGTACTCGTCGGGGTCGCGTGGCGCGAACATGTCTCGAGGTTATCCCCCCGTCAGCCGTTGAAGACGTTGCTGACGAACGAGACCACCGATTCGGCCGAGCTACGGAGGAATTCGACGATGTTGCCGACGAGACCCGCCGCCTGGTTCGGCTGAGCGATCACGAAGAACAGCACCAACGCGATACCCACGAGACCCGCAAGCTTCTTCGCGTTCACAGCGATCAATCCCGTCTCTAAACGTGGCACCGGAAAACTGACTTTCTACGTTGTACCGCACCAACCACCCACGTGGCAGGAAAGTCCCGCGCATGGGTCAGCAGGCCGTCCGAAGTGTACCGTATGGCTACTCTCCGTGTACAGCGTGACCGATCTAGAGTTGACCCTCATGGACACCCGAGTGCCCTGCGTGGGCGGCATCGTCTTCGACGACCTGGGCAGACTGCTGCTCATCCGGCGCGGTCACGATCCGGGCAAAGGCCTCTGGTCGTTGCCCGGCGGCCGCGTCGAACGGGGCGAAACGGACACCGAAGCCGTCGTCCGCGAGCTGCGCGAAGAGACCGGACTCGACGTGACACCGCACACATTCGTGGGCATGGTCGCCCGCGGCCCCTACGACATCCGGGACTACGAGTGCACCGTCGCGACCGGAACCCTCACCGCCGGCGACGACGCGGACGACGCGCGCTGGGTCGACTCGGCCGAACTGGTGGAACTGGACACCTCAGGCCTGCTCGTGGACTTGCTCTTCATCACGCTACGTGACTGGGGTGCGCTGCCGCGGGCCTGAGTCAGTCGGTGCAATTCCGCGGCACGGCGATTGCTTGCGCGAATGTTCGTGGTTTTCGTACGCCGGTGAATGGTGTCAGCCCCACACCGACCGTCGGATGAGCACGGGAAATGCGGGTTGCGCAATTCCCTGTCAATGCATCTGCATGTGACGACGCACGGGCGGGCGGTCCGCCGGATGTGACTGATGGGGTGAATGTGACACCGGTGACACAGCGTGCAATGGTGCACCTGCGCGAGCCGTCAGGCCGGCAGCCAGGTCATGCGCTGGCCGTGCGGCGACGTCCGGGCCAACGTGCGGACGACCGGATTTCCCTCGGACCACGTGACCAAACCGAGTACACCGGCGTCCGACGAGTCCGGCGCCAGGGCGTCCAGGTCGGTGCGGTCGGGCAGCAGCAGCTCGAGGCCCGCTGCGTAGAAGCCCTGCGTGACCCACCACAGCGGACGCGAAGCCGCCAGCGACGCCAGCGCGTCCACGAAGTCGGCCCGGCGGTCGCCGAAGTAGGCCAGCGCGTGGCTGGTCAGGACCACCAGCGGCAGTTCTGCCGGCAACGTCGCCGCGGCGGCGGCCAGGTCGTCCACCCCATCGCCGGCGATCAGGGGCGGGACGTGCTTGCGTTGTTCCGCGGCGGCCGTGCGCAGCAGGCGGATGCGGTCCGGCTGGTCGGCCCAGACGCAGGCCTCCAGCCAGGCCAGCTCGTCCTCGTCGGCGAGGTCGACGGGCGCACGGTCCAGACCGGCGCGCGCGGCGATGGAAACCTTCTTCGGCAGCTTCGGCAGCACGGCGCCGGGCGCGAGGTCCAGGGCGCAGTGCAGGCCGACGGCGGCCTTGGCAGGGCCGGCGACGAGCTGTTCACCGCCGTCGCACTGGTAGCGGTAGGAGAAGCGGTCGAGACCGAGCAGCAAACCCGCGCTGCAGCCCACCTCGAGCAGGGCGATCTTGCCGCCCGCTTCCTTCGCCGCCGCCGCGACCGCGGGGTAGACGAGCGACGCGCGGCGGACCTCGTTGGTCTGGGTGTAGCGGGTCGAAATCAGTTCGCGGGCCTTGTCCGCGCGTTCGAGCAGGAAGGTGCGAAACAGCGGCCAGGTCTCGTTGTCCACGCCGTCGAAACCACCCAGTGACGGGTAGTAGCGCGAGAGCGGGTGGATCGGGTCGGCCTGGATGAGGCGGTGGGCCGCGGCCAGCAGCAGGGTGCCGCGAGCCTCGCCGCCGCGGGCGTCGGTGAGCAGGCCGGCGACGTCGTCGTCCTCGGCCGCCTGCGTGGCGAGGTGGTCGTACAGCGGCGAGACGCCGCGCGCCTCGACCTCGGCGAACGTGCGCAACCGCTGCTTGATCTCTTCCAGGGCGATGGCCACCCGAGCTCCTCCTCGAACAACTCCGTGCCGGGGTAACGCCGCCTGAGCCACTTGCGACACTCACCGGTGGTGAGGAGTACCCTCGACCATTGGTGTTCGTGCGTCAACGCGAGCCCCACCACTCTCCGCGTCTCACGATCGCGCCGGCCCGAAGGAGGTGAGGAACGCCCCATGAGTAGTGGCGATAGTCCGCTCCCTAGTAGTCCCAGCGTTCCCGCCGAGCCGGCCGGCCGATCTTTCTCCTGGTAGGTCCGGCGAACAGGGAACGCCGGTGATGCCGGACGGACGCTGAAGTCCGCCTGGCCGTCGTCTTCGTGCCCCACCACGACGCCAGCCCAGGAGATCCCATGCCTGCCATCCCCTCCCTCGGAGGCCTTCGCGGCCGCGGCGGCAGCCGCACCAAGCCGATGCTCGAGCGGCCGATCCCCGTGCCCCTGTCGGCGTACGTCGTCGACTGTGCGGTGTACGTCGACGGCGCGCGGTTGCCCGGCCGCTGGACGCATTCCGAGGCCATCAAAGAGGTGCGCAAGCGGCACGTGGGGTTCGTCTGGATCGGACTGCACGAACCGGACGGAGAGCAGATCCAGGGCATCGCCGACACTTTCGGGCTCCACGAGCTGGCCGTGGAAGACGCGCTGGAAGCCCACCAGCGCCCGAAGCTCGAGCGCTACGACGACACGCTCTTCCTGGTGCTCAAGACCGTCCGCTACGTGGAGCACGAGTCGCCGACCACGGCCAACGAGATCGTCGAGACCGGCGAGCTCATGGTGTTCCTCGGCCGCGACTTCGTGATCACCGTGCGCCATGGCAACCACTCCGGCCTCGCCCGGCTGCGCCGCGACCTGGACGACGACCACGAGCGCCTGAGCCTCGGCCCGGCCGCGGTGGTCCACGCCATCGCCGACCACGTGGTGGACCACTACCTCGAGGTCTCGAGCCGCATCGAGTCCGACATCGACGAGATCGAGGCGCAGGTGTTCGCGCCGCGCTCGCTGGTGAGCGCCGAGCAGATCTACCTGATGAAGCGGGAAGTGCTGGAGCTGCGCCGCGCCGTGCTGCCGCTCGCCACACCCGTCTCGCGCCTGGCCGAGGGGTACACGCGGCTGGTGCCCGACGAGGTGCGCTCGTACTTCCGCGACGTCGCCGACCACCTCGTGACCGTGTCCGAGCGCGTGGCCGCGTTCGACGAGCTGCTGAGCACCCTGGTCGACGCCACCGTCGCGAAGATCTCGCTGCAGCAGAACACGGACATGCGCAAGATCACCGCATGGGCCGCGATCATCACTGTGCCCACGATGGGCGCGGGGATCTACGGCATGAACTTCGACTACATGCCCGAGCTGCACTGGAAGTTCGGCTACCCGATCGCGGTCACGGTGATCTTCGCGATCTGCCTGCTCCTGTACCGAATATTCCGGAAGAACGGCTGGCTCTAGGCCGCCACGCGGTCCCCGTTCCTTCACCCGGTAGCGCGACAGGAGCACCCCCATGCCTCGTTTGCTGACCAACCTCAAGTTCTGGGCCCTGGCCCTCGGGATCGTCTGGATCCTCGGCATCGTCACCGTGATCACCCTCAACCCGGGGTTCTCTCACGGCATGAAGTGACGCCACCAGGCCTTATCCTGGGCGCATGCCCAAAGCGCTGGTGGTGGCCGACGAGGTCGACGAGCGGTTGTGGACCGGTGTGGTCCACTCGCTCGACGTCGACCTCGTGGTCGCCGCCGGCGATCTGCCCTACGACTACCTCGAGTTCCTCGCCGGCGCGCTCGACGTGCCGTGCGTGTTCGTGCCGGGCAACCACGATCCCGACCTGAGCGGCTACACCCGCTACGGCGGGCTGTCCATGAAGGACGGTTTCCCGACCGAATGGCCCGGACCCGCGGGCGGGATCAACGCGGACGGGCGCGTGGTCGACGTCGCCGGTCTCCGGTTCGCCGGGCTCGGCGGCTCGATCCGGTACAACGACGGCCCGAACCAGTGGACGCAGCGCCAGCAGTCGCGCCGGGCCCGCGGGCTCGAGTGGCGCGCGAAGTGGCGCCGTCGCCGCGACGGGCGCGGGGTCGACGTGCTGCTCACCCACTCCCCTCCGCTGTACCTCGGCGACCGCGAAGACCCGCCACACCGCGGTTTCGCCTGCCTGCACCGCACGATCGCCACGCTGCGGCCGCGCTGGCTGCTGCACGGCCACATCCACCCGCACGGCGAACCGGTGCCCGACCGCGTGGTCGGCACCACTCGTGTGCGCAACGTGGTGGGCCACCGGATCATGGAGTTCCCGCGATGACCAGACCCACGGGTTTCCCGCGCGCCGACGCCGAACACGACTTCCTGCGCGCCCGCCGCGGCCAGGTCCTTTCGCGGCTGTCCACGTGGCTGCGCCGCGAGCCCGACGACGTGAACATCATGCTGCCGTTCCACGAAGTCGTCGACGCGCTCGGTTACGCCGGCGAGTCACGCATCGGGCTGCGAGTGATCACTTTGGACTCGATCGTGGGCACGGTGGACCGCAGCCGCGACTTCGACCGCCGCTTCCGCCCGACGTCCGGACGCGTGCGCGAACGCTGGGAACGGCTCGCGCTCGCGGCCCGCCGCGGGGAGGCGATCCCGCCGATCGAGGTGTACCGCGTGGGCGAGCTGCACTTCATCATCGACGGCCACCACCGCGCGTCCGTCGCCCACGCGCAGGGTCTGTCCACAATAGAGGCCCAAGTCACGGTGGTGCGCACGAAGCTCGACCCCACCGGAATCCGCTATCGCGGCGACCTGATCGTGAAGGACTACCGGCGGCTGTTCCTCGAACGCGTGCCGCTGACGGGCCACGCACGAGCGTCGGTGATCATGTCGGACCCGTGGGACTACGCGCAGCTCGGCGAGCACGTGGAAGCGTGGGGCTTCCGGTTGATGCAGGACGAGGGCCGCTTCACCGACCGCGCCAAGCTCGCACAGCGCTGGTTCGACGAGGAGTTCACGCCCGTCACCGGCATGCTGCGCCAAGCCGACCTGGTCGGCGACCGCACCGACGCCGAGGCCTACCTCTGGGTCGCCGCCGAGCGCTACCGGCTCATCCGCACCCACCGCTGGGACGACGACGTGATCGAGGCCCTGCGTTCCCGTCGTCACTGACCCTCCTTGTCAGGTCTCCCCTGTCCGGCGCCGGTGTGTACATCTGCGACGGGTGCGTGAGCCTGTGCGGCGAGATCCTCGGCGGGCAGCACGAGCCGGCCACGCCGGAAGTCACGCTGTGGGAACGGAAGTCCGACGACGAGATCCTGCAGAGCATCCCGCGCATGGCCATGGTGAGCGCACAGGCCGACGCGCGCATCCAGGCCCAGGTGGACCTGCTGCGTTCGCGCGGCTTCGCGTGGGCCCGCATCGGCGAGGCGCTGGGGGTCACCCGGCAGTCGGCGTGGGAACGATTTTCAGCCGACAAGTGATGCGGTGAGCGTCTTTCGCAGCCATGGATAGACGGTGCCCGTCCACACCTGCTGGCCGAGGCCGGCGCAGTGGCCGTCGACGCCTTCCGCGGCGGTGAGCCGCACGACCTGGGCTCGCGTGGTCAGCGCGTCTCGCAGCCGCGGTCCACCGCCGGCCGCGAAGTCGTGTTCCGATTCGACCAGCAGGGCCGGGCAGGTGATGTTCGCCGCGTCGGCCAGCATCGTGAACCGCCGCAGCTCGGCGAAGTACTCGCGGACGGAGTCGATGCCGTGCGCCGCCATCCGGGCGCGGAAGAACTCCGCGCGGTCGGCGTTGCGCCGCATCTGCACCCGCACGACGGGCGCGGCGGTCAGCGCACGCGGGCCGGAGGGCACGCGCGCGCCGAGGTCCGGCTGCGCGGGGTCGCACACGAGCGCGGCGATCCGGTGCTCGGCGGTCGCGGCGCGCGGCGCGAGGTAGCCGGCGAACGACCGTCCGACGAGCACGACCTGCGCCGGATCGACCTCGGGCCGGTCGAGCAGCCAGTCGAGTACGGGGGTGAGCACGTTCTCGAAGTCGTGGCGCAGGTACCGGTGCTGGACGAAGAGCGTCTCGCCTTGCCCGGGGCCGTCGAAGGTGAGCACGTTGTAGCCCCGGTCGACGGCGCCGGGCACGTCCAGCCAGCCGGACTCGGCCGTGGAGTCGTAGCCGCACGGCAGCACGACGGTGGGCCGCGGCGTGCTGGAGGCGTGCGGAGTGAAGAAGTAGCCGTGCAGAGTCGTGTCCTCGTACGGGATCCGCACCGCTTCGGCGGGGTCGTCGAGAAGCTTCGCGGCTTCCGCGAACGCCTCGGCGTGACCGCGGTACGCCGTTTGCAGCCGTGGATCGTCCACATCGGACCGAATGAAGTAATACGCCTGGCGGAAGTACTCGCTCGCGCGCAGGAACGCGTGCCGCGCGCTCACGCGGTCGCCCGCGGCCAGCGCGGAGTCCGCCGCGACGCGAGCCCGGTCCGCCGTGGCCGACCACGCGTCGTACCAGCCGCCGCCGGAAAGCTTGCCGAGGCCGCGCGCGGTCGCGAACGCCTCGCCGAGGTCGGCCGCGTGCACCACCGCGGCGTTGAGCGTGCGCTTGAACTGGCCGTCGTAGCTGGGATCACTGAAGAAGACCTTCGCCGGGTCCGTCATGTCCGGTAAGTCGCCACAGGCCACGGCGCGGGTTACAGGTTTTGAAAAAGACCGGCACTCGCCGGCCAGGCCGCGAACCCAGCCACCCGCTCAAAGCGATGTCGCCGCCTCGACGGAGCCGAGGCAGAAAAATTCAGTGGGCCACCGGAGCCACGGCCGCGCCGCGTGGTGCGCCCGGGCGCAGCAGCAGCCCGGCGATCACGGCGCCGGCCGCAAAGACGACCGCGGCCCAGGTGAAGGCCGTGGTGTAGCTGCGCACAGCCGGGTCCGTGAACGTGGTGGTGAGCAGGGAAAGCGCGGCCGGCGCGAGCAGCGCGCCGAACACACCCCTGTGCCGCGCGGGCGATCAGCAGCATCTCGATGCTGCTCGCCGCGCCGCCGATCGCGGACACCGCGGCGAAGCCGGCGAGGCCCACGAGGAACGCGTTCTTGCGCCGAACAGGTCCGCGAGCCGCCCACCGAGCAGCAGCGGGCTGCCGAAAGCGAGCGCGTACGCGGTGACGACCCACTGGCGGGCGTCGTCGGAGAAGCCGAGGTCGACCTGGGCCGACGGCAACGCGACGTTCCCGATGTGGCGTCGAGCACCGCCATCAGCTGGGCCAGGCCGATCACCACGAGGATGGCCCAGCGTCTGGCGTGGTGCGGGTTTTCGGCGTGGCTCGGCGCGTCCTCCCCCGGACGCTCGACCGTGGCCGACGAGTCGGGCATGCGGATTTCCCTCACGGATAGTGATCACAACGCTATGTGGAGTAGATACCGCCCGATTTCTCGACCCAAGGTACGCAAGAACCGGAGATGGTGCCTCGACTTCTTTTGGTAACCTGGACGCCATGACACGGGACGCTGCTCCCGCCGCACCGGCGCGGCCGCTGCGGCGTGATGCCGAGCTCAACCGCCGGCGCATCCTCGAATCCGCTCGCGCCGTCTTCGGCAAACGCGGGCTGGAGGCGACGCTCGACGACGTCGCGCACCACGCCGGCCTGGGCGTCGGCACCGTCTACCGGCGGTTCCCCAGCAAGGAACACCTGGTCGAGGCGATGTTCGTCGAACAGCTGCAGGAGATCGCCGACCTCGCGGAACAGGCGCTGAGCGCCGAAGACCCGTGGGACGGTTTCGTCGGCTTCGTGTGGCGCACGGTCGAGCTGCACTCCGCCGACCGCGGGCTGCGGGAGATCATGCTGTCCAAGGCGTTCGGGCACGAGCACGTGGCCGAGGTGAAGGCGCGCATGGTGCCGCTCATCACGCGGCTGGTGGAGCGCGCGCAGGAGTCCGGGCAGCTGCGGGCGGACGTCGTGCCCACCGATCTGCCGCTCATCCACCAGATGGTCGGTGCGGCGGTCGAGTACACCAGTGCCGTGGAGCCGCACCTGTGGCGCCGCTGCCTCGCGCTGATCCTCGACGGCCTGCGAGCCGAGCCGGGCCGCGCGACGGAGCTGCCGCACCCGGGGCTCGACCAGGCCGAGATCGACCAGGCGATGTGCGCGTGGCGTCAGCCCCGTCACCCGCACCCGGCCACGCCGCCGACCCCTCGCACAAAGCAGTGAAGCTCCGCTCTTCGCACCGAAGCACCCCAATGTGGCGTTCGGTGCGCTGAACGCACCGAACGCCGCATTGGGGCGGCCGGAGGCAAGGTCAGTCGCTGGGCATGACGGCCCAGAGGACGAGGTAGGCGACGAACTGCGGGCCGGGCAGCAGGCAGGACAGCAGCGCGAGCACGCGGACCTTGCCTGGCGTGGTGCCGAAGCGGCGGGCGAGCCCGGCGCACACGCCGCCGATCATGCGGTCGTTGCGCGGGCGGATCAGCCTCTGCGTGACAGGTGCGGTCATCGTGGTCCCCTCCCGTTGGGTTCGTGACTCCAGGACACCAGGACGGCGCCGCGAGCACATCGCTCCCTGGGACGATTCGGGCCCCTAGGGGCCCGAGCCCGTCACCGCGCCACGCACGGACCGGCGTCCGATTTCACTGCACTGACCTGCGCGGACACCGCGGCGTGGGGTGGGATTTCCCTGTCAGGGCTGATTTTTCGGGCGATTCGTGGTGATACTGCACCCCGTGCGCTCCCCCTTCGGATCCATTGTCGTCGCGCTCGGTGGCGCGATTCTGCTCGCCGGCTGCTCCTCGGCGGCCGCCCCCGCGCCCGTCTCGCAAGGCCCCTCGCCGATGACGGCAGTGGCGGCACTCGGCGCCTTCACCACGCTCGACTACTGCAGTCTGCTCGACGTCTCCCGCCTGCGCGGCGCGACGGCCGACGACCCCGACTCGTCGTTCACCGACTGCCGGACCGACTACGTGCGCAGCGGGCGCCAGCACACGGTGAGCGTGGGCCCGCTGGCGGCCGACGCCGACCCGAACGTGAAGCCGTACGAGTACTCCGGCCCGCTCCCCGACGGCGTCGCCGTGCAGCAGGCCGGCTTCACACCCGACAAGACGTGCTCGCGCGTGGTGACCTTCGCCGACGGGATCCGCCTCAACGTCGCCGTGACCGACGCCGAGGGCGCCGGCGCGTCGGACGACCGCTGCACCGATGCCGACGCCGTGGTCGGCGGGGTTCTCGCCGCCGCGAGCGGGGGCAAGGTGCGCCACCACCAGTTCACCGACCGCTCGTGGGGCCGCGTGGACCCGTGCGCGCTGCTCAACGTCCACGAGCTCGACGCGATCGCCGGCGCCGGCACGCAGCCCTCGCCCGGGTTGTCGGGCCACTCCTGCATTCGCGGCACGGTGAGCGTCGCGTTCTCCGTGCAGAAGCAGGCGCCCACCGGCGCGACCGAAACCCTCGGTGGCCGCACGGCCCGCCGGAGCACCGACGGCGCGTTCTGCCGGCTGACGGCCACCCAGCCGTCGCCGGACACCCCGGGACGCGGCGAGCAAGCCGTGGTGAGCGTGGTGGACACGAGCGGTTCGAGCGGCGCGGCCGCGTGCCCCGTCGCGAGCCAGGTCGCGGCGCTGGTGTTCGCGAAGATCCCCTGAGCACGACGAAGGCCCCTTCCCAAGCTGAGCGAGAAGGGGCCTTCGCGGTGGCAACCTATTCCTGGTAGGTCAGGTTCCGCCCGTTACTCGGGTCGAACAGCTTGACCTTGTCCGCGTCGAACCAGATCTCCAGGTCCGCGTTCTCCGTGGCCTGCGACTCGGCCGACAGCCGGGCCACGATGAGCGACGCGGCGCCCGGCACGTCGGCGGAACCGCTGTCGGCGGCCAGCTCGGCGAGCTCGGCCGACGTGGCCACCTCGCCTTCCACCGTGAAGTGCGCGAACTTCTCCGAGCCCATCGACTCGAGCACGTCGATGTGCGCGGTGAACGTGGAACCGGCGCCGCGCTGGGCCGCGTCGACGAGCGCCGCGTCCTCGAAGTTCTCCGGCCGGATGCCGGCGATCACCTCGCGTGGGGCGTTGGCGGCCTCGGCCATCCGGCGGACGCGGTCGGTGAGCGGCGTGGTGCCCAGCGGGCTGTGCAGCTCGCCGTTCTCCAGCGTCGCCGGGACGAAGTTCATCGACGGCGAGCCGATGAAGCCGGCCACGAACAGGTTCGCCGGGTTGTCGTAGAGGAACTGCGGCGAGCCGATCTGCTGCACGTACCCGGCCCGCAGCACCACCACGCGGTCGCCCAGCGTCATGGCCTCGGTCTGGTCGTGCGTCACGTACAGCGTGGTCGTGCCCAGCTGCTTCTGGATCTTCGACACCGACGTGCGCATCTGCCCACGCAGCTTGGCGTCCAGGTTGGACAGTGGCTCGTCCATCAGGAACGCCTTGGGGTTGCGCACGATCGCGCGCCCCATCGCCACACGCTGGCGCTGGCCGCCCGACAGGTTCGACGGCTTGCGGTCCAGGTGAGCGGTGAGGTCGAGGATCGCCGCCGCCTCCTCCACCTTCGCGCGCACCGTCGCGTCGTCGACTTTGGCCAGCCGCAGCGGGAACGCCATGTTCTCCCGCACGCTCATGTGCGGGTAGAGCGCGTAGGACTGGAACACCATTGCGATGTCGCGGTCCTTCGGCGCCTTCTCGTTCACACGCTTGCCGTCGATGCGCAGCTCGCCGGACGAGATGTCCTCCAGCCCCGCCACCATGTTGAGCGTAGTCGACTTCCCACAGCCGGACGGGCCGACGAGGATGATGAACTCGCCGTCCGCGATCGTGATGTCCACTTCGGACACCGCGAGCGCGCCGTCGGGGTAACGCTTCGAAACCTTGTCGAGGACGATTTCAGCCATGGGTCAGCCCTTCACCGCACCGGACGTCAGCCCCGCCACGATGCGACGCTGGAAGAACAACACGAACAGGATGATCGGGATGGTGATCACGACCGCGGCCGCGCTCACCTGACCCGTCGGGTCCTCGAACTGCGAAGACCCCGTGAAGAACGACAGCGCGGCCGGCACCGTGCGCGACGCCGTGGTGGACGTCAGCGAGATGGCGAACAGGAAGTCGTTCCAGCAGAAGATGAACACCAGGATTGCCGTGGTGAACACGCCCGGCGCGGCCAGCGGCGCGATCACCTTCCGGAAGGCCTGGGCCGGTGTCGCGCCGTCCATCTTCGCCGCTTTTTCGAGCTCCCACGGGATCTCCCGGAAGAACGCCGAGAGCGTGTAGATCGAAAGCGGCAGGGCGAACGTGATGTAGGGCAGAATCAGCCCCATCCACGTGTCGAACAGGCCCAGGTTGCGCTCGATGTTGAACAGCGGCGTGACGAGCGAGACCTGGGGGAACATCGCGATCAGCAGGGAAAGCCCCACGAGCAGCCGCTTCCCGGGGAACTCGAGGCGCGCGATGGCGTAGGCGGCCATCGTGCCCAGCACCACCGCGATCACCGTGGAGATCACCGAGATGCCGATCGAGTTCACCAAGGCCCGCAGGAACTCCGACGTCTGGAAGATGTCGGCGTAGTTCTTCAGCGTCCACTGCTGGGGCCAGAAGCTGCCGTCGTTGAGCGTGTCCTTCGTCTTGAAGGACAGGGAGATGATCCACAGCACGGGAATCAGCGCGAAGGCCACGACGAGGATGTCGACGAGGCCCCACCTCACTTTGCGGCCGGTCGTGACCGCACCACCGATGGCCATCAGCGTTTACCCCCGTCGTCCGTACCGGGTGCGGCGGTGCCGAACACCTTGATGAAGAGGAACGCGATGATCGCCACCGTGATGAAGATCAGCACGGCCATCGTGGACCCGATGCCGAGGTTCAGACCCTTGACGAGGTTGTCGTAGGTCATCATCGACACCGATCCGGTGTCCTGCGCGCCATTGGTGAGCACGTAGATGTTGTCGAAGATGCGGAACGCGTCGAGCGTGCGGAACAGCAGGGCGACGAGGATCGCGGGCTTCATCACCGGCAGCATCACCTTGGTGAACCGCTGCCACGCGCTCGCGCCGTCCATCGCGGCCGCCTTGAGCAGGTCCTCCGGCACCAGCGCGAGACCGGCCATCAGCAGCAGCGCCATGAACGGCGTGGTCTTCCACACCTCGGCGAGGATGATGATGAACAGCGACGGCCACTGCTCGGTGAGCGGCGCCGCGCCCTCGCCGAGGGCGTTCGCCAGGTAGCCCGTCTCCGGCGTCCACGCGAAGTACCACGAGAACGCCGCCACGACCGTGACGATGCCGTACGGGATCAGTGCGACGGTGCGCACGAGCCCGCGGCCCACGAGCGTGCGGTGCATGATCAGCGCGAGCGCCATGCCGAGCGCGAACTCGATCGCCACCGACACCACGGTCAGGAACATCGTGGTGCCGAACGCGGTCCACCA
The DNA here is from genome assembly GCF_040639695.1 of Amycolatopsis sp. NPDC023774. NCBI lineage: Bacteria > Bacillati > Actinomycetota > Actinomycetes > Pseudonocardiales > Pseudonocardiaceae > Amycolatopsis > Amycolatopsis sp. NPDC023774. Next base: position 129,576 of record NZ_JBFAAJ010000018.1, read on the forward strand.
GTACGAGCTCGTGAGCACGGCCCCGTAGTTGGCCAACCCGATGAACTCCTGCTGCGCCGGGAACCTCAGGTCGTAGCGCTGCAGCGAAAGCCAGATCGAGTAGACGATCGGGTAGCCCGTCACCGCGATCATCACGAGGAAGGCGGGCGCGCAGAGCCACAGGCCCAGCCGCCGTTCGGCCCTCTTCCCCTCACTGAGAACGGGTTTTCCCTTGCGGTGGCTCACGGCCTCGTGCGCGGCCGGTGCGCCGGTGGTTTCGGCGGTGTCGGCGGTGCCGGTTGAGGGGTCCTGGACGGTCACGGGATCACTCCCTTCGACTGGAGCGCGTCACTGAGTTGTTCCCGCAGCTGCTGGGCCGTCACGGGCGGGTTGATCTCCGAAGGCGGCGACAGGATCTTCGACATGACTGTGGACGCGTTCTGGTACGCCGGGGAAAGCGGGCGCACCGCGGCGGTCTTCAACGCGTCGAGGATGGTGTCGCGCATCGGGTACTTGATGGCCATGTTCGGGTTGTCGTTCGACGCCGGCTTCGACGGGTCGAGCGGAACGTCGTTGTGGTACACCGATTCGATAGTCGGCGGCACGCCGTCGTTGATGGCCGAGAACTTCTGGTTCTCCGCACTGCGCAAGCACAACGCCGCCTCGAACGCCTGGGGCTTGTGCTGCGAGTACGTGCTCACCGCGAGGTCGTAGCCACCGATGGTCGTCTTCGCCGGCATGCCGGCTTTCGCCTCCGGGTACACCGCCCACTTGAAGTGCGACAGGTCCTGCGGCTTCTCCTCGGCGTAGGAGGCGTAGACGAACGGCCAGTTGAGCTCGAACGCGGCGTTGCCGCGCTGGAACGTCTGCCGGACGTCGTCCTCCTTCTGGTTGGTCAGCGACGGGTCCGTGATGCCCGCCGACGTGACCTGCTTGAGCAGCGCCAGCGCGTCCACCGCGCCCTGGTCCATCACCACGGACTTGCCGTCGTCGGACAGGATGTGGCCGCCGAGCGATTCCACCAGCGTGTTGTAGATGACGACCAGGCCTTCGTACTGCGCACCGGTGAACACGATGCTGTACGGCTTGCCTTCCTTCTTGAGCTGCTGCGACATCTGCATCATCTCGTCCCACGTCTTCGGCGGGTTCGGGGTGATGCGATCGTCGTACCAGAGCAGCTGCACGTTGGTGTTCTTCGGTGCGGCGTAGAGCTTCCCGTTGTAGGTGGCCGTCTCGAGCGGTCCTTGCAAAACGCCGTCGGACGCGGCGGCCTTGTTCTGCCCGGTCCACTCCTCGGCCCAGCCGGCCTCGGCGAACTCCGACACCCACGTCACGTCGAGACCGAGGACGTCCATCGAGGTGTCACCCGCGGCGAGCCGGCGTGCCATCTGGATTCGCTGGTCGTCGGCACCGCGCTGGAGTTTGTTGTAGACGATTTCGTAGCGACCGCCCGCGGCTTTGTTGCAGTTGTCGACAACGGTCTGGAAATTGTCCTCGGGCGCGTAGTACACGTTGATCTTCATCGGTCCCGCGCCCGTGCCACAAGCGGCGAGCAGACCCGTGGCCATGAATCCGGCGGCCAGCAGCGCGCCCGTTCGGGCGGGCGAGCGACCCCGTAGCCTCTTCTTCCCCATCGAACAAAAGCCTCCTCACCCGCGCACGCCGGTTACCGTGACGCCCCCAGGCATCACGACGCGATGAGGCGAGTCGCGCCAGCACCCCGACGTGCTAGTGCTCGGTCGGTCGCGCTGGAGGACGCGGCCGTCCGACTGGTGTCGGACAACCTATGCCCGGCGATCACACCCCGCAAGCATTATCCGTAACGATTCAGGCTTGTGCAGCGCGAAACGCCGGAATAACCGGGGTGAACTATGGACCGACAGTGCTTCCATTCGGGTGACTCAGCACGAATTAGCCATCTGCACAACCCGAATTCGGCCCAGGGCGCTCCCTAATCCGCGCCTGTTCTTCACTGCCCGGCACCACGGGGGATGCGGCACCGAGCAGTGGAACGAGTGTCAGGCGGTGGCGGGTGGCGGCTTCAACGCCAGCTTCGAGAGCAGTTCCCGCCCCTGTTCGGCCGAACGCGGCTGGCACAGCACGTCGTAACGGCCGGCCACCAATTGACTCGCGGAGGAGAAGTCGCGACGTCCGCGGGACGCGCGGTAGCCGATGGCGGCGAACAGCAGACCGGAAAGGACACCGAGCACGAGCCCGGTGAGCAGTTGCAACGCGAAGCCCTGGTTCACGAAAAAGCCCAGCAGCAGCCCGGCGAACAAGCCGAACCACGCGCCGGACATCGCGCCCGCGCCCAGGACCCGGCCCCAGGTGAGCTTGCCGATCACGCGCTCCACGAGCATCAGGTCCACGCCGACGATCGTCACGTCGGTGACCGCGAACTCGCTCTCCGCCAGGAAGTCGACCGCCCGCTGGGCTTCCTGGTAGGTGCCGTACGACCCGATCGGCCAGCCGGTGGGCGGCGTCGGGAGCCGCGGCGGCCCGGCCGGCCGTCCACCACCAAAGGGACTGCTCACCATCATCACCTGCGTACTCGTCCGGTCCGAGGGGTCCATCTTGTCAAGAACCGGCGAACCGTGCGAACCGCGTACTGGTGAATGCCGTTCACCGGCCCTGCGTCAGTGGTCCAGCCCCTTCGCGAAACCGAACACGGCGTCGGCGAACAGCGCGGGCTCCTCCAGGTGGCCGAAGTGCCCGCTGTGCTCCAGGACCACGAACCGCGACCCCGAAATCCCGTTATGCAGCTCGCGGCCCCAGCGCAGCCCGCAGATCACGTCGTAGCGGCCGACGACCACGAGCGCCGGCACCCCGATCGTGTTCAGCACCGGCCGGTCGTCGAACAGCTCGGGAGTGCCGTCGGCGTCGCGGCCGGAGATGTACACGCCGCTCACCTGGTCCTGACGCGGGCCGAACTCCGCGAAACGACCGCGGAAGTCGGCGAAGTACGCGGGGAGGATGCCGCGCACGGCCTTGGTGACGTCCTCGTCGGACGACATCGAGCCGAGCGACTGGAACGCCGCGAGCACGTCGGGCAGACCGGGGTCGCCTTCGGAGCGGGCCGCGTACTCCTCCAGCTGTCGCATCAGCTCCTCGCCGTGCTCCGCCCCGACGACCGGCGCGCTGTCGTAGAGCACGATCCCGGAGACGCGCTCGGGGTGCGTCAGCGCGAGGCGCTGGGCGACGAACCCGCCGTGGGAGTGCCCGAGCAAGAGGGTCTTCTCGAGCCCGAGGTGGTCGAGCAGGGCGAGGACCGCGCGGACGTAGCGGTCGCGCGTGTAGCCGTCGGGGTGCGTGGCCAGCCGGCTCGACCCGCCGGTGCCGATGGGCTCCGGGTAGACGACGGTGAACTGCTCTTCCACGACCGGCATGCGCAGGTACTCCCAGTCGATGCCGGGGCCGCCGGAGTGCGCGAGGCACACCGGCCCGGAGCCGTGGACGTGGTAGCGCTGCACGAGGCCGTCGAGCTCGACGGTGTGGGTTCCGGGGGCAAGGTGGTCGGTCACGGCTGGGTTGGTCACGGGGTGCTCCGTCTCGTACGGGTGTCTGGGCACCCGCACGATGCGCGGCGGTGACCGTTGGTTCGATCAGTTCGCTGTGACGACGGCCATAGCCCCGCTCGGTGCCGGAGTCCTCGGGGCGTGGTGGAGCCGCAGATCCGCGACACGGCCCCGGTCCAGCGTCATCAGCCACGCGACGCCGGGCGGGCAGTGCATCGGGTTGTCGGGCGGGTTGAGCAGGTCCATCTCCCACACCACGACGTCGCGGCTCGCGACGACGTGCACCGGCCGCTGGCGGACGCCGGCGGCGAGGTCGCCCTGCATGCCCCGCAGCAGGAAGTCGTGGCCGACTCCCCGGACGTCGCCCGCGGTGAGCACGACGTCCTCGGCCCACCGGTCGGCGAGCACCCGGGTGAACTCGCCGCGTTCGGCCGCGGCCAGGGTGTCCAGCGCGTCGAGTTTGCTGCCCGCGACGAGGGCGCCGGCGTCGTCGTGGGCCGAGGCCGCGGTGGCGCGCAGGGCTTCAGCGAGCTTGGCGCGGCCCTGGTTCAACCGGCTGCGCACGGTGCCGACGGGGATGCCGAGCGCCCGCGCGATCTGCTCGTACGACGTGACGCCGAGCGAGAAGTGCCGCAGCATCATCACCATCCGCACGGGTGGCGAGAGCTGTTCGACGGCCTGCCAGACCCAGTCGCGCAGCGCGTGGTCGTCGAGCAGTTGCTCGGGCGTGGCGAGCGTGGAAGTGGTGAGGTCCCAGCCGTCGGCAACGGGAATGTCGCGTGTGGACCGAAGCCGCGCGCGGCAGGCGTTGCGCACCACCATCCGCAGCCACGCGCCGACCGCGGCCGGGTCGCGGACGTCGCCGATCCGCCGCCGCGCGATCACGGCCGCGTCCTGCACGGCGTCGGCTTCGGCGGTGTACCCGAGGAGTGCGATCGCGACGCCGCGCATGCCGGCTTCGTGGCGCGCGAGGAGCACGCCGAGCGCCGTCACGTCACCGGACTGCGCGGCGCGCGTCAGCTCGGTGTCCGAAAGCTCGCTCACCGCTCCAGCGTACGAGCGGTCTCGCCGCACGTCGGTGTGAACTCGGGTACTCGGAGCCGCTCAGGATTTCGACTTGTACTCGCGCAGCAGGCCGCGGCTGATGATGGTCTTCTGGATCTCGCTGGTGCCCTCGCCGATGAGCAGGAACGGCGCCTCGCGCATGAGCCGTTCGATCTCGTACTCCTTGGAGTAGCCGTAGCCGCCGTGGATGCGGAACGCGTCCTGGGTGACCTCGGCGCAGTACTCCGAGGCGAGCAGCTTCGCCATGCCGGCCTCGACGTCGTTGCGGGCGCCGGAATCCTTGAGCCGGGCGGCGTTGACCATCATCAGGTGCGCGGCCTCGACCTTCGTGGCCATCTCCGCGAGCTTGAACGCGATGGCCTGGTGCTCGGCGATCGGTTTGCCGAACGTCGTGCGCTGCTGCGCGTACTCCACCGCCAGCTCGAACGCGCGGATCGCGATGCCACACGCCCGCGCCGCCACGTTCACCCGCCCGACCTCGACACCGTCCATCATGTACGCGAAGCCCTCGCCGGGTGCGCCGCCGAGGACCTGGCCGGCGTCGATGCGGAAGCCGTCGAACACCGCCTCGGTGGTGTCGACGCCCTTGTACCCCATCTTCTCGATCTTCCCCGGGATCGTCAGGCCCGGCAGCACCTCGCCGTAGCCCTCGGGCTTCTCGACCAGGAACGTCGTCAGGTTGCGGTGGGCCCGCTCCGCGCCCTCATCGGTCTTCACGAGCAGCGCGATCAGGTTCGAGGTGCCGCCGTTGGTGAGCCACATCTTCGCGCCGTCGAGCACGTAGGAATCACCGTCGCGGCGGGCCCGGGTCTTGATCGCCGCCACATCGGAACCCAGGTCCGGCTCCGACATCGAGAACGCGCCGCGCACCTCGCCCGTGGCCATCCTCGGCAGGTAGTGCCGCTTCTGCTCTTCGGTGCCATGGCGGGAAACCATGTGCGCGACGATGAAGTGCGTGTTGATCACGCCCGAGACGCTCATCCAGCCGCGCGCGATCTCCTCGACCACCAGCGCGTAGGTGAGCAGCGACTCGCCGAGGCCGCCGTACTCCTCGGGGATGGTGAGGCCGAACAGGCCCAGCGCCTTCATGCCCTCGACGATCTCCGCCGGGTAGGCGTCCGCGTGCTCCAGCGCCTGCGCATGCGGGATGACCTCCTTGTCCACGAACGAGCGCACCGTCGCGAGGATCTCGGACTGCACGTCGGTCAGGCCGGCGGTCTGGGCGAGGCGGGCCATCACGGGCTCCTTCCGCGGGGTTACCGCGGAGTATGGACGGCCGGGCGGGTACGCGCCTATGAGGGTGCTCACGCCGTGACCGCGTTTGCCCCGTTAAAGTGCGTTTCCGGGCAACCTGTGGCTGGGAAGGAGCGTGATGAACGAGAGCTACGAACACCCGTCGTTCGAGCACCAGCCGTACCCGCCGCAGGGCCCGCCGCCCGGCGCGGGTCTGGCGATCGGGTCGCTGGTGTGCTCGATCGCGGGCTTCATCGTGTGCGCGCCCGCCGCGATCGCCGGGGTCGTGATGGGACACATCGCCTACTACCGCTCGCGCCACGGGAGGGCGACCGGCGGGGCGCTGGCGATCGCCGGGTTCGTGATCGGTTACCTGGCGCTGGCCGTGTGGGGGATCATGATCCCGCTCGTGCTGCACGAGCTCGACAAGTACGGCGCCTTCGGCTGAGAAGGCTCGCGGTGGGCGACCACCAGAACCGAGGGGGAACCCGATGACCAACCCGTCCGGGCCGCAGGACCGACCGAACGAGACCACGGCGTACGAGCCGCCGGCGATGGCCGACCCCGGCTCCTACGAGCCGCCGGCCACCGCGGACCCGGCGCCGTACGACCCCCCAGCGGGCGACGCGACGGGGTTCAGCTCGCTCGACAGCGTCAGCTCGGCGAGCGACCAGCCGGCGAGCTTCGCGGCGCCGGACAGCACCGGGTCCTCGAGCGAGACCGCTTTCGCCGCGCCGAACTCGACCGACACCGCCTCGCCGTACGCGGCACCGGCCCGCACGACCGGTGAGCAGCCGTCTCCCTACGCCGCGCCCGGCAGTCAGCCCTCGGCCGGCTTCGCGATGCCCGGCCGGCTCGAGCCCGCCGCGTACCCCGGCGTCCAGCCGGCCGGTGCGTACGCGGCCCCGGCCTACCCCGGCCAGCCCTACCCGGGCCCGACGGCCTCCTACCCGGGCGCTCCCGGTGTGTCCAGTGCGCCGGCCGCCGCGCCATACGGCCAGCCCTACCCGCAGCAGCCCTACGGCCAGCCGTACTCGCCCTACGGCCCGCAGCAGTCCAACGGTCTCGCCATCGGCGCGCTCGTCTGCTCGCTACTGGGCCTGATCACGTGCCTGATCGCGATCCCCGGCATCGTCATGGGCCACATCGCGCTGGCGAAGGCCAACCGCGGCGAAGCGGGCGGCCGCGGCATGGCGCTGTCGGCCGTGGTGATCGGTTACGTGATCGTGGCGCTGTACGTGGGCTTCTTCGTCACGATCGTGATCCTCGGGACCAACGGCTACCTCGACAACTAACCGGCCTGGCGCGCCCGCGCGAGCCCGTCGACGAACAGGTCGAGCCGGCGGGCCGCGCGGGTGGGCCCTCCGGCGCGACCAGTGTCAGCCGGAGAACACTCCGCTTCCCTGCCGGACGGCGGGGTCACTCGGCCAGTGCGTCGCCTTCCTGGCGCGGCTGTGGCGGACCGGCGTGCCCGTTGGTCTCGGGCGTGGCCACCTGCCGCGGGGGCTTCTCGAGCGCAGGCACCTCGGGCGGCTCCGGCTCGGCCGGTTCCTCGGGCGCCGGCTTCTTGGCCTGCGGGGTGTTCGCGTCGAGGAAGCGCAGCAGCTCGACCGGGAACGGCAGGACCAGCGTCGAGTTCTTCTCCGCTGACACCTGCACCACGGTCTCCAGCAGGCGCAGTTGCAGCGCCGACGGGACGTGGGCCATCGTCTCCGCGGCCTGGGCCAGCTTGTGCGACGCCTGCAGCTCGCCGTCGGCCGAGATCACGCGGGCGCGGCGCTCGCGTTCGGCCTCGGCCTGGCGCGACATCGAGCGCTTCATCGTCTCCGGCAGGGCCACGTCCTTGATCTCGACGCGGTCGATGTGGATGCCCCAGTCGAGCGCGGGGCTGTCGATCATCAGCTCCAGGCCCTGGTTCAGCCGCTCGCGGTTCGACAGCAGGTCGTCGAGGTCGCTCTTGCCGATGATGGACCGCAGCGACGTCTGGGCCACCTGCCCGACGGCCGCGCGGTAGTCCTGCACGTTGATCGCGGCCAAGACCGGGTCGATCACCTTGAAGTACACGACGGCGTCGACGCGCACCGTCACGTTGTCGCGCGTGATGCCGTCCTGCCCCGGGACCGGCATGGTGACGATCTGCATGTTGACCTTGTGCATGCGGTCCGCAACCGGTACCAGCAGCGTCAGACCGGGCCCGCGCACCTCCGGGCGCACCCGCCCGAAGCGGAACACCAGGCCACGTTCGAACTGCTTCACCACGCGCACGCCGGAGGCGAGCCACACCCCACCCACGACGACCACCGCGCTGAGAATTTCAACGATCATGGCAGCTCCCCGGGATCGCAGAACCCCTGAATTTTGACTGTACGCGCGGTTTGGGCGCAGGGAAATGACTCGACGTGACCGGCACGATGGGGAAGGTGACCCGACTCGTGATTCCGCCGGCGTTCGCCGCCCGCGCACCCCGTGTTCTCGGACCCGAGTGCCTGCCGTGGCTGGCGTCGCTGCCCGACCTGGCCGACAGCTTCGCCCGCGAGTGGGACCTGGAGTTCGAGGGCGACGCGATGCACGGGTTCGTCAGCGTCGTGCAGCCCGCGCGCCGGGCCGACGGCACGCCCGCCGTGCTCAAACTCGGCTGGCCGCACGAAGAAAGCCGCGACGAACCACTGGCACTGTCCACCTGGGCCGGTCGCGGTGCGGTGTTGCTGCTGGAATCGGCACCCGGCGAAGGCGTGCACCTGCTGGAGCGCCTCGATCACACGCGGACGCTGCACACCGAGCCGGTGCTCGAAGCCGTGGAAATCATGAGCGAGCTCGCGCACCGGCTGGGCGTGCCCGCGCCGCCGCGGCTGTCTCGGACGGTGACCGGTGAAGCAGAACGCCTCCTGGAGGACTTGCCGAAGAGCTGGCACGACCTCGGCGGACCGTTCCCCCGCCGCGAGCTCGACGCGGCCCTCGACGTGTGCCGTGACCTCGGCCCGACCGTGGGCGCGCTGCTCGTGAACGAGGACCTGCACTACGAGAACGTGCTGGCCGCCCGGCGCGAACCGTGGCTCGTGATCGATCCCAAACCGATCGCCGGCGACCTCGAGTACGGCGTGTTCTCCTTGTTGTGGAACCGGTTCGACAAATCCACAGTGGACGCCAAGGTGGCCGCCACCGCGCTCGACCCCGATCGCGTCCGCGCGTGGACGCTCGTGCGCGCGGTACAGAACCGGCTGTGGCTCGAGTCGGATCTGCGCGAGTTCACCGATCTCGGCGACGAGCAGCCCTCCTCCGAGGCTCTGCCCGCTTTGACCGCCTGGGCCTGCGAGTCCTAGCTGAGAGGACGCTGGCAAGACACGGTTCCACGACGCGGGCATCGGGGCCGCCTTGCGGATAGTGTCTGCCCCATGGCTGCCGTGAACAGGGTTTTCGTGGCTCGGCTGGCGGGTCTGCCGGTGTTCGGGCCCGACGGCGAGTCGATCGGCAAGGTCCGCGACGTGGTCGCGGGCCTGCGACTCGACCAGCAGCCGCCCCGCATCCTCGGCCTGGTGGTCGAGCTCGCGACGCGGCGGCGCGTTTTCGTGCCCATGCTGCGTGTCACCACGATCGAGCCCACGGCTGTGACACTGGCCACCGGCTCGGTGAACATGCGGCACTTCACCCAGCGCCCCAACGAGGTCCTCGTGTGCGGGCAGTTGCTCGACGCGCACGCGACGCTCGCCGGCACGGAGACGCGCGTGACGGTGGTCGACGCCGCGATGGAGCCCACCCGCACGCGCGACTGGGTACTCGCGAAGCTCGCCATCCGCGAACGCCAGACCCGGCTCGGGCTCGCCCGCCGCCGCACGGCCATGCACGTGCTGCCGTGGAACGAGGTCGCCGGGCTCGGCCTCACCGATCTGACCGCGCAGGAACCCCAAGGCGCGGGGCAGCTGCTGATGCTGTTCGACACGATGCGGGCCGTCGACATCGCCGCCACCGTGCGCGATCTGCCGCTCAAGCGCCGGCACGAGGTCGCCGACGCGATGGACGACGAACGCCTCGCCGACGTCCTCGAAGAGCTGCCCGACGACGACCAGAAGGAGCTCCTGGCCTACCTGTCGGAGGAGCGCGCGGCCGACGTCCTCGAGGCGATGAGCCCGGACGACGCCGCCGACCTGCTGGCCGAGCTGGCGCCCGCCGACCAGCGCCGGCTGCTGGCGCTCATGGAGCCCGAGGAGTCGGCGCCGGTCAAGCGGCTGCTGGCCTACTCGTCCGACACCGCGGGCGGCCTGATGACCCCGGAACCGGTGGTGCTCACGCCCGACGCGACGGTGGCCGAGGCGCTCGCGCACATCCGCAACGCCGACCTGCCCGCCGCGCTGGCCACCATGGTGTTCGTGTGCCGCCCGCCGACGGCGACGCCGACCGGCCGGTTCGTGGGCGTGGCGCACTTCCAGCGGCTGCTGCGCGAGCCGCCCGCGGAGCTCGTGGCGAGCGCCGTGGACACCGACCTCACGGCGCTGCGACCCAAGGCCTCATTGGCCGAGGTCACGCGCTACTTCGCCGCGTACAACCTGGCGTGCGGCCCCGTGGTCGACGCCGAGGAGCACCTGCTGGGCGCCGTCACCGTCGACGACGTGCTCGACCACCTGCTGCCCGACGACTGGCGCGAAACCGGCCTGCACGACGTCGCCGACGTGCCCGCCGAGGTTCACGGCCGGGCCAAAGCCCACCCCCAGGAGGCCGACCGTGCCTGAACTCACCTCGGGCCGCCGGCTCGACCAGCCGCGCAGCCAGGCGCGGTTCCGGCTCAACATCGACCCGGACACCTTCGGCCGCTTCACCGAGCGCATCGCGCGGTTCCTCGGCACGGGCAAGTACCTGTTCTGGCAGACGCTCATCGTCATCGTCTGGATCGTGCTGAACCTGGCCGCGGTGTCGCTGCGCTGGGACCCGTACCCGTTCATCCTGCTCAACCTGGCGTTCTCCACACAGGCCGCGTACGCCGCGCCGCTGATCCTGCTGGCCCAGAACCGGCAGGACGACCGCGACCGCGTCTCGCTGGAAGAGGACCGCGCCCGGGCCGCGCAGACCAAGGCCGACACCGAGTACCTGGCGCGTGAACTGGCGGCGCTGCGGCTCGCCGTCGGCGAGGTGGCGACCCGCGACTACCTGCGCAGCGAACTCGACCGGCTGCGCGAAGACCTCGCGATGAGCCCGAAGTCACGCAAGGCGAAGCAGGCGGCGAAATCGGACGTGCCGACCGGTACGTAACATGGGTCAGGTGACGAGTACACAGCAGTTCCCCAGCGTCGAAGACGTCCGCACCGCGCTGAAGGACGTGTACGACCCCGAAATCAAAAAGCCGATCACCGACCTCGGCATGGTCAAGGACGTCGTGGTCGGCGAAGACGGCGTGGTCGCCGTCGGCATCTACCTCACCGTGGCCGGCTGCCCGCTCAAGGCGACGCTGACCGAGGACACCACCAAGGCCGTCAAGAAGCTTCCCGGCGTCGCCGACGTGCGGGTGGAGCTCGACGTGATGACTGACGAGCAGCGCACCGAGTTGCGCAAGTCGCTGCGTGGCGACTCCGCCGAGCCGGTGATCCCGTTCGCGCAGCCGGGCTCGATGACCCGCGTGTACTGCGTCGCGTCGGGCAAGGGCGGAGTCGGCAAGTCGTCGGTCACCGTGAACCTGGCCGCCGCGATGGCCGAGCGCGGCCTGTCCGTCGGCGTCGTGGACGCGGACATCTACGGCCACTCGATCCCCCGCATGCTGGGTGCGCGTGAGAAGCCGACCAAGGTCGAAACGATGATCATGCCGCCGCAGTCGCACGGCGTGAAGGTGATCTCGATCGGCATGTTCACGCCGGGCAACGCGCCCGTCGTGTGGCGCGGCCCGATGCTGCACCGCGCGCTGCAGCAGTTCCTCGCCGACGTGTTCTGGGGCGACCTGGACATCCTGCTGCTGGACCTGCCGCCGGGCACCGGCGACATCGCGATTTCGGTGGCGCAGCTGATCCCCAACGCCGAGATCCTCGTGGTCACCACTCCGCAACAGGCCGCCGCCGAGGTGGCCGAGCGCGCGGGCGCGATCGCGATGCAGACGCGCCAGCGCGTGGCCGGCGTGATCGAGAACATGTCGTGGCTGGAGACGCCTTCGGGCGAGCGCATGGAGATCTTCGGCTCCGGCGGCGGCCAGGCCGTGGCCGACTCCCTGTCGAAGTCCGTGGGCTCGACCGTGCCGCTGCTGGGCCAGGTGCCGCTCGACCCGCGCCTGCGTGAGCAGGGCGACGAGGGTACGCCGATCGTGCTGGCGGAGCCGGACGCGCCGGCGTCACTCGTGCTCAAGGAAGCGGCGAAGAAGCTCACCGTCCGGGCCCGCGGCCTGGCGGGGATGATGCTGAACGTCAGCCCCGCCGGCCGCTGAGCCTGGCCGCTCGAACCGTTCGAACCGCTGGGTCCGCGCCTGAGGTCAGGAGGCCCGGACGGTCGTCAGGAGGGTCTTTTCGGCGCCCAGCGTCACCGCGGTGGCGCCGGGCTGCGTGACGGCCCAGTCGACGTTCGCGGAGTCGCCGGGGCCGACGGCGGTGGCGGCTTCGGGGTGGCCGTCGACGTTCACGTCGACCTGCTGGTCCGAGAAGAGCACGACCCGGACGCGGTCGCCGACCTGCACGTCGACAGTGCCGGCGGGCGGGTTGATCTTGCCCTTGGCCCAGTCGAGCGTGATCAGGACGTCGACGTCGGGCACGCCGGTCTGGGCGCCGCGCTTCACGTAGGTCTGATCGCCGGCCGGGGCGTTCAGCGTGCTGCTCGGGGACGGGGAGCCGGACGGGCCGCCGGTCGTCGCGGGAGCGGGCACCGACGTGTAGGTGGCCGGTGGCTGGGTGCTGGGCTCGTCGTCCGCGGTGCACCCGGCGGCCAGGACACCCGCTGCAGCGATGATTGCGGCGAGGGCGCCCGCACGGCGTGACATTTCAGAGACCTCCAGGGTCGTTATGGGCGGTTCGCCCGAGGCTACCCAGGAAGTTCGTTTCGTCATGCGAGAGGTCGGGTCACGTCGGGCCGGCCGCCACACCGGCAACCCGCCACAGCCAACTCGCCCGTTCCCGGCGCCGCAAGTCGGCACGCAAGAGACGTCGCGTGGTCCGGCCGAGGTCACACCCTGACGGGTCGCAAGGCGACGGACCCGGCGCTCAGGTGGCGTCGGGGTCGACGGGGGGCCGCTCGCCCGGCTTGAGCGGTTCGGCCTGCGACGTGGCGCTCTGCGGCTTCACGGCATGAGAACCGTTGGAGCCGTTCGTCCCGTTCGAACCGTTCGTGGAGTTGAAGCTGTTGAGTCCCAACGGATCCGCGTCCCCGTCGAACAGGTGCTGGGTGACGACCCGCTTGGGGTCGAAGTTGCGCAGCCCACGCAGGTCTTCCAGCGGCTTGCGGAGCTGGTCGAACTCCGGCCCCATCTCCTCGCGCAGCTGCGCGCGCGCACCGTTGGCGAACTCGCGGACCTTGCGCACGCTCTTCGCCAACCACGACGCGGCTTCCGGAAGGCGCTCCGGGCCGAGGATGAAGAGACCGGCGACGATGAGCACGAGGATCTCGCCCCATCCGACACTGTCGAACACCCGTGAACCTCCGCTCGGTGCTTCCCCGGTCAGCGTACCCGGGCCGCCCCGCGTTCCGGCAGGCCCGAAGGAGGAAGCGGGGCTTAAGACGATGTGACGTCGATCAGTCGGACCCGAGAGTCACATCGACAACCAGCACCGCGCCGGCTCGCGCGAGCTGCACCGGCACGACCTCGCCGACGTCGTGGTTGCGGACAGCCACAGTCAGCTCCGCGGAGTCGCGCACCAGCCGGTCGCCGATCTTCGTGATCACGTCGCCCTCCTTGATGCCGGCCGCGGCCGCGGGACCGTTGGGCTCCACGTTCTTCACCTGCGCGCCCATCGTGGACGAGCCGGCAACCGTGGAGGACGCGTTGATGCCGATGTCCGCGTGGACGACCTTGCCGTCCTTGATCAGCGCCTTCGCGATCTTCATCGCGTAGTCACTCGGGATGGCGAAACCGATGCCGATGCTGCCGCCGTCGGCGCTCGACGAGCGGATCGACGAGTTGATGCCCACCAGCGCGCCGGTGGAGTCGACGAGGGCGCCACCGGAGTTGCCGTGGTTGATGGCGGCGTCGGTCTGGATGGCCGCGTAGGTCACGGGCGGCTCGCCGCTGTCGCCGCCGGCCGTGATCGGCCGGTCGAGCGCGCTGACGATGCCCGAAGTCACGGAGTTCTGCAGCGCCAGCGGAGAACCGACGGCGATCACGGCGTCGCCCACCTGCAAGTCGGACGACTTGCCGATCTGCATCACCACGGGGTTGGTCACGTTGACCTTCACCACGGCGAGGTCGGTCTTCTGGTCGGAGCCGACGACCTTGGCCTCGGTGCGCGTGCCGTCGTTGAAGATCGCGGTGATCTTCACGGTCGGGTCGGCGACGGCCGTGGTGACGACGTGCTCGTTGGTGAGGATGTAGCCCTGCGGGTCGATCATCACGCCCGAGCCCTGCTCACCGGAGTCGGCGCCGGGCTTGAAGACCTCGAGCGACACGACCGCGGGCGACACGCGCTTCGCGATGTCGGCGATCGACCCCGGCGGGCGTTCCTTTGACGCTTCGGCCTCGGAGATCGTGGCGCTGCCGGTGAGCGCCGAACCCGTGTCGGCGATCCACCAGCCGACGAGCCCGCCGACGGCACCCACGAGCAGCGCCACCACACCGAGCAGCGCCAGGGCCTTCGGCTGCACGCGGCGGCCGAAGAGCACCTCGGGCAGGCTCAGCAGCGCACCGGACGGGCGTTTGCGGGGCTTCTCCTCGTCCTCCACGGGCATCGCCGGGCCGGCCAGCACCGCGCCGGCCGCGGGATCACGCCACGGGTCGCGCGTGTCCGTCCACAGGGGATCCTCGGGCGCGGGCTGCTCGCCGGTTGCCTCGCGCGGGCGCTCCAGCACCACACCTTCGGCACCCGGCGGCCGGCGGAACGCCTCCGCGAGCGACTCGGGCGTGGGCGGGGCCAGGTCGAGGTTGCCCTTGCCGTTGGTGGCGGGCGTGTAGAGCTTGTCGAACGCGCCGTCGACGCCGTGCGGCCTGCCGAACACCGCTTCCTGCGCCGGGTCCACGGCGGGGCGGTCGAGCGGCCGGGGCCCCAGCCGGTCGTCGCCCGCGGCAGGCGGCTGGGCGGAGTTCGCGTTCGGCTGCTCGGTCATCATTCCCCGGGGCTGAGATCAGGTGGCTGGGCGTGACGATACCCAAGCCTCGACGTCCGAGTCTGCCCAGACGACGGTGAAATGGCTGTTGCCCCGCACCGCTACCTCCCCCTGGAGAAGCGGTGCGGGCGGCTCAGCGAGCCGGAACCGGGGTCAGCCGCTCGACCACCGGCGTGGCGGTGGTCGAGGTCGGAGACGGGGGCGGCAGCGTCGGCTCGGAACGGGGTACGGCCATCTGGGCGGGCAGCAGGTTCGCGTTGGGCTGCGGCACGCCGCCGGTGTCCGGGGCGCCCTCGCCGCTGTCCGCGGTCGTGCCGACGAGGGCCAGCGCGCTCAGCACCAGCCCGGAGACGACGACGCCCGCGCCTTGGGCGGCGCGCTTACGGGTGAGGGTGAAACGGCCGCCGCCGAGCACGTGGGACGAGTGCCCGAGCGGCGTTGACGAGCCCAACGGGGCAGTACCTCCCAGAACCCCCGCGTCACGCAGGCCCGCGACCCGGTCCGGCCGCTGGATGGCGACGAGCTGGCCGTCGGCCGTCATCGCCAGGTTGTCGGGAGTGCCGGGCAGTTCGGTGTGGTCCGGGATCGACCGCAGGCTCGCGAGGAAGCCGGCCGACATCGACGGCTCACCGGCGCGCTTCACGGCCTCGACGGCCTGCCGCTGGGCGGCGACCTCGGCAGCGCACCCCGGGCAGCGGGCGATGTGGGCCGACGCGCGGTCCTGCGCGCCGAGCGACAGCTCGCCGTCGACCAGGGCGACCACGACGTCGGGAAGCAAGTGCGACTCGGGGAGACCCCACCCTCGCGCAGCGGTCATACCGGCACCTTCACAGACTCGTCCCGAAGCGCACGGCGGCGCTCCAGCGACGCACGCAACGCCTGCCGGCCGCGGTGGATGCGGCTGCGGACGGTGCCGAGCTTGACACCCAGCGTGGCACCGATCTCCTCGTACGAGAGGCCTTCGACGTCGCAGAGCACCACGGCGGCCCGGAACTCCGGGGGCAGCTCGTCGAGCGCCTCCTGCAGGTCGGGGTCCAGGTGCGTGTCGGTGTAGACCTGTTCGGGGCTCGGGTCGTCGCCGACGATGCGGTCGGTGTCGTCCGGCAGCCCCTCCATGCGCACGCGCGAGCGGCGGCGCGCCATGTCGAGGAACAGGTTCGTGGTGATGCGGTGCAGCCAGCCCTCGAAGGTGCCCGGCTTGTACGACGCGAGCGAGCGGAAGACGCGGATGAACGTCTCCTGCGTGAGGTCCTCGGCGTCGTGCGTGTTACCGGTGAGGCGGTAGGCCAGGCGGTAGACGCGGTCGGCGTGTTCGCGCACCACCTCGTCCCAGGACGGGGGCGTCCAGGTGGCCTCGCCCGAGTCCACGGTCACCGGCTCGGGTTCCGACTTGTCGGCGTTCTGCATCAGGGGAGCAGGCACCTCCATCTGCGACTCTCCTCTTCTGCTCAGCCAACGCTGCTCTCGGGCACGGTGTTCCCGCGCGCTCGAGATTGAGTTTGTCGGGTCTCCTTATGGTTCTAGTGAGACGGGACTGAGAGCAGGCTGAGAAGTTATTTCGGCGGGCTTACCAGGGAGCCTTCGCTGATTTATCGACAAGCAACGCTAACCTTCGCGCGTGAGTTCCGGGACGCATGCGGCCTCGGCGGCCGAGCCGGTCGGCGCCGAGTACGTCGACGGGTACCTTCCCGACGACGACGTACTGGCCGCGGCGCGGGCGCGCGCGGCCGACCTGGGCTGCGCCCCGCTGGCCTCGGGGGCGGGCGCGACCTTGCGTTTCCTCGCCGCGACGCTCGGCGCGCGGGCCGTGGTCGAGGTCGGCACGGGGGTCGGCGTGAGCGGCCTGCACCTGCTGCGCGGGATGGCTCCCGACGGCGTGCTGACGTCGATCGACCTCGAGCCGGAGTACCAGCGCGCGGCGCGCAAGACCTTCCTCGAAGCCGGTATCCCGCCCTCCCGCACGAGGCTGATCGTCGGCCGCGCCCTCGACGTGCTCCCCCGGCTCACCCCCGGTGGCTACGACCTGGTGTTCGTCGACGCGGCGCGCCTCGAGTTCCCGAACTACTACGAGCAGGGCGTCTCGCTGCTGCGCCGCGGCGGGATCATCGCCTTCCACAACGTGCTGGCCGGCGGCCGCGTCGCCGACCCGTCGCGCCGGGACCCGGAGACGCTCGCCCTGCGTGAGGTCGCGCGGGCGATGCGAGAGGACGAACGTCTGGTCCCGGCCCTATTGCCGGTCGGTGGCGGGCTGCTGGTGGCGGCGGTCGGCTGAGTGCTCACGTGTGGGCCAGCTCGCGCGTGCGGACGTGGACCGTGGTGCCCACCCCGACGGCCGCCGCGGCGAGCACGAGCCACACGGCCACGGCGGCGATGAGCCAGGCCCAGCCGGCTTCGCCGTAGATCACCGCGCCGACCGCGCCGCCGACGCTGCTGCCGAGGTAGTACATGAGCGTGTAGAAGCCGCCGGTCTGGCCGCGCGCGTTCTCCGGCGCCTCGGCGGCGGCCCAGCTGTTGGCGATGGCGTGGGCGGCGAAGAACGAGCAGGTCAGCACTACGAAACCGACGGCGACCATGGCCACGGAGTCCGGGATCGTGAGCGCGGCGCCGACGGCCATGAGCAGCAGCGCGCCGATGATCGCGCGGCGGCGGCCGATCCTCGTCGCCAGCCGGTTGGCCGTCGCCGAGGAGACCGAACCCAGCGCGTAGGCGAGGAACACGAGTGACGCGATGGCCGGCGAGAGGTGCAACTCGCCGGTGAGCCGGAAGCCGGCGGCGTTGTAGAGCGCGACGAACGAGCCCATGGCCAGCAGCGCGACGGCGTACTGGGCCAGGAGCACGGGTTTGCGCACGGCGTGGAGCAGGCCGATGCCGACGGCACGCAGCGATTGGCGGTCTTCCTGGTGCTGTCGACCCCTCGGCAGCGCGACGACGGTGACGATCGCGCAGGCCAGCGAGATGCCGGCCACGACGTACAGCGCACCACGCCAGCCCAGCGGGCCCGCGGTGAAGCCCGTCGCGAGGCGGCCGGTCATGCCGCCGATGGAGTTGCCGGCGATCATCGCGCCCACCGCCGCCGCGACACCGACCTTGCCGAGCCGTTCGACGAGGTACGCCGTGGCGACGCCGGGGAACCCCGCGATCGCCACGCCCTGGACGGCACGCAGCACCAGCATCACCGAGTACGACGGCACGAGCGGCAGCAGCAACCCCAGCACCGCCGAGAGCACCACCGAAGCGATGATCACCGACCGGCGCCCGACCACTTCGGACAGTGCCGCGATGGGCAGCACGGAGATCGCCAGCGCGCCCGTCGCCACGCTCACCGCGAGCGACGCGCCACCGGGGTCGAGGTGATACTGCTGCGCGAGCTGCGGCAGCACCGGCTGCGGCGCGTAGAGCAGCGCGAACGACGTGAACCCGGCAGCGGCGACGGCGACCTTGACCCGGACGGTGGTGCTGGCTGTAGTGGTCACGTCTGCCGAAAGTAAGGAGAGCTAACCAATACGTCCAATACGGTCATGCGCGATAATCCATACCGTGACGCATGAACGCCTGACTTCCCAGCTCGCACCCCATCTGTTGCTCCTCGCGACCCTGCGGAGCACGAGGAACGTCACACGCACAGCCGAGCTGCTGGGTGTGCCGCAGCCCACGGTGAGCCGTCGGCTGGCCGCGCTCGGCGAGTCGTTGGGGGCGCCGTTGACGGTGCCGGACGGGCGGGGGATCCGGCTGACGCGGGCCGCGGAATTGCTGGCGGAGGCGGCCGAGCGGGCGCTGGCTTCCGTCGACGCGGGGGCGCGGCTGGCGCGGGAGGAGATCGAGCCGGAGAGCGGGCGGGTGGTGCTGGGGTTCCTGCACCTGCTGGGGAGGTCGTTGGTGCCGTCGTTGCTGCGGGGGTACCGGGCGCAGGTGCCGGGGGCGCGGTTCACGTTGGTGCAGGGATCGCGGCAGGAGATGGTGGACCGGCTGGCCGGCGGGGAACTGGATTTGGCGTTGCTGGCGCCGGTTCCGTCGGATGTGGTGTTCGAGACGGCGGTGTTGTCGACGCAGCCGATTTTGTTGTCGGTGCCTTCGGGGCATCGGCTGGCCGGGCGCGCGGGGGTGCGGATGGAGGAGCTGGCGGATGAGGAGTTCGTGTTGCTGGAGCCCGGGTATGGGTTGAGACGGATCACGGACGAGTTGTGCGCGGCTGCCGGGTTCTCCCCGAGGATCGCGTTTGAGGGGCAGGAGTCGGACACGGTGCGGGGGCTGGTGGCGGCCGGGTTGGGGGTGGCGTTGTTGCCGCATTTCGAGCCTGGGGCGCCGGCCGGCGTGGCGGAGGTGCCGATCGAGCCGCCGGTGGGGAGGACGATCGGGTTGGCTTGGCGGAGAGGGGAGCCGGTCAGCCGGGCTGTGGGGATTTTTCGGGAGTTCGTGCTGGGGATGGTGGGGTGAGGTTGGACCTCGGTGTTCGGTTCTCGGTCCTCGAAGGGCGTGTTGCGGTTGGGGGTGCACCCCGAAGCTGGATTGTGTTGACGGCCGCGAAGAGGCTTCGGATCGGGGTGCCGGGGCGGGTCTGGGTGCAGGTTCCGCTGCGTGGACGGGCAGCGGTGGGGAGGGACGCAGCCTGGGACGCGGCCTGGGTGGGTGGTGAGCTGGGTGGGCAGGCGGCCGGCCGTTGGGCGGGGACGCCAAAGCGCCCCGATGTGGCGTTCGGTGCGTTGAGTGCACCTATCGTGGCGTTCGGTGCGCTCAACGCACCCAACGCCGCATTGGGGTGCGGCGGGCACAGGTGGCATTTGCGCAGCGGAGCGGGGGCTGGGGTTCAGGCCTGAGAGTCGCGTTGCGGGCGAGGGCGGCGGGGTTTTCTGTTGCCTCATCGCCAGCCGGCAAGGGGACTTCGACCGGGGCGGTGGTCAGGTCCTTCGCGTCGAGGAGGGTGTCGGCGACGGAGCGGGCGGATTCTGCCGCGACGCCGGTGCGGATGAAGAATCCGGCGCGGGACAGCGTGAGGGGGCCTTCGAGCAGGGCCGCTCCCAGGCGTTCGGCTTCGGTGAGGTCCATGTCCAGCGTCACGCGGTCGACGGTTCTGGATATGAGCATGCGGGCCAGCCTGGGCAACTGGGGCGGGGGTGGGTGGAGACGCCAAAGCGCCCCAATGTGGCGTTCGGCGCGCTCAACGCAACGAACGCCGCATTGGGGCGCGGGGTAGGAGCTGAGGGCTAGGCCGAGTAGGAAGCGGCGAGTTCCACCAGGGTGCGGGCGGCGAAGCCGGAGGCGCCGGGGACCACGTCGTCATACGTTTTGTCGGCGCGGGCGGGGCCGGCGATGTCCAGGTGGGCCCAGGGCAGGCCGGCGGTGAACTCGCGGAGGAAGAGGGCGGCCATGATGCCGCCGGGGCCGCCAGGAGCCTGGCGGACGTCGCCGAGTTCGCCTTCGATGCCGGTGGCGTAATCGTCGACCAGGGGCATGCGCCACCAGGATTCGCCGGCGCGGGTGCCCGCTTCGACCACGCGGGCGGCCAAGTCGTCGTCGGTGGAGAACAGGCCGCCGGTGCGGAGCCCGAGGGAAACCTTCATGGCGCCGGTGAGGGTGGCGGCATCCACGACGAGGTCGGGCTTGTACCGCTCGATCCCGTAGGCCAGGGCGTCGGCCATGACCATGCGGCCCTCGGCGTCGGTGTTGCCGACCTCGGTGGTGCGGCCGCCGTAGTGGCGGACGACGTCACCGGGGCGGTACGAACCACCGGAGACGTGGTTCTCGGCGGCGGGCACCAACGCCGTCACGCGCACGGCCAGACCCAGCGCGGCGATGGCGCGCATGGAGGCGATCACGGCCGCGCCGCCCGCCATGTCGGTGCGCATGAGGTGCATGCCGTCTGCGGGCTTGACCGACAGACCACCCGTGTCGAACGTGATGCCCTTGCCCACGAACAGCAAGTGGGTCTTCGCGCCGCGCGGACGATATTCGAGCTCGATCAGGCGCGGCGGGGAGTCCGAGCCGCCGCCGACCGCGAGCACTCCGCCGAAGCGGTTGTCCGCGAGCCACTTCTCGTCGCGCACGTGCACCGTCACCGCGGCCGAGCCGACGACCTTCGCGGTGGTGTTCGCGAGCCACGCGGGGTTCTTGATGTTCGACGGCGCGTTGGCCAGGTCCCGCGTCAGCGAGGCAGCGGCCGCCAGCTCACGAACGCGCGCGACCTCATCCGCGTACGCCGCGGCCGAAGGGCCCACCAGCCGGACGGTCTGCACCGCCGGCTTCGGGTCCTCTGTGGTCACCACGAACCGGTAGCCGCCCAGGAACAAGCCCATCGCGAGCTCACCGACCTGCGCGGCGGACACGTCCTCGGGCAGCCCCACCTGGACGGTCCGAACCGGCTGGTCCACCGAGGACACCGCGCGCGCCAGCGCCGCCCCCGCGCGGCGGTAGTCGCGCGGCTCGCCCGCGCCGAGACCCGCGACCCAGCGAACCTCGCCGTCGGCCGGGACTTCCTGCACGTCACCCGCCCTGCCGGTCGCTTTCACCCCGCCGAGTTCCACCTCGGCGGACGAAAGCGCCAGCACCACTTGCGGGGCCCCGCGCCGGAACGCGTCGACGACCTCGATCTCGGGCAGTTTGGTCGGAACAGGCGGTAGCGAGTTACGCACAGTGAGCAACCTTCGGGCGCAGATGAACCGCGACCCCGGCCTCCATGAGGAGACCGGGGTTCGGTGAGTGGATGGGGAGGGGAGCCGGAATCAGCCGGTGACCTCCTGAAGTGCCGCGCCGAGGTCCTTCGCTTCTTCCGCGGAGAGCTCGACGACGAGACGGCCGCCACCTTCCAATGGCACCCGCATCACGAGGCCCCGCCCCTCCTTGGTCACTTCGAGGGGACCATCTCCGGTCCGGGGCTTCATGGCCGCCATAGCGTGCTCCCTCCGTCTCAACCGGCGCGCCCGGGTCGCGCACTCCCATGCCAGCCGGGTCTTGACCCCCATTGTCCCTCATCAGCGGCCGGGCGCGAACGCGGACCGATCATTTGCCGCCGTATCGGTGCTGGTATGCGCCACGCGGGGCTGAAACACTCGGCGGAGGACCCACGATTACGCCAAGAGGAGCACCACAGTGACCACACCCGACGTCCTCCTGACCGCCGACGCCGAGGGCGTGCGCACCCTGACCCTGAACCGGCCGGAGGCGTACAACTCGCTGACCGTCGAGCTCAAGGAACGGCTGCTCGCCGAGCTGCGCGCCGCGGCCGACGACGCGGACGTGCGCGCGATCGTGCTCACCGGCGCGGGCAAGGCGTTCTGCGCGGGACAGGACCTGAAGGAACACGTCGGGCTGCTGCAGGCGAACGACCCGGCCCCGCTGCACACGGTGAGCGACCACTACAACCCGATTGTCAAGGCCATCGTGGACATGCCGAAGCCGGTCATCGCCGCGGTCAACGGCACGGCCGCCGGTGCGGGCGCCGCGTTCGCCTACGCGAGCGACCTGCGGATCGCCGCCGAGTCGTCGTCGTTCCTGATGGCCTTCGCGAACGTCGGGCTCGGCCCGGACTCCGGCGCGTCGTGGACGCTGCAGCGGCTCATCGGCCTCGGCCGCGCCGCCGAGCTGATGCTGCTGGCCCGCACCGTCGACTCCGCCGAGGCGCAGCGCATCGGTCTGGTCGGTGAGGTCGTGCCCGACGAGGAGCTCGCCGCGCGTGCCCAGACCGTGGCCGCGAAGCTCGCCGCCGGCCCAACGGTGGCGTACTCGAAGATCAAGCACGTGCTCGCGATCTCCGCGCAGTCCTCTCTGGACGAAGCGCTGGCGGCCGAGGACGAGGCCCAGACCGCGCTCGGCGCCACGGCCGACCACACCGAGGCCGTGGAGGCCTTCGTCGGCAAGCGCAAGCCGAACTTCCAAGGCAAGTAGAACTCGAGAGGTGGTCCGTCCGGTTCCGACCGGACGGACCGCTCACGAGCGCTTCGCCCGGAAACAGCCCGAGACGTGGTCGTCGACCATGCCGGTCGCCTGCATCAGCGCGTAGCACGTCGTCGGACCGAGGAACGCGAAGCCGCGCTTCTTCAGCTCCTTCGCCATGGCCTTCGACTCGTCGGTCACGGCCGGCACGTCGGCCATCGTCCGCGGCCGCTTGTGCTCAGCCGGGGCGAACGACCACAGCACCTCGTCGAGCGGCACGTCCAGGTCCGCGATCGCGCGCGCGTTGTTGATGGCCGCCAGGATCTTCGCGCGGTTGCGCACGATGCCGGCGTCGGCCATCAGCCGCTCGATGTCGGCGTCGCCGAAGCGCGCGACCTTCGCCGGCTGGAACTCGCGGAACGCTTTGCGGAAGTTCTC
The DNA here is from genome assembly GCF_040639695.1 of Amycolatopsis sp. NPDC023774. Lineage (NCBI taxonomy): Bacteria > Bacillati > Actinomycetota > Actinomycetes > Pseudonocardiales > Pseudonocardiaceae > Amycolatopsis > Amycolatopsis sp. NPDC023774. The sequence goes on from NZ_JBFAAJ010000018.1 coordinate 152,888, forward strand.
CCGTTTGCGCAGGATCGTGATCCACGACAGTCCCGACTGGAACGACTCGAGGGTGAGCCGCTCGTACAGCGCGGCCTCGCCGTGCAGCGGCGTGCCCCACTCCTCGTCGTGGTAGGCCGTGTAGTCCGGCGTCGAGTTTCCCCAGGAGCAGCGCTTGACGCCGTCCTGGCCCAGCAGCTCCGTCACCGCTCACCGACCGAATAGTCCTGCACGAACTTCGCGAACCTCTTCATCGAGTGGTGCACCCCCAGCGCGAACGCCGGGCGCACCACGGGCCAGCCGAGGCGACCGATCAGCCCGAACGGCAGGTCGAGGTGCTCGGCCCAGACGAACGTGGAACGCGTCGGCCCGTTGGCCACGACCTGGAACGCCGCCGTGCCGCGCACCAGGCTGCCGAGGTGGCGCATGGTCACCCGCAGCGGCGGCTCCCACGCGGTGACCTCCATGGTGTCGGTGAACCCGATGCCGGCAATCCCCGTGGTGGCCGCGATCTTCGAGCCGACGCTGCGCCCGTTGCCCTCGAGTACGCGCACGGTCGTGCCGAGCACCCACTCGCCCTGGCGCGGCCAGTCGGTGAGCGCCAGCCACGTCGTGCCCGCCGGTGCCTCGACCTCGACGGACAGGATCAGGTCACTACTCACCCGCGGGCCTCGGCTCCGGCTGGGCCGCCTCGAGCTCCGCAACGCGGCCGCGCAGCTCGTCGAGCTCCACGCCGAGCCGGCGCATCACCCAGTCCACTTCGGACATCTTGTACCCGCGCAGCACGAGCTGGTAGCGCACGTGACGCACGTCCTCTCCCGTGATGTCCTCGGCAGGCAGGCGCGTGGGCGAGCTGCCCGGCGGCAGCGGGGCCAGCTCCTCGCCTCGGCCGAACACCACGGCGGCGAGCAGGAACACCACGGCGGCCACCAGCAGCATGACTACGAGGTAGATCAGCGCGGTCGTCACGCCACGATCGTGGCACACCGACCCCAGGAACGTCGCGCGAGCACGACCAGACGCACCGACAGCAGTACATACGCCACCATCAGCAACACGCACGGAACGCTGAGGAACAGCCGCGAGACGTCCACGAAGCCCGTCGCCACCACGAGAGTGAGCACCGAAGCGAGGTTCACGCCGACGGCGCCGGCGATGAAGAACCCGCACGTGCGCGCCAGGCGGACGCCGTCGACCCGGCGGCTCAGCCAGCGCGCGCAGACCAGCGCGATGAGGCCCACAGCCGGAACCACGAACACCGCGCCGTGCGAGAAATGCGTGGCCACGCGGTACCACTCGGGCGTCGGGGTCGACAGCCGCGTCCAGTCGCCGAAGGTGAGGATCCGGGCGAAGTCCCAGGAAAGCTGCATCGCGGGCACGCCGAGCACGAGCTTCCACAGCGTGCGCACGCCGCTGTGCATGGACAGCTCTGCCTGGTAGTCGTCGGCCACCACGTCGACACCGCCGAAGTCGGCCACCGCGCGGCGCTCGGCTTCTTCGGCCGGCCAGCCGCCTTCGCGGTACGCGTCGGCCGCGTCGTGCAGGCCGTCGCGCGCTTCGGCGAGCAGGTCGTCCTTGGTCGACCGGCAGCCGACGAGCCGCCGGTCGAGGTCGGTCAAGTACCCCTCGATCGCATTCACGCGGACCTCCCCCGCCGTCATGCCTCCGCCCGCAGGACGCCGCCGATCACCGTGGTGAACTCCTGCCACTCTGCTCGCTCGGCGGCGAGCGCCTGCTGCCCGGAACGGGTGAGCCGGTAGGTGCGGCGCTTGCGCCCCGACACCACGTCCCACTCGCTGGCCAGGTAGCCGGCCCGCTCCAGCCTGCGCAGCGCCGGGTACACGGTCCCGGTCGGCAGGTCGAGCGCGCCGTCGCTCCGCAGCGAGAGCGCCTCGATGATCGCGTAACCGTGCAGCTTCCGGCCATCGAGCACAGCCAGCAGCAGCGCGTCGAGGTGACCGCGCAACGTGTCCGCCTTCATAGGTGGGCAGTCTACTCATGTCGTCTCCGGAAGCGTAATCCTCCGTTCCATGCCGGACACCCGGGTAAAACCCTGAGATGACCCGGATCTCATAGATTTCTCTGCTACATGTAGCCGAGCTACCTATACACTCGCTCGCCATGGACCCCCTACCCATAGCGAGACTCCAGTTCGCGACCACGACGTCGTTCCACTTCCTGTTCGTGCTGCTCACTCTGGGCCTGGTGACCGTGACAGCGGTCATGCAGACGCGCGCGACTATCAGCGGCACCGCGCAACTGCTCCGCATGACCCGGTTCTGGGGCCGGCTGTATGTGATCAATTACGCGCTGGGCATCGCGACCGGAATCGTGATGGAGTTCCAGTTCGGGCTCACCTGGACCGGCCTCTCCGCATTCGCCGGCGACGTATTCGGCGCGCCGCTCGCGATCGAGACGCTGGTGGCGTTTTTCCTCGAGTCCACTTTCCTGGGGCTGTGGATCTTCGGCTGGGGCCGGCTCAACAAGTGGCTGCACCTGGCGCTGATCTGGCTGGTCACGCTCACCGCGTACGCCTCGGCCCTGTTCATCATGGTCGCCAACTCATTCCTGCAGAACCCGGTCGGCAGCCACCTGCAGGGCGGCGTGCTGCGCCTCGACGACTTCGGCGCGCTGCTCACCAACCCCGCACTCGTGGCGTCGCTACCGCACGTGATCGGCGGCGCGCTGATGACCGGCGGCTTTTTCGTGGCCGGCGTGAGCGCGTACCACTTCCTCAAGCGCTCCGCGGAGGTCGACTTCTTCTCCCGGTCGATGCGGATCGGCGTGGTCACGGCGCTGATCGGCAGCATCGTCACGATCAACCAGGGCTTCGAGCAGTTCGGCGAGCTCGCGAAGTACCAGCCGGACAAGCTCGGCGAGAGCGCCGTCGGGGTACCGCTGGCGGCGATGATCGGGATCGGGTTCGTCGCGTTGCTGTGCTCGCTGGCCGGGACGATCCTGCTGATCCGCAACTGGCTGATGCGCGCGCGGTTCCTGCACTACCTCATGGTCCCGGCGATCGCGCTGCCGTTCGTGGCGGCGATCTGCGGCTGGCTCGTGCGGGAGATCGGCCGCCAGCCGTGGCTGGTCTGGGGCAAGCTGCGCACCGCCGACGCGGTCGCCGACGTGCCCGGCGGCCAGGTCTTGTTCTCCTTCGTCGCGTTCGGCGTGCTGTTCGCGGCGCTCGCCGTGGCCGACTGGGTGCTGCTCTCGCGGATCGCGCGGCGCGGACCGGAGACCGAAGAAGCGCCCGTCGAGCCCGAACTTCCCGTCCTGAGCGGAGTCTGACGATGACAACCATCTGGTGGGGTGTGCTCGGGCTGCTGCTCGGCGGGTACTTCGCGCTGGCCGGCTACGACTACGGCGTCGGCTTTCTGCTCCCCGGCCTCGGCCGCGACGAGGCGAAGCAACGGCGGGCACTGGGTGCGCTCGGGCCGTTCTTCCTGGCCAACGAGGTGTGGCTGATCGCCGCCGTCGGGGTGCTGTTCGGCGTGTTCCCGCACCTGGAGGGCCGCGTGTTCGCCGGCGCGTACGTGCTGGTGGTGACGCTGCTGCTCGGGCTCGTCACGTTCACCTCGTCTGTGCAGTTGCGCAGCCGCCGGCCCGACGCGCGCCGCGGGCCGTGGTCGTTCGGCATCACGGCGGGCGCGCTCGTGACCACGCTGGCGTGGGGCCTGTTCCTGGGCAACCTCGTGCTCGGCCTGCCGGTCGACGCCCGGGGCAACCCCGTGGACGACGTGCTCGCGCTGTTCGACCCGTACGCCGTGTTGTGGGGGCTCGGGTTCGTGGCGCTGTTCGGGCTGCAGGCGGCGGTGTTCCTCGCCGTGCGCGGGCCGGCGGAGCTCGTCGGCCGGGCGGCGCGGTTCGCGAAGACGTTCGCGACGCCGGTCGGCACGTTCCTCGTGGTGGCCACGGCGTGGGGTGCGCCGGCGGTGTCGGGGACCTCGTGGGCCGCGATCGTGGTGACGGCGGTGGCGTTCGCCGCGTTCGGGACCGTCCTGTTCGGACTTCGGGCCAAGCGGTACCGGCTCGCGCTGCCCGCGGCGATGCTGCTGTCGGCCACCCCGGCGTTGGTGGCGGGCGCGCTCCGGTTCCCGACGATTCTGGTGTCCACTTCGGACCCCGGGTACGCGCTGACCGTTTCCGACGCCTTCACCGCACCTGAGACGGCGGAGCTGCTCGCGTGGTTCGCGGTGCCCGTGCTCGTGGTGCTGGTGGTCGTGCAGTGGCTGACCTGGCGGGCGAACCGCGGGCCCGTCGACCGGCAGTCGTTGCTGCACTTCTAGAGGGGGAGAAATGTCGTCACTGCCCGGCTCGCGCCGATACCTGGTCCTGCTCGGAATCCTCGGCGCGTTGACCGCCGGCGCGGTCCTGCTCCAGGCCGAAGGCCTCGCGACGCTGCTCACCGGTGGCGGCTTGGGCGCCACGCTCCTTGTCGCCGTGGGTGCGCGGGTGCTGCTGACGCTGGGGCAAGGCGTGCTCACCGGCCGGTTCGCGGCCGACGCGCAGGCCGGACTTCGCCGACGGTTGCTCGGGTCGACCGCCGACGCCGGCGTGGTCACCACGCAGGTCACGAAGGGCGTCGACGCGACCACGGTGTACCTCACCGGCTACCTGCCGGCGCTCGCCGCGTCGGTGCTCGTGCCGGTCGCCGTGGTGGTGCGGCTGGTCACGACCGACCTCACGTCGGCGCTGATCGTGGTGGCCACGCTGCCGTTGATCCCGGTGTTCGCGGCGCTGGTCGGGGCTCGCGCGAAGGCGCGAACGCAACGGCAGTGGGCGCTGCTCATGCGGCTGGGCGGGCACTTCCTCGACGCCGTGCGTGGCCTGCCCACGTTGAAGCTCTTCGGCCGCGCCCGCGCGCAAGCCCAGCACGTGCGCGCGATGGCCGACGCGCACGCGGACGCGACGCTGGGCACGCTGCGCGTCGCGTTCCTGTCGTCGCTGGTCCTGGAACTGGTGGCCACGCTGTCGATCGCGCTCATCGCCGTGCCCATCGGGTTCCGTCTGCTGGAGGGCTCCCTCACCGCGCACACCGCCATGCTCGTGCTGGTGCTCGCGCCCGAGGCGTACCTGCCGCTGCGCGCGGCGGGCGCGAAGTTCCACGCGGCAGCCGAAGGGCTCACAGCTTTGCGCGAAGCGCTGTCCACGCCCCGGCCGGCCCGGCGTGGTGGCGCGGTGACCCGGCCGGCGGGGCCGCCGGAGATCGAGTTCGCCGGTGTTTCCGTGCACTACGGCGAGGTCACCGCACTGTCCGAAGTAGACCTGACGATCGGCCGAGGTGACCACGTCGCCATCACCGGGCCGAGTGGTTCCGGGAAGTCGACGCTGCTGGCCGTGCTGCTCGGGTTCGTCACGCCGACAAGCGGCCGGGTGCTCGTGGACGGCGTCGACCTGCGGTCCCTCGACCACCCGGCCTGGCTGCGGGACACGGCCTGGCTGCCGCAGCGGCCGACGTTGTTCAGCGGCACCGTCGCGGAGAACATCGCGCTGGGGTCCGGAGCCGACGTGCGCTCCGCCGCCCGCGCTGCCGCGCTCGACGACGTGGTCGCCGAGCTGCCCGAGGGCTACGCGACGCGCATCGGCGAGCTGGGCACGGGATTGTCGGCGGGGCAACGGCAACGCGTCGGCCTCGCTCGCGCGCTCGCCCGCACCGACGCCGGGCTGGTGCTGCTCGACGAACCCACCGCGCGGCTCGACCGGCGCACCGAACAGGCGGTGCTCGACGGGACACGGCAGTTGCTTCCTGGTCGCACGGCGTTGTTCGTCGCGCACCACCCCGCGTTGACCGCGATGGCCACGCGTTCCGTCCCGCTCGTGGGCGGCCGGGTTCCGCTGGGGGTCCGGTGAACGCCGCACGGCTGCTCCGGGCCGCGCTGCTCGCGGCCGGGGCCGAGGTCTCCGGACTCGCGTTGACCGGCACGGCGGCGTGGCTGCTCATGCGGGCGGCCGAGCGGCCGCCGCTCGCCGCACTGACCGTCGCGATCGTGGCGGTGCGCGTGTTCGCCCTGGCCCGCGGCGGCCTGCGGTACGCGGAGCGCCTGGCCGGGCACGAGGTCGTGCTGCGTTACCTCGGCGCGTTGCGAGCCCGGGTGTACGCGGCGCTCGTGCCCCGGCGCGTCGCCGAACACTCCGGTGCCGACCTCGTGACGCGGCTGGTGTCCGATGTGGACGCGGTGCAGGACGCCGTGCTGCGGCTGGCGCTTCCGGCCGCAGTGGCTGCAGTCGTGGGCTTGGCGCTGGCCGTGGTCACGGCGTTCGTGAGCCTCCCGGCTGCCGCCGTGCTCGTGGCCGGGCTGCTCATCGCCGGTGGACTGCTGCCGTGGCTGGCCGCGCGGGTCACGGCGAAGAGCCAGGCGCTCACCTCGCCCGCGCGGCAGGAGCTGGCCGAGCGCACGATCGAGCTGGTCACCGGCCGCCACGAACTGGTGGCTTACGGCGCCGAACGCCAGGCCGTAGCGGCCGCCGACACCGTGATCCACGGGATCACCGCGCGGGCCCACAGCGTCTCGACCCGGCTGTCCGCGCTGACCGCGGCCGGCGCCTCCATCCAGCTCGCGACGACCGCGGCCGTGGCGCTCCTGGCCGGCTCGAGTCTGCCGGTGACCGCCGCGTTGACCCTGGTTGTGCTGGCACTGTTCGAGATCGTCCTGCCCCTGACCGCCGCGGCCCAGCGCGGGCCGGAGCTGCGGACATCGCTGGGCCGCGTGCGCGAACTGCTCGCGACGGCCCCGCCGGAAACTCCCGAATACACCGGGCCGGGTCACCTGAGGCTGAAGAACGTGACGGTCCAGCACCCGGGCCGCCAAGCCGCCCTCACCGGCATCGACCTCGACCTCCCACCGGGCACCCGGCTGGGCGTGCTCGGCCCGTCAGGCGCCGGCAAGACCACCCTGCTCCACGTCCTGCTGGGCTTCACCGCGCCCACGTCCGGTCAGGCCACAGTGGACGGTCACCCGATCCACGGCCCCAGCCCCCGGGTGGTCTCCGGCGCCCTCGCCGACGACCACGTCTTCGCCACCACCGTCCGCGAAAACCTCCTCGTCGCCGCGCCGAGAGCGACCGACGAAGACCTCCGCAGCGCCTGCGCCGTCACCGACCTCGACGTCCCCTTGGACCGCGACGCCACCACGCTGTCCGGCGGCCAGCGCCAGCGCCTGGTCCTCACCCGCGCCGTCCTCGCCGCCCCGCCGGTCCTGGTCCTCGACGAGCCGGTGGAAGGCCTCGGCGAAACCCACGGCGACGAGGTCCTCGCCCGCGTCCTCGCGCACGCGAAAGGCACCGTCGTCCTCGTGACGCACCGCCCTGAGCACCTCGGCAGCTTCGACCGCTTGCTCAGCCTCGAGGACGGGCGGCCCGCAGCTGCGCCATCGGAGGCCGGTCCAGCACAGGGATCTCGCTGACGTCGGGCAACCACTCCCCCGACACCTGCACGAACTGCGTCAGCCGCGCGTCGGCGTCGGTCGGCACACCGCAGCGCGCCAGGGCCGTGCCGAGGATCTGCCGAGCCATCACGCCCAGCTGCAGCAGCGAGCGGTTGCGGTGCTTGCGGACGCCGAGGTTGACCTGGGCGAGCCCGTCGAGGCCGTAGCGCTCCTCGGCGTCCAGCAGCAGGCCGATCTCCACGCCGTAGCCGCCGGCGAAGGGCACCGACTCGAAGAACTCACGCGTGCCCGCGTACTCGCCGCCGAGCGGCTGCACGAGCTCGCCCAGCGCCGGGCGCAGCGCGGACAGCACGGGCCGGGCGAGCAGCTCCGTGACGCGGCCGCCACCCGTGCTCTCCAGCCGCAGCGGACGCCGATAGAAGCCCTTGACCAGGTGCACGCCGGGTGCGGTCAGCAGCGGCCCCAGCAGCGCCGGCACGAACGCCGGGTCCGGGTCCACGAGGTCCGAGTCGAGGAAGACCACGAGGTCGCCGGTCGTCGCCGCCAGCGAACGCCACAGCACCTCGCCCTTGCCGGGGCGCGGCGGGAGGTCGGGCAACACGTCCTCGCGGCGCACGGCGCGTGCTCCGGCAGCGGCAGCGACCTCGACGGTGGCGTCGGTGGAGCCGGAGTCCACCACCACCAGCTCGTCGACCACGGTGCCGAGCAGTGGCCGCACCGACGCGACGACGGTACCGACCGTTCGCTCTTCGTCCAGCGCCGGAAGCACCACCGAGACCGTGCGGCCACGCTTGGCCGACAGGATGTCCGCGGGCGTCCACGCGGGTTCCTGCCAGGTGCGACGTTCGAACCAGCTCATCGGCCGATCGTGCCATGCTGGTGCCACCGACCTGTCCGCCGGAGGGAGACCCCTTGCTGCCCCTGCTCGTCCGTTTCGTGCTCGGCCCGCTGGTCCGCGCGATCTACCGCCCCGAGGTCGAGGGCGTGGAGAACGTGCCGGCCGACGGACCGGTGCTGCTCGCGGCCAACCACCGCGCGGCACTGGACACCGGCGTGATCACCTTCACCACGCCGCGCAAGGTGCGTTTCCTCAGCAAGGCCGAGTACTTCACGGGCACGGGCCTGAAGGGCCGCTTCTTCGCCAGCTCGCTCGACGCGCTGGGTTACATCCCCGTCGAGCGCGGCAGCGCCTCCGCCGGCCTCGCCGCGCTGGAAGCCGGCCGCCGCGTGCTCGAAGACGGCGGCGTGTTCGCCATCTACCCCGAGGGCACCCGCTCGCTCGACGGCCGCCTGCACCGCGGCCACACCGGCGTCGCGGCGCTCGCGCTGTCCACCGGCGCGAAGGTCGTGCCCGTCGCGCTGTGGGGCACCGAAGGCATCCAGCCGAGCGGCTCGAAGATCCCGCACGTGTGCAAGATCAAGATCAAGTTCGGCGCCCCGCTCGACTTCTCGCGCTACGAGGGCCAGGACTCGTCGTCGGCCATCCGCCGCTCCGTGACCGACGAGGTCATGTACTCGATCCTCGAGATCTCGGGCCAGGAGTACGTGGACACCTACCACAAGCGCCCGAGCGAGGGCGCCGCCTGAGCGGTCAGTCCCACTTCGGGGGCGCAGGTGGCGTGTAGTCCGCGAACCGGTCCAGCAGCGCCGACGCGTCGGAGTCGACCAGCAGCAGGTCGCGGTAGCCGGCACCCAGGAACCCTTCGGTGACCATGTGGTCGGAGAAGGACACGAGCGGGCTGTAGTAAGCGCCGACGTCGACGAGGCCGATGGGCTTCGCGTGCAGGCCGAGCTGGGCCCACGTCCACACCTCGAACAGCTCCTCCAACGTCCCCGCGCCGCCGGGCAGCGCGAGGAACCCGTCGGACAGCGCGGCCATCTTGGCCTTGCGCTGGTGCATGTCGGGGACCACGTGTAGCTCGGTGAGGCCCGCGTGCGCGATCTCGACGCTCGACAGCGCCTCGGGGATCACGCCGATCACCTCACCGCCCGCGGCCAGCGCGGCGTCGGCGACCACGCCCATGGTGCCGACGCTCGCACCGCCGTACACGAGGCCGATGCCGCGCTGGGCCAGCAGCTTGCCCAGTTCGGCGGCGGCCTCCGCGTACGCCGGGGAGAAGCCCATCGAGGACCCGCAGAAAACGCAGACCCGGCGCAACGAGCTCATCAGTGGGTGTCCTCCCAGGCCTGATACGACTCCTCGACCACGCGCACGGCGTCGTCGATGTCGTCGGTGAGGTGCAGCAGGTCGAGATCCTTCTCGCCGATCTTGCCGCCGTCGAGCACCGACTTCGAGATCCAGTCGTAGAGCCCGCCCCAGTACTCGGTGCCGAACAGCACCACCGGAAACTTCGTCACCTTCTTGGTCTGGACCAGCACCAGCGCCTCGAACAGCTCGTCGAGCGTGCCGAAGCCACCGGGCAGGCAGATGAAGGCCTGCGAATACTTGATGAACATCGTCTTGCGCGCGAAGAAGTAGCGGAAGTTCACACCCAGGTCGACCCACGGGTTCAGGCCCTGCTCGAACGGCAGCTCGATCCCGAGGCCCACGGAGAAGCCGCCGGCCTCGTTCGCGCCGCGGTTCACGGCCTCCATCGCACCCGGGCCGCCACCGGTGATCACGGCGAAGCCGGCTTCGGCGAGCGCACCGCCGATCTTGCGACCCAGGTCGTACTCGGGGTCGTCGCGCTTGGTCCGCGCGGAGCCGAATACGGTCACCGCGCGCGGCACCTCCGCGAGCGCGCCGAAGCCCTCCACGAACTCGGCCTGGATGCGCAGCACCCGCCACGGGTCGGTGTGCACCCAGTCACTCGGGCCGCGCGCGTCCAGGAGCCGCTGGTCGGTGGTGCTGCCCTGGTCACGCCGGTCGCGCCGAAGCACGACCGGGCCCTTGTGGCGCTCCACCGGGCGCTCGGGGTACTGGCCGTCCGGAAACTCAGACTGTTCACTCACCAACCCAGCCTACGGGCCGTCCCGCCAGGCAGAACCCCAGCGTCGCCACCATCGGGCGACGCCGGTGACGGCGAGGTGAACGGTCCCTTGTGGACCACCGGTCCACACCTACCCACGGCCGGTTCACGGCAAGTCCCGACGAAAGTAGCCCCGTGTACCGCTAAACGCCCTGAGTTTCAAGGGTATTTCGCGGTTGATTAATGCCTGGGTAATGCTTACCTAGGCCGTTCGGAGCAGTGATCGACCCTGTGACGAATCTTTTACTCACGGTGATCATCCCCGTCCCCGAAGGGAACCCGAGGACCGGCACAAGAGGGATCACCGCAGGCCTGGCCACCGCTGGGCTCGCCCTGTCCGCGCTCACCATCCCGGCGGCGCCCGCGTCGGCCACACCCCCACCGGCCGACCCACTGGCCGTGGGCTCGCTCGCGCAGCCGTCCGTCGCGTCGGCCGCGGTGGCGCCGGACATTTCGCTCGCCAACATCGCTCGGCCGGCGGCGGCCACACGGCCTCGGTGTCCTATGTGGAGGGCAAGCCGCGCACCGCCGGCTACACCGTCGCTCGCCAGACGTGCACGAGCTGCGCCGGACGCACGCAGAACCTCGTCGAGGAGTGGCCGAAGGGCGTCGCGAACCGCGTGCTCATGCCGGGCGCGCACCTCCACATTGTGAGCGCCGGGCCGGGCAGCAACGACAACGGTTCCGGCAGCGCGTCGATCGTCGAAGTCGCGCTGACGCCGGCGCGCACCGACCCGGCGATGGCCCAGCGCCAACCCAGCCTGCTTGTCCAGATTACTAATTTGTCTAGACCACACGTTCGCAGGTAGTCAACTGCTCCATACGCCGCCTACCGTTCCCGGAACGCCGCGTGCTGGGACAGCCTTGTCGCGAGACGGGAGCCGGTATGTTCGGTCGCAGGTCACGGATCTTCGGCGCGGTGCTGGCCGCCGCGCTCGCCTTGCCGTTGGCGGGGCTCACGGGGACTGCCGGCGCGTCGGTGCAGGCCGACATGTGCGCGGCGAAGTCCAAGCCCGCCGGGAAGGTGCTGCAGGGTTACTGGGAGAACTGGGACGGCGCCGCCAACGGTGTCCACCCGGGCCTCGGCTGGGTCCCGATCACCGACGCGCGCATCGAGTCCCACGGCTACAACGTGATCAACGCGGCCTTCCCCGTCATCCGATCCGACGGCACAGTGCTGTGGGAAGACGGCATGGACGCCGGCGTGAAGGTGGCGACTCCGGCCGACATGTGCGCCGCGAAGGCCTCGGGCGCCACGATCCTGATGTCCATCGGCGGCGCGGCGGCGGGCATCGACCTGTCCTCGTCGACGGTGGCGGACAAGTTCGTGAGCACGATCGTGCCGATCCTCAAGAAGTACAACTTCGACGGCATCGACATCGACATCGAGACCGGCCTGACCGGCAGCGGGAACATCAACTCGCTCTCGGCTTCGCAGGCGAACCTCATCCGCATCATCGACGGCGTGCTCGCGCAGATGCCGTCGAACTTCGGCCTCACGATGGCACCCGAAACCGCCTACGTGACCGGCGGCAGCGTCACCTACGGCTCGATCTGGGGCTCGTACCTGCCGATCATCAAGAAGTTCGCCGACAACGGCCGTCTGTGGTGGCTGAACATGCAGTACTACAACGGTTCCATGTACGGCTGTTCGGGCGACTCGTACGAGGCCGGCACCGTGCAGGGCTTCACCGCGCAGACGAACTGCCTCGCCGAGGGCCTGGTCGTGCAGGGCACGACGGTGACGGTGCCGCTCGACAAACAGGTACCAGGCCTCCCGGCCCAGCAGGGCGCGGGCGGCGGGTATATGGCGCCGGACCTCGTCTCGCAGTCCTACCGCGCCGTTTCGGGCGTGAAGGGCCTGATGACCTGGTCCATCAACTGGGACGGCTCGAAGAACTGGACATTCGGCGACAACGTCCGCTCGCTCGAAGGCCGCTGAAACCCGGCGCCGGGGTCTGCAACACTCAGGCCCCCACGCCGGAACCGCTCCTGGGCTTCCCGGCGGCTTCAGCGTGACGCAACCCGGGTTCTGTTGACGGCGCTGATAACGTGCCCCGACAAAGTCGAGCAGAGGAGACGACGTGTTCGGGCGCAAGCGACACAACGGACAGCGTGGCGGCCCTGTGACGTTCAACGCCGAAGCCGGACTCCTCAGCGTGCGGGTCGGCGATGAGAACGGCCGCCCGCTCCCGGGCACGCAGATGGTGATGCTGCACAAGCGCACCCAGCGTCAGACGAAGGTCGTCGCGGACGAGTTCGGCCTGGCAGTGAGCACCTTGGCGGCCGGGACGTACGCGGTGTCGGTGAGCGCGCGGGGCTATCAGGCGAAGAACAGCACCGTCGAGGTCGTGAGCGGCGACCACACTTCCCTCGATGACCTGCGGCTCGTGCCGGACGAGAACCGCCAGCTGCCCGACCCGGGCGAATGGGTGCTCGACCCCGACCACACGGCCATCCGGTTCATCGCGCGGCACATCGGGCTGTGCGAGGTGCACGGCCGGTTCCGGAGCTTCGAAGGCAGCATCGTCGTCGGCAAGCAGATCGAGGACTCCACCGTCGAGGTCGTGATCGACGCCGCGAGCATCGACACCTCGGCCGACAAGCGCGACGAGCACCTGCGGTCCCCGGACTTCCTCGACGTGCGCCGCTTCCCGCAGATCCGCTACCACGGGCACCGGTTCCGCCGCGCGCCCGGCGACCGCTGGAGCATCGACGGCACGCTCAACCTGCACGGAGCCAGCCGCGGCGTGCGGCTGGACGCCGGCTACCTGGGCCTGCGGACCTGGAACGGCGACCGGCTCGGGGCCGTCGCCACGACCGAGCTGCACCGCGAGGACTTCACGATCAACTGGCAGCAGACGCTGGCCAAGGGCCTGGTCATGGTGGGCTCGACGATCGAGATCAAGCTCGACATCCAGGCCGTTCGCGCGGGAACGTGAGTCCCGCTCGGCCGCGACCGCCACGTCACGGCCGAGCACCCAATGCGGCGTTCGGCGCGCTCAACGCACCCAATGCCGCATTGGGGGGCGGTGGTGGCGGCCGGTCGGGCGTCAGCCCAGGAACTTGCGCAGGACGTCGGCCACCTGGCGGATCTCCGCCACGTGCACGTGTTCCTGCTGCGTGTGCGCGAGGCTCGGGTTGCCGGGGCCGAAGTTCACGGCCGGCATGCCCAGCGCCGCGAAGCGCGCGACGTCGGTCCAGCCCAGCTTCGCGGCGGCGCGGCCACCGGCGGCGGCCACGAGCTCGGCGGCCGCCGGGGCCGAAAGACCGGGCAGCGCGCCCGGTGAGAGGTCCGTGAGCGTCACATCGTAGCCGTCGAACACCTCACGCACGTGGGCCTCGGCCTGCGCGGGGTTGCGGTCCGGCGCGAAGCGGAAGTTGACCGTGAGCACGGCGGCGTCGGGCACGACGTTGCCGGCCACGCCGCCGGCGATCTTCGTGGCCTGCAGTCCTTCGCGGTAGGTGAGGCCGTCGATGTCGACCACGCGCGGCGCGTACCCGGCGAGCCGGCGGAGGGGCTCGCCCAGCGCGTGGATCGCGTTCTCGCCCATCCACGCGCGGGCGGTGTGCGCGCGGGTCCCGCTGGTGCGGATCTCGACGCGCAGCGTGCCCTGGCAGCCGGCCTCGATCGTGCCGTTGGAGGGCTCGCCGACCACGGCCAGGTCACCGGCGAGCCACTCGGGCAGCTCGCGCTCGATGCGGCCGAGGCCGTTCTTGACCGCCTCGACCTCTTCGTTGTCGTAGAAGACGAAGGTGATGTCGTGCTTCGGCTCGGGCAGCGTGGCGGCGAGGTGCAGGAACACAGCGTCGCCGCCCTTCATGTCGACGGACCCCAGGCCGTGGAGGAGCTCTTCCTCGCCGGAACCGGTGCGACGCGACGGGAGGTTGGCGTTTTCCGGCACGGTGTCGAGGTGCCCGGCGAGGATCACGCGCGAGCCGCGGCCGAGGTTCGTGCGTGCGAGTACGGCGTCGCCGTTGCGAACCACCTCGAGGTGCGGCGCCTGCTCGGTGAGCGCGGCCTGCACCGCGTCCGCGAGCCGGCCCTCCTCGCCGGAGACGCTGAACGCGTCGACGAGGGCGGCGGTGAGGTCGGCAGGGTCGGCGCGCAGGTCCAGCGAGGTCATACCGGCACCGTACCGACCCGGCGCGAGGGCTACCGTGAGGGACGTGCGCACGCGAAGCTCCCTGGTCGCTCTCGGCGGCGTCCTCCTGTCCCTGGTCCTGACCGGCTGCGGTTCCGAGGCGGGCCCCACGCCCGGCCCGAACCCGGGCTCGCCAGGTCCTGACGCCCTGCCGATCAAGCTGGACGCGCTGTCCGCCGACGCCTGCTACACGACCCCGCAGACGCAGCTGCCGAAGGGCTGCGAGAAGTTCGTCACGGAGGTCGGCGGCACGGCCGCGGCGGTGCACCAGCGCGCGGCGGCCGGCAAGACCGTCGACGTGGCGCTCGACCACGCGGCGGCCGCGCTGGACCAGGGCGTGAGCGCGTTCCGCGGGGCGGGCTGCACCACCGTGCCCACCGCGGGCGGCCCCTGCACGCAGGCGCTGATCACCATCTCCGGTGCGCTCACATCGGTGAAGAAGCTCGTGAGCCAGCAGGCCACCACGGGTTGAGGCGCGTGGCTCGACTACCGTGACCGGCGTGAGCGAGCAGACCCCTGACCCCGAAACGACCGGCGCCGTCGGCGTCGGGCTGGCCACCGTCGCGTCCGACGGGACGGTGCTGGACACCTGGTACCCGCACCCGAAGCTGACCGGCACCGGCACCAGTGGCACCGAGCGGCTGTCAGCCGCCGAGACCACCGAGCTGCTCGGCGACGCCGCGGCGGCACTGCTCGGGCCCGACACCGACCGCGGTGTCGAGGTCGTCGCGGTGCGCGTGACGATCGGCAACCTGGCCGCCGCCCCCGCCGACGCGCACGACGCCTACCTGCGGCTGCACCTGCTGTCGCACCGGCTCGTGCAGCCCCACGGGCAGAACCTCGACGGCATCTTCGGCAAGCTGGCCAACGTCGTGTGGACGAGCCACGGCCCGTGCCCCGTCGAAGGCTTCGAGCAGACCCGCCTGCGGCTGCGCACCCGCGGCCCCGTTGCTGTGTACGGCGTGGACAAGTTCCCGCGGATGGTCGACTACGTGCTGCCCACGGGCGTGCGCATCGCCGACGCCGACCGCGTGCGCCTGGGCGCGCACCTCGCGTCCGGCACGACCGTGATGCACGAGGGTTTCGTGAACTTCAACGCCGGCACGCTCGGCGCGTCCATGGTCGAGGGCCGGATCTCGGCGGGTGTGGTCGTGGGCGACGGCAGCGACGTCGGCGGCGGCGCATCGATCATGGGCACGCTCTCCGGCGGTGGCAAGGAGGTCATCGCGATCGGTGAGCGCTGCCTGATCGGCGCCAACGGCGGCGTGGGGATCTCCCTCGGCGACGACTCCGTGGTCGAGGCCGGGCTCTACATCACGGCCGGCACGAAGGTCGTCGTGGACGGCAAGACCGTGAAGGCGCGGGAGATCTCGGGTATTTCGGGTGCGCTCTTCCGGCGGAACTCGGCGACGGGCGCGGTGGAGGTCGTGTCGCGCACCGGCGTCGGGATCGAGCTGAACGAAGCGCTGCACGCGAACTGATCGGCTCAGGAAACGGGGGGCGTTCCACCAGGGGCGCGCCCCCGTTTCGTCACAGCTCACAGCCCTTCTGCCTGCGTGTTCACTTACCATTCATGTTGTGACCACCGAATCGTTGCCCTCCTCGACCCGCGGCCGCGCGCCAAAGCCGACGACTCCGGCCGAGCTCGGCTTGCCCGACGAGCCCGCGAAAGCCGGCCCCCGGGACCCGGCGGCCACCCACATCCGGGCCAAGCTGGACCACGAGCTGCGCGAGCTGCTGTCCCGCGAGCCCGGCACCCGCAGCGGCACGGATCCCGAAGACCTGCACCAGATGCGCGTCGCCCTCCGGCGGATGCGCAGCGTGCTGAAGACCTCCGGAGCACTCCTCGGCGACTCCGCCGAGTCCGTGCGCGCCGAGCTGGGCTGGCTCGGCAAGTCCCTCGGCGAAGTCCGCGACTACGACGTGCTGATCGGCCACCTGCGCGAGGTGATCGCCACCTTCGAGGTCCGCGACCAGGCCGCCGGGCGCCGCTTGGTGTCGAAGTTCGTCGCGGAACGCGGCGCGGCCCGGAGGCGCCTCACGCGTGCCCTGTCCAGCACCCGCTACGCGGTCCTGCTCCAGCGCGTCGCCCAGCTCACCCGCACGCCGGACCACGAGATCGACTCCACGCCGCCGGCGCCCGGCAGCTTGGCCGCCGACGTGCGCAAGCCGTACAAACGCCTGGACAAGGCTGTGCGCGCCCTGCCCGCCGACCCGCCCGACGACGACCTGCACGCCCTGCGCATCCACGGCAAGAAGCTGCGCTACACCGTCGAGCTGGCCAGTTCTTCGGCCAAGAAGAAGCAGGCCGCGCAGCTCACCACCCTCATGAAGGCCACCCGCAAACTGCAGACCGTCCTCGGCGACCATCAGGATGCCGTGATCGCCGCCGAGAAGGTCCGCGGCCTCCTGCCCGACGCCGACGGCGAGCTGGGCTTCATCGCGGGCCGCATCGCGGAGCACGAACTCCTGAAGCGCTCCGAGGCGCGCGCCGCGTGGCCGGCAGTGTGGGCTCGCATCGACAAGGCGGCTCGGGCGGCTCTTTGAGGTACGCGGCAACGCAGCCCCTCCGGCGGTTTTCAGGGATCGTTGCCGCACCTGAGTGGCCGGGAGTTGCCGATGCCCACGCGAGGTCGAGACCAAGTCTCACCTCGCGGGCGAGCCGCGGCGGTTGTGGCCGCGCCGCCGACGGTGGTGTCGGCACGGTTTCTGAGGCCGCAGGAGCGGATCCTGATCGCGGCCCGGGCAGGTGACCTGATCGTGGGAGCGTTCAACCGGTCCTCGATCGGACCACTGGCCGAGCACACCACCCGCTACGTGTTCTTGCTGCGCCTGCCCGGCGACTACACCCCGATCGCCGTCCGTCACGCCCTCGTCGCCAAGACCCAGGCCCTGCCCGCGCAGTTGCGGCGGTCACTGACCTGGGACCACGGCAGCGAGAATGCACCTACACGGCCAGTGCACCCACGCCACGAACATGCTGCCGGTCCACTTCTGCGACCCGCCGACACTTCCCCACAGCCACCGGGCTGGCAGTCCACACCGCGCCCAACACCTGGTCGCGGCCGAACTCAACGACCGGCCCCGCATGACCCTCGACGGGGACAGCCCCGTCGAACGCATGAAACGGTCACTCACCACCCACCAGCAGTGTGGCAACGACCGCTGGAAACCGCCTCGCGAAGAGGGCGTCCCCAAGGCCATTCCGCCGGCCCCACCGACGAAACCCGTGGCCAAGCTGATCAAGGCCCGAGTTGTCCACAACTCGCCGGAGCTGGGGGAACTCGGACTTGACACCAAGCCCGGCTCACTCGCTCGCGATCGACCACACGTACCCGTCCGGTCGAACCACAACCCGCCGGCCCGCCGCGGCCTCGTACGCGGCGTACGCGTGCCCGCCCCCGTCCACCAGGTCCGAGCCCGACGCCACCGACCCGGCAGGCAGGATCCGATACGCCGGCACCGCCGAACGGGCAGTACCCGAACCAAAGATCAGCTCCGTGGCGTGCGGCCCCCGGAAAAGCTCGAACAGCCGCACCTGCTCGCCGTTCGCATCCACCAGCGGCGCGTCCGGTGCCCGGTCGCCCGCGCGCAGTCCGCCGGAACCGGGTGCCGCCAACGGCCCACCCCGATACCCGACATCCAGCTGTTGCGTCTCCGCCCCCCGGCGATGGGCGTTCTCATCCCCGTCTGCGTACTTCTCCATCAAGGCCGTCGAAACCCCCAGCGCCCGCGCCGCCACCGCGCGCCGCTCGGGTTCGTAGCTGTCCAGCAACGCGGGGGAACCGGAAGCCAGCTTCCAGCCCAGGTTGTACGCGTCCTGGACCCCGGTGTTCAGCCCCTGCCCACCCGTCGGCGGGTGCACGTGGGCGGCGTCCCCCGCCAGGAACACCCGCCCGACGCGGAACGAAGCAGCGAGGCGGATGTTCGGCCGCCACACCGTCGACCAAGCGAGGTCGAACAGCCGAATCCCGCCGCCCGACACCGAGCAGCCGCGCCTGCACCGCCGGTAGCGAAGTCTCCACCGCCAGGTCCCCCTCCCCCAGCGGCGCCCCGAACTGGAAGTGCGGGGTGCCGGGCAGCGGAGTGAACGCCACCCCGCTCATCGGCGACGAAGCCGGCGCGAACCAGTACGACGAGTCGTGCGAAAGCCCCGCAGCCTGGACGTCGCCGAGCAACATCCGGATCGACTCGTCCGTCGTGCCCTCGAACGGAATCCCCAGCGCCTTGCGCACGTAGCTCTTGCCACCGTCGGCACCGACCAAGTACGCCGCCTCCACCGTCTCCCCTGTCGACAGCGAAGCCGTCACGCCCGAAGAAGACTGCGTGAAGCCCACCAGTCCCACCCCCCAGCTCCACCTGCACCCCGAACGACGACAGCCGCTCCCGCAGGATTCCCTCCGTCTGCGACTGCCCCAGGAACCAGATGTTCGGGTACGGCACCGCGGGCGTCGGCTCGACGGTGTCGCTGATCCAGCGCTCCTGCACGAACTCGTCGCCCAGGTAGACCTTCATCGGGTACTGCGGCAAGCCGACGGCCAGCACCGCGTCGAGCACGCCGAGATCCTCGAATACCTCCAGCGTGCGGGGCTGCAGCCCATCGCCGCGGGAGCCGTTGAAGAACGCCTCGGCCTTGTCGATGAGCCGGACCGCGACGTCGCGCCGGGCCAGCTCGATGGCCAATGTGAGGCCGGTCGGGCCCGCTCCCGCGATCAGCACCGTGGCGTCCATGTCCCCTCCGATGAATTTTGATTCAGTGAATATGGGTTCAGGTTGCGCGCTGCTAGCGTTCCTGTCAAGGGAGGTGCCGAGATGACGGCGACGAGCCGCAAGGAGAAAGCCGCCGAGACGGAGACCGCGCTGAAGGAGGCGGCCAAGCGCGTGTTCGCGCGCAAGGGCTACCTGAACACGAAGATCACCGACATCACGGCGGAAGCCGGCCGGGCGGCGGGCTCGTTCTACAACCACTTCGCCGGCAAAGAGGAGCTGCTCGAAGCACTCCTGGGCGACCTGGCCGCGGCGGGCGACCAGGAGGCGGCCTCCGAGGGCCACCTGTCGGACTTCAGCGACCCCGAGGCCGTGCGCTGGCACGTGCGCCAGTATTGGGACTTCTACAAGGAAAACGCGGCCACGATGCAGGCACTGCGCCAAGCGTCGATGGTCCACGACGGGTTCGCGAGCACGCTCGCGAGCTTCGGCGTCACGCAGGCGGCCGACATCGCGGGACACCTTGAGCGCGTCACGGCCGCCGGGTACGAGCTGCCCGCGTCGACACAGCTGAGCATCGTGATGATGTACCAGCTGATCGACAACTTCGCGCAGATGTGGCTCACCACCCCGGCACCCACGGGCTGGACGGCGCCGAGCGACGACGAGGCCGTCGAGGCGCTCACGAGGTTCGTCTACCGGGGCTTCACGGGCCGCGACGTCTGATCCGACGCGCCCCGATGTGGCGTTGGGGGGGGGCCCCCCCCCCAACCCCCCC
>NZ_JBFAAJ010000019.1:0-156200 GCF_040639695.1 Amycolatopsis sp. NPDC023774
GGCCGAGGCGCGTGAAACACCGTCGATGTCGAGGTAACCGTCGTACTGGCCGCGCACGTAGTGGACCGGATCGGCCTCCACCACCGCTCGGAACAGACCGACCTGCGAGTCCTTCAGCGTCACCGGGTCGCCCCGCGAGGGCGGCTCCATCGCGGCGGCCGCGACCACCTGCATCAGGTGGTTGACGACGACGTCGCGCAACGCGCCGACCGGGTCGTAGAAATGACCGCGGTCCTCGACCCCGAAACTCTCCGCCATCGTGATCTGCACGCACTCGAGGTAGTTGCGGCTCCACAACGGCTCGAGGATGGCGTTGGCGAAACGCAGGTGGAGGATCTCCTCCAGCCCCATCTTCCCCAGGTAGTGGTCGATCCGGAACAGCTGCGCCTCGTCGATGTACTGGTGCAGCTCGTCGGCCAGCGCACGCGCGGACTGCCGGTCGTGGCCGAACGGTTTCTCGACGACGAGCCGGGCGCCCGCGGTCAACCCGACCTCGGACAGTCCCTTGATCACGCGTCCGAACAGGAACGGCGGGATCTCCAGGTAGAACACCGGTGTCGCGGCGCCGTTGACCGCGGCTCCGACCCGCTCGTAGGTGGCCGGATCGGTGAAATCTCCGCTGACGTAGGACAGCTTGGCGGCGAACCGGTCGAAAACCGCCTTGTCGAGGTCGCCGGTCGCTTCGATCGACGACCGGGCCCGTTCGATGAGCTGATCGAGGGTCCAGTCCTCGGCCGCCACCCCCACCACCGGACACGTCAGCAGGCCACGCGCCTCGAGGCGGTACAGCGAACGGAAGGTCATCACCTTTGCCAAGTCACCGGTGATCCCGAAAATCACGAGAACGTCAGCCCGCGGTGGGTCGATGGCTGTCGATGTCATCCGTGCCTCCAGCTCCGTCACGACGCCTCACGGGCTCCGGTCGTGTCCGGGAGCATCGTCGCCGCCGACCGAGCAACCCGGCCTCATCCGTGGAGGATGAGAGGGGCCAGCCGTCAGCGTTCGTGGCCGATCCACTCCTCGGCCCAGCTGTGGTCGAACTGCGTTTCGTTGCATCGGGGGTGGTAGACGGCGGTGAGTTCGCGGACGATCTGCTCGCGATGCGCGGGCAGGCCACGCGGGACCTCGTAGGTGCAGATGTGGACCTTCCACCGCGAGCCCGCGCGCGCGATCCAGCACTGCGCCCGCGGGTGGCGGAACGGCAGGTTCGCCTGGGACAGGTCGCCGGCGTGGCCGACGTAGATCACGGCGTACCGATCGGGCCGCGTTTCGGGTTCGGGGCGGTAGAGCACGGCGTATACGGCGGCGACTGCGGGCGGCGCCCACCCGCCGAGCAGGCGGGGGCCCTCGAACGGGTATCCCGAAGCCGGGCCGAGGCGGATCACTCGTCTTCGCCCACGGCCTCGACCCGCCCGACCGGCAACGACGGCAGTCCGGCCTCCTTGGCCGCGCGGCGGAACTCCGCCGTGGCGAGCGTGATCGCCTTCTCGCGGTCGGGCGCCTCGACGAGCAGGCGCGCGCCGTAGCTCGTGGTGCCGATCCCGCTGGCGATCCCGCCCGACGCCGCCACCGCGTCGGCCAGGCTCACGATCTCCTCGCGCGTGAACACGCGGTCGCCGTCCGCTTCGATCCCCACGCTCCACCGCATCACCGGTGCTCCTCACCGAACCCGTGGCAGCGCTGCCGCGAGCTCCTCCAGGCTGCGCAGGTCGTGGCCGACGATCAGAAGGTCCACGTACGGCGCGGCGATCCTCATCCCGAGCGGCGCCGCGCCGAGCGCACCGCCGTACGGGTTCGTCCACACCAGCCGGTGGCACAGCCGGGAAAGCCGCTGTACCGCCTTCGCCAGCACGTCCGGGTCACCGCGGTCGAACCCGTCGGAGCAGATCACGACCACTCCGCCGCGGCAGCGGCCGCGCCGGCCGAAGGTGCGCACGAACTCGTCGAGCGCGGCGCCGATGCGGGTGCCGCCCTCCCCGTCGACCACGGCTTCGGCCGCTCGCACCAGAGCTTCGTCGGCGTCGCGGGTGCCGAGCTGGTCGGTGATCCGCGTGAGGCGCGTGCCGAAGCAGAACACCTCGACCTTCGCCGCGGCGCGCCGCGCGGAGTAGGCGAACTGCAGGAGCGTGCGGGAGTAGTCGGCCATGGAGCCGGAGACGTCGAGGATGAGAATCAGCGGTCGCAGCCGCACGCGGCGTTCGCGCCACCGCAGCGCGCGCGGTTCGCCGAACGTCCGCAGCGAGCCGCGGACCGTGCGGCGCAGGTCCGGCTCGCGGCCCTTGCGCGCGGGCCGGGTGCGGCGCGTCCGCCGTTTCGGCGGGGTGAGGCGCAGGCGGGCCATGATGCGGCGAATCGCGGCGAGCTCTTCAGGCGTGCAGGTGCCGAAGGACTTGCGCTTCAGACTGTCCACATCGGACGCGCTGAGCCCGAGGAGGGTGTCCGTCTCGTGTTCTTCGCCGGTGCGTTCGGGTTCGGGCAGGACCAGCGTGGCGTCGACGCCCGACTCGGCGAGGATCGTGAGCACCGCCGCCGGCGGTTCGCCGGCGCCGAGGAAGTAGCGGCGGAACGTCTCGTCGTAGCGGGGAAGGTCTTCGTGGCGCTTCAGCAGCGTGGTGCGGCCACCCCAGTAGAGGTCGGCGAGGTCGGTGGTGTCGAGGACGGTCATGGCGCGGCAGCAGCCCAGCGCGTCGCCGGAACCCACGGGCAGCCCGGCTTCGCGCAGGGCCCGCGCGAAACCCACCAGCAGGCGGGTGAGCTCAGCCACCGGACGCGAGTTCCGCGAGGTGCTCGCGCACCACGTCGAGGTCGTCGCGGTCTTTCACGACGGCGCCGAGCGTGTCGCCCGCGGAGCGTTCGTTGAGCGTGCGCTCGCCGAGGAACCGCAGCATGCGAGCCCAGTCGATGGTCTCCGCGACCCCGGGCGGCTTGGCGAGGTCGAGCTCCCGCAGCCGGCGCACGGCGGCCACGACCTGGCGCGCCAGGGTCTCCTCGACGCCGGGCTCGCGCACGAGCACGATCTCCAGCTCACGGTCCGCGGCAGGGTAGCCGAGCCAGTGGTAGAGGCAGCGGCGTTTGAGCGCGTCGTGCAGCTCGCGGGTGCGGTTGGAAGTCAGGACCACGAGCGGCGGACTGGGCGCCACGATGGTGCCGATCTCGGGCACGGTGACCTGGAAGTCGGACAGGAGTTCGAGCAGGAAGGCCTCGAATTCGTCGTCGGCGCGGTCGATCTCGTCCACGAGCAGCACCGCCCCGGCGCCCGCGCGGACGGCGGCCAGCAGCGGCCGTTCGACGAGGAACTCGGGCCCGAACAACTGCTCGACCACCTCGCCGGACTCGGCCTGGTGGTCCTGCAGCGCCCGGATGCGCAGCAGCTGGCGGGCATAGTCCCATTCGTAGAGTGCCTGAGCGGTGTCGATGCCCTCGTAGCACTGCAGCCGGATCAGGCGGCGGCCGAGCACTGCGGCGAGCGTCTTCGCGACCTCGGTCTTGCCGACGCCGACCTCACCTTCGAGCAGCACGGGCCGGTGCAGCCGCAGCCCGACCAGCAGCGCCGTGGCGAGGCCGCGGTCGGCGAGGTACGCGCCGTCACGCAGGGCGGCGGTGAGCCCCGCGACGGTGTCCGGCTCGGCCATCCCGCTACGGCTGCTCGTCCGCACCGAGCACGAGGTCACGCACCGTACTCGTGCCGGGCTGCAGCTTCCCCTCACGGGCGAGCTGGTCGCGCCACGCCGTGTGCAGGTCGCCGTTCTCGGCGAGGCCCCCGAACCCCACGCCCGACATGTTCTTGCACGTACGCTGGGGCCCGCAGGCCGCTTCCAGCTCGTCGGCGTCCTGGCCACGGGCGCGCCAGACCTCGCGCAGGACTTGCAGCGCTTCGTCGTCCATGGCGCGAGTCAACACCGTGCGCGCGGTTGTCCAGCGCTGGATTAACCCTTTGCTTAAGGAGTATTGTCCAGACTCGGAGGTTACCGAGAGTATTTGACCATGACACTGGGCCAGCTCAACGCGTTCGTCCTGGTGGCCAGGCTGGGGTCGGTCACCGACGCCGCGAAGGCGCTCGGCGTGAGCGAGCCCGCGGTGTCGCAGGCGCTGGCCGCGCTGCGCCAGCACCACGGCGACAAGTTGCTCATCAAGCGCTCCGGCGGCATGACGCTGACCGCGGGCGGCAGCAGGCTGCTGCCCATCGCGTCGCAGATGGTGGCGCTCGGTGCGGAGGCCGACGCCGCCGTGCGCCAGGCCAACGGCGTCGCGGCGCGCTTGCAGCTGGCAGTGACCAGCGAGATCGCGGAGTTCGTGGCCAACCCGCTGCTGGAGGCGTTCACGCGGAGATCCGGCAACTCCATCGACGCGTCGTCCGGGCTCGCGCGCACGGCCGAGCTGCCCGTGCTCATCACCAACCGGCTGGCCGACGTGGCGTTGGGCCCTGATGTGACCGGCGACGGCGGCGACCTCGACTGCACGCCGATCTTCCGCGCGTC
This sequence comes from Amycolatopsis sp. NPDC023774, assembly GCF_040639695.1. Lineage (NCBI taxonomy): Bacteria > Bacillati > Actinomycetota > Actinomycetes > Pseudonocardiales > Pseudonocardiaceae > Amycolatopsis > Amycolatopsis sp. NPDC023774. The sequence goes on from NZ_JBFAAJ010000019.1 coordinate 4,479, forward strand.
ACTCGTCGTGGTCGGCTCGCCGCACTGCCGCCACCAGGGCAGCCCGGCCCACTGGCCGTGGCTGCTCGACCCGGCCGGCGCCGACCCGGGCAGCGACACCGGTCGGCTGCTGGCCCGCCTCGGCGTGCCCGACGACGCGATCCAGATCTTCCCGAACCAGACGGCCGGGTGGTCGGCGGCCGCCAGCGGGGGCGGGGTGTCGGTGGCGCCGGAGCACCTCGTGGCGCCGCAGCTGCGCCGCCACGAGCTCGCGGTGGTGCCGACGCACCACACGCCCATGTCGACGTGCTGGTACGTGACGACATTGCCGACCGACCGCCGCACGGGTGCCGCGAACTCGTTGCGGCACTTCCTGACGACGCCGGCGGCGATGCACGTGATGCGCGCGCCGGGCAGTGGCGTGCCGCCTTCGCGGTTCCGGCCGCCGGTGTACGTGACGATCTGGTCCTAGGCTCCCGGTCAGGTCAGTTCGCGCACGCCGGCGACGTCGTCCTCGGCCACCTCGGCGGCGAGGATCTCGGCGTTCTGCTCGTCGCTCGAGCCGCTGCCCCGGAACGCTTCGACGGCTGCCCGCGACTCCCAGCGTTCGTAGACGACGATGCGGCCGGGGTCCACCAGGTCCGCGGTGAGAGAGAAGCCGAGGCAGCCGGGCGCGCCGCGAGCCTGCTCGACCACGCGCGCGCAGCCTGCCAGATAGGCCTCGCGGCGGCCGGGGTCGACGACGAGGTGCCCGGCGACGATGAACATCTTCCGCTCCTTCGCTGGAGACGATTTCCGTTGCGGCGAAAGAGATTCGGTGGTCTATTCGCTGTTTTTCAGCGGGGGAGCGGTTTGCGCGTGTTTCCGGTGACGAGGTTCCCGATGCTCACCCCGACACCGACCCCCACCTCGGCCGCCCAGGCCAAGCCCAGCGCCGTCGTGAGCGCGATGCTCAACGCCAAACCTGGCTCTTCCTTGCGGGACAAAGGTTTCACTCCTTCGGTCGTTCTTCGTGGTGTACTGGTCCGCTCCTGCACGGATGCTGTCATGTCCCCACCGTCCGTCGAGTCAGCGGCGTCCACGCTAACAACGTGAGCCGTGGTGGCCAGGGACTTCACCCGGACGTTGTAATCGACGAGGATCGTGACCGGCAGCGACTCGACGAAGGAGTGACCACATGGGACTCAAGGACATCACCGCGTCCACGGCGGAGCTGTACGCGGCGCAACGCGTTTACGGCGACCCGGTCGAGAAGGATGGCGTCGTTGTCATCCCGGCCGCCATGGTGACCGGCGGCGGGGGCGGCGGGCAGGAGGCGCCGGGCAAGGAAGGCGTCGGTTTCGGGCTCTTCGCCCGCCCGACGGGCGCCTTCGTCATCCGCGGCTCGGAGGTCACGTGGGTGCCTGCCGTCGACGTCACCGCCTGGGGCCTCGCGGTGAGCGGGATGGTCGTCTCGCTGGCCTGGATCCTCACCCGCGCGACGCGACGCCGGCGGGGCAGAAAGCGCTGACGCGTTCCCGGGCGAGTTTCCGCGCGATTTCCCCGGGTGACTTCTCGGCCGGCTTCCCGATCGTGCGGCCGGACAGGTCCGGACCCTTCGCGGCGGTCCGGCCCCGGTCCGGCCTGTGGTGGGAGCGGTCAGTCGACTCGGAGCTCGCCCATCGGGCTCCAGCCGGCGCCGGGGGCGTCCAGGCTGACGATCTCCGGGGTGCGGGCGATGACGTCGGGCATCCACGCCATCGCCTCCGCGAAGTGCGGCGACTTCACGTGCGCGCGGCCGGCGTCGGGGTCAGCGAACGCCTCGACCAGCACGAACTGGTGGGGCACGTCGACGCTGCGCGACCACTCGAAGAACAGGTTCCCGGGCTCGCGCCGGGTGGCGAGGGTGAAGTCGTCGACCAGACCGAGCCAGTCCTCGCTCCGCTCGGGCCGCACGGTGAACTTGACGACGATGAAGATCATGCTGTCCTCCGGAAGGGCACAGTCGGCGCACGAGGCCACACTGCCTCGTGACCGGGCGTGAGCCGGGCGCCGCGACCACCCGTACTCACGACCGGCCGCGGCCCCCGGCGGGCGTCCCGCGCCGGGAACCGAGTCCGGGTTCGCCGGGGCTGGGTTCCTCGCCCCGGCTGCCGTTGCCACGGCTGCCTCACTTGCCATCGGTATCGGACTTGCCGTCGGTACCGGCAACCTGCCATCGCGGTGGCAGATCGCCCTGGCAACCGACTTGTCCGGCTGTCCTCTTGCCACTGGGTGTGGCACCTTGCCGTTCCGTCGGTCGGTTGCCGTGGCCGGCTCACCCGTGCCGCGGCAACTTGCCATATCCGTGGCAGCGCGCCGTTGCCGTTGCCATATCCGTTGCCGTTGCCGCCTCGCCGTTGCGATGGCGATTTGCCATTGTCGGTGGCAGCGGCCATGACTGTGGCGGCTAAGCCCTTGCCGCGCCTCTTGCCGTTGCCATGGCGGCTTGCCCTTGCCGTCGTGGATGGCCGTTGGCGTGGTTGGCTGTCACGTTGTTGCGGCAGCTGGCGATCGCCGTCGTGGTTTGCCAGCTGCCGCGGCCATGGTGCCTGAGTCGCCGGCAAGAAGCCGTTCCGTTTGACACTTGCCCAACGTCGAGGCGCGTGGCCGATCGACCAGCCGACGTGCCACGCCGCCCCAACACCACGCCGCCCCAACGCCATGCCGTTCGCTCAACGGGACCGAAATCGGTTCCGCACCCGGTCCCGTCAAGCGGTTGGCGTCCAGCCGGCAGCTCAGCAGTGGTCACCAGCGGCCGTCAGCGGTCAGTAGATGTTGGACGGCCGCACCATGCCCTCGGCGAGGTCACCGAAACCGGGAGCCACGATGGCGCCCGGGTTCTGGATGATCTCCTCCACCACGAGCGTCTCGGTGGTCAGCAGCAGGGCCGCGATGGAAGCCGCGCTCTGCAGCGCCGAGCGGGTCACCTTGAGGGGATCGATGACACCGGCCTCGAACATGTCGCCGTACTCGCCGGTGAGGGCGTTGAAGCCGTGGCCCGGAGCGGACGAGCCGACGGCGGCGAGGACCTCGTCGCCGTCGTAGCCGGCGTTGATGGCGATCCAGCGCAGGGGCTCGACCAGCGCGCGCCGGACGATGTCGCGGCCCACGGCGGCGTCGCCGGTGAGGTCGAGGGTGTCGACCTCGGTGCGGGCCTGGACCAGGGCGGTGCCGCCGCCCGCGACGATGCCCTCCTCGATCGCGGCGCGCGTGGCCGACAGGGAGTCCTCCACCCGGTGCTGCTTCTCCCGCAGCTCGACCTCCGTGGCCGCGCCCACGTGGATCACCGCGACGCTGCCCGAGAGCCGCGCGATGCGCGCCTGCAGGCTGTCCTGGTCGTGCTCGTTCTCGGCGCGCTCCAGCTCCCGCTTGATCTGCTCGATCCGCGCGGACACCGCGGTGTCGTTGCCGGCACCGCCGACGAGCGTGGTGCTGCTCTCGGTGATGGTGATGCGCCGGCAGCGGCCCAGCTGCTCGAGGCGCACCGCGTCGATGCTCTGCCCCGCGTCGCCGGTCACCACCTCGCCGCCGGTGAACACCCCGAGGTCCGAAAGCTCCGCGATGCGGCGGTGGCCGAAGCCCGGCGCCCGCACCACGACGGACCTGAACGTGTTGTGCACGTTGTTCGCCACGAGCATGCCCAGTGCGGGCCCGTCCACGTTCTCCGCGATGATCACCAGCGGCTTCTGCGTGCGGGTCACCTGCTCCAGGACCGGCATCAGCGTCTGCACCTTCGAGATCTTCTCGTTGGTGAGGAGGATGTACGGGTCCTCGAACACCGTCTCCATGCGGTCCTTGTCGGTGGCCATGTACGGCGAGATGTAGCCGTTGTCGAACTCCACACCGTCCGCGAAGTTCACCTGCAGCCCGAACGCGGGCGACTCCTCCACGGTGACCACTCCGCCGAGCCCGACGCGGCCCATCGCCTCGGCGATGATGTCGCCGATCTCCGGGTCGTTGTTCGCCGAAAGCGTCGCGACGTGCGCGAGGTCACCCGCCTCGGTCACCTCACGGGCGCCGGCCTGCAGCACCTCGACCACGCGCTGCACGGCCTTCTGGATGCCGTTCTTGAGCAGTTGCGGGTTGGCGCCCGCGTCGACGGCACGCAGACCCTCGCGCACGATCGCCTGCGCCAGCACGGTGGCGGTGGTCGTGCCGTCGCCGGCCACGCCGTTGGTCTTCATCGCCACCTCCTTCACCAGCTGCGCGCCCATGTTGGCGAACGGGTTGCGCAGCTGGATCTCCTTGGCGATGGTGACGCCGTCGTTCGTGATCGTCGGAGCTCCGGTGAGCTTCTCGATCACGGCGTTGCGTCCCTTGGGGCCGAGCGTCACCTTCACCGCGTCGGCGAGCGCGTTCACGCCCGACTCCAGCAGCTGGCGCGCTTCGACGTTGAACCGCAAGTCCTTGGCCATGTCTGTCCTTTCCGTACGGAGGTCGTGGTCGCGGCTGAACCTGCCGGCGGTCAGGGCACGAGGATCGCGCGGCCGCGGACAAGGCCGCGGTCCAGATCGTCGAGCGCCTTCTCGAAGTCGGTCAGGGCGTACGTGCTGGTGTGCAGCGCGACTTTTCCTTGCGCGGCGAGCACCATGAGCTCGGCGAGGTCCGAATAGGACCCGACGAGGTTGCCGACGAAATTGATTTCGGTGGAGATGATGTCGATGGTCGGCACCGCCAGCGTCCCGCCGTAGCCGACCACGTAGTAGTTCCCGGCGCGTCGCAACATCTTCACGCCGGCTTCGATCGCGCCGCCCTCGCCCACGAAGTCGACGACGGCTTCGACGCCTTCACCGCCGGTGAGCTCGAGCACCGCCTGGGCTTCCGAGCCGTCGGCCACCACGAGGTGGTCGGCACCGAGCTCGCCCGCGAGCTTCAGCGCGTCGGTGGACCGGTCGACCACGATCAGCTCGGCGGGGCTGATCGCCTTCAGCACCTGGATGCCGATGTGGCCCAGCCCGCCCGCGCCGATCGACACCACGCGCTCACCCGGGTGCAGGTGAGCCGCCGCCTTGCGGGCGGCGTGGTACGCGGTGAGCCCCGCGTCGGCCAGCGCCGCCACGGCCGCGGGTTCGAGTGAGGAGTCCAGCTTTACCACAGCCCGCGCGTTGGTGCGCAGGTATTCCGCGTAACCGCCGTCGCGGTCGATGCCGGGGAACGCCGACTGTACACAGTGGACGTCGTCGCCCGCGCGGCACGCCTTGCACAGCCCGCACGTGGCGAGCGGGTGCAGGATCACCGGGTCGCCCACGGACACCGACGTGACGCCCTCGCCGATCTTCGCGACCCAGCCCGCGTTCTCGTGGCCGAGCGTATAGGGCAGGGTGACGCCCGACTTCTCCGCCCACTGGCCCTCGATGATGTGCAGATCCGTGCGGCACACGCCGGCGCCGCCGATCCGCACCACCACGTCGAGCGGCTCCCGCACGTGGGCGTCGGGCACCTCGACGAGCTCGGGGGTGCGGTCGTAACCGCGCAGCTGCACCGCTTTCACGACGGTACCTCCAGTCGCACCTCGTCGCCGGTCCGGTAGTACCGCGACTTCGTGTTGTCCTCGATGGACACGCGCACGCCCTTGGCGAATCGCAGCAGGCTCTCGCGCTCGGCGGACTGCTGCGCGTCGACCTGCCAGCCCTCGTCCACCAGCTTGCGCACGGCCCGCTCCATGCAAGCCAGATGCGCCTCGCGCCGGAACCCCGGCGGGAGCTCGGCGAGCTCACCGCCGGCCTGCTCGGGCACCGCGCCGCCGAAACCGGCGGCGGTGATCTCGTCGCCGGCGCGACGGCCCTCCAGCACGATGTCGACCGTGTCGACACTCGGCAGGCTGAGCACCGCGTCGTGCGCGTCGGCCACCATCAGGTACGCGAAGTTGGGTGCGCAGAAATACGCGGGCAACCGCAGCCGCACCGAAACCGAGTGGCCGCGTTCGTTGTGCAGGCGCACCTGGACTCCGGCCACGAACCCCAGGTCCGTGATCGGCTCGTGGAACTCGGGGTCCACCACGCCGGCCAGGGCGCGCCACACTCTGCTGGTCAGAGTCTCAGCCGTCGCCGCGGTCATGCCGGAACCTTCGAGCCCGTACCGGCGGCCGCGCGGGTACCGCCCATCCCGGCGGTCACCTCCGCGGGCACTTCGAGGTCGTAGAGCTGTGCGGCGTTGAGGCCGAGGATCTTCTTCTTCGCGTCGGTGGTCATCGTGCCGTAGTCGCCCTGCATGTCCTCGGGAAACTCGAAGTCCACGAAGGACTCGACGAGCCACTTCGGCTGCCAGATCGCGTAGTCGCTGGCGAAGGTGATGCGGTTCTCGCCGAGCCAGTACAACAGCTCGCCCACGACCTGGGCGAAGTAACGCGGTCGCGTGTGGATGAACGGCATCGCCACGGCGAGACAGGCGTAGACGTTGGGCTCCTGCGTGGCGATCCAGCAGAAGTCCTCGAACCGGGGCAGGCCCACGTGCTCGACGACGAAGTTCAGGTTCGGGAACGCGCCGGCCGCGTCGTCGATGTCGGCGACATCCGCCGATCCCCGCTCGCTCCGGTCGATCGCCGGTCCTTTGTGGACGTGGACGTTGCGGATCCCCAGCTGCTCGCACTTCTCCAGGTACCGGTAAGCCCACGGGTCCGACAGGTGCCAGCCCTTCGACTCGCCCTTCCACTCCGCCGTGTACAGTTTCACGCCCTTGAGGTCCCACCGTTCGGCCAGCGCTTCGAGCTTGTCCAGCCCGGCCTCGCGGTCGCGAGGATCGAAGGCGCCGTTGACGATGAACTTGCCGGGGTTGTTCTCCGCGACGGCCCCGTCCTGCTCGGTCGTGTTGAACCCGTTGACGTAGAAGTCGGTGAGGTACGTCGGCTGGAAGATGGCCTTGTCCACGTAGCCCGTCGTGAACAGGTCGTCGATCAGCGTCTCCTCCGAGTACTTGCCGAACTTCTCCAGCGACCACAGCCACTCGGCGGGACTGAGGGTGCGGTGGTGGTCGTAGAAGCACTCGATGAAGCCTTTGCCGTACCGGTTGGCCTGGTTGGCGGGCGAGCCGTCCCAGAAGTGCACGTGGCTGTCGACGATGAAGTAGCTCTCGCCGTCCTTGCGGTACATGGGAGTCCTTTCGCGGAAGGGCGCCCGGGGACCGGGGCCGGGACGGTGTGCTCCGTCCCGGCCCGGCCCCCCTCGGCGCGAACCGGTGTTCGTGCGCGGGCTACTCGACCGGTTCGAGATCGAAATCGATGTACTCCGCGGCGTCCTCCGGATTGGCGAACAGGACCGTCTCGTCGTCGAGGTGGACCATGCGCCCGTAGTGCGTCGACATGATCTCCTCGAAGTCCGGCTGCTCGAAGTCGAAGCCGATCGCCTCGGAGATCTCGTCCCAGTTGAAGACGATCTTGTTCGTGCCGTCCACGCGGATCATGGACGGGTACTCCGCCACCGTGACACCCGGCTTGCCGCGCATGACCTCAGCCACGACGTAGCCGTTCTGGTTGTTCATCAGGGTGACGCCGCACATGTTCGACGCGGTGCGGTCGACGGTAAACTGCCTGCTCGCGGTCATGAAAGCAGCCCTTTCGGTTCGTCGAGGGAGAGGTCGGACAGGAGGCTGCGCAGGTTGGTGACCGACGCGTCCCAGGACTCGGCGAAGGTCACGACCTTCTCCTGCGGCTGCGACCAGATCGGCTGCAGCGTGCGGGCGGCCGCCACGGAGACCGGCACCCACTTCTCGAGCCACGACGTGAGCACCTGCTTGTTGTGCGCGGAGTGCTCGGCGTCGCTGGTGAGCATGCTGAACAGGACGCGGGTGTAGCCGCGGTCCCGCTCGTAGTCGTGCTCGCCGGCACCGACGACCGTCGGCGTGACGTAGTCGCCGTTGCGGGCGGCCACCTGCATCACCAGGTGGCTGCGGAAGAGCACACCCACCAGGGACTCGAACACCACGTTGGCGGCGAACAGCGACTCGGCCCAGTCGCCGATCGCGGTCAGGCGCTCCACGTTCTCCCGCACGCCCTGCCACGCCGGGTCCTCGTGCCACACCGAGCGGTGCACCGCGCCGTCGAAGTCGATGCCTGACTCGGTCAGGTCCAGGTTGTAGAGCGCCAGGTCCTGGGCGAAGCGCAGCTTGTGCGCGGTGTTCACGGCGATCGCGTTGTTGATCATGTTCGTGGGGGCGGACCGCTGCTCGGAGCAGAACACGTGCATGCCGAGACCGTGCTCGGCGTGCATCCAGGCACCCAGGTGCCGCTCCACGAACTTGACCCAGCTCGGCGCCCAGTTGTTGTAGGCGCCGGCCTTCTTGGCGTTCTCGAGGTTGAGCTGGATCTGCCGGACGACGTTGGAGTTGTTCCGGTAGATCGTCTGTTCCCACTCCTCGTTGGGGTCGAGGAACTGGTGCCAGTTGCCGGACTTGAGCTCCGTCCACTCCTTCGGGTAGCCGCCGGGGCCGTTCGCGAAGCCGTAGATCCAGCCCTGCGAGAGGTGCCGCTCGGGGTCGGGCTGGACGTCGAAGGTCACGTCCTCGTACATCGTCGCGCGCAGCTTGCGCGGCTTGAAGTAGTTGTAGCTTCGGCTCTTCGAGCTCGGGAAGTCCAGCAGCCCGGCTTCGGCGCCTGTGAACTCCGGCTTCGGGAAGCTCTGCTGGGGCTTTTCCGTACTGACCATGAGCACACCTCTCTGTGTGTGTGGCCTGCTTCGGGTGGGATCGGCCGGCGGTGGTCAGTCCTCCGCCGCGGCCGTGATCGTGAACTTGTCGTAGAAGACCTGATCTCCCGGCACGCCCAGGCTTTCCAGCAGGGGCAGGGCCGCGTCGATCATCGGCGGCGGGCCGCACAGGTACACGTCGCATTCGGCGAGGTTGTCCTCCCGCCGTTCGAGCACCTGGGTCACGAGCCCGGTTTCGCCTTCGCCGTCACCCGGCCAGCCTTCGGGAGCGGTGTCGGACAGGCACGGCACGAACCGGAACTTCGGCAGCTGCCGGGCGAGCTCGGCCATCTCGTCGAGGTGGAAGAGATCTCGCTCGGTGCGGGCGCCGTAGTAGTACACGACCTCCCGCTCGTTGCCGCTTTCCGCCATCTGCCGCAGCAGCGCCAGGATGGGGGACATCCCGGCCCCGCCGCCGACGAAGACCAGCCGCCGGTCGGAGCTGACGCGCAGCGTGAACGTGCCGTACGGCCCGGTCACCTCCAGCGGATCGCCGGCGGACAGGGGGCCTTCGAGCAGCCCGGAGAACTTGCCACCGGGGTAGCGTTTGATGATGAACTCGAGGATCCCGTCGGCCACCGTGACGTTGGCCATGGAGAACGAGCGGTGCTCGTCCGTGCCCGGGATCTTGATGTCCACGTACTGTCCCGGGTGGAACCGGATACCCGCTTCCTCGTCCACCTTGAGGCGGACGAGCGAGATGTCGTGGGTCAGGTCGGTGATGGACTCCACCGTGGTTCCCGCCGTGACGACCGGCAGGCCGGACCGGATCATGTCCTCGTCGTAGTTGGTCAGCTCGATCTCGAGGTCGGAGTACGCGTGCCCTCGGCAGAGCAGCACGAACCCTTCCTCGCTTTCGTAGTCGGCCAACGCGAACGTGGAGTACCGATCCATCTGCAGGTCACCCTCGAGCAAGAAGGACTTGCACGCCGAGCACTGCCCCTCCTTGCAGCCGTGCATGAGCATGACGCCCTGCCGGAAGGCCGCATCGAGGATGGTCTCGTCCTCGTCGGCCTCGATGTCGATGCCGACCGGTTCGAACCGGATCTTGTGCTTGTCGCCCATGGACGCCGCTCCTGGGATGGGGGTACCCACCGGGGCACCCGGGACTCGAACCCGGGAACCCCGGCGGGGACCGTTTCGGGGTGCGGCCTCAGGCCACCGTGACGTTCGGGTTCGCCTTGTACGCGGCGATGTGCGCCTCGCGTTCGGCGTCCGACATCTTGTTGAGCGCGATGTTCGGGCTGCCGAAGGTGATCCCGCGGACGTCGTTGAGAGTCCACAGCTTCTTGGGGTCGTCGAGGTCGAGGTGCGGCTGCGGGATGAGGGTCTTCCCGTCGTCGCGGACGTAGCCGAGGTCGGAGATGATGTCGGCGAGGTCCATCCCGTCGTACAGCGTCTCCCACTCGCGCTTTCCGGTGAGCCGGCCCATGTTCGGAGTCTCGCGGCCCTCGTACTCGCTGCGGAACGCCGTGGTGTCGGTCCAGGCGCAGGTCTCCGAGCAGTAGGTGCGCCACTGGTTGTCGACCTTCTCGGTCACCATGTCCTCGCGGATGAGGCACGGCACCATGCAGGTCCAGCAGCGGTGCGGGTACTCGTAGCCCACGTTCTCGAACGCGATCGGCTTGTTCTTGCCCGGGTAGCGCAGGCGGTTGTAGGCCTCCCACCACTTGCCGAACTGGTTGTACCAGCCCGGGTACTTCGACTCGAACCACTCGAAGTCGGTGTCGGTCATCGGGTCGATGCGCCAGTAGTTCACCGGCCAGCCGGTGGCGAAGAACTGTGCCACGCGGTGCACGTAGTGCTTGTTGATGATCCGGTTCCACGCCTCTTCGACGAGGTCGTGGGGGATCTTCAGCCCGTACTTCTCGAGCGGGATGAGGTAGCTGCGGTAGTAGTCGTCGTAGATCCACCGGCGCCACATCTCCGCGTAGCTGTCGCGGTCCTTGCGGCGGTCCTTCGTGCCGTACTCGATGAAGGTGCCGATGGCCGCGTCGACCACACAGTGGTTGTTCCACCACGCGTAACGCAGGTCGCGCTCGAGCAGCTGCCGGTTGTCCTCGTCCGCCAGCGCCATCAGCAGGATGGAGTAGCCGTTGCTGATGTGGCGGGACTCGTCGGACTGCACGGAGTGGAACACCGTGGGCAGCAGGTAGTCGCCGTTGGCCGCCGCCTCCGAGGGCATGGCGACGAACAGGGTGTTCGTGAACGCGGTCTCGGCCACCACCGTGAGGTAGATGTTGGCCGCGGTGATCGCGTCACCGGTGATGAAGCCCTCGCCGAACTGCCGGCCGATCGTGCCGGCGTAGTTGTTCGAGAACGCCTTCTCCGTGATGTCGAACCCGGCGGGGTCGATGTAGTGGTTCATGTAGAGGCGCTTGAGGTTCATCTGGATCGTCGAGTGGCGAACCTCGTCGATCATCTGCACCGCGAGGCCGTTGTGCACCTCGGGATTCGGCACGGCGTCGATGGCCATCGGCATCGCGCGGGCGGCCGAGATCTCCGGGAACGGGATGATGGACAGGAACAGCTTCTGCCACTCCATCCAGCGTTCCTGGACCTGGCGGAACATGTTGCCGCGGATGGCGCCGTCCATGGCGCCGAACACGCGGTTGTCCTTTTCCTCCTCCATCGGGAAGTAGGACCGAAGGATCTGCTTGAGCGGGTCCTTCTTGGGGGCCTTGTCGAACTTGTAGTCGGTCCCGAATCGCTTCGCGGGGGTCGCGAAGGTCGGTTCCCACGACAGTTCCGTGATCTTCTTGTGGGCCTTGCTCAGACTTTGTCGACTCACGCCGTGTACCTCCACCTGATCGGTCGTCGGCAGTTCCTGGCTCGGCTTGGTTCGCGCCGCTCGCGGGTGGTGATCCGGTCCCCGGCCGCCTGGCCGCCGGGCACCGGATGCAGCTCGCACGTCGCCGTCCGGATGCAGGAGATGACACCGTGAGTACCCTGTGATGGTGGTCTCAATTTGAGACAGGCAGTGGTCAGGGCTGCCGTTATGGTGACTGGCACACGACGTCGTGTGCCTGGCCGGGGCGCACGACGCCCTTCTGCCGGGAGGTGAGGCTTTGACCGACGCAGGCGCCTCCATTTCGTCGCCGGACAGGCTGGCGAACGCCAGGGAGCAGTTCTTGTCCACGGAGGAGGTCGACGCGGAAAGCGTCCGCAAGACGATTCTCGCGTCGTGGTGGCGGTCCCGGACGCACCGGGTGGCCGCCGACCACGTGAGAACTCCGTACGTGGCGGATCCCGACCTCGAGACGCCGCTGCTGCAGAGCGCGGGCGCGGTGCTCGACGCCCTGGAGGACAAGCTGAGCGACCTCGCGGTGAGCGTGGTGCTCACCGACCATCAGGCGCTGGTGCTGGATCGCCGGACGGAGGACCGCGCGCTCGAGCGTTACCTCGACGGGGTGCAGCTCGCGCCCGGGTTCAGCTACGCCGAGGAGTTCGTCGGCACGAACGGGATCGGCACGGCGCTCGAAGGCCGGCAGCCGACCGCGGTGTTCGGTCACGAGCACTACGCGGAGAACCTCGACACGCTCGCGTGCGCCGGCGTGCCCATCCGCCACCCCATCTCGGGCCAGGTCCTCGGCCTGCTGGACCTCACGTGCTGGAAGAAGGACGCCGGCCCGCTGTTGCTGGCGCTGGCCAAGGCGACCGCGCACGACATCGAGACGGAGCTGACCAACCAGGTCGGCCTGCGCGAGCTGAGCCTGTTCTCGGCGTACCTGCGGGCGTGCCGGCGCGGGCAGGGGATCGTGCTCGCGGTCAACAACGACCTCGTGATGCTCAACGACCACGCCCGCCAGCTGCTCGTGCCCGAGGATCAGGCCGCGCTGCTGGCCCGGGCCGTCGAGGCGCTGAGCTCGCAGTCGGACCGCTCGCTGTCGATGGACCTGCCCAGCGGCGCCCGCGCGCGGCTGTCGTACACGCCGGTCTCGAGCGACGTCGGCCCGGCCGGCGGCGTCGTGCGGGCCCGGCTGCTGCAGGAGCCCGAGGTCGTGTCCGCGCGCATCGACACGCGCCAGCCGGTGCTGCCCGGCATCGTCGGCACGGGAGCGCTGTGGGTGCGGGCCTGTCACTCGGTGGGCCGCTTCGCGCGCGACCGGAAATGGACCGTGCTCGAGGGCGAGCCCGGCAGTGGCAAGCTCGCCGTGGCCCGCGCCGCGCACTCCGGCTCGACTGCGAGCGCGCCGTGCGAGGTCGTGGAGCTCGACGGCGTCAAGCCGGGGGAGTGGGAGGCCCCGGTACGGCGCGCGCTGCGCAAGGGCCCGGGCACGGTCGTGTTCCGGCACCTGGACAAGCTCTCGCAGGAGGAGCAGCGGGCACTGGCCGCGGTGCTCGACGACGCTCGGCTCGATGCCCGCGTGTGGGGCGTCGCGACGGTGTCGGAGGGTGAGCAGGACGGTCTCGACACCGACCTGATGCGCCACTTCCCCACGTCGGTCACCGTGCCGCCGCTGCGTCACCACATCGAGGACGTGCGCGTGCTCGTGCCGTTCCTGCTCGCGCAGCTCGGCAAGGGCCCGCTGCTGCACTGCTCGCCGGCCGCGCTGCAGCTGCTGCTGCGCAACGAGTGGCCGGGCAACGTCGCGCAGCTTCGGCAGGTGCTGCGCAAGGTCGTGCACACCCGCCGCGCCGGCGTGATCGAGCCCGAGGACCTGCCCCCGGAGTGCCGGACGGTGGTCAAGCGCGTGCTCAACCCGCTGGAGTCGCTGGAGCGCGACGCGATCGTGCGCAGCCTCCTCGACGCCGACGGGAACAAGTCCCGCGCCGCCCACTCCCTCGGCATGTCGAGGGCCACGATCTACCGCAAGATCCGGGACTACGGCATCGACATCCCGTCGTGAGCCGTCTCGAACGGGGCGCTGCGATCGGGTGCTGGGAGGACGGCGCATGATCGACCTGAAGCACGACCACGGCGTCGCGGTGGTCCGGATGCACGAGAACCCCTGCGGGAGCATGGTTCCCGAGACACTTGACCGGATCACCGCCGCGCTGGGCTACATCGGCGGCTCGTACGCGGTCGTCCTCACCGGCGGCGACGACGTGTTCGCCCGCGGCTTCGCCGGGGCGGCGGACCGGCTGGAGCGGGCGGTGCTCGCCATCGCGAACCACCCGAGCCCCGTCGTCGCCGCGATCGGCGGAGACGCGCTGGGCGCCGGCTACGCGCTCACGGCGGCCGCCGACCTGCGCGTGATGGCGCAGGGTCGGCTCGGGCTCGGGCCGGCCGCGCGCGTGCCGCCCGCCGTCGAGGCGGTGCTGCGCCGCCACGCCGGCCCGGTCTGGCGCACGGTTCGCTCGGGCGAGCGCACGTTCACGCCGGAGGCGGCACTCGTCGCCGGGCTGGTGGAGACGTGTTGCGCCTCAACAGACCTGCTCCACGTGGCGGTGGAGCGGGCGGCGCGGCTGGCCGGCGAGGCGAAGCAGTTCTGCTGAGGCTTTTCCCGGTGCCCGGGCCTCAGCCGAACTCCTTGCGGATCTGCGGGAGCACCTCGGTGCCCAGCAGCTCGATCGCCTTCATCACCTTCGCGTGCGGCACACCCGACCAGTCCATCTGCATGGCGTAGCGGTCGGCGCCGGTCAGCTTGCCGACGCTGATGATGCGCTCGGCGACCTCGTTCGGGCTGCCGACGAACAGCGCGCGGGCGCCCTCGGTGTACTGGTCGTACTCGCGGCGCGTGGGCACGGCCCAGCCGCGCGAGCGCGCGCCCCACTTCATCGTCTCGAGCCAGTACGGGTAGAAGGTTTCCTTGGCGTCCTGGGAGTTCTCGGCCACGAAGCCGATGGCGCCCATGGTCACGTCGTGCTCGTCGTCGGCGTGCTCGCCGGCCGCGGCCGCGCGGCGGTAGAGGTCCACGAGCGGCGCGAAGCGTTCCGGCTCGCCGCCGATCACGGCGTAGACCACGGGCAGGCCGAGCAGCCCGGCACGGATCGAGGACTCCGGGTTGCCGCCGGTGCCGACGGAGATGCGCAGGCGCCGGCCGTACGGGCGCGGGTAGATGTGCGCGTCGTTCAGCGGCGGGCGGAAGCGGCCCGACCACGTGATCGGGTCCTCGCGGTCGATGCGCAGCAGGAGGGCGAGCTTCTCCTCGTACAGCTCGTCGTAGTCGCCGAGGTCGGCGCCGAACAGCGGGAACGACTCGGTGAACGACCCACGTCCGGCCAGCAGCTCCGCACGGCCGCGGCTGAGCTGGTCGAGCGTGGTGAACTGCTGGTACACGCGCACCGGGTCCTCGGTGGAGAGCACCGTGACCGCGCTCGCGAGCGTGATGTGCTCGGTGACGCTCGCCGCCGCGGCCAGCACGGTGGCCGGGTTCGAGATGGCGTAGTGCTCCAGGTGGTGCTCACCCAGGCCGTAGAACCCGAGCCCGAGCTCGTCGGCGAGCTTGATGCGCTCCACCGTCTCGGCGAGCCGCTGCGCCACCGACACCTGCTCACCGGTCACCGGGTCGGGCGTCCGGTCGCCAAAGCTGTAGATACCGAGTTCCATGTCCACTTCCTCGCGAGTTCCTGGCGTCGAACCTACCAGGCTTTGATGACGCGTCAACATTTCGCGCCGGTGGTGTCTGCGGTCACGTACTCAACCTTCCCGTCCGCTCAGCCGTTGATCACGGTGGACCGGACGACAGGAGTTGTCGATGCAGGCGAAGACCTTCGCGACGGGAGTACTCGTGGCCACCGCGGCCGCGCTGACGGCGTGCGCCGCGCCGAAGGCGGCCACCACGCCGCTGGCCGAGACCTCGAGCCTCGCGCCCACCACCCCTGAGACCACGCCCACGTCGACCACCCCGTCGCCGCCTCCCGCCCCGCCGTGCGCGGTCACGACAGGCGCGTGCGCGAGCCTGTCGCTGCGGCTCGCGTGGCTACTCAAGGGCGGCGTGGTCGCGTACGGCCCGGTGGCGATGGAGCCGGGCGACGCGGGCCAGCCGACTCCCGTCGGCGGCTTCAAGGTCGCGTGGAAGGACAAGGTGCATACCAGCAGCGAGTACGGCGACCCGATGCCGAACTCGGTGTTCTTCGCAGCCGGCGGGATCGCGTTCCACGCCGGGCCGTTGGACAAGCCCTCGCACGGCTGCATCCACCTGACCGACGCCGACTCGGAGGTGTTCTTCGCCGGACTGCCGGTGGGCGCGTCCGTCGAGGTCAAGGCCTGATCAGTCCACTGTGGATCTGATGGGTTCCACTGTGCCGATGGTTTCCACTGTGCTTATGGATTCCACTGTGGACTCAGCGCGGGCGGTGCGGCACTTCGGGGGAGTCGGTGTCGAGCGGCACGGACGAGCCCCGGACCAGTCCCAGCTGGACGGTCGGGCGACGGCTCATCGTCGTGAGCGCCCAGTTCGTGGCGGTGCGCAGGCGGTTGCCCGGCATCGCCAGCAGGTGGTACGCGCGGGTCACGATCTTCGCGGGCCAGCCCGAAAGCGGCACGTGCAACGGGTTGGCCGCCGCGCGGCCCGCGCCCAGGTCGACCACGAACCCGAGGTCGTGGTGGCGGTAGGTGCCAGGGCGGCCGTACCCGAGTGACGCGGCGACGTTGGCCCCCGCGAGCTTGCCCTGGCGTTCCGCGTGCTGCGCGGTCATGGCCGTGTACTCACCGGGCCGCGTCAGGTCGGGCACCGCGGCGACGTCGCCGCACGCGAACACGTCCGGGTAACCCGGCACGCCGAGCTGCGCCGTCACGAGAACACGGCCCTTGGCCGTGGGCAGGCCGACGTCGGCGACGAGCGGGTCGGGGCGCACCCCGACGCACCACACGAGCGACCGCGTCGGGACGCGTTCGCCGGTGGTGAGCGTGACGGCGTCGGCGGTGGCGTCCTTCACCGACGTCTTCATCAGCACCTCGACGCCGCGCTCGCGCAGCACCGCGTCGGCGGTCCTGCCGAGGCGCGGCGACAGCTCGGGCAGCACGCGGTCGGCGATGTCGAGCAGCAGCCAGCGCACCGGCTGGCCCGTGAGCTCGGGGTGGCGCGCGACGAGTGCAGCGGTGAACGCCGGGCCCTGGACCGCGACCTCGGTGCCGGTGTAGCCGGCGCCCACGACCACGAACGTGCAACGAGCCGCGCGTTCCTCCGGATCGTCGGCCGCGGCGGCCAGCTCGATCTGACGGGTGATGTGGTCGCGCAGGTAGAGCGCCTCCGGCACCCCGCGGAACCCGTGGGCGGTCTCGGCGACGCCGGGGATCGGCAGGAGCTTGTTCACGCTGCCCGCGGCGAGCACGAGCCGGTCGTAGGACAGCTCGTGGGTGCGGTCCTCGGGGTCGGTGTAGCCCACCACGTGCGCGTCGAAGTCCACAGAGGTCACCGTGCCGAGCGCGAGCCGCACGCCGGGCAGGGTGCCGGGGATCGAGACGGTGATGCTGCGCGGGTCGAGCAGTCCTGCCGCGACCTCCGGCAACAGCGGCAGGTAGAGGAAGTAGTCAGTGGGGTTGACCACCACCACTTCCACGTCGTCGCCCGCAGTCCTGCGCAGCAGTTTGGCCGCGTTGTAGCCGGCGAACCCGCCCCCGACGATCACGACCCGCATCAGGACTCCTTCCGCGTAGCTGTCGGCGGCGCACGGCAAACCCGCCCGCCGCCTGCCGGGTGCGCTCAGCCCTGCGGCTGCGTGATGTTGACCATCCAGCCGATGCCGAACTTGTCGACGCACATGCCGAACTCGTCGCCCCACATCTGCTTTTCCAGCGGCACCGCCACGTTGCCGCCCTCGGAGAGCTTGGCCCAGTAGCCGCGCAGCTGGTCGACGTCGTCGCCGCTGAGGCTCACCGAGATGTTGGTACCGGGGTTGTGGTCCATGCCCGGCGGTGTGTCGGCCGCCATCAACGTGAACCCGTTCTCGGTCTCGAGCTGAGCGTGCATGATCTTGTCCGCCGCGGGGGAGTCCGGCATGCCGGACTCCCCGAACGTGTTCACAGTCAGCGTCCCGCCGAACACGTCCCGGTAGAACTCCATCGCCTGCCGGGCGTCGTCGCGGAAGCTGATGTACGGGTTGAGGATCGAAGCCACCGGACACTCCTTCGTCGTGGACGGGAATGAATCCTCGCAGAAGACGAAGGGGCGGACAACGGGGTCGCTCCGGCGGGTGAAGAAATCGCGTTTCCGTAACGGAGCCAGGTGTCGTACGAGCGGCGATTCGCGTTGCCGGGTGGCGGTTTCCGGGGCGCGCGGTGAAAAGATTCCGATTATTGCCGTGCTCACGGATCGGTGGTGAGCTTTCCGCGAAGTTGTTCCAAGGTCTGTGACAGCAGGCGCGACACGTGCATCTGGGAAATGCCCACGCGGTCGGCGATCTGCGTTTGCGTGAGGCCACCGAAGAAGCGCATCACGAGGATCGCGCGTTCACGAGGCGGCAGCTCGCGCAGCAGTGGTTCCAGCGCCTCGTGGTTTTCGATGTGCTCGAGTTCCGCGTCTTCCTCACCGAGGGTGTCCGCGAGCGAGAGGGGCTCGGCGTCGTCGTGCACGGGCTTGTCGACTGACAGCGTCTGGTACGCGTTGCCGGCGATGAGGCCTTCGTGGACTTCGCCGACGTCGAGCCCGAGGTGCTCCGCGAGCTCAGTCGGCGTCGGCGCGCGGCCCAGGGTCTGCGACAGCGCGCTCGAGCCGTGGCTCAGCGCGAGGTGCAGTTCCTTCAGGCGGCGCGGCACGCGCACCGACCAGCCGGTGTCGCGGAAGTGGCGGCGGATCTCGCCCATGATCGTGGGTACGGCGAAGGACAGGAAGTCCGGGCCGCGATCCGGGGTGAACCGGTCGATGGCGTTGATCAGGCCGATCCGGGCGACCTGCACGAGGTCCTCGCGCGGCTCGCCGCGACCGGTGAAGCGCGTGGCGATGTGCTCGGCGACCGGGAGGAACTCCGTCACCAGCGTTTCGCGCAGACGCGGGCGGCGCGGATCGTCCGGGTCGAGGGCGGCGAACTCTTCGAACAGCGGCACCGTGTGGGCGTACTCGTCCCGGCGCCGGGTGATCGGCTGCTGGTTCACCTGGCCGTCCCCGGACCCAGCTCGAGGTGGATCGCCAGGATGTTGCCGGCGGTGTCGTGACCCGGGGTGCTGGTGGCCGACACGGCGGCGGCCAGCGTCGTGAGCACGTGCCAGCCGAAGCTGCGCTCGCTCGGCAGCCGCGCGTGCCCCGTGCGGGTCTCCACGGTGATGGCGATGCCTTCGGGTGCCACGCGGAATCGGCAGGTCATGGTCTCGCCGAACTCGGCGAGCTCCACGAGCTGCGCGCACGCCTCGTCGACCGCCATCTTCGCGTCGGCGATCGCGTCGAGTCCGTAGTCGGCGCGCGCGGCCACCGCCTGGGCCAGCATCCGCACCAGAGGGATCTGCCCGGTCTCGGCGGGCAGGCGAAGCTCGATCACCTCGTCGAGCAGGTTGTCGACCGCCGGCATCGCGTGGCTCGGCGAGCTGCCGGCTGCTTCGTTTTCCATGATTCCCGGTTACCCACTCGGCCCGGCTTCGACACCTGGGTTCTCGCCCGGATCGGGCGGTGCGGGGGAGCGGCACCGCGTGTCGGACAGGTGAACGGGATGCAGTAATCTCGCCCGAGGACCCGTTAAAGCGCTAGCGGCCAGTGGTGGCGCGCGCCCGGGTCTCGCCTGGTCAGCAGCGCCCTTCAAGTACCCAAGAGAAGGGGCCTGGAAAACATGACCGGCGGCCAGGAACGGCTATCCGCGCGGCTTGACGAAGTCACCGTGGCGATGGAGTCGCTGACCGCGATGCTCGACCACCAGGAACTCGATCTCGGCCAGATGCTGCAGGCGGTCTGCGAGCACGTGGTCCAGGTGGTCGCCGGCGCAGACATGGCCAGCATCACGTTGGTGCGCGACGGGGTCGCGGAGACCGTCGCCAGCACCGACCAGCGAGCGGTGAACTTCGACCGCGAGCAGTACCGAATCGGTGACGGGCCGTGCCTGCGGGCGGCCGAGACCGGCACGCCCGTGCGGGTCGGGGTCGGAGCGGTGGCCGACCAGTGGCCGCAGTTCGCGTCCGCCGCCGACGAGCTCGGCGTGGCGAGCTTCCTCGCCGCCCCGCTCACCGTCGACGGCGACATGAGCGGCGCGATGAACCTGTTCGGGTTCGGCGAACACGGGTTCAGCGACCTCGAGGTGAAAATCCTGGAGCTCTACACCGCCACGGTGGTGTTCGGCCTGCGCAGTGCGCGGCGCTACTTCGACGCGCAGGAGCTGGTGGCCCAGCTCAACCGCGCGCTGGAGACGAGAGCCGTGATCGACCAGGCCAAAGGCATCCTGATGGCCGCCCACCGCATCACCGCCGAAGAGGCTTTCCAACGGCTCGTGAAGCGTTCGCAGGACGGAAACCGCAAGCTCTACGACGTGGCAGCCGAGTTCGTGGCCGCCGTGTCCAGTTTTACCTGACCCCGCCCCGCGCCGGTACGCGTGCTCGCGCGCGACACTGGGTATGTCCCCGAGGGGGTTTCAGTCCGGAAGCGGGTGAACCACATGGTGCAAGTGCGGGTCCAGGGTCTCGCCGTCGTCGCCCAGGAGGTGGCGCCGGTGGTGTTGCTGCGTGAGGAAACGGGGCAGCGCCGCTGGCTGGCCATCACCATCGGCGCGCCGGAGGCGCAGGAACTGGCCGCCGCGCAGGAGCAGGTGACCTCGGCCCGGCCGGGCACGGTCGAGCTGATCCTCGAGGTGGTGTCGGCGTTCGGCCGGCAAGTGACGAGTGTCGAGGTCACCGAGCTGCGCGACAGCATCTTCCACGCCGACCTGGTGCTCTCGGACGGCGTGCGTGTGTCGGCGCGGCCCAGCGACGCGATCGCGGTGGGGCTGCGCGCCCACGCACCCATCGAGGTCGCCGAGGCCGTGCTCGCCGAGGCCGCGGTGGACGTGACGGTGGCGGGCGGCGAGGACCCGGCCGAAGCACTCGGTGGGGAGCCGGGCGTGGGCACCGAGGACGAGATCCGCCAGTTCCGCGATCTGCTCGACGAGGTCAGCCCCGACGACTTCCGCGACCCCGGCTCCGGGCCCGCCTGACCGGGAATAGCGATCGCCGCTCGTGATGTTGATCGAGACGGCCGATGCGCTTCGTGTCCGCCGGGCTCACCCCTCGTCGCAGCGGTGTTCGGTCCGGCTGTCCCGGCGTCCGGGCGGCGCCGCGTCGCGCGAATCTGCCGAGAGGCGGGCACAGCGCACCGGCCCCGAGACGATGGCCCCCGACCTGGCTCCGGTCGGGGGCCATCCTCGTGCGCGGGGTTGACGGAGGGCGCTCAGCCGCGCAGCTGCGGCGGCTCGCCGTCCACGCCGAGGTCGACCTCCGCGTCGAAGGCGTTGTGCTCGTGCCCGGACACCGGCTGCGCGAGGTCGGTCCCGAGGTCGAAGCCCGCGTGCTCGGCGGCTTCGGCGAGCCCCTCGTTCTCGTCGGACCCGTGCCGGCGGTGGTGGCGCTCGATCATCCCGACATCTTCGGCAGTCCGGACCCCGGTGGACAACCAACGGAGGATGAACGCCTCACGCGGGCTCGTGGGAGGTCTGCCCCAAGATCATCTCCACGAGCTCCAGCGCGTGCTCCGTGCTGCGCGCGGTGAAGGTGAGGTCCACGAACACGTCGCGAAGGTCGGTGTCCTGGGCGGTGCGCTCGATGGCGCTCACCACGTCGGCCACGCCGGCGCCGGCCTGCGGGTAGAGGCGCAGGATGGCGCCCAGCTCCGCGGGGTTCCGGCCGGCTTCCCCGGCCAGCTGCCGCAGGTTCGCCAGCGGCGCGACGATCGCGGCCTCCGGGTCGTACTCGGCCGGCGGCGTGACCACCGGCAGCCAGCCCGCCGCCCGCCGCGCGATCCGGCGCATCGCGGCCGGCGCGTACCCGGCGAGGTACACCGGCGGCGTGCGGACCGGCTTGAACGAGTCGTGGGTCTCGGGCACGGTCCAGTGCCGGCCGCGGTACTCGGCGGGATCGGTGGTCCACAGCGCTTCGAGGGCGTCGAGGCATTCGTCGAGTCGCGCGCCGCGTTCGGTCATCGGCACGTTCACGGCCTCGTACTCCTCGGGAGACCAGCCGGTGCCCAGCCCCGGGACCAGCCGGCCGCCGCTGAGCGCGTCGATCGTGGTGAGCGACCGCGCCAGCAGGGCGGGCGGGTACCAGGGCGCGTTGAGCACGTTGGTGCCGAGCCGCACCCGCCCGGTCACCGCGGCCGCGGCGGCCAGCAGCGCGAACGGGTCGAGCCGCACGGCGAACTCGGCCGGGATCGCGTCGGAGCCGCCGTAGCCGACCGTCGGGTGCACGGCGCGAGCAGGCGGTCGCCGACCCAGAGGCTCGCGGCGCCGAGCTCCTCGGCGCGCCGGGCGAAGCGGGTGACGCCCGAGCCGTCTCCGGCGAACGGGCCGAACTGGGGCAGGGTGAAACCGATGCGCATGGAAGTCTCCCGGCGTCCGCTCTGGTGGTCCCCGTGGTGATCTTGCCACCGGATCCGGGGTTCGCGGCCACGGATGTGCGCCGGGGAACCTTCAGGTGGTCAGCCGCCGCTGGCCGGGGACGTCGACAGGCGAAAGGCCCGCGGCGGCGCCGGGGCGCTCGCAGCCGAGCGGCATGAGCTGGAGCAGGCGGCGAGCGGCGTGCGAGTCGCCGGGGTCCACGTAGAAGTCGGTCTCCAGCAGCTGGGCCAGCAGCTGCATGCGCCGCAGGACCTTGAGGCCGGCGACGGCGAGGAACGTGGTGCGGCTGAGGTCGATGATCACCACGCCGACCGTGCTGCGGATGCGGGCTTCGACGACTTCGGCGAGGTGGGGCGCGGTGCAGAGGTCGACCTCACCGACCACCTCCACCACGGAAGCACCCGGGACGGGTCGGTGGACGTGCAGGCTGAGCAGGCGTTTCGGGTCGACCTGGCCGACCCCGGCGGAAAGAGCTTTCGTGCGGCGTAGGGCGCTCATCGCGGCCCGCCTCTCGTAGGCCGCGCACCCGGGTGACGGCCGACGAGGGCTGGAGTTCGGGCATCCCAGCCGATCGGCGCCAACGCTCCCGGAGCGCGGTGAAATCGCGGCGGCTGGTGGCTCAACCAAGACCCAGAGTAGTGCACGTGCACTAGAGCCGCCAGCCACCGCGGGAGTGGTTATCGCCGAACCTGCTTGCCCGCCGCGATGTAGGCGTTGGAATCGCCGAGGAACGAGAACACGACGCCGAGCACGGCCGCCAGCGCCGAGAGGTAGCTCAGCCAGGTGCCGCCGTTGCCCGTGATGAGCGACAGGACTTGCAGCACCGTGAGCACGGTCAGCACGATCCGCGCCCAGTTGCGCCCGGCTCGCAGCTTCACCGCGAAGAGCAGGTACAGCAGCGCGATGACGATCGCGATCACGACCGCCACGACGAGCGCGATGTTCGCGCCCTGGGCCAGCTGCTCCTGGCTGAGGTTGGGGTTGGTGCGGCGGGCGGCGTCGATGAGGTCGTCCTTCTGCCCGAACAGCAGCAGAGCGCCGACGATGCCGATCACGGTCGAGACGACGAACGCCCAGAACGCGACCATGATGGTGCTGGGCGCGGCCGGACGTGGGGGTTCGCTGGAGGAAGGGGGCTGGTTGGAGTCCTCGGGAAACCGCGGCAGATCGCTCATGTGAGGACATTAGGCCCACCGCCGCGGCCCTGCACTACGACGAGGAGACGGTTCCCGTGGCCGTTTCCAGGCTCGGGTGGATCTCCAGCACCGAGTCGAGGTGCAGCAACCCGATCGGCCGCAGCAGGCCGCGCTGCTGGGTCACGACACGGAACGGGATCCCGTCCTCGGTCGCGCGGCCCCGGACGTCGATCAGCACCGAAAGGCCGCTGGAGTCGCAGAACGGCACTTCGGACAGGTCCACGACGAGCACGTCGGGGCGGGCCTGAAGGGCGGCGACCAGCTGGTCGCGCAGTGCACCCGACACCGCGGTGTCGATCTCCCCGACGGCGGTGACCACCGTCGTGTCGCCGGTGGTCGTGGTGGTGATGTCGAGCGTGGGCAGGCGGCGCGCGCCACCCGCTCTGAGGTCGTCGGTCACGACGGGTTCCCTCCGCGGTCACGGGCCCGCCGGGCTGGACGAGCCCCCAGCGGGCCTGGTGCCCGGCCTGGGGCCGGGACAGGGTCTGGTGACGGCTGCGTGCTCAACCGTGGTTCGTCCCGAACGTATCAGCCCCCGCCCGGCCGGGCAGAACAAGCGTTCACCAGCGTGGCGGTCCGCACCGTCACCGGCGTGACGGGCCGGCGTCGACAACGGTCAGCGAGAGGTCGAGGGGGTCGGTCAGCGCGCCGAGGTCGACCGTCGGGGGTTGGTCCCAGACCGGGCTGGCGTTGCCGGCCACCGCGACGTCGAAAGGGCGGCCGGGGGGACGCACGGCGGTGACCAGCCGAGCCAGTTCCTCCGGTGCCGGCGGGTGGGGGCCGGCAAGGGGGAAGATGCCGTCGCCCGCGGCGGCGCGGGCGAGGACGCGCGGGTGGTCGGTGGACATCGCGGTCCAGGTCGGGATGGGGTGCGGCTCGGGCTCGCCGGCGTCGAGGTCGACGTGGAGGTGCTCGCCGCGGTGGTGCACCTCGGCGCCCGACCGGATCGCGCGCACGACCGCCAAGGCCTCGTCGAACTTCGCCGCGCGTGGGCCGAGGGGTTCGCCGAAGCGGCTGAAGTCGCCGGTCTCGTCGGAGCCGAGGCCGGTGCCGAGGACGAGCCGTCCGCGCGAGAGCCGGCTGACGGTCGAGGCCTGCCGGGCGAGCACCCACGGCCGGCGCCGCGCCGGGGGGGGTGACCATCGGGCCGAGAAGGACCGTGCTGGTCGCCTGGGCGATCGCGCCGAGCGTCGTACACGGGTCCGCGACCGGTGGCGCGCCGGGCACGACGTGGTCCCACAGGAACACCCCGTCCCAGCCGGCGGCCTCGGCCCGCACGGCGAGCTCGACGAGCACCGCCGGGTCGCCGAACGGTCCGAACGGCGGCAGGTACAGGCCGTGGCGCACGGTGCTCACCGGGGTCTCCTCACAGGGTCGGTGCGGTAATCGGGCCACCGTAACGAGTTCGTGTTCAGCGGGCTGAATTTCCTTGCCCGACAGCGGGAACGCGCGCGGGTGGTTGCCGGTCAGCGGCACGAGAACGGGTTGGATGTGCGGACAAACCGCCTGAACGAACGGAAACCGGAGCGGGGATCTTGTCACCGCGCCCGCGGTTTGGTTGTGTCGGTGCGGACCCCGGTCGCGGCCGCCAACGCGGGCACGGGTTCCCCACGGTGCCGGTCCGGTGCCGTGTCCGCTGGGTTTCCCCCGTGAAACGAAGGAATCTGCATGCCGCGCTTGCGAAGAGTGCTGTGTTCCGTGACGGCCGCGGCGGCCGCCGTGACCGTGGCGGCCGGGTCGGCGACCGCCGCCTCCGGACCCGAGATCGCGCCGGCGGCGCCCGCCGGCCAGGCTCCGGCCGCCGTGTCGCGGACCGTCCACGAGTGGCTCACGAACCCCGGAGAGGCCACGCCCGTCGATACGCAGCTGAGTTGGCAGAGCCCGGCCGCGGCGGCGCCCACGACGGTCCGCGTCGACGCGAACGTGAAATTCCAGACCGTGTCCGGTTTCGGCGCGGCCATCACCGACTCGTCGGCCCAGGTGCTCTACGGCCTCACGCCGGGAAACCGCGACGAGGTCATGAAGAACCTGTTCGATCCGCGCGCCGGCGCGGGCATGAGCTTCCTGCGCCAGCCCATCGGCGCGTCGGACTTCGCCGTCGGCCAGGATTACAGTTACGACGACCTGCCGGCCGGGCAGACCGACTACGACCTGAAGCACTTCTCCATCGCCCACGACGAGGCGCAGATCCTCCCGCTCGTGCGCCAGGCGAAGAAGCTCAACCCCCAGCTGGAGATCGTCGCGAGCCCGTGGAGCATGCCGGGCTGGATGAAGACGTCCGGCTCGATGATCGACGGCAAGCTCATCGACTCGCCGAAGATCTATCGCGCCTACGCGCTGTACCTCGTGAAGTTCCTGCAGGCCTACCGCAAGGCGGGCGTGCACGTGGACTACCTGACCGTGCAGAACGAGCCGCAGGCGCTGGAGCGCAAGAACTACCCGGGCACCGACCTGCCGTGGCAGCAGGAGGCGAAGGTGATCGAGGCCCTCGGCCCGGCCATCCGCGCCGCGGGGCTCGACACGAAGATCCTCGGCTTCGACCACAACTGGAGCGAGCACCCCGGCGACATCGCCTCGCACCAGCGGGCCGGGGAGGACCCGCAGCCGGAGTACCCGTACGACCTGCTCTCCACCCCGGCCGCGAAGTGGATGGCCGGTACGGCCTACCACTGCTACTACGGCTCGTCCGACGCGCAGACGCCGCTCAAGGCGTCCTTTCCCGGCAAGGACATCTTCATGACCGAGTGCGAGGGCGGCGACTCGTCCACGATCCTCGGCGTGATGCGGAACTGGGGCCGCAGCTCGATCGATTGGAACATCGCGCTCGACGAGAACCACGGCCCGCATCTGGGCGGCTGCGGCACCTGCAACGGCACGATCACCGTCAACTCGCAGACGAAGGCCGTGACCTACAACGACCAGTACCGCGACATCGAGCACTTCTCGAAGTTCGTGCCGCCGGGCTCGGTGCGCATTGCCTCGTCCGTGGTCTACACCAGCGGGACCAGCACGCCGATCGAGGCGGTCGCGTTCACGACCCCCGACCGCTCGACCACCGTGGTGGCGCTGAACACCACGAAGACCGAGCAGAAGTTCACCGTCGTCTCCGGTGACCGCTCGTTCGACGCGACCGTGGGCGCCGGCGCCACCGTCACCTTCCAGTGGAGCGGCCGCTGACCGACCGGGTGGTGCGGGGCGGCGGACGACCCGCCGCCCCGCACCGCGCGCGGTACGTTCGGGTTCGGCGGACGAAGGAGCGGCGATGACGGGGCTGCCGGCCACCATGCGGTCGTGGCGCGTCACGGCCCCGGGGCCGGTCGGCACCGGGCCGCTGACGCCCGCGAGTGGACCGGTGCCCGAACCGGTGCCCGGTGACCTGCTCGTGCGGGTGCTCGTGTGCGGTGTGTGCCGCACCGATCTCCACGTCGCGGAAGGGGATCTGCCCGTGCACCGGCCGGCGGTGACACCGGGGCACGAGGTGGTCGGCGAGGTCGTCGCCCTGGGCGAGAATCCGGGGGATGCCTTCGCGATCGGTGACCG
Organism: Amycolatopsis sp. NPDC023774; assembly: GCF_040639695.1. Taxonomy (NCBI): domain Bacteria; kingdom Bacillati; phylum Actinomycetota; class Actinomycetes; order Pseudonocardiales; family Pseudonocardiaceae; genus Amycolatopsis; species Amycolatopsis sp. NPDC023774. Next base: position 31,282 of record NZ_JBFAAJ010000019.1, read on the forward strand.
CGTGGGCATCGCCTGGCTGCGCCACACGTGCGGCAGGTGCAAGTTCTGCTCGCGGGGCACGGAAAACCTGTGTCCCGACTCGCGCTACACGGGCTGGGACGCCGACGGCGGCTACGCGGAGTACGCCGTGGTGCCCGCGGCCTACGCCCACCACCTGCCCGCCGGCTACCGCGACGACGAGCTCGCGCCGCTGCTGTGCGCCGGGCTCATCGGCTACCGCGCGCTGCTGCGGGCCGAAGTACCCGAAGGCGGGCGCCTCGGCGTGTACGGCTTCGGCGGCAGTGCGCACCTCGCCACGCAGGTGGCCCTCGCGCGGGGCGCGACGGTCCACGTGGTCACGCGCAGCCGCGCGGCGCAGCGGCTGGCGCTCGACCTGGGGGCCGCGTCCGCAGGGGAGGGGCCGCCACCCGAGCCGCTCGACTCGGCGATCCTGTTCGCCCCGGCCGGCGGGCTGGTACCCGTCGCGCTCGCCGCACTGGACCGCGGCGGCACGCTCGCGATCGCGGGCATCCACCTGTCCGACGTGCCTGCGCTGAACTACCAGCGGCACCTGTTCCAGGAGCGGCAGGTCCGCAGCGTCACGGCCAACACGCGGGCCGACGCGCGGGAGTTCCTCGCCTTCGCGGGCCAGCACCACCTCGAAGTGACCACTCGTCCGTACGCGCTGGCCCGCGCGGACGAGGCTCTCGCGGACCTCGCCGCGGGCCGGTTCACCGGCGCTGCCGTGCTGCGCACCTGACGGGGATTTTCCGCCGGCGTGACTCGTTCGGCCGTTGATAAGTCACCATGTCCTAGGTTACGGTGACCTAGATGTGGATCGACGTCCTGCTGCTCGCGAGCCTCGCCGGGCAGCCGATGCACGGCTACGAGCTGCGCCGGAAGGTCGAGGAGTCGAGCGGCCGGGCGCTGTCCAACAACTCGCTCTACCCGGCGCTGCGCCGCTTCGCCGAGGCCGGCGCAGTCACGCGCGGCGCCGAGACGCAGGAGGGCAAGCCGCCGCGGCACGTCTACACGATCACCGACGTCGGCCGTGAGCTGCTGCACGACCTGCTCGCGGACCTGCCGCCCGACCTGGCCGGCGACTCGACCGAGTTCCTCTCCCGGCTCGCCGGGTTCGGCTGGCTCGAGCCCGCGGAACGGCTGCGGGTGCTCGACGCGCGGGAAGCGGCGCTCGCCGCTCAGGGTGAGCGGCTGGGGAAGCTCGCCGAGGCACAGGAGAACCCGTGGAGCCGGCTGGTGCTGGCGGAGGTCGGGCGCCGGGCCGAGCAGGAACTGAGCTGGCTCGCGACGGTGCGTGCGCGGGCCCGGAAACCGTCACCCGAGGAGGAGACTTCCCCATGACCACCACCGAGCGTGCGCCGCGGCTGCCGTTCGACCGGCCGAACGTGCTCGAGATCGCGCCGCTGTACCAGGTTCTGCGCCGCGAAGGCCCCATCGCGCGCGTGACCACGCCGGCCGGCGACCCGGCCTGGCTCGTCACCCGGTTCGAGGAGGCTCGCGCGGTGTTCGCCGACCCGCGCTTCGGCCGATCGCACCCGAAGCCGGAGGAGGCCTCGGCGGTGTCCGACGCCGCGTTGCTGAGCGGCCCACAAGGCGCTTACGAGACCGAAGGGGCCGAGCACGCGCGGCTGCGGCGCCTGCTGGTGCCGGCGTTCTCGGCCAACCGGATGCGCAAGCTCGGCGAGCGTATCCAGGAGCTCGCCGACCGGTGCCTCGACGAACTCGAAGCCGCGCACGACGCCGCGGGCGGCGAGCCCGTGAACCTGCACGACTTCCTGTCGTTCCCCTTGCCGGTGCTGGTGATCTGCGAGCTGCTCGGCGTGCCGTACGCCGACCGCGACAAGTTCCGCGACCTGTCCGATCGCATCGGCGTGCTCGACAGCGGCGGCGACGCGAAGCTCGCGATGGACGAGTTCGCCGCCTACATGGGCGAGCTGGCCGCCAGGAAGCGCGCGGAGCCGGCGCAGGACGTCGTGTCCGATCTCGTCGCCGCCCAGGCCGACGACCCGACGTTCACCGACGACGACCTCGCCCGGCTGGGCGCGGGGCTGCTCTTCGCCGGCCACGAGACCACGTCGAACCGCATCGACCTCGGTGTGCTGTTCCTGCTCACCGACCTCGCGCGTCGCGACGCGCTCGCCGCCGATCCCGAGGGCCGCGTGCACGGCACCGTCGAGGAGATCCTGCGGATGTCCGCACCGGGTGGCCTGGGCCTGCTGCGCTACGCCCACGAGGACGTCGAGATCGGCGGCGTCGCGATCCGGCGGGGCGACGCCGTGATGATCTCGACCTCGTCGGCCAACCGCGACGCCAGCGTGTTCGCCGACCCCGAGGACTTCGACGCCGACCGCAAACCCAACTCCCACATCGCGTTCGGCTACGGCGGGTTCTTCTGCATCGGGGCGAGCCTCGCGCGCACCGAGCTGCGCGTGGTGTTCAGCGCGCTGTTCCGCCGCTTCCCGAACCTTCGCCTGGCGGTGGACGTCGACGAGCTCGACGTCCGCTCCAACCGCCTCACGGGCGGGGTCTCGAGCGTTCCGGTCACCTGGTGACCGTGGCGGGTCGCACTCCTCCCGGGGTGCGGCCCGCGCCGCTCTGTCGTGGCAGGAGACCGTTGACCGGGATGCTCCGTAGGGACGCTATGAAGTGCGTAACAGTGATACGTGATATGGATATCTGAGATACTCTGGACGCATGGACATCCGTACCCAGATGCTGGAGGCCGCAGAGAAGCTGCTCGACGCCTCGCCCGACCGCGACATCTCCACGCGCGCCGTGTGCGAGGCGGTCGGGGTCGGCGCGCCGATGCTCTACCGCCTGTTCGGCGACAAGAACGGCCTGCTCTCGGCCGTCGTGGACCACGGGTTCGACCGCTATCTGGCCACCAAGCGCGAAGTCGAGCCATCGGCCGACCCGGTCGCCGACCTCAAGAACGGCTGGGACACCCACATCGCCTTCGCGCAGGAGCACCCGGCCGTCTACCGGCTGATGTACTCCCCGGCGTTCACCGAGATCCCGAGTGCCGCGCAAGAAGCGTTGCGGCTGCTGCGGGAAGTGCTCGTGCGCTGCGCCGCCATCGGCCGCCTGCGCGTCGACCCGGACGCCGCCGCGCAGCGCGTGATGTCGGCGAACATCGGGGTGGCGCTGAACATGGTCACCCAGCCGGAGGTCTACACCGATCCCGAGCTGTCCCGGCGCGTGCGCGACGCCGTGCACGACAGCCTCCTCACGCCCGAGGACGGCACCGGCGAGACCGAGAGCTCGACGGCCCCGCTACCTACCGCGGCCCTGCAGGTCGCCGCGCTCCTGCGCACCGAGGACACCACCCTCGGCCCGGAGGAGACGCAACTGCTGCTGAAGTGGCTCGACGGCCTGGCCCGCGACTGACGAGTCCGAAGTGGACGGATCACCCCGGCCGGGGCTCAGGTCTCGGTGAGCACGAGGTCCAGCAGGCCGGGGAAACGCGCATCGAACTCGGAGCGCCGCAGCCGATTGTAGCGGCGCGGCCTGCGGTCGAGCTGTTCGAGCAGACCCGTGGACCGCAGCACCGCGAAGTGGTGACTCGCCGTCGCTTTCGACACCGGCAGGTCGAAGGTGCCGCACGCGCGTGAGAAGTCCGGCCCGTCCGAGAGCTCGCGCAGGATCGTGCGGCGCACGGGGTCGGTCAGCGCGTCGAGCGCCTGCTGCAACCTCACCTCGGCCGGATCCGTGTGGGTCAGCGTCCGCGCCATGCCGCCTCCCGGCGTTCTCGTGTCACTCCGGCGTCCGTGTCGATGGTACCCGCGTCCGGCGAATGGCTCAGACCGCGGAGATCGTGGCCGATCCCGTGTCCAGAAACGGATGCGACGCGGTCACCGTGATCGTCCCGGGGGTGTCGCGCATCGAGCGGATCCACACCGCCGCCGCGCCGCCGAGGGCCCCGAAGTCCAGGAACGGGTCGCCGATCAGGATTCCCGGCCCGTCGACCGCGACGCTGAGCACCCCTCGGGCGTGCGGGCGTGGTGCGCCGTAGCGGTCCACCGACCGGAGCGTGACGCGGGTGGTGTCCTGGCCGTCGGCGGTGATGGCGCCGTCGTCCGCGGCCACCGCCAGCGTGTCGAACGCCGGGTCGGCGCTGAACCTTCGGCGCAGCACCGTCTGCCCCTTCACCCGGCCCTCGATCGTCAGGTCCGGACGCGCGTTCCCGGTCACGGTGAGGTTCACCAGGAACGGCGGGTGCTTCAGGTGACCGAATCGCGCCCGGTCGGGGTGCGCGGTGACCGGCCGCCGGCCCGCGACGGTGACCACGAGCTGGTCGCAGTTCGACCAGATCAGTGCGTTGCGGCCGGGCCCGCCCCGCGGCGAGCCGGGCCCGAAGTCCCAGTAGAACGCGGGCTCGATCACCGCACCGCGCGACGGGGCCCGTTGCGCGCGGTAGAAACCCGCGCCCAGCTTGGGAATCCGGAAGAAGTCGACCACACCGGGGTACTTCACCCCGCGCAGCGAGTGGTACCAGCCGGACGGGTAGTCGAAGCCGCACCACGCGATCAGCCCGCAGTAGCGTGGGTCGGCCGCGGCGTGTTCGTGCACCCATGCGTGCAGCATGCTCTGCTGCCGCTGCACGTCGGCGGCGTCGGTGCGGCGGAAGTACGGCGCGCCCACGAGCGTGCCCACGGCCTCGCTCACCAGGTACGGCACGCCCCGGCGCGGCGGGCGCAGTGGCGGAGGCGCGTTGCGCGAGGGCGGGCGGCTGTAGTCGTTGAACGAGAAGACGCCGCCGTTCTCCTTCACCGGATACAGCGGCGACACATAGCCCTTCTGCCCGGCGACCGCGCCGGTGCACGGCCGCATCGGGTCGAGCTCGGCGGCCAGCTGGTCGGTCTTGCCGTAGAGCGTGTACTGGCCCAGCGTCTCGTTCACGCGCGTGCCCCACACGATGATCGACGGGTGGTTGCGGTCGCGCACGATCATGTCGTGCACGTCGCGCACCGCGAGCTCCTGCCACGCGGTGTCGCCCACGTGGTCCCAGCCTGGTAGCTCCTCCCAGACGAGGATCCCGAGCTCGTCGCACGCGTCGAGGAACGCGGGCGACTGCGGGTAGTGCGAGCAGCGCACCATGTTGACGTTGAGCTCGTTCTTGAGGATCTCGGCGTCGCGCCGCTGCACGCGCTCGGGCATCGCGCCGCCGACGAACGGGTACCACTGGTGGCGGTTGAGTCCGAAGAGCTTCAGCGGCCGGCCGTTGAGGTGGAAACCGTCCACAGTGAACTGGGCGTCGCGCAGCCCGGTGCGCACGGGGTAGGTGTGGATTTTGCGTCCGGCCACCGACAGCGTGACCACGACGTCGCACATCGCCGGCTCGTCAACGTCCCACAGCTTCACCGCGTCGAGGCCTTCGAGCGTGACGGTGGTGTTCGTCTCGCCCTTGCGCAGCCCCGCGATGTCGGTGACCGCGGTGGCGATCTCGGCGCCCGCCTGGCTCAGCGTCGCCGTGAGCCGCACAGGTCCCTTCACCGCCTTCGCCGCGTCGACGGTGCAGTGCACCACCACGGCACGGTTCGGCGTGAGCACGGCGACCTGCTGGGCGTACACATCGGACAGGTACGCCTGCGGCGTGCCGTAGAGGTTGACCGTGCGGTAGATCCCGGCGGGCTGGTAGAAGTCGATGGCCGTCGGGTTCGGGTACTCCGGCAGGTCCGGGGGAGTGTCCTGCTGCCAGCGGCCGTCGACGGCCACGGCGAGCACGTTGTCGGAGGCGCTGAGCAGCCCGGTGATCTCGCACGTGAGCGGCAGGTAGCCCCCGCTCTGCGAGGCGACACGGCGGCCGTTGAGGAACACCGTGGTTGCGCTGAGGACCCCGTCGAACCGCAGGAACGTGCGGTTCTTTCGCAGCTGTGGCGGCACGGAGAAGTGCTGGCGGTACACCCACAGGTGCTGCCAGTCGTCCGGGTGCCAGCCCTCCCACGACAACGGCGTGACGCAGTGGGGCACCGACACCAGCGTCATCGACCGGTCGTCGAAGTCCACTTCGGTGCAGCCGGGCACGAACGGGCCGAACAGCCAGTCGGCGCCGAATCCGCCGGTCGCCTGCACCGGCTCGGGGTGGTGCAGCGCGGCCGAGAGCGCGCCCGAAGCCGCGATGGCCGCACCGGCGCCGAACAGGAACGTGCGCCGGGCGTGACCGGTCTTCGGGACAGCCGTGTCCCCGGGTTCTTCCTCCGCCATGCCTATGCGCTCTGCCGGCCGCCGGACTCGTCGTACCCCGACTGCGTGGCGAGGATGTCGACGGCGTGGTCGCGCAGCCAGGAGAACAGGGTCGCGAGCTGGTCGCCGGTGCCGCGGCCCAGCGGCGTGAGGCCGTAGGTGACCTGCGGCGGCGTGGTGGGCTCGACCCGGCGCCACACGAGGCCGTCGCGCACGAGGGTGCGCAGCGTCTGCGCCAGCATCTTCTCGCTGACTCCCTCGATGCTCCGGCGCAGCTCGAAGAACCGCAGTTCCCGTTCCCGCAAGGCGATCAGCACCCACACGCCCCAGCGGCTGGTGACGTGGTCGAGCACCGTTCGCGCCGGGCAGTCGGTGTGAAACACCTCATACCCGTCACGGGTCGACCGGCCCGCGAACTGCGTCCATTCCTCCATGTCGTGAGCTTACTTAAAGGTGCGTCCTTCCGGCCGGGGGACGCGCACGGCACCTTCGTGACCACTGTGGATCGTAAGATTGGGGTAACGAAAATGATCGTGGTGACGGGGGCGACCGGGAACGTCGGCCGCCCGCTGGTGGCGGCGCTGGCCGCGGCGGATGTGCCCGTGACGGCGGTGTCGCGGACGGCGCCGGCCGAACTGCCCGAAGGCGTCGTGCATCGGGTTGCGGACCTGGCGGCGCCGGAATCGCTGCGCGACGTGGTGGCGGGCGCCGACGCGCTGTTCCTGTTCCCGGGCGGCCCGGCTGCGGCGGAGCTGGCCGACGTCGCGAAGGCCGGGGGAGTGCGGCGGCTCGTGCTGCTGTCCTCGCAGGGCGCGGCCACCCGGCCGGAGGCTTACGGGTTTTTCACGGCGTACGAACACCTCGTGCGCTCGTCGGTGCCGGCGGCGACGATCCTGCGGCCGAGCGGATTCACCACCAACACCCTGGGGTGGGCTCCTTCGGTGCGCGCTTCGCGTCTCGTCGAAGCCCCCTTCGGGGACGTGGCGCTCCCGTTCGTCGATCCGGCGGACATCGCGGCGGTCGCCGCCGCGGCGCTACTGGACGACTCGCACGACGGCGCCGAGTACGAGGTGACCGGCCCGGAGGCGCTGACCCCGCGTGAGCGGGCGGCGGCGATCGGCACCGCACTCGGCGAGCCCGTCCGGTTCGCCGAGCAGACGCCGGACGAGGCTCGCGCGGGGATGCTGGAGTTCATGCCACCGCCGATCGTCGAGGCGACGCTGGCAGTGCTGGGTTCGCCGCTGCCCGCCGAGCGCCGGGTGAGCCCCGACGTGCGGCGGGTGCTGGGCCGCCCGGCCCGGACGTTCGCCGAGTGGGTGGCGGAGTCCGTCACCGCCTTCCGCTGAGGGACGGACGAGGATGCCACTCACTCGTGTGCTGGGTTCGACCCTGTACCACCGTGAAACCGGCCGCGGCGCGCCGTTCGTGTTCCTGCACGGCAACCCGACGTCCTCGTACCTCTGGCGTGAGGTGCTGCCCGCGGTCGGAGGCGGGCGCCTGCTCGCGCCCGACCTGATCGGCATGGGCGATTCGGGAAAACCGCCGCTGGCATACGCGTTCGAAGACCACGCCCGCCACCTCGACGCGTGGTTCGACGCCCTGGGTCTCGAGGACGTGGTGCTCGTCGGCCACGACTGGGGCGGTGCGCTCGCGTTCGACTTCGCGGCGCGGCATCCGGGCCGCGTGCGCGGGGTCGCGTTCACCGAGACGATCGTGAAGCCCCTGACGTGGGCGGAGTTCCCGGCCGCGGGGCGGGAGTTGTTCCGGACGCTCAAAACCCCGGGCGTCGGCGAACGGAGGGTGCTCGACGACAACGTGTTCCTGCGTGAGCTGCTGCCCGGCTCGGTGTCCCGCGCGCCGGCGCCGGCGGACTTGCGGGAGTACCTGCGGCCATATCCGACACGCGAGAGCCGACTGCCGTTGCTGCAGTGGCCGCGAGCGATGCCGCTCGACGGCGAACCCGCCGACGTCGTCGCCCGGATCGAGTGCTACGACGAGTGACTCGCGGCGAGCGCCGACGTGCCGAAGCTGCTCGTGACATTCGAGCCCGGGCCCGGCGTGATGCTGGGGCCGGAGCTGCAGAAGTGGTGCCGCGACACGATCGCCGGGCTGGACCACGCGCACCACGCGGTGCTGGCCGGGCACCACACGCCGGAGGACCAGCCCGCCGCGCTGGCCGCGTCGATCTCCGCGTGGGCCGGTGCGCACGGGCTGCGGTAGGCCCGCGTCATGCGAGGCGCGCGGGTCTGCCGACGAGGTCGACCAGGTCGGTCAGGGCCTCGCCCAGCGGAAGGTCGACGCGGACCTGCGCGTGCGCGTCGCCGCGGGTCTGGCCGCGGTTGACGATGAGGACGGGTTTGCCGGTTTTCGCGGCGTGACGGACGAACCGCAGGCCGGACATGACCGTGAGCGACGAGCCGAGGACGAGCACCGCCGAGGCCTCGTCGACCAGGCGGTAACAGCGTTCGACCCGCGAGTGCGGCACGTTCTCGCCGAAGAAGACCACGTCGGGCTTGAGCACACCGGCGCACGCGGTGCAGTCGACGAGCGTGAACGTGCGCACGGCTTCCTCGGCGAGCTCGACGTCGCCGTCGGGATTGATGTGGGTGGCGGTGCCGCCGAAGTGCGGGTTGGCCGTGCGCAGGCGGTCGTCGAGCTCCTCGCGCGGCGTGGTGCGGCGGCAGCCGAGGCAGATCACGCGGTCGAGGTTGCCGTGCAGCTCCACCACGCCGCGCGTGCCCGCCGCGCGGTGCAGGCCGTCGACGTTCTGCGTGATCACGCCGGACAGCAGGCCGGCTTCGCGCAGGGCCGCGACGGCGTGGTGCCCGGAGTTGGGCTCGGCGCGCGCGATGGTGCGCCAGCCCAGGTGGCTGCGCGCCCAGTAGCGGCGGCGGCCCTCGACGCTGGTCGTGAACTCGTCGTAAGTCATCGGGGTGTGCCGGCGCAGGCTGCCGGACTCGCCGCGGTAGTCGGGAATGCCGGACTCGGTGGAGATCCCCGCACCGCTCAGCACCACCACGCGACCGCGGGAGACGACCTCGGCCACCTCGGCGACGCTTCTGGTGCGCGGGAGCGGTTCGCCCGTGCCGGTCCAGGTCAGGGTCGGTCGTGTCCGCACCCGATCAGCTTACGCACCCACGAGCTCGCGTTCGAGGTCCTCGAGGCTGCGCCCCTTCTTGTCCGGCATCAGCCGCCACGAACGCGAACGCGAGCGCCGTCAGCACGGCGAAGAACCGGAAGTCGAGCCCGGCCCCGCAGGCGTCCAGCAGCGGCGGGAACACGAGCGCGCCCGCGAGGTTGAACAGCCGGTTGAAGACCACGCACACGCCCACGGCCGCCGCGCGGATCCGCAAGGGGAACAGCTACGGCAGCGCGACCCACTGCACCCGGCCCCACGAAACCGAGAACGACGCGACGTACCCGGCGATCCCGGACAGTGCGACGCCGAGCAGCAGCGGTCCCTTCGTCATCCCGCCGAGGTTGACCACGGCAAGCAGCACCATCGCCGCGCACATCCCGAGCGCGCCCACGAGCAGCAGCGGCCGCCGGCCGGTGCGGTCGATCAGCCGCGTCGCGGGCAGCGTCATGAGCGTGTTCACAGCGCAGATCCCCCCGTTGGCGAGGATCGCGCCGGACGAGCCGAAGCCGACGTTGGCCAGCAGCGTCGGCGAATAGTAGATGATCGTGTTGATGCCCACGACATTCTGGAAGAACACGAGCAGCAGCCCGACCGTGAACACCGTCCGCAGCCGGCCGCCCGTGAGCATCCGCAGCCGCAACGGCTGCGCGCGCTCGGCCTCGTCGCGAGCTTCGGCGCGGATGTCGGCCAGCTCGGCCTCGGCCGCGTCCTCGTGGCCGCGCAGCCGGGTCGGCACCGTGCGGGCCGTGCGTCCGTCGTGCTTGTTGACCGCGAGCCAGCGCGGGCGCTCGGGCTGCGTGTAGATCCCGACGACGAGCAGCACGCCCGGCACCACGCCGAGCCCGATCATCCACCGCCCCGCGCCGCAGCCCGACAGCGCTAGTCGGCGACGTAGGCGACCAGGATGCCGACGGTGACCAGCTGCCGCATCAGCGAGGTGAGCTTGCCGCGCACCTCCTTCGGCGCCGGCTCCGACAGGTACATCGGCACCACCACCGACGCGACGCCCACACCGATGCCCATCACGGCCGGAACGTCACCAGGGGAAGTCGCCGCACCCGACACCGCGGCGCCGACCGTGCCGACGATGGACACCACGCCCGAGCCGAGGCTCATCCGGCGCCGCCCCAGAAGTTGCCCAGGCGTCCCGCGAGGCTCGCGCCCGCCATCGACCCGGCCGGCAGCCCGGAGACGACCATGCCCTGCACGATGGGGCTCAACGGGAAGTCGCGGCCGCGAAAATCGGCAGCGTGAACGCCGTTTTCGTTGGCCGGCAACACGAATCCCCCGGACGGGGCAGAAGCCGGTTCGGTCGCGGCGCGGCTGGGTACTTCACAGAACATGTGGTTCGCGTTGGGTACACCCGTGGTCCTGATGGTCGCCGCCGTGTTGATGGAGCGGTTCGAGCAGCACTGCACGAGGGTCCGCACAAGAGCCGAAGGCACCGCGGAACGGCCGCAAAGGACTGCGGCACGGGATGTTCCGCGTCCGGTGGCGGCGCAGCAGGTGGCGCTGCCGCATTGATTTTCCGCTGGGCGCGGACCACCGGGTGAAACCGGGAACCAGGTGCGGCGCCGGTCACGGCCGCGGGCGGCGGCCAGGGACGGTGATCGGCGTGGGCACTTGCGGGGACAGGGCCGGGCTCCCACCGTCGGGGTGCGGGAGCCCGGCCCGTCGCGCTTACCGGGCCGCGCCCGAGGTGAAGGTCTGGTACCACGCGTCCCACGGGTGGTTGGTCGCCGCGTAGAACAGCGCGTCCTGCTGCAACTCCGCCGGGTCGCCCTTCTGGTGCTCGTCGAACCCGACCTGCGGGTAGCGCACGCGCTCTCCGGAGACGCGGTCGGTGGCGTAGCGCAGGGCGGGTGTCGGACCGTCGGCGCCGGTCGACACGGTCACCCGGCGAGTGCCCGATGTGCCGATGGCCATGGGGAACAGGGGCCATGGGGAACAGGGCCATGGGGAACAGCGGGTCCGCCGTCTTCCCGTTACCGCCCAAGGTCACGGCACCGGATGCGTCGAGCACGCTCTGCCACTGCCAGTTCTGGGCGGAGGACTTGCTCCGGTGGATCTCGCGCACGCCGCTGCCGCCGAACACGACGGTGGGGGCCACGCCGTTGTCGTATTTCTGGCTCGCCGACCAGGTCAGCTCGCCGTCGGCGCCGAGCTTCGCCGTGCGGGACCAGAGGGTGGCCGCGGTCTGCGACTGGTGGACCTCGACGAGCCGGCCGGAGTCGTCGAGCGCGATCGCCGGGGTCTGGCCGCTGTCGTAGCGGCCGCGACGGTTCCACGTCACGCGGCCGTCGGCGCCGTACGTGCCGGTCCAGTACCAGAGCGCACCGGCGCCCGAGTCGTGCACCTCCACGACCTGGCCGCGGCCGTTGACCGCCACCGCCGGGTGGTAGCCGACGTCGCGGCGGTACTCGACGCGGGTGCCGCTGTCGCCCGAGAGCAGCGTGAGCACCTTGCCGCGCAACGAATCGGTGGTCGCGCCGGCCGGGCGGGCCGCGGCGAACAGCCGCCGCGGGCCGAAGGCGGCCTGCAGCTCCTGGTTCACCGCGGCCAGGTTGCCGGCGGCGAACGACGTATTGTCGGTGAGGTCGCCCTTGAGGTCGAGCGTCACCACGATCGGCGCGGCCGTGGTGTGCGCGGCCGATCAGGTGTTCACCACGGCGAGCCAGTCGCGCAGGTTGTCCGACGCGGGCTTGCCGGTGTGGTCGACGAGGTCGCCCGGGCTCCCGTGCCCGATACCGTAGTCGTGGGTGCTGGCGTAGCCGTTGTCGTGGATGTCGAACTCCACAAGGCGGACGCCGTGGTCGAGCTGGTGGGCGTGCTCAGCGGCTTCGTCCACGACCTCGAAACCGCCTTCGCCACAGCTGCCGCGCTGCTGCGGGCGGCCCGCTGACGGTGGAACGAAGTGGCTAGTGTCGACAGTTGACGGCTCCAGGGTGATGACACCTCGATAACGGGCCGATCCGTACCGAGGGGAATCGACGCGCCTCTTCGCTTGCGTGACCAGGAATTTTCCTTGCCGGGAAAGATCTTTTTCTCGGTCGATCATGGCGATCGTCTCACTGCGACCCTTGACACAGCCTGGGCTGGAGCAGACACTCTCCCGAAGTGTCGACACCTTGCGAATAGCAGTGCAGCCATCAGCAAGGAGGAGCAGTAGTGAGCAACCCAGAAGTCCGACCGGTTGGGGTGGCGGTCGGCCGATGACCTCGTCGAATGTATGTCTGGACGCGCGTGACCTGCTGCTGGGCCACAAGGCCCGGCGCGGCAACGCGTTCTCCACGGCGGTCCTCGACCTCAACCTCCAGATCATGGACGAGGAGTTCGTGGTCATCGTCGGACCCAGCGGGTGCGGCAAGACCACGTTCCTCGAAGCCGTCGCCGGGCTGGTCCCGGTCGCCGGCGGTGCTCTCGAGGTGGGCGGCAAGGCCGTCAAGGGACCCGGCCCCGAACGATCGCTGGTGTTCCAGCACGCCTCGCTCTACCCGTGGCGCACGGTGCTGGACAACGTCCTCTTCGGACCGCAGGTGCAGGGCCGGCTCACGCCGCAGGTCCGCGCCCGGGCCGAGGAACTGCTGGAGATCGTGGGCCTGTCCCACGTGACCGGCAAGTACCCGCACGAGCTGTCCGGCGGCATGAAACAGCGCGTGAACCTTGCGCGGGCCCTGGCCACCGACCCCACCCTGCTGCTGCTCGACGAGCCCTTCGGTGCGCTCGACGCGCAGACGCGCGAGAACCTGCAGGACGAACTCCTGCGCATCTGGCAGGCGGACACCGTCAGCGCCAAGAAGACGGCGATGTTCGTGACCCACGACGTGAACGAGGCCGTGCTGCTCGCCGACCGCGTGCTCGTGTTCTCCCAGTCCCCGGCCCACGTCGCCCTCGAGGTCAAGATCGACGCGCCCCGCCCGCGCGACGCGGCCTGGCGGCGCAGCTCGGAGTTCCTCGCCTACGGCGACCGGATCCTCGAGGCGCTGCACCACAAACCGGCCGACGAGAGCGTGAACCCCAACCCCACCCAGGAATCCGCGGCTGCGGAAGACTCAGCGAGGAACCATGACAACGGCGTCAACACTGACCAGGCCGCCGAGCACGCCCGGGCCGGCCGCGGCAGCGGAGTCCAGGGGTCTGTCCGCCTGGGTTCAGCGCAGGCGTAGCGGCCTGCTCGGCGCGGCCGGGCTCGTCATCGTCCTGGTGCTGTGGCAGGTGTGTACCGCCACGGGCGTCGTCGACGTCTCCTTCAGCAGCAGCCCGACGCGCATCGTCGGGGCCGAGATCGACCTGTTCGGCTCGGGCGAAATCTGGCCCGCACTCGGCGCGACCGGCCTCGAACTGCTGTGGGGCCTGCTGATCACGTTCGTGGTCGGCATCCCGGTGGGTCTCGTGCTGGGCCGCAGCAAGATCCTGCACGACATGACCGAGCCGATGGTCAACATCCTCTACTCCGTGCCGTACGTGATGTTCCTGCCGATCATCATCTTCTGGTTCGGCATCGGCGACGTCTCGCGCGTCCTGGTGATCATCTGGGCCGCGATCCTGCCGCTCATCATCAACATCACCGCAGGCGTGCGGAACCTCGACCGCGACTACACCCGCGTGGCCACCGTGTTCTGCACGCCGCGGCTGCGGTTCTTCTACGCCATCGCACTGCCCGCGACGCTGCCGTACATCCTCGCCGGTGTGCGCCTCGCCGTCGGCCGCGCGCTGGTCGGCGCGATCGTCGCGGAGCTGTTCCTCGCGAGCCAAGGTCTCGGGTACTTCGTCCAGACCCAGACCTCGAACTTCAACATGGACAACGCCATGGCCGGCATCATCATCCTCGCCGTCGTCGCGCTGCTGCTCAACGGCGCCGTGCGGATGATCGAACGCCGCTTCACCCATTGGGCAGGTTCGCAGTGAACAAGAAGATCCTCTCGGCGGTCGCGGCCGCCGCGGCGCTGGCGCTCGGTCTCACCGGCTGTGCCGGCAAGGGCGGTGGCACCGCGCCCGTCAAGGCCGACGCCAACGGCGCCCTGCCGATCACCATCGGGTACACCGCGCTCGGCGCGGGTTACTCCGACCTGTACGTGGCCCAGGACGAAGGCATCTTCGCCAAGCACGGCCTCAAAGTCACGCTCAACCGGCTCAACGACAGCTCCCAGCTGGTGGCCGCGCTGTCGAGCAACAGCGTGAACATCGGGGTTGGCGTCGCGGCGGACTCCGCCGCCGCGATCATGAAGGGCGCCGACCTCAAGTACGTCGCGATGTCGGAGCCGCACTACAACCTCGAGATGTGGGCCAGCCCCGACATCAAGACCATCAAGGACCTCAAGGGCAAGAAGGTCGCGATCTCCTCGCCCGGTTCGCAGAGCGACTTCGGGCTGACCGACCTGCTCGAGGCCAACGGCATGAAGCGCGAGGACGTGCAGGCGGTGTTCGTGAAAAGCGTGCCCGCCGAGGTCGCCGCGCTCGGCAGCGGTGCGGTGTCCGCGCTGCTGACCCAGCCACCCAACGGCACGCAGAGCCGCGAGAAGGGCGCACACCGCCTGGCAACGCTGGCCGATCTCCAGTTCCCGCTCGGCGCGTACACGGTGCAGAACAAGTTCCTGCAGAACAACCGCGAAGCGGTGAAGCGGTTCTACGCCGCGGAAGCCGAGTCGCTGCAGTACCTGCGCGGCCACAAGGCCGAGACCGTCAAGGCGATCAAGAAGTACAGCGGGGTGCAGAGCGACGATCTCGCCAATTACGCGTACGACTTCTTCCTGACGGTGTGGTCGCAGACCCCGGAGGTGGACCCCAAGGTGATCAAGCAGGCGTTCGACGAAGCGGCGCACAACGCGAAGTCGACCCCGCCCGCGGACATCACGAAGTACATCGACAGCACGCTGGCGGCGGCATGAGCGTGCCGAAGACGGCCGCCGCCGTGTTCGAGGACGGCTGGGCGCCGTACCTGACCGAGCGCGACCGGGCCGTGCTCGCGGCCACGTCGTGGGCCAAACAGGCGCCCTTCGGCCTCGGCTCGCGCCCGCTGGTGGTGGCCGTCGACCTCTACTACGCCGCGCTCGGCCTGCCGCGCGCCGACATCGTGGAGTCGGTCGCCGACTGGCCCAGCTCGTGCGGAGCGCAGGGCTGGGAGGTCGTGGACCGCACGGCGCCGTTCCTGCGGGCGGCCCGCGACGCCGGCGTGCGCGTGGCGTACTTCCACGCCACCCCACCGGAATACGGGCGCTGGAACCGCAAACCGGCTCCGGCCCTCGCGCCGAAGCCGCGTGCGGTGGACGGCAACGCCATCGTCGCCGAGGTGGCCCCGGCCGAGGGTGACATCGTGCTTCGGAAGATCGGCCCGAGCTGCTTCTTCGAGACCCCGCTCGACACCATCCTCCGGGCGGGGGGCTACGACACGCTGCTCGTGGTCGGTGAGGCCACCAGCGGCTGCGTGCGCTCGACGGTGGTCGACGCGTGCAGCCGCGGCTACAGCGTGGGCGTGGTCGGCGACCTGTGCTTCGACCGGTTCGAGTCCTCGCACTGGCTGAGCCTGTTCGACCTCAACCAGAAATACGCCGACGTGATCACCGCCGACGCGGCCACCGAGTACGTCCAGGCCGACACGCGACGAGGAGCAGCATGAACGACACCGGTCCCGACCTGCGGCGCTGGCTCGCCGAAGCCGAGCGCGAAGGCGAGGTCCAGCCGATCGAGGGCGCCCACTGGGAGCTGGAGATCGGCGCGCTCTCGCAGGTCAACTACCGGCGCAGCAAGCCGAAGGCGATGCTGTTCGACTCCATCAAGGACTACTCCGCGGGCTCGCGCGTGCTCTCCGGCTCGGTCAGCAACCCGCGGCTGCTCGGCTCCGTGCTCGGCCTCGGCTGGGACAACACCGACGAGGACCTGATGGAGACCCTCGCGGTGAAGCCGGGCCAATGGGCGGCCGACGCCGGCGAGTTCCGCGCGGTCACGGTGGCCGACGGCCCGCTGCTGTCCCATGTGGACGACGAGGTGGACCTGCTGAAGTTCCCCGTGCCGCGCTGGCACGAGGGCGACGGCGGCCGCTACATCGGCACGGGCTGCGCCGTGGTGACGCGCGACTACGACACCGGCCGGATCAACCTCGGCGCCTACCGCATGCAGGTGCAGGACGAGGGCCGCTCGGCGACCGTGAACATCGAGGCCGGCAAGCACGGCGCGCAGCACCTGCGCCGCTGGTTCGAGGCCGAGGGCCGCGCGCCGATCGCCGCGTCGCTCGGCCACCACCCGGCCTACCTGGTGGCGGCCGGCGTCGAGGTGCCGGCCGACGTGTCGGAGTACGACTACGTCGGCGCGATGACCGGTTCGCCGGTGCGCACGGTCGCGGGCCTGGTCACGGGCCTGCCGCTGCCGCACGACGCGGAGATCGCGATCGAGGGCTGGGTGCGCCCGGCCGACACGCGCCCGGAGGGCCCGTTCGGCGAGTGGACCGGGTACTACTCCGGTTCGCAGGACCCGATCCTCGCGATCGATATCGAGAAGGTCTACTACCGCGACGACCCGATCCTGCTCGGGGCGCCTCCGGGCAAGCCGCCGCACGACTACTCGTACATGCGCACCGTGATGAAGTCCGCGATCATCACCGACTCGCTGCGCAAGACGGGGCTGCCCGGCGTCCGCGCCGTTTGGGCGCACGAAGCCGGCGGCGGGCGGTCGCTGCTGATCGTGGCGATCGAGCAGAAGTACCCGGGGCACGCGCGCCAGGCCGCGTACCTCACGGCGCAGCTGCCGAACGCCGCGTACATGAACCGCTTCACGGTGGTGGTGGACCACGACGTGAACCCGCGTGACCTCGGCGAGGTCGTGTGGGCGATGTGCGGGCGCACCAACCCCGAGCTCGACATCGAGGTCATGAAGCGAACGTGGGGCAGCCGCGTCGACCCGCTCACGCTGCCGGGCGAGATCCCGTTCAACAGCCGCGCGGTGATCGACGCGTGCCGGCCGTTCGAGCGACTCAAGGACTTCCCGGCGGTGGCCGAGTCGACCGACGACCTGGTGGCTTCGGTGACCAGGCGCTGGCCCGAGGTGCTCGGCTAGTGACCGAGGCGGGCGTCGAGGACCTGCGGAAGGAGCTGTTGTTCAGCGCGTTGCGCGGGTCCGACGGCGACTCGTCGCTCGCGTTCACGATCTTCCGCGAGCTCGCCACGAGCATCGTGGAGGGCAGGCTCCGGCCCGGCCACGAGGTCAACTCGGCCGAGCTGGCCCGGCGGTTCAGCACCTCCCGCACTCCGGTGCGGGAGGCGCTGCTCCTGCTGGAGCGGGAGTCGCTGGTGATCGTGCCGCCGCGGCGGCGGCCGTACGTCTCGCCAGTGGACATGCGGCAGGTGCGGGAGATCTACGAGATCCGGGGCAGCCTCTACGGGCTGGTCAGCGAGCTGGTGGTCGCCCGTGCCACCGACGAGGAGATCGACGGCCTGCGCGCCTGGCAGAAGGTGCTGGCCGACGACGCCGAACGCGGCGACGTCCACGGCTACTTCTGGCACAACGTCGGATTCCGCAACGCGGAGGCGAGCCTTTCGCAGAACGGCGAGCTGCAGCGGCGGCTGTCCTCGCTGGGCCTGCAGATGCACCGCTTCCGGCACCTGAGCCTGTCGCTGCCGGGCCGGCTGCTGCACTCGGTGGCCGACCACGAGCGCCTCGTCAACGCCTACGCCGACCGGGACGCGCCGCTCGCGGCAGCGGTGAGCCGTTCGCTGGTGCTGCGGGGTTACCGGGCGATCGAGCGGTCCGGTCAGGTGTAGGTCACTGGTTCCCGTCGTCCCGGCCGGGCGCGCGTAACCGCCGTCTGTGCGCGCGAGGCCCCGACCCGTGCACAGGCGCCGGTCACTCGCGTCCGGGCGGGGCGCGACAGCAGGGCGACCGCGGCGTCAGGCGTCGAGGGCGTCGGGGGAGCGTTCGACCTGCAGGCCGGACCACCCGGATTCCTCTATCGCCTGCAGCCCTGCCGCGATGATGGACTTCGTCAGCGCCACGGCCAAGGGGGTGTCGCGGTCGCGGTAGGCCTCCAGGAGCCGCTCGTGGTCGTCGACGGAGCGCGTGAGGCGCCCGGGCAGCGACAGGCTCACGTGGCGCAGCTGGAGCGTGCGCAGGCCCAGTGAGCCGAGCAGGCGGGTGAGCTGGTGGTTGCCCGCGACCTCGGCTTCCGCCTGGCGGAAGGTGACGTTGTGCCAGAAGTAGGAGTCCACGTCGCCGCGTTCGGCGTCTTCGCGCAGGTGGGCCTGCCAGTTGTCCAGCACGTCGAGGGCGCTGTCCGGGGCGTTGCGCACGATCAGCTCGCTGACCAGCCCGTGCAGGCTCGCGCGGATCTCGTACATCTCGCGCGCCTGGCTGAGCGTCACCGGGGCCACGCGCGGGCGCCGGCGCGCCGGGATGTCCACCAGGCCTTCGCGCTGCAGCGTGAGCAGCGCTTCGCGCACGGGCGTGCGGCTGCTGGTGTAGCGGCGGGCGAGCTCGACGGAGTTCACGTCGGCGCCCGGCGGCAGGCGGCCGTCGATGATCTGCACCGCGAGGTCCTCGACGATGCGGTCCACGAGCGAGATCTCGGTGCGCCCGTCGCGCAGGATGCGGCGCAGGACGTCGGTGCCGGGCCGTTCGCCGGTTTCGTCCGGCACGGTCACGGGGACTCCTCGGGGGTCGTGGCCGCGCGCAGCACGTCGAGCATCTGCTGGGCGGCCGGGGGGTGGCTCGCGTTGAGCAGCCGGACGGCCGCGATGCGCCGGCGCGGGGCGGGACCGGCGATGTCCACGGCCACGACGTCGGGCCGCAGGGCCACCAGCGCGAGCCGGGGCGCCGCGCTGATGCCGACGCCCGCCGCCACCAGGCCCTGTGCCGACAGGTAGTCCTCCGTGGCGAAGCCGATGTCCGGTTCGAACCCGGCGAGCCGGCACAGCGTCGTGAACGCCTCGTCGTACGGCGGGCGGTGGCTGCGCACGACCCAGCTCTCGCCCGCGAGCTCGCGCAGCTCCACTTCGGACTCGCCGGCCACGGGGTGGTCCACGGGCACGAGCACGCACAGCGGGTCGTCGGCCAGGTGGATCCACTCGATGTCGGCGGGCACCGAGCGCGGGTCGAAGTCGTAGTCCCAGGCCAGGCCCAGGTGGATCGACCCGTCGCGCAGGTTCGCCGCCATGTCGGACGCGTGGGCCGAGCGCAACACGATCTTCGTGTCCGGGTAGCGCTCCTGGTACGTCCGCACCACGCGCGGGATGAGGTCCGCGCCCGCGGTGGGAAACGCGCCGAGCCGCACGTAGGACTGCTGCGCCTTGAGGTCCTGCATCTCCTGCTCGATGTTCGCGATCGTGCCGAGCAGGCCCGTGCTGCGCTCGGCGAGGATGCGCCCGGAGTCGGTGAGCTCGATGCCGCGCGGGCCGCGGATCATCAACGTCACGCCGAGCTGCCGTTCCAGCAGCGCCATCTGCTGCGACACGGCGGAATGGGTCATGAACAGGGCTTCGGCGGCCGCGGTGAACGAGCCGCGTTCGGCCACCGCCGAGAAGATCTGCAGTCGCCGAGCTTCGAGCACCCGAGCCCCCTCCCGACCGCTCGCGCGGTACCGCCGTCAGCCACCGTGGGTGAGAGCGCCGTTGCGTCTGGTTACGTCACCGTCCCACGCCGGGGGAGCGAGCTCCCACAGGCCCACCCGGGCGAGCGCGCGGCGGGCGGTGAAGTCGACCAGATCGTCGATCGTCTCGGGTCGAGAATAGAAGGCCGGCACCGGGGGCGCGATGATGGCGCCAGCTTCGGCCGCGGCGGTCATCGACTTGAGGTGCCCGAGGTGCAGCGGCGTCTCACGCACCATGAGCAGCAGCGGCCGGCCCTCCTTGAGGCACACGTCGGCGGCACGGGCCACCAGGTCGTCGGTGTAGCCGGTGGCGATGGCCGAGAGCGTCTTGATCGAGCACGGGGACACCACCATGGCCTCCACGGGGAACGAGCCCGACGCGATCGTGGCGCCGATCTCGCCGGGCCGATACGTGACGTCGGCCAGCTCGCGCACATCCTCGGCGGACAGGTCGCACTCGTGGCGCAGCGTCACGATCCCGGCCTTCGACAGGATGAGATGCGTCGAGAAGTCCGGACGCTCGCGGAGCAGTTGCAGAATGCGCACGCCGTAACACGCACCGCTCGCTCCGGTGATGGCCACGACGACGTTGCGCCGCGGCAGTCCTGTCCCCGTCAACGGGCACCCGCCTTTCGCTGTCACCCGGTCGTGGTGCCGGGATCCGGTCATCGCATCACGCCGGGCCCCGCTCGCGCGAGGGGGCCGCTGTAAGAACTGCTTACCGGGGCCGACAGCAAAGCGCGCTGGTTGCCCCTGTCCTGGCCACCTAGCGTCGAGGATCAGCGAGTTTTCCCACACGTGGTCTTCGGCACTGAGAGGTGAGTCGGACGGACAGCGACGAGATCGTTCCCTACCCGGTCCTCGACACGCACGCGCACATCGTCCCGCCGTCGCTGCTCGCGGCGCTCGAGAAGGCGCCCGCGTGCGGCTTCAGCGCCCGGCGCACGGAGAAGGGCTGGGTCGTCGACGTGCCCGGCATGGGCGAGACCCGCCCGATCGGCGCGCGGATGAACGAGACCGGCCCGCGGGCCGGCTGGCGCGGGCAGACCGGGGTGGCCACCCAGGTCATCTCCCCCTGGATGGACATCCAGTCGGCGTTCCTCGAACCGCCCGCCGCGCGCGACTGGGCCCGCAGGGTCAACGACGCGATGGCCGAGTCCGTGGCCGAGCTCGGCGGCGGCACGACCGCGCTGGCGTCCGTGGCCACCGACGACGGCGAGCAGGCCGCCGCCGACCTGCTGGAGGTGTGGAAGCGCCCGGAGTTCACCGGCGTCATGCTGAGCACCGACCCGCTCACCGGTTCGGCGCCGCACGAGGAGAACTTCGAGCCACTGTGGACGGTCGCCGCGCGCGAGGAGATCCCGGTGGTGCTGCACCCGCCCACGTACGGGCCCTCGGGCGAGCTCGCCACGCTCGGCACCATGGGCAACGTCCACGGCCGGCTGATCGACAACACCGTCGCCGTGACCGAGCTGATCCTCCACGGCCTGCTCGACCGCCACCCCGGCCTCAAGGTGATCCTCGTGCACGGCGGCGGGTTCCTGCCGTACCAGGCCAGCCGGCTCGACGGCGGCTACCGCACCAAGGAGGCCTTCGCGGGGGAGCTGGAGCGGGAGAAGCCGTCGGACTACCTGCGCGACTTCGTCTACGACACCGTCGCGCTGTCCGCGCCCGCCATCCGCTTCCTCACCGGGCTCGTCGGCTCCGACCACGTGGTGCTGGGCAGCGACTACCCGTTCGCGCTGGGCGACCCGCGTCCCGTGCACACCGTGCTGGACGCCGGACTGTCCGAAAGCGACACCGAGGCGATCCTGCGCACCAACGCCGAGAAGATCTTCCGGAGGCCCGCATGATCCCGTCCATCTCGACCGCGGGCCCGCTGGCGGTCCGCCGCTGGGGCGCGGGCGAGCCCGTGGTGCTGCTGCACCCGCTCGCCACCTCCGGCGAGCTGTGGACGCCGCTGGCTGAAGCGCTCGCCGACGAGTTCCAGGTGTTCGCGTTCGACCTGCGCGGCCACGGCGAGTCGTCCTGGGACGGCGAGCCATTCTCGATCGCCGACCTGGCCGACGACCTCGGCGCCGCGCTCGACTCGCTCGGGCTGGAGACCGTGTCGCTGCTGGGCCTGTCGATGGGCGGCAGCGTGGGCGTGAACTTCGCCGGCCGCTTCCCGGGCCGGGTGCGCTCGCTCGTGCTCGCCGACACCACGGCGTACTACGGCGATGACGCGCCGCAGGTGTGGGCCGAGCGCGCGGAGAAGGCCGTGTCCGTGCCGCGCTCGAAGCAGGTCGCGTTCCAGCTGGACCGCTGGTTCTCCCCGGAATTCCGCGAGGCGAACCCGAACGAGGCCGACCGGATCGTGAAGATCTTCCTGCGCACCAACAGCGAGGCGCACGCCGCGGCGTCGATCGCGATGGGGGAGATGGACTCCCGATCGCTGCTGCCGTCGGTCACCGCGAGCACGCTCGTGCTCGTCGGCGAGCACGACTACGCGACGCCGCCGGAGATGGCGGCCGCGCTGGCCGACGGCATCCCCGGTGCCGAGCTGGAGATCCAGACCGGCCTGCGGCACATGTCCCTGATCGAACGGCCCGCGCTCGCCGAGCGTGTTCGGGCGCACCTGAAGACCGGTACGACCGGCACGGAGACCGCATGAAACCCGGCAGGTTCACCTACCACTCGCCACGTAGCCTCGACGAGGCGCTCGCGACGCTGCAGGTCTACGGCGACGACGCGAAGGTGCTGGCCGGCGGCCAGAGCCTGATGCCGATGCTCAACTTCCGGCTGGCGCGCTTCGAGCACCTGGTCGACGTGAACCGCGTCGGCGCCGAGTACGCCGAGCCGACGTTCGGCGACACACGCATCACGATTCCGCTGCTCGTGCGGCAGCGCCGCGTCGAACGCTCGGCCGAGGCCGCCGCCGTGCTGCCGGTGCTCACCGAGGCGTTGCAGCAGGTGGCGCACCCGCAGATCCGCAACCGCGGCACGATCTGCGGCAGCCTCGCCCACGCCGACCCGGCGGCGGAGCTGCCGAGCGTGCTCTCGGTGCTCGACGCGACGTTCACGATCGCCTCGTCGCGCGGGGTGCGCGAGGTGCCGGCGGAGGAGTTCTTCCTCTTCCACCTCACCACTTCGCTCGAGCCCGACGAGCTGCTGCTGCAGGTCAGCGTGCCGCGTCCGCCGGCGAACCAGTTCTCGGCGTTCCGCGAGTTCGCGACGCGGCGCGGGGACTTCGCGCTCGCCGGCGTGGCCGCGGTGTGCGAGGTCGACGCCGCGGGCGTGGTGACCACGTGCCGGATCGCCGCCGCCGGAGTGGCGCCCACGCCGCACCGGCTCACCGACGTCGAGGCGCTGGTGACCGGCGCCTCCCTGCACGAGAACCTGTGGCCCGACGTCGAGGCCGCCGCCCGCGCGCAGGTCGACCCGACCGGGGACATCCACGCGAGCGCCGAGTACCGCAGCCGCCTCACGGGCGTCCTGGTCAAGCGCGCGCTCGCGGACATCCGAGGAAAACTGGAGGCCACCCGTGCGTGACCACGCGACGGAGTTCCCCACCCGCACGCAGGACGAGACACACACCGTGGGCTGCACGGTCAACGGCCGCGAGTACGAGGCCGTCGTCGACCCGCGCATGACGCTCGCCGACTTCCTGCGCGAGAAGCTGCGCCTCACCGGCACGCACCTCGGCTGCGAGCACGGCGTCTGCGGCGCGTGCACCGTGATCGTCGACGGCGCGGCCACGCGCTCGTGCCTCATGCTCGCCGTGCAGGCCGACGGCGCCGAGGTCGAAACCGTGGAGGGGCTCGCCGAAGACGGTGAGCTGGCGCCGTTGCAGCAGGCGTTCAAGCGCAACCACGCCCTGCAGTGCGGCTTCTGCACGCCCGGCTTCCTGATGAGCGTCACGGCCGCGCTGCGCGAGGAGAGCGTGACGGACGAGGAACAGGCCCGCGAGGTGCTCAGCGGCAACATCTGCCGCTGCACCGGCTACACCGGCCTGGTGAAGTCCGTGCTGGAAGTCGCGCAGGGCAAGGAATCGCAGGGGAAGGACACCGAGGCATGAGCGACACCCTGGTCCCCGAAGGCACGATGATCGGCCGGCGCCTGGAGCGCCGCGAGGACGAGCGCCTGCTGACCGGCCACGGCGGTTACCTCGACGACCTCGACCTGCCCGACGCGCTGGCGGCCGCGTTCCTGCGCTCGCCCCACGCCCACGCGAAGATCCGCTCCTTCGACGCCACCGAGGCGCTCGCGCTGCCCGGCGTGATCGCCGTCTACTCCGGCGCCGACCTGATGGAGATCCAGAAGCCCCTGGCACCGAAGGTCCAGCACCCGCAGCTGCGCGACTACCCGCGCCTGCCGATGCCGCCGGCCGAACTGCACTACGTCGGCGAGCCGCTCGCCGTCGTCGTCGCCGAGTCGCGGTACATCGCCGAAGACGCGCTGGAGCTCATCGAGGTCGACTTCGAGGTGCTGCCCGCCGTCGCGTCCACCGCCGCCGCGTTGCAGGAGAACGGCCCGCTGGCCCACTCCGGCGACGAGAGCAACGTCGCCGTGCTGCTCAGCCAGAGCGCGGGCGACGCGGCGAAAGCGCTCGCCGAGGCGCCGAACGTGCTGTCCGAAGAGTTCTTCGTGATGCGCGGCGGCGGCCACTCGATGGAGACCCGCGGTGTGGCGGCGCGGTTCGAGGCGGCGACCGGGCAGGTCACCATCTGGGACACCACCCAGGCCCCGCACTACGCGCGCCAGCAGCTGTCGGTCATCTACGAGATGGCCGAGGACGACATCCGTGTGATCGCGCCGGCCGACGTCGGCGGCGGGTTCGGCCCGAAGGCCCAGTTCTACGGCGAAGAGGTCGTGATCCCGTGGGTCGCGATGAAGCTGGGCCGCGCGGTCAAGTGGGTCGAGGACCGCCAGGAGAACATGGTCACCTCGATGATGGAGCGTTCGCAGACCCACCGCGTCGACGTCGCGTTCGACGACAACGGGCTGCTGCTCGCGGTCAAGGACGTGATCGAGCACGACCAGGGCGCCTACTGCGCGGGCCTGCAGGTCCCGTCGATCACCACGTCGACCGTGCCCGGTCCCTACCACGTGCCGAACATCGCGATCGAGCTGCGCGCGTGCTACACGAACATGGTGCCGACCTCGTCGGTGCGCGGTGCGGGCCGGCCGCAGGCGGTGTTCGTGATGGAGCGGATGATCGACCGGATCGCCGAGCACCTCGGGCTCGACCCCGCGGAGGTGCGCCGGCGCAACCTGATCCAGGCCGACGAGTTCCCGTACAAGGTCGGCATCATGTTCCGCGACGGCAGCCCGCTCACCTACGACAGCGGGAACTTCCCGGCGCTGCTGGAAGGCACGCTCGAGCGGATCGGCTACACCGAGGCGCGCGAGCGGCAGGCCAAGCTGCGCGCCGAAGGCCGCTACGTCGGCATCGGGCTCTCGGTGTACATCGAGGGCTGTGGTCTCGGCCCGTACGAAGGCGCGAAGATCCGGCTGACCAACAAGGGCCGCATCCTCGTCACGCTCGCGGCGGCCGGGCAGGGCCAGGGCTACGAGACCGTCTACGCGCAGATCGCCGCCGACGGCATCGGGCTCGACATGGACTTCATCGAGGTCAAGACCGGCGACACGAGCCGGATCCCGTTCGGGCAGGGCACGTTCGCCTCACGCATCACGGCCACCTGCGGGCCGGCCGTGATGGACGCGGCGAAGCAGATGCGCGAACGCCTGCTCGACACCGCGGCGGTGCTGCTCGGCTGCGACGCGTCCGAAGTGGACTTCGTCGGCGACAAGGCCTGTCTCGGCGGGGACCTGGAGAAATCCGTTTCCCTGCAACAGCTCGCGCAGACGGCGAACATCGGCAAACACGGCATCACGATGCCGCGTGGCATCAAGGCCGGCATCGAGACCTCAAGCTACTTCTCGCCGGAGCGAGCCGCGTATGCCAGCGGCGCGCACGCCGCGCTCGTGGAGGTCGACCCGGAGACCGGCGAGATCGAGATCCTCAAGTACGTCATCGGCCACGACTGCGGCAACGTGATCAACCCGCTGCTCGTCGACGGCCAGGTGCTCGGCGGTTTCGCCCACGGCATCGGCAACGCGATGTACGAGGAGCCGGTGTACGACGTCGAAGGCCAGCCGCAGGCTACGAGCTACCTCGACTACGCGCTCGTGTCGGCCACCGAGGTGCCGCCGGTCGAGCTGTTCCACATCCAGACCCCCAGCCCGCTCAACCCGCTCGGGGTGAAGGGCGCGGGGGAGGGTGGCACGATCCCGGCGCCCGCCACGATCGCGAACGCCGTGGAGGACGCGCTGCGGCCGCTGCGGGCCCGCTTGACGCGCGCGCCGATCACCCCGGCGCGCATCGTCGACGCCATCCACCGCGCTGAGCCGGCCAGCGCCGACCAGGACTGAAAGGCGCCAGATGCTCATCGAAAACTCCTTCGACGTGGCCGCCGACCCGGACGAGGTCTTCACCTTCCTGCAGGACGCGCACAACGTCGCCGCGTGCTTCCCGGGCGCCGAGCTCGTGGAGGACCTGGGCGACGACTCCTACCGCGGCAAGGTGAAGATCAAGGTCGGCCCGGTCACGGCGGCCTACCAGGGCGTCGCGAAGATCGTGGAAAAAGACGGCACCGCCCGGGTGGCCGTGCTGGTGGCCGACGGCAAGGACACCCGCGGCGCCGGCACGGCGAAAGCCAAGGCGACCATGCGCGTGACACCGGCCGACGGGGGCGCGCACGTCGCCCTCGAGACGGACCTGACGATCTCCGGCAAGCTCGCGCAGTTCGGGCGGGGCATCATGTCCGACGTGTCCGGGCGGATGGTCGGCGAGCTGGCTTCGCGGGTGCGGCAGCGGATCGAAGCCGGGGAACAAGCCCCGGCCGCGGCTGTCGCTCCCGCGCCGGCCGCCGCGGTCAACGGCTCGGCCGCACCGGCCGCGGCCGCACCCGCCGCGGCCGCACCCGCCGCGGCAACCGCCACCGCGCCCCGTCCCGCTCCCCAGTTCGACGAAGCGCCGCCCATGAAGGCGTCGGTGCTGATTCGCATCGTGCTCGCCGGTTACCTCGAGCGGTGGGCCGCGCGCCTGCGCAAGTCCACCGAAGCCTGACCCGTCCACCGTTCGACCGATCCAAGCTCCGCTCCCCGTCCCCCCGCTCGATGGCCGCCACAGCCGTCCGTCATCGCTTGGAGCTCCCCCATGGCCGTCACCGCCGCCACGGCTCCTGCTGCCCCACCCGAAACCCCACCCGTGCCGATCTTCGACATCGGGATCGACGACAAGGTCAAGATCTCGAGCTCGATCGGGCTCGGGGTCCAGAACATCCTCGGCATGGCCGGGCTGCTGATCTTTCCCGCGCTGATCGGCACCGCGTTCAAGCTGTCGGCCACCGACACCGCCTACCTCTACGGCGTCACGTTCATGACGTCCGGGCTCGTGGTGATCCTGCAGTCGGTGTTCCTGCTGCGGCTGCCGATAGTGCAGGGCCCATACGCCGGTTCGCTGGCCGCGCTGCTGGCCGTGGGCCACGGCAAGGGCGGGCTGGGTGCCGCGTTCGGCTCGATGGTCGTGGCCGGGCTGATCTGGTGCGTGCTCGCGATCCCGCTCAAGAAGTACGGGCTCATCACGTACCTGTCGAAGTTCGTGCGCGACCCCATCATCTGCGGCGTGCTGGTGCTGATCCTCGCCACCCAGCTCACCAGCACCGCGTTGCCGAACGTGCTGGGCACGCCCGGTTCCCCCGGTTTCCCCGGCATGAACCTCGTGTCGGGCTCGGTCACGGCGCTGGTCGTCATCCTGCTCACGTTGCTGCCCAAGGGAACCGTGCTGCGCCGTGGCGCCGTGCTGGTCGCGGTGATCGTCGGCACGGTCGTGTACGCGCTCTTCGAGCCGACGCACTTCGCCGGCGTGGTGCACAACGTGGGGTTCACGGTGCCGCGGATCTTCCCGTTCGGCTTCGCCGTGCAGGGCGACCTCGTGGTGATCTTCTTCATCACGCTGCTGCCGGCGATCGCGGAGAGCATCGCGACCTACGACATCGTCGCCGGCTGGGGCCGCCAGGAGCTGTCCGGCTACCGCGTCTCGCAGGGCGTGTTCGGCGAGGTCCTGGGCAGCACCGTCGGCGCCGTCTTCGGCGGCATGTCCACGCTGGCCTACCCGGACAACATCGGCCTGCTGCGCGTGACGAAGGTCGGCTCCCGCTACGTGACGCTGGCGACCGGCGTCATCCTGCTCGTGCTGGGTGGCCTCGGCCCGTTCGACCACCTGCTGCAGGCCGTCCCCCTGCCCGTGCTGGCCGCGGCCGGCACGGTCCTGTTCGGAGTGCTGTTCGCGAGCGCCATCGACACCCTCGCGGGTGTGCACTGGTCCCGCGACAACCTGATGCTCGCGGGCTTCCCGTTCATCACCGCGATCGGCGGGCTGTTCGTGCCGCCCGCGACGATGAAGGTGCTGCCGCAAGTGGTGCAGCTGATCCTGCAGCAGCCGCTGATCCTCGGCACGGTGCTGCTGCTCCTGATGAAGGCCGGGTACGGCTTGCGCCGCAAGGAGTTCGGAGGCTCCTGAGACTCGGTCAGAGTGAGCAGGCGGTGGCCAGCTCCGCGGGAGTCGCACCCGCGGGGCGGGCCACCGTCGCCGAGGCCGGCGGCCGCACCCCGCGTAGCCAGTCCGCGAGCGCGGTGAACGCCGTGCGGAAACACGGGGCGATCGGCCGGAGCCGGTCCGGGAACGTGTCGACCAGCCCGTCGACGTGGTTGCCGTCCTCGATGCGGTAGTAGCGGTGCAGCGCGCCCCGGCCGGCGCGCTCGACCATCCGGTCGTAGACGTCGGAGTCGCGGATGATCGGCAGGAGGCTGTCGAGCGTGCCGTGCAGGGTCAGCAGCGGGCGGCCGAGGCGCCCGGTCAGTGCCACGCGCTCCACCGCTCGGTGGACCGCGGCAGGGCGCTCCGCATAGTCGTAGTCGGCGTCGCACGCGGGGGTTCCGCTGGTGCAGAACGGGATCCCGGCAGCGAGGGCGCCGTCGAACCCGGGATCGACCTCAGCGCGGTAGGTGCGTTGCGTGAGGTCCCAGTAGACCTGGTCGTGGTAGGGCCAGAGGAACTCCGAGCCCGGCGCGAAGCCCGCGTCCAGGATCGCTTGGTGCGCCTGGGGATCGCCGGCCGCGTAGGCCGGGTATTCGCGCAGCGCCGGGGGCAGGAACGTGAGCAGGTTCGGTCCGCCGGCCGTCCAGAGCGTGCCCTCCCAGTCGACACCGCCGTCGTAGAGCCACGGCCGGTTCTCCAGCTGCCAGCGCACGAGATAACCGCCGTTGGACAGCCCGGCCGCGATCGTCCGTGCCGGCGCGCGGCCGTAGTGCCGTGCGATGGCGAGCTTCGCGGCGACGGTCAGCTGGGTGACGCGGTCGTTCCACTCGGCGAGCGCGTCGCCGGGACGTCGGCCGTCGGCGTGGAAGTCCGTGCCCGTGTTCCCCTTGTCGGTGGCCGCGAACGCGTAACCGGCGGCGAGCACCTGGTCGCCGATCGCGCGGTCGTCGGCGTACTGGCGGCGGGTGCCGGGGGAGCCGGAGACCACGAGGCCGCCGTTCCAGCGGTCCGGCAGCCGCAGCACGAACTGCGCGTCGTGGTTCCAGCCGTGGTTGCCGTTGGTCTTCGACGTGTCGGGGAAGTAGCCGTCGACCTGAACGCCCGGCACGCCACTCGGTGCGGGCAGCGCGGCCGACGTCAGGCCCGCCCAGTCCGCCTGGACGGTGTGGCCGGTGGCGAGGGTGCCGGTGGTGGTCAGGTCGGCGAGGCACGCCTGTTCCTGGTGTGCCGCACCGGGAACGGGGACCGGCGCGCACCGGGCCGCGGTCGCCGCCGGGGCCGTGAGGACGGTGCCGGCGAGCAGGCCGGCGAGGACGAGGGGGAGCCGCCGCGTACGCATGCCGGAACCGTAGGACCGGACCACCCGCGTGCGGTATCCGGCGAGACCACACAAACCAGGCGCGGGTTGTGGTGATCCGCACCGTGGGAACGCGGAGGGTGGTGTTCCTACGCTGAGCGTGACGGTGCTCACCGGGGTCACACAGAGGTGGTCGGTGTGCGGAAGGTCCTCACCGGGCTGCTGGTGTCGGCTCTGCTGGTGCTCCTGCCCGGGTTCGCGTCGGCGGCGGCGATCAAGGAGGTCCCGGGGTTCGGGACGAACCCCGGCGCGCTGAAGATGTACGAGTACGTGCCCGACGGGCTGGCCGCCGGGCGGCCCGTGGTGGTGGCGTTGCACGGCTGTACGCAGAACGCGACGGGCTACGGCCAGGGCGCCGGGTGGGTCGAGCTGGCCGAGCGCCGGCGCTTCACCCTGGTGTTGCCGCAGCAGCAGCCGGCGAACAACATCACCGGCTGCTTCGACTGGTTCCAGGCGCCCGACACCACCCGCGGGTCGGGGGAGGCCGAGTCGATCGCGCAGATGGTGCGGCACGCGGTCGCGGACACGGGTGCCGACGCGTCGCGGGTGTACGTCACCGGTCTGTCGGCGGGCGGAGCGATGACGTCGGTGATGCTCGCCGCGTATCCCGAGTTGTTCGCGGGCGGCGCGGTGGTGGCCGGTCTGCCGTACGGGTGCGCGTCCTCGGCGCTCGACGCGTATTCGTGCATGTACCCGGGCAAGGACCTCACGCCCGCGCAGTGGGGTGCGAAAGTCCGCGCCGCGGCACCGTTTTCCGGCCCGCGACCCACGGTGAGCCTGTGGCAGGGCACGGCGGACTTCACCGTCGCGCCGGCGAACCTGCGTGAGCTCACCGAGCAGTGGACGAACGCCGCAGGCGTGGCCGCCACACCGTCCACAACGGACACGGTCGGCGGATACCCGCACGCGGTCTACCGCGACGGCGCGGGCGGCGCGGCGGTCGAAACGTACTCGATCACGGGGATGGGCCACGGCCAGCCGGTCGCTCCCGGCACGGGTCCGGACCAGTGCGGGCACACCGGCGCGTACCTGCTCGCCGTGGGCGTGTGCGCGGCCGCGCAGGTCTGGAAGGCGTGGACCCTGGACTCCTGACGCGGGGACCAGGTCGCCCCCGCTTGCCTCCGCCGCGTCACGGGCGGATGATGGGCGACTCGGTATCCCCGAGGTCAGGGAGGCGCGCGATCGCCGGCAACGCTGCCGAACCCGGGCGCACGGTGCTCAGCCGTGCGTTCGCGATCCTGGATTCGTTCCTCGACGGCCGCCCTGAGCAGACGCACGGCGAGATCACGCGGGCCACCGGGTTCGCGCCCGCCACGGTGTACCGGCTGCTCGCGGAGCTGGTCGGTTGGGGTGCGCTCGAACGTACCGGCCGCGGTCGCTACCGCATCGGCCTGCGGCTGTGGCAGCTCGGCTCGCAGGCGCCGAGCGGGCGGGAGCTGCGGGACGTCGCGCTGCCGTTCCTGCAGGACTTGCTACAGGTGACCCACGAGGTCGTGCACCTGGTGGTGCTCGACGGGGGTCGTGCGCTCTACCTCGAAAAGCTCGAGGCGCACCCGGACGTGGTGGTCACCTCCCGGGTCGGGAAGCGGTTGCCGCTGCACGCGACGGGGCCCGGCAAAGTCCTGCTCGCGCACGCGCCCGCCGAATGCGTGGACGAGGTGGTGTCGGCCGGCCTCGACCGCCGCGCCAGCGGCACCATCACCGATCCCGCGCAGCTGCGCGGCGTGCTCGCCGAGATCCGCCGCTCCGGTTTCAGCATCTCGCGCGACGAGATGACCGAGGGCGCTTCGTCGGTCGCCGCGCCGGTGCGCGGGCTCGCCGGCGAGGTCATCGCCGCCATCTCCGTGGTCGTGCCCAGCAGCACGCCGAACCTCTCGCCGCTGATCCCGGTCGTCCGGATGGCCGCGCTCGGCGTGTCCCGTGCGATCCAGACGGGCTGAAATTTTTCCGTCCAGTGAGAGCCGGGCTGGGCGTCGAGGCCGGACGTATCGAACACTGCTGAGCCACACACGCCAGGGAGGTTCCGTGACCACCGTCCGAGATGCCGCGTTCGACGTCCTGCGCCGCTTCGGTGCGACGACGTTGTTCGCCAATCCCGGCTCGACCGAGATCGCGCTGCTCACCGACCTGCCGGGCGACTTCGAGTTCGTGCTGGCGTTGCACGAGGGCTCGGTGGTCGGCATGGCGACGGGCTGGGCGCTCGCGCACGAGCGGCCTGCGGTCGCGATCCTGCACACCACTGCGGGCTTGGGCAACGCGGTGGGCGCGCTCGCGACTGCGCGGGTCAACCGGGCGCCGCTGGTCGTGCTCGTCGGGCAGCAGGACAGGCGCCACCTGGCGCTGGAGCCGTTCCTCGCCGGGCATCGGCTCGACGACGTCGCCGCGCCCGCGCCTGTGTGGGTCGGGGAACCGCCGAGGCCGCAGGACGTGCCGGGTGCGCTGGCCCGCGCGTGGTACGAAGCCCGTGACCACCGGGGTCCGGCGCTGGTGATCGTGCCGATGGACGATTGGCTCGCCCCGGCCGACGAGGACGAGCCGCTGCCCGCGCCGGCGCGGCTGGTCCGGGCCACCGCGGCGGAGCCGGAGGTCGTCGCCGAACTCGAGAAGTTCTTGGCGGGCGCGGAAAGACCGGTGCTGGTGGTCGGGGCCGGCGCCGACGACGCGCAGTCGTGGCACGCGCTCGAAGCGCTCGCCCAGCGCCTCCAGTGCCCGGTGTGGCAGGAGGCGTTCGGCGCGCGGGCCGGGTTCCCGCAGGACCACCCGCAGTTCGCCGGGCACCTGCCCGCGGGCCGCGCGGAGCTGCGCAAGGTGCTCGCCGGCCACGACGCCGTGCTCGCCGTCGGCGCACCGGTGTTCCGCCAATACCCGCATGAACCCGGCCGGCTGATCGGCCCGGGCACTCGCGTCGCGGTGGTCACCGACGATCCCGACGAAGCGCATCGCAGCCCGGCCGACCTCGCGGTGCTCGCGGCGCCGGCCGCCGTGTGCGGTCCGCTGGCGCAGCGTCTCCCGGCGCGGCCGGCGCCGGCCGAACCGCCGGGGCGCACGATCGACCTGCCCGAGCCGCCCACCACCGGGTTGGCGCCGGAGCACGTGTTCGCCGCCCTGGCCCGGCGGATTTCGCGCGAGACGGTGCTGGTGGAGGAGACCCCGTCGAGCCGGCCGTTGCTGCACGCGCTCGTGCCCGCCCGCGCGCCGCTCGGGTTTCTCAGCGCCGCCATGGGCGGTCTCGGGTTCGCGGTGCCCGCGGCGATCGGCGTGCGGATGGCGCGCCCGGACCGCCCGGTGGTCGCGGTCGTCGGCGACGGCTCGTCGTTGTACGCGATCCAGGCGCTGTGGAGCGCCGCCCACTACGGCGCAGGCGTGCTCGTGATCGTGCTCGCCAACGGCCGCTACGCGATCATGGACGAGCTGGCCGCCCGGCACGGGGAACGGTCGGCCGCCCCCGGCGCCGCGCCGTGGCCCGCGTTCGACGAGGTCAGCGTGAGCGACCTCGCGCGCTCGCTCGGGTGTCCCGCCCGGCGGGTCGAAACCCACGAGGAACTGGAGTCCGTTTTGGACGAGGTGCTGCCCGCACTGGCGCGGGCCGCCCAGCCGCTCGTGCTCGACGTGGCGGTGGCGCGGTGAGCGCCCCGGCCGGCCCGCTGCTGGGTGGGGCCCGTTGGCAGGGAAGGATCCTCTCCGGCGGCTGGGTGCAGCGGGAGAGGGCCGAGCCGGGCAGGGGCTCCCACCACGGCGGCGCGCAAGCCAACCTCGAGGCGTTCACCGAGACACCATGGGTCACCGTGCGCGGTGACCGCCCGCAGTATCCCTTCTGACGCACCGGTTTCCCCAGTCCCCTCCGACGACGTAGGTGATGACATGACGGTTTCCTCGCCGACCGATCCCCGGGCCAGGTACGCGCGCTGGGTCGCCCCGCTGTGCTGGACGGCGGTGGCACTCGAAGGGTTCGACCTCGTGGTTCTGGGTGTGGTGCTGCCCGCGCTGCTCAAGGTGCCGAGCTGGGGCCTGAACCCCAACTCGGCCTCGCTGATCTCCGTGGTCGGCCTCCTCGGCGTGGCCGTGGGCGCGCTCACCATCGGCCCCGTGAGCGACCTGTTCGGCCGCCGCGGCACGATGCTGCTCACGGTCACGAGCTTCTCGGTGTTCACCTTGCTGTGCGCGGTGGTCGACGGCCCCTGGCTGTTCGGGCTGCTGCGCTTCCTCGCCGGGCTCGGCCTCGGCGGCGTGCTGCCGACCGCGCTCGCGCTGATCACCGAGTACGCGCGGGTGGGCCGCGGCGGCAGCTCCACCACGGTGCTCATGACCGGTTACCACGTGGGCGCGGTGCTCACCGCGTTGCTCGGCATCCTCGTGGTGGAGCGCTACGGCTGGGAGTGGATGTTCGTGATCGGCGCCGCGCCGGCGGTGATCCTCGTGCCGCTGATGGTGAAGTTCCTGCCGGAGTCGGCCGAATTCCTCAAGGCACGCGGCACCCGCGCGGCCCGGCCGCCGCGCGAGCGCAACCCGATCGGCATCCTGTTCCGCCACGGCTACGGGCGCGCGACCATCGCGTTCTGGGTCACGTCGTTCATGGGGCTGCTGCTCGTGTACGGCCTCAACACCTGGCTCCCGCAGATCATGCGCGAGGCCGGTTACGAGCTCGGCGCGGCGCTCGCCCTGCTGCTGGTGCTCAACGTCGGCGCCGTGATCGGCCTGCTGATCGGTGGCCGCGTCGCCGACCGGCTGGGCTACCGCCGCTCCACCATCGTCTGGTTCACCGCGGCGGCCGCGTTCCTCGCGTTGCTGAGCATCAAGCTGCCCGGCTTCAGCGTCTACGTCGGCGTGCTGCTCGCAGGGATCTTCACTTTCAGCGCACAGGTACTCGTGTACGTCTACGTCGCCCGCGTCTACCCGGCCGCCGCGCGGGGCACGGCGCTGGGCGCGGCCAGCGGCATTGGCCGTTTCGGCGCGATTTCCGGCCCGCTCGTCACCGGCTTCCTGCTCACCGCCGGACTGGCGTACCCGTGGGGCTTCTACCTCTTCGCCGTCGTCGCGGCCATCGGCGCGGTCGCCATCACGGTCGTCAACCGCGATCCGGCGCCGGACGCGCCGCTTGAAGTGGTTGCGGAGGATTCCGCGACCCGCACCGAGTGACGGCCGGGGGTCAGGCCCGTTCGTCGAGTTCCGTGAGCTGCAGAGCGGCGTCGAGGACCAAGTTCCGCGGCCAGGTGTGCAGCGGGTCGGCGTCGAGCCGCGAGCGCCAGGCCATCCGGTAGGTGAAGTCCTCCAGCTGCTCGGGGCGACGGCAGCGACGGCACCACGTGGGCCCACGCAGCGCCGCTCGAGTACCTGGAGCGGGCGGCCGGGTACTGACGTGATCCTTTGTGGACGGATGCCCGGCGGGACGGGGCAAATCACACACCGGCTCGGGGCGTTCAGCCGAAGTTCAACCGGTGGCCACCGGCGGGATCACCCGGGGCTCAACCGCGGCCGAAAGCCTGTCGGAGCTCCCCACCGTGCCCGAAGCCGGAAGGATTCCGATGACCGACGCCCCGGAGAACGACAGAACCGGTCTGACCCGCCGCAGGTTGTTCGGCGCCGCGGCCGCCGGTGGCCTCGCCGCCGCCGCGTCCGTGCTGCCGCCGAACGTCCGCAGTGCGCTCGCGTCCTCGCCGCCGTCGGGCGGGCGCCTGCGCGACATCGAGCACGTCGTGCTGCTGATGCAGGAGAACCGCAGCTTCGACCACTACTTCGGCACGCTGTCCGGCGTGCGCGGGTTCGACGACCCGCACGCCCTGCGGCTGCCCGGCGGGCGTTCGGTGTTCCACCAGCCCGACCCGTCGCACCCGGACGGCTATCTGCTGCCGTACCGGCTGAACACGAAGATCAGCGCAGCGCAGGCGATCCCGTCCACGAGCCACGCGTGGGGCGTGCAGCACCAGGCGTGGCACAACGGGACGATGGACAACTGGCTGCCCGCCCACCTCGCGGCCGACGGCGCCACCAACGGTCCTTACACGATGGGCTACTTCACGCGCGAGGACATCCCGTTCCAGTACGCGCTCGCGGACGCGTTCACCATCTGCGACGCCTACCACTGCTCGGTCCTCGGCCCGACCTGGCCCAACCGCTACATGTGGCTCGCCGGCACCATCGACGCGGACGGCGACTTCGGCGGCCCATCGCTGGAGACCGGCAACGTGCCGGACGGGCACTTCACGTTCAAGACCTACCCGGAGCGGCTCACGGAAGCCGGCGTCAGCTGGAAGGTCTACCACTCGCCGGGTGGCGCGACTGGGCTGCCGCCGTTCAACGCGATCAAGCAGTACGCCGACGCGCAGCCGGGCTCGCCGCTCTACGAGCAGGCGATCAAGCCGTCTCCGCTCGGCCAGTTCGAGTACGACGCGCTGCACGATCAGCTGCCCACCGTCAGCTGGCTGCTGCCGCCGAGCGCCTACGACGAGCACCCCGCCCACCTGCCGGCCGCGGGCGCCCAGTTCGTCGCCGGCAAGATCGACGCGATCGCCGCCAACCCGGAGGTCTGGGCCAAGACGGTGTTCATCCTGTCCTACGACGAGAACGACGGCTTGTTCGACCACGTCCTGCCGCCCACCCCGCGCGCGGGCACGCCCGGTGAATTCGTCTCCGCCACTTCGCCCAGCGGCGTCAAGGGCGGCGGCCTGCCGACGGGGCTGGGCTACCGCGTGCCGTGCATCGTCGTCTCGCCGTGGACCGCCGGCGGCTGGGTGAGCTCGGAGCTGTTCGACCACACCTCGCAGCTGCGTCTGCTGGAGAAGGTGACCGGCGTCGCCGAGCCGAACATCAGCGACTGGCGCCGCCGCACCGTCGGTGACCTGACCTCGGTCTTCCGCTTCCACGACGCGAGCAAGCACGCGCCGGTCCTGCCGGACACCCAGGGGCAATACAACCTGGCCCAGTACGAGGTGGCGCA
Organism: Amycolatopsis sp. NPDC023774; assembly: GCF_040639695.1. NCBI lineage: Bacteria > Bacillati > Actinomycetota > Actinomycetes > Pseudonocardiales > Pseudonocardiaceae > Amycolatopsis > Amycolatopsis sp. NPDC023774. The sequence goes on from NZ_JBFAAJ010000019.1 coordinate 68,052, forward strand.
GCTGCCCAAGCCGACCGCACCCGGTGGCGGGCAGGAAGTGCCGCACCAGGAACGAGGTCATCGCCCGCAGGTGCGCTGAGCCTGCTTCCGGGCCCTTCGGTCAGGTGACGGTGTCCCCGTGCCGGTGGGCCACGCGCCACACGCCCTCTTCGCGGCGGTATACCTGCGTCGCGCGCAGGGTGTATGTGCGTGGCTCACCGTTCACGGACACCGTGGTGTGCTCGAAGCCCGTGGTGTAGGCCATGTCGCCGACGACGTCGCAGGCCAGCATATCGAAACGGTAGGCCGTGCAGCCGGAGAAGGTCTCGCCCAGCGCCGCGAAGAGGCCGTCGACCTCGCGCCGGCCGCAGGCGTTGCGCCACGCGCCCAGCACGCTCACGGGCTCGGCCCGCGACCAGATCGCGCGCCGGGGCGCCGGGTCTCCGTTGTGGAGCGCGAACTCCGCGTCATGCAACGTGGTCTCGACCCACGTGAGGAAATCGTCGCGATCGCTCATCGCTCAATGGTGCGCTCCGGCGACGGCGAAAGCTCCGGCCCGGATTTCACCCGATGCAGGGGTCGTGCCGAGGGCTTCGAGCTGTGGGGGTGCTCGGGGTGACTCAGCTGTGGAAGTGGAGGTAGCGGAAGTCGCCCTTGTCGAGATCGTGGACGCGGTAGTGGCCGTCACCCCCAGTTGTGGTCCTCGACCGTGACGGTGGAGCCGAGGGCGCTGTCGACGACGGCGACGTGGCCGTAGCGGCCCGCGTCATCTGGGCGATGCTGCCGGGGGTGGGCGTGTTGTCCACGCGGTAGCCGTGCTTGCGGGCGTTGTCGTCCCAGTACTTGGCGTCGCGGTAGTTCGAGGCGCTCCCGCCGTGGTGGTCGATGGTGAACGCGGCCCAGGAGACGCACTCGCGGTTGTCCATGTTCCAGTCGTCGACGACGGAGTCCTGCGGGATGTTGCGCCACTTCGCGGGGTAGTCGTCGCCGATGAGGTTGACCTTCGCCGACGGCGCGAGGGTGCCGAGCTGCGCGGCCATCGACATCGGGCGCGCGGCCGCGGCGGCGAGGGTGGTCAGGGTCCGAGTGAGACGGCGCATGGCGGTGCCTGTCCGGCGGACGGGGGGACCGGGGGAGCGACGTGGCGGACGGTCACCAGCCGCGGACCGCGCGTTCCAGACCGAAGTGGACAGCCGGTGCCCGGTACCCAGGATCCGCAGTTCGGCGGGTCGTGGTCACAGAATTGGCGTCACCACGTCCAACACGCGCGCCGTGGATGCCGGGGCCCCGCGTCGCGGGCGGCGGACGTGACGGCGTGGGTCTTGCCGACGCGCCGTGGGTCGCCGATGTGGCGGGGCCCGTCGGGGCCGCGGCGGTCGAAAGAGCGGACTTGCCGCGGGAGCCGCAGGCCGAACTGCCCCTGGCACGCGTATTCGCGCACCGGCCGCGTGAACCGCCGGCCGTACTCCAGCGCCGGGTCGACGGCTACGCGGTCGTGCACCGACCAGAACGCGAGCTGCCCGTCCGGCGGCGGTTTGAGCTCCGCCGTGAGCGGCCGCAGGTGCGGCCACAACCGGCGGCGCTCCACGCGGTCGGGCGGTTGGCCGAGCCGGCGCCCGCGCGGCGCTCGCGGGCCGAGCAGCGACGTGAGCGAGCCGGGGGAGAGCTCCAGCACGGCTTCGACTGCGGCACGGCGTTCAGCGACGTCTCGCGCTCGGGCCGGGAGCGGCCGCGGCGCCGGCAGGACAAGGCGGAGCGCGAGAGCGTCACGCCTCGGGCGGCGAGGTGGTGGCGGACCCGGTCGAGGAAAGCCCGGAGTCTTCGATCGCGGCGTCGAGCGTGACCGCGAACGAGCCGGGGTGCTGCGCAGACTCGCCTCCACCGTGATCAACAGGCCTGCTGTCCGGAACCGAGGAAAGTCGGGATCACGGGCCGTGACCCCGGTTGGTCTCAACCTTTCGCCCGCCCCACCCGTTGGATCGGGAGGAACTGTCACCTGAGAGCTGGGGAAGTGCGTGGCGCAGGACGAAACGCGGGCGCGGGAACCCTTGCGCGCCTCGTGGAAACCGTTGCCGGAGCGGAGATCCGCGAGGAAGAAGGGTTTCCTGCGCACCTACGGCCGGCGCGTCTACGCGCTGCCGGTGATGGTGGTGCTCACCGTGCTCGTACTGGTCGACACGGCCACGACCTCGGCCCCGTCGACGGCGGCGCAACAGCCCGCCTCCGCGCCGGTGCGCGCACCCGCCCGCGTGGAGTCCTCCGTGGACTCCGCCCAGCCGGGCGTTCCTGGGAACGCCGCGAAACCGGCCAATCCGAACGTCCCCACCGCCGCCCTGCCCGCCGGCGGTCCGTACACGCGGACCGGCCAGGGCAAGTGGCACGTGGTCCCCGGCTCCGGCCCGAAGATCGGCACGGGCCGCCTCTACCGCTACACCGTCGAGGTCGAGGACGGCATCGACCCGGCGAGCTACGCCGGTGACGACAGCTTCGCGGCCGCCGTGCAGGGCATCCTGTCCGACCCGAAGAGCTGGACCGCCGACGGCAAGGTCGCGCTGCAGCGCGTGGACGCGAGTGACGCGCACCCGGACTTCCGCGTCAGCCTCTCCACTCCCGACACCACATATCGTGCCGACGCCTGCGGGTTTTCCATCACCTACGAGGCTTCCTGCTTCCGCCGCAGCATGCACCGCGTGCTGATCAACCTCTCCCGCTGGGTGCGCGGCGCGAAAGCCTACGGGGCGAACCTGACCGCCTACCGTCAGTACGCGATCAACCACGAGGTCGGCCCCGCGCTGGGCCACTCCCACGTCGGCTGCGGCGGCGCCGGTAGGCCGGCGCCGGTCATGATGCAGCAGACCTTCGGCGTCGCCGACGACTACGTCGCCCACCTCAACAACGTCCCCGGCGGCGACCAGGGCGCCGTGCCGGCTGACCACCGCGTGTGCGTCACGAACTCGTGGCCGTTCCCAAAGGGCGCCGAGCTGTATAACGACCTATGCCGCCCCGGTCAGAACGGTGCGGTGGTGCACGCCGGGCTGCCGATCTCCTGCCATTTGCCGTTCTCACGCGCGAAGAAGCGCAGGCACACGAGCTCACCCTTCACCACCTGCTGACCGACGTGCATGATCTGCGCCGCGGTCGTCCCGGACGACGACGGCCCCCGCGACCAGCCCCGGCCGAAAACCTGGAAGTAGCCGTAGCTCGTCTTGATCGGCTGCTGCCGCAGCGCGATGACTTGGTTCACGTACAGGCCACTTCCGTCGGTCGAGTTGCAGAAGTTCGCGGTGCAGGCCTTTTCCGTCTTCGCGGAAGCGGTGCCCGTGAACAACGTCGCGGCCAGCGCGGTCAGCGCGCCGATCGCGGCCATCCTCTTCATGGTGCTCATTCCGTCTCCTCGCTTGGTGCCACGTCCCGAGCGGCGTGGCCTCGTGTGGCGGGGACCGGAGCCCAGCATGGCACCAATGTGGCACTTCGCTTCGAAGTGTCACACCCTTGAGTGATCACGGGAGGACGGCGACCGCCACCTTTGCGAGCCGGTCCGGATCCGCGATCACCTCGTACGCGGAGATCCGCCCCGCCGTCACCGTCACCTTGAGCACGCCCGTCAGCCGGCCGTAGGGCGCCAGCACCAGCCCGGCCGTGCCGTCCACCAGAGCCGGCTCCGCGAGACGCGCGCGACCGGCGAACGCGGTGGTACCGCGCGCGACAGCGTCAGCGCCGCGGAGGAGGGCGGCGGCGCCCGGCGGCAACGCGGCCGCGTCGGCGTGGCGGACGACGTCGGGGGCCAGCAGTTCGAGCAGCGCGGCGAGATCACCGCCGCGGGCCGCTGCCAGGAACGCCTCCACCACCTGCCGGTGCTCACCGAGCTCGGACGCGGCCACGGGAGTGCCGCGTACCCGCAGCCGCGCGCGGCTGGCCAGCTTCTTCGCCGTCGCGGGCGTGCGGTCCAGGATCGGGCCGACGGCGTCGAACGGCACCGAGAACAAGTCGTGCAGCACGAACGCCACGCGCTCAGCGGGCGCGAGCGTCGCCAGCACCACCAGCATGGCCCGGCCGACCTCGTCGGCGAGCGCGACATCCGCCTCGGGACCCGCCACGCCGTGGTCCGGGACCCGCTCGACCGGCGTCTCCCGCCGCGCCCGCAGCACGTCGAGGCAGATCCGCGAAACGACCGTGGTCAGCCACGCCGCCAGGTGGTCGATCCCGGACGCCGACGCCAACCGCAGCCAGGATTCCTGCACGGCGTCCTCGGCTTCGGCCGCCGAGCCGAGCATCCGCCGTGCGAGCGCGCGCAGCCGGGGCCGTTCCGCTTCGAACCGGGCCGCGAGGGTTTCGGGCATCGGTCACCTTTCCTCTTCGTGGTGCGTCGGGGTAGGTGAGTGAGGCCGACCCGCTGGACCTGAGGAGAGGAACCGGATGACCGACATGCTAGCGCCCCTGCTGCGCGTCGACTCCAGCGCCGACGGCGCGGAGTCCGTGACGCGGCGGCTGACCTCGCTGTTCGTGCGGCACTGGCGGGGCGAGGTGCGCCACCGCGACCTGGCCGCCGACCCCGTGCCGCCGATCCGCGAGCCCTACGCCCGCCTCGGCCGGCGCGTCGAACGCCGGGGAACCGTGCCCCTGGACGACATCGTCGCGCTGGCCGCCGACGAAGGCGAACGCCGCGAATGGGCGCTGACCCTGCCGCTGGTCACGGAGCTGCGCGAAGCCGGCACCGTGCTGCTGGGCGTGCCGATGTACAACTTCTCCGTGCCCGCCGCGCTGAAGGCGTGGATCGACCGCGTGACGTTCCCCGGCGTATTCGCGAACGCCTTGGGCGCCACCAGGTTCGTGGTCATCACCGCGCGCGGCGGCGCCTACGGGCCGGGCACTCCACGGGAAGGCTTCGACTTCCAGGAGCCGTACTTGCGGGCGTACCTGACGAACTTGGGCGTCAGCCCCGGAAATCTCGCGTTCGTGCACGCGGAGCTGACCCGCGTCGGCGACCTGCCCGCGCTGGCCGGGCTGGAGGACCTCGCGGAGAAATCCCTGGCCGAGGCCCGGGAAAGAATTCTCGAGCTGGTCGCGTAAAAAGGGGCGCTCGCGGGAAGGTCCCGCGAGCGCCCCGGCACTCATCTCACGTCAGATCCGAACACTTTCGCGCGTCCGGATCGTTCGCTCCGCCTGGCGACCACCTCACGTTCGCGAACGACGCCGAGAACGGCCCGTCGGTGTAGACCAGGAACGGGGTGTTGACGTTCTCGAAGTCGAGGCCGTTCGCGAAGCACGACAGCGGGATCTTCACCGTCGACTTCTGGCCCGCCGGCAGGTCCGTGAACAGCTTGGTGGCGTTGACCTCCGAGAAACACGGGTAGACGCAGTGCATGCTCACCACGGTGCGGTTCACCGGTGGCGAGTTCACGATCACGTCGAACTCGAGCGCCCCGTCCGCGTTGGGGTACCCGCGCAGGTCGCTGGTCCCCGAGCTCTGCAGGTACAGCTGCGCCGCACCGGTTCCGGTCCACGTCGTTTTGAGGCCGTCGGCCTGCACGTTGACGTCGGCCGGGGCCACGGTGATCTCCGGGTGCTCCGCGGTGCCGTCGGGGCCGATCTCGGTGCCGCCCCAGTTCGAGGCCGAGCCGATGTAGCTCTTGTACGGCGCGATGTCCGTGCGGTCGAAGATCGACAGGTCCTCGGTCGCGGTACCACCGCCGCCGGTCGACCCGCAGGTCGTCGGGCCCTCGGTCTCGTCGAGCTTCGCCACAGTGGCGCGCTGGCCGGTCTTGAGGCCGTAGCCCAGCGCGAACAGCGGGTCGTAGTCCGGGCTCCACGGGTTGAGCGGCGTCTGGCACGCGCTCTTCGGCCACGAGTAGGACAGCTTGCCCTGGTACCCCGTGCCGTCCTTGCCCTTGACCATCATGTCCGCCACGCCGCCGCCCTCGGTGCCGGGCAGCCAGGCCGCCACGAACGCGTCGGAGCGGTTGATCTCCTTGTTCAGGTACAGCGGGCGGCCGCCGACGTAGGCGGTGACGACCGGGACACCCTTGCCGCTCACCTTGTCCAGCACGGCGAGGTCCTCCGGGTAGAGCTTCGCGGCCTCCAGCGACTTGCGCTGCAGGTCGCCCACGCCCTCGGCGTACGGCGTCTCGCCGATCACGGCGATGACGGCGTCGTAGCCGGTCGGGTCGACGTCGCCCTTCTCGCTGAAGGTGACGTTGGCGTCGCCGAGGTCTTCCTTGAGCCCGCCCAGGATCGAGGTGGCGTTGGGGAAGTCGGCGTTGGTGTTGCCCGTGCCCTGCCACGAGAGGGTCCAGCCGCCGGTCTGGTTCTGGATGCTGTCGGCGCTCTTGCCGACCACCAGCACCTTCGACTTCGGCTTGAGCGGCAGCACGTTGCCGTTGTTCTTCAGCAGCGTCTGCGACTCGCGCACGGCGTCGCGGGCGAGCCACTTGTCCGTGAGCGCCTCGTCGGAGTTCGCGTAGGAACGGTCCGACGGCTTCTGCTCGTCGAGGATCCCGGCACGCAGCTTCACGCGCAGGATGCGGGTCACGGCGTCGTCGATGCGGGCCATGGGGATCTGGCCGTCGTTGACCTGCGCGACGGTGTTGGCGATGAACGCCTTCCAGTCGGCCGGCACCATCACGAGGTCGACGCCGGCGTTGATCGCCTGCGGGCAGCTCGCGTTGGTGCAGCCGGGGACCTGCCCGATGCCGTTCCAGTCCGACACGACGAGGCCGTCGAAGCCCATCTTGCCCTTGAGGATCTGGTTCAGCGCCTTGTCGCTGCCGTGCAGCTTGCCCTCGTTGATCCCGTCCTCGGCGTTGGCCCAGCTGTTGAACGACACCATCACGGTCTGGGTGCCGGCGGCGAGCGCGCCGTAGTAGCCCTGGCCGTGGATGTTGATCATTTCGGCCTCGGACGAGGGGTTCACGCCCTGGTCCTGGCCCTTGATCGTGCCGCCGTCGCCGATGAAGTGCTTGGCGGTGGCGATCACGCCGTTGTAGGTGATGCGCTTCGTGGCGCCGTCCTGCAGGCCGTTGATGGCCTCGTAGCCGTAGGCGCGCGTGATGCGCGGGTCCTCGGAGAATCCCTCGTACGTGCGGCCCCAGCGGTCGTCCTGGACCACGGCGAGCGTGGGTGCGAAGGCCCAGTCCTGGCCGGTGGCGCGGATCTGGCGCGCGGTGGCGTTCTCGACGTCGCGGACCAGGCACGGGTCGTGGGCCGCACCGAGCGCGATGTTCTGCGGGAAGACGGTGGCGCCGTAGACGTTGTTGTTGCCGTGCACTGCGTCGATGCCCCAGATCACGGGGATCTTCGTGCGGCTGGTCTTCGAGGCGCTCCAGTACGCGTCGGCGAGGTTCAGCCAGTCCTGCTGCGTGGCGTGCTTGTTGCCGCCGGGCCACGAGCCGCCGCCGTTGAGCACTGAGCCGATGGCGTACTGCTTGACCTCGTCGGGGGTGATCGCGTTGATCTCGGGCTGCGTCATCTGCCCGACCTTCTCCTCCAGCGTCATGCCGGAGAGGATCTTCGCGATGCGCGCCTCGTCTTGCGGGTTCTTCTTCATCTTGCTGTCGACCTTCGGCCAGTCCGAAAGGGTCGGCAGAGTGTTCTCGATGCGCGCGCAGCCGTTCTTGTCGAGCGCGGGCTGCCCGATCTCGGGCTGCGCCGCGGCGGGCGTGGCCGGTGCGGCGGGGGCGGGCTCCGCGTTCGCGACGCCGCCCAGGAGGGTGAGGCTCGCGAGCGCGGCGAACGTGGTCCTTCGGGCCCGGGACCACCCGGGGGATCTTCTGGCCATCGACAGTCCGTTCTGCAGAGGGCGGCGGGGACGGGCCCAAAGCGGGCCTTGGCGATCCTGACCGGACAAAGAGGATGGCGTCAAGAGGTCCGGACCCTACGGAAGTCCGTTATTTCTCGACTCGAATTAAGGTGTGATCGCACCTGGGTCACGGATGGACCAGACCAGTGTGCCCCCGGGGGGGCAGACCCGGGTGGCCGCGAAGGCAGACTTCGCCGGATCGTCAGCGGATCGCGTCGGCGGGGAGTACAGCGTGCACACCCCAGGTCTGGTTGGCGACCTGGGTGACGCGCAGGTCGACCACCGGGCTCGCGAGCGCCAGCGCGGTGGGGCGGTCGAGGTCGTAGAGCTTCTGCAGCCACGTGAGCATCGCGCCGAGCGCCTCGGCGGTGGCCTCGTTGAGGTCGGTGTGGAAGCCGAACGTGATGCGCCCGGCGGGCGTCTCGGCGTGGATGCCGGGCACGGGCCGGTCGGTGGTGAGGTCCAGCGTGAGCTCGGTGGTCATCGGGCATTCGATGGCCGTGCCGCCGACCTCGCCGTCGCCTTGGGCGGCGTGCCCGTCGCCGGCGAGCAGCCGCGCGCCGGCGACCGTCACGGGCAGGTACAGGGTCGAGCCCGCCACGAGCTCGCGGCAGTCGATGTTGCCGCCGCCTTCCGGGCGCGGCGGCACGGTGGAGTGGTCGCCCGGCTCGGCCGGCGGCAGGCCGATCACGCCGAGGAACGGTGCCAGGGCCACGGTCTGGCCGCGGTCGTTGGTGCCGGTGCGCTCGCCGGCGTCGAGTTCCCACAGCAGCCGGCCGGGCGGACCGCCCGCGACGCCGAGCTTCTGCGTGAGCCAGTTGTCCTTCGACGCCGAGACGGTCCAGCCCCAGTCGCCGGGCCGCAGGTCGTCCAGGTGCACGGCGAGCACGGTGCCCGGCTCCGCGCCGCGCACGGCGATCGGGCCGGTAAGGCAGTGGCCGCGGCTCGGGTCGATCATCCGCGGCCGCTGCTCGCCGGGCGTGCGCTGGCGTTCCAGGAACCCGTGGCAGTCCAGCGATCCCACCACGACCGTGTCCCCGGGGTCGACGGTCAGGACGGGCTCGGTGTCCCGGTTGAAGACGTCGATCGTGGTTTCACGGGTCGGGTCGAGGTGGTGCCGGGCCATGTGGGCGCTCCCTGGGGTCGGTGCTCGCCCCGGATCGTCCCACGGACACTTGTCCGCCGGCGCCGCCGAGTGACAAATGCCGCCAGGCGGCCGAGGCGTTCGTCGGCGTCGCGATGGTCGCGGCGCGTCTGGTGGTCGAGCTGCCAGGCCAGGTTCGGGGTGATCACGGTGCGCTCCTTCGTCGTCGGGTCGTCGCAGGGACGACTCCCGGGCGAGCGCGAAACAGACACCTCTTCGCTATCCGGTGCGATTCGCCTGTCCCACGACGGCGCCGGCGACCACCGACGCGAACACGCTCAGCGCCACGATCAGCTCGGCCCACAGGAGCGCCGTGTAGTCCGGCAGCGTGCCGATCGGCGGTGAGCCCGGAGCGGCGTTGCGGAAGGACACCAGCGCGAACGGCGACGCGGCCATGGACCCGAACGCCGGCCACACCAGCCCGCGGCGCCGCATGACGAGGTGACGCGCACCGAGCGCGACCGCGACGGTGATCGCCCACATCGCGTGCATCATGAACAGCGCGAAGACGAGCACACTGGTCGCGCGTGTCAGGCTGATGTCGAGACCGCGCGAGGTGTCGGAGCCGGTCACCGCGAGGCCGAACAGGCTGTCGGCCTTGTCCACGGTGAGCAGGACCGGCACCGGCTTGCCGTCCTGCACGGCGGCGAACTGGAAGTGGCTCTCGTAACCGTCGAACGGGTAGTCGGTGATCGCGCCGCCCGTCAACGCGATCGGCAGGCCGGCGCTCGCGATGCGCTCGTGGGCGGGGAACGTCTGGTCGCCGCGCAGGCTCGAGGAGTTCAGCAGCGTGAGGTCGCTCGCCGGCGCGACCCCGTCGTCCTCGCCGAGCCGCCCACGCGGCACCACGAGCACCCGCAACGTCACCTCACGCGCGACGGCGTCGACCTTCTGCACGGTGGCGTTCACGTCGATCCGGTCGGGTTCCTCCGTGCCGATGGAGTGCCACGTGTCCCCGGCCGTGCGCTCGGCGGAGTGCACCCACACCCCGGCCCCGCCGCGAGCCCGATGCCCACCGGTACGCCCGCGGCCCGGGCCACGCCCTTCCACCTCACGGCGGTGCTGGTGACACCGGCGGTCCCGGCCCGCTCCTGGGCTCACGCAGGCGGGTGACCTCGAAGACCTGACCTGCTTCATCGAATTCGGCGACCAAGGGTGGGCAATACGGCACGTCGGGCTTCGAGGTCCCGGCCGGCAGCCGGTGACTGTGGCGGCCCTCGACGAGGTCCTGCGCCTGCGCGACCACGGCGACCCGGCCGGCGCGAGTCGGATCAGGTCGTCGAGATCTCCGGTGCCGAGTTCGAACGAGTGTGGGTGACTGCTCGTCGCGCCCTGGACCAGGCCGGCCCCTCTGCTCCCGCAGGAGGGCGACCCCGGTCGGCGAGGGAGACGAACCGGTTCGTATCCTCGACGCCATGGCGTTCTTCTCAGTGACCCGCCACGGGCGGTGGACGTTCACCGGGCCGGACGGCGAGCCGTTCCCCTCGATCGGGGTCGCGCACGCGCACGACACGAACCTGCGGTACCCGCACAACCAGGACATCTGGCGCACGCGCTATGGCGGCTCGCGCGAGAAGTGGCTTCGCGACGGCCTGGGCGCGGACCTGCGCGCCTGGGGGTTCACCACGGTCGGCTCGACGGCGGAGTACATCAGCGGCACCGGCCTCGGCGTCACGGGCACCGTCGTGGATCTGGGCCACGCGGAGGACCTGCCGGGTGCGGATGTCGCCGCGGCCGGGTTGCCGTACGTGCAGGCGTTGCGGGTCGCGGAGATCGAGTCGTGGAACGGGCACCCGGCCTACCGTGATCCGCGCTCGCCCGCGTTCGCCGAGTACTGCGACCACCTGGCCCGCACGCTGTGCCGGCCGGAGGATCCGTTGCTGCTCGGGTACTTTCTGGTCGACGGGCCGGCCTGGGCACGCCACCCGACGGGCGCGGGCTGGCCCGGTCCGCTCGCCGAGACGGCCGAGGCCTACTACGCCACGGCCACCGCGGCGATCCGCCGCCACGACCCGAACCACCTGATCCTCGGCGACCGCTTCGGGACGAAAGCGGGCGCACCGGACGAAGTCCTCGACGCCGCGGCCCGCCACCTCGACGTCCTGTCGGTGCAGACCTTCCCGGGCCCGGGCGCGCTCGACACGGCGCTGGAGACACTCGAACGCTGGCACACGAGGACCGGCCTGCCCGTGCTCGTCGCCGACACCGGCAACTGGTGCCCCACGCGGCTGAGCCCGCACCGCACCGGCAGCATGCGCGACCAGGCCGACCGCGCCGCCGGCTACGTCCGCACCGCCGAGGCGTTCGCCGCGCTGGACTGGTGCCTGGGCTGGCACTGGTGTGCCTACGTCGAAAACCCGCAGCGCGGCTGGGGCCTCAAGGATCCGTGGGACGAGCCGTACGAGGACCTCGTCGGCCCCGTCACCGAGGTCAACCGGCGCGTGGCCGGCGCGTGGGCGGTGCGCGGTGCCTGACGCCGCCCGCCGCAACCCCCAGGTCCACCGCGCGATCCTCGACGCCGCCTGGGACCTCACCGCCGCCGGCGGCTGGTCGGCGGTCAGCGTCGACGCCATCGCCGCGCGCGCCGGCGTCGGCAAGCGCACCGTGTACCGCTGGTGGACCGGCAAAGCCGCCGTGGTGCTCGAAGCCTTCCTCGACCGCGCCCGCGCCGACCCGGTCACCACGCGCGCCACCACCGCCGAAGGCCTGCTGCGCGCCCACGCCCGCCACTTCGCCGACCTCTACGTCGACACCGTGCTGGGCCGCGTCTTCACCGGCCTGCTCGGCGCGGCGCAGCAGGATCCCGACCTCGTCGCCCGCCTCGACGAGCACTGGTTCGAGCCCCGGCGCGCACCCGTCCGCGCCGCGGTCCGCGAGGTCGTCCCGCCGGACGTCGACGTGGACCTCCTGCTGGACTTGGTCTTCGCCCCGCTGCACTACCGCCTCCTCACCGGCCGGCGCCCGCTCGACCACACCTACGCGGACGCCGTCGTGACCTCGGTTCTGCGCGGGGTACTAGGTTGACGATCGAGAGCCGGCAAGCTGATCGACAGGAGTGACATGCGCAAGGAGAAGGTGGACGTCCCGGCCGCTGACGGGGTCGCCGACTCGTACCTGGTCGTTCCCGACGGGGGGCCGCACCCCGGGGTTCTGCTGTTCATGGATGCGTTCGGGTTGCGGCCGCGGATCGAGGAGATGGCGGAGCGGATCGCGGAGGCCGGCTACGCCGTGCTCGCCCCGAACCTGCTCTACCGCGGCGGATCGTCCGAGATCGACCTCTCGGGACTGGGCGATCCGGACAAGCGGGGCGAGATCTTCGGCAGGATCATGCCGCTGATCCAGGCCCTGGGCACGGACAACGCGATCCAGCGTGACGCGGAGAAGTACCTCGACTTCTTCGCCGCGCAGGAAGGTGTCGCCCCGGGTCCGGTCGTGATCACGGGCTACTGCATGGGCGGCACCAACGCCCTGCGCGTGATCGAGGCATTCCCCGAGCGCGTCAAGGCGATCGCGGCGTTCCACGCGGGCGGCGTGGTCACGGACGGGCCGGACAGCGCGCACCTGGGTGTCGGCTCGATCACCGGCGAGGTGTACTTCGGCCACGCCGACCAGGACCACTCGATGTCGGCCGAGCAGATCAAGACGCTGGAGGCCGCGCTCGACGAGGCCGGGGTCACGTACCGCTCGGAGGTCTACGAGGGCGCGACCCACGGGTACACCATGACCGACACGGCGGCGTACGACGAGGCCGCCGAGAAGCGGCACTGGGAGAACCTGTTCGCGCTGCTCGAGCGCGTGAAGTGAGCCAGGGGCGGGGCGGCTCGCGAAGAGCCGCCCCGCCCGCTGGTCAGTCCCGGCTGCGGTGCAAGACCATCCGGTAGGCGACGAGGATGATCAGCGCGCCGAGGATGGCCAGGCCCCACGTGCGCAGGTCGAAGAACGTGCCGAGCTGCACGTGGAACAAGGTCTTGCCGACCCAGCCGCCCACGAACGCGCCGCCGATGCCGAGCAGGATCGTGATGATGCAGCCGCCGGGGTCCTTGCCCGGCATGAGCGCCTTCGCGATCAGCCCCGCGATCAGGCCCAGCACGATCCAGCTGATGATTCCCATGACTGTCCTCCCGGCCGCGGCGCGGCGTCGAGCTCCGGCGCGAACCGCGCGTTCTTGAGCGCACAGGATGGCAGGCACCCGAACGGGTGGCGCGGCGAGCGGACCGGACGTGACCTGGATCTCATCGGACGGCCGACCGGGATCATCCACAATGGACACGTGGCCCGCTCGATCGGCGGGGGGTGCGGACATCTGGGACCGTGGAGGTACAGACCCCGTCCAACCCCACGCACGCGCCGATCAGAGGAGCGGTCCATGGCCCAGCCCGCACCGGTCACGAAGAATCCCGACAAAGGATACCTGGCCGTGCTCGGCTGGAGTCTCAACGCGATCGAGGCGCTCGACCGCTTCGACCGCCGCTACGTCGTGGTCGCGCCCGACTGGGCCGAGGAGTACTGCGCCGAGCACGACATCCCGTACCTGCCGTGGAACTTCGAGAGACTCAACGACCGGTCGATGGAGATCGCCGAGACCCTCAAGCAGGAAGGGGTCGACGTCGCCATCCCGCTGTTCGAGGAGACGGTGGAGTGGGCCGGGGCGATCAACTCCGTGCTGATGGACAACCCGCGCCTGTTCGGTCAGGCGATGTTGTTGCGGGACAAGGCTTTGATGAAGCGCCGCGCGCAGCTGGGCGGCATCCGCGTCGGCATTTTCGAGGAGGCCCACGCGCGGGACGACGTGGTGCGGTTCCTCAAGCGCGTCAACCAGACGCTGCTCAAGCTCGACGGCGATCCGAACGACCCGATCCACCTCAAGGCGTTCGACAAGGCGGGCTGCCTGGGCCACCGCGTGATCCGCACCCCCGACGAGATCGACATGATCCCGGAGGAGGAGTTCCCCGTCCTCATGGAGTCCCACCTCGACGGCTGGGAGTTCGCCGTCGAGGCGTGGATCCACCGCGGAAAGATCAAGTTCCTCAACATCTCCGAGTACGTCACGCTCGGGTATTCGGTGTTCGTGCCCGCGACGCCGGAGCTGGAGCGCTACCGGCCGCAGATCACCGCGCAGATCGAGAAGCTCGTGAAGACCTTCGACATCGAGTTCGGGTTCGTGCACCCCGAGTACTTCGTGACCAGCGACGGCGAGATGTACTTCGGCGAGGTCGCGTACCGCCCGCCGGGTTTCAAGGTTTTCGAGCTGCTCGAACGCGCCTACGGCTTCAACGCCTACCAGGCGCTGGCGCTCGCGTTCGACCCGAAGACAACGGAAGAGGAGATCGACGCGTTCTTCCCTCGCGAGGTCGTCGACGCGTCCGGCGTCGCCGGCTGCTTCGGGGTCTACCCTCGGCGGCGGGTCGTCAGCGAGCTGCGGATCCCGGAAGAGACCGAAGACGACGACTACTACGAGTCCCACGACCTGTCGGCGCCGCTGGAGGAGACGGTGACCAAGCGGACCGCGTTCGGCACCCACTGGGGACTGCTGTACTTCTTCGGTGACGACGCCTACCGGATGCGCGAAACGCTGAAGAAACAGGAAGAGCTCGACTTCTACGTCTGAGAACCAGGCGGGAGAGCCGACCGGGGTAACACCAGTGAATCCGAACGCCGACGCCACGGGCGGCGCCACCCTCGCCAAGCGGGTGGCTTCGCTCGACGATGCCGTCCAGGCCATGGCCGAGACGCGCGACTTCGGCAAGCACACGAAGCTGCGGCGGGTCCTGGAGGCCCTGCGGCGCGTGCTGCTGCAGCCCGGCGGGGCCGCCGCCGTGCAGGCCCGCGCGCAGGCGCTGGACGAAGCCGGTCTCTATCAGGGCACCGACTGGGCCTCGCCGGAGATCCTCCTGCCTGCGCTGGTCGGCCCGGGGCTGCACAGCGGGGAAGCGGACACCGTCGTGATCGAGGCGGCCAGCGAGCTGCGCATGCTCGCCGTCGCGCTGGGGGACTACCCCCACCCGACGCTGTCCGCCGAGGATGCCCGCGGGTTCCTCTCCCAGGTGCTCGCGATGAACCTGGAGCTGCTGTTCACCCCGCCCACCGAGGCCGAGCGGGCGCACGAGGGCCGCACCGCGCAGCTCATTCGCGCGCTGTTCCGCCACGTGGCCGACGGGATCGGCTACGCCAGCGTGCTCGACAAGCTGGGCGAGGAGATCTGGCGGATCCTGCGCCAGCGCCCGATCCAGGTCGAGCAGGTGCAGTCGCTGATCACGAGGATCTCCGTCTACCGCGACGACCCCGAGGTCGACCTGGGCCCGAATTCCGGGCAGGGGCTCGACCGGCTCATCACGAGCCTGTTCGGCACCACCGAGGCGTGCCGGGAGGACCCGGGGTTCGAGGTCTTCCGCTCGCGGCTCGAGGCGATGGACGGCGGTGGCCTGCAGTACGAGGCCTCCGGCTTCGCCCGGGCGATGCACGACACCGGGCTGGTTTCGCCGTACCACGCCGAGCTGCTGCGGTTCGTGCGCCACGAGGGCGACTACCTCGTTGCGGAGGCGCTCGGGCTGTCCGACACCGGCCGCAACTGCCTGCTGCGTTACCGCGATCTCGTGCACCAGCTCATCGAGGAGGCCGTGCACCCGGAGACCGCGCAGTCCGTCTACGGTCTGGCGTTGTTGCTCGACCGCGGCATCCTGTACGAGCCGCCGGTGGTGCCCGCGTTGTGGCGCCAGCTGGCGCTCACCCTCGGCCCGGCCGCGCGCGAACGGCTCACGGCCGTGTTCGGCCCCGCGCCCGACGCGAAGGCGCGCCTGACCGCGGGCGTCCTGTCGATGCTCGGCCTGCCGCTCGGCGTCGGGCAGGGCGACAACCCGACCTGCCAGTCGGCCCGCGCGCTGTCGATGTGGGCGGGCAACGACCCGGACTACCTGCTGCAGATGGTCGTGTGGGCGGCCCGCGACGACGAGATCACCATGCACTTCGAGGGGCAGCCCATCTCGTCGCGCGAGAGCGAGGGCGGTGTCGCGCGCAAGCTGCCGGTGGACCTGGACCCGGTGTCGCTGCTCGTGGTGCCGCACCTGGACCGCATCTACGCCGAGATGGGCCGGCGCTGCGTCGACCGCCCCGGTGACCCGCACCGCTGGGTCAACCCCGAGTTCCACGGCTGGTGGGCGTTCCGCGGCTTCCGCATCAACGTCGACGTCGCCACCGGGAACCTGATCGACCTCGACGAGTTCCTGCGGGCCTTCCACGCCAGCTACCACCCGGCCTACAACGGCGACCAGCCGCTGATCCACCCGCAGCCGGCCGGCGTCGCCGTGACCGACAGCGCGGCGCGCTACGTGGGCTGGCACGCGATCACGATCCTGCGCGTCGCGCCCGACCCGCAGGACGTGATGCGCGTGTACTTCTTCAACCCCAACAACGACAGCGGCCAGGACTGGGGTGACGGCGTGGTCGTCTCCACCGCCGGCAACGGCGAACGCTTCGGCGAGGCCTCGCTCCCGTTCGACCAGTTCGCCTCGCGGCTCTACCTCTTCCACGTCGACCCGCTGGAACACGGCGAGCCGGAGAAGGTGCCGGCCGAGGACGTCGAGCGGATCGTCGGGTACCTCGAACGCAGCTGGGGCGCCGATCGGTTGCCGGCAGGGAGCGGCCAGGTCGCGCCGCCGCCTCACTGAGCCAGAGAGCCACCGTCCACGCCCGGCTCGGACCGGTGACGAAACTGGACTCGTCGCCGGCCGGGAACAGGGCGCCGTTGGCGACCTCCGCGGGTCGCCCGCGCGGCCCATCGGGGCCTGGCCGATCACGAACGCGTGATCTCCGGGCCCTGCGCCTCGGTGTGTGCGGCGTGCGGTTGAAGCCGGGGTACACGGAGTTCACACGAATGTTCTCCTGCGCGTAGGGGATCGCCGCGCTCTTCGACATGGTCCGCACCGCGCCCTTCGTCGCGGGGTAGCCGTGGGCGCGCGCGACGGCGACGGTGCCCCCGGATCGACGAGACGTCGATGACCGAGCGGCCGCCGGTGCGCCGAATCCCCGCCGCGAGCCCATCGTCACGGCCCTGACGCAGGAAGGCGTCGAGGCGCTCTGCGGGGTCCGCCAGAACCTGGAAGGTCTCGCTGAGGAGAAGTTCGCGCAGCGCGCGTCGGAGTCCGATGCCGAGGCGCTGGTCGCCCAGCCGGACCACCTGGAGTCGACGTTCCTCTGCCGGCGAAGTGACGACGCGCGGCCGGGGAAAAGACGGGTTCTACCGGCTGCTACTCGGCGACCACAACCCGGTGCTCGCCGACCAGCCGCACGGGATCCGCTCGCGGATCACCATCTTCCGGCACTTCGCGTTCGTCGACGACCGGCGGGCGGAGCTGTCGCTGCGCGAGGTGCGGGCGATCGGCACGGCTGCCGCCATCCACCGCGGCCCGGCCGCGGCCCGGCGTGCCTGCGAGGAGCACATCCGCCTGGCCGGCGCGCTCGCGATGTCGAGCACGAGACCCGGCGCGAAGCCGGCTTGGTCGCGGTCTGAGCCCGGCTCCCGTGGCATCATAGGCAGGCGGAACACTGTTCCGCTGCGGGCCGGTGAGGAGAGCTGTGGTGAACGAGGAGCCCGTCGCGCGGCCGAAGCGGGCGGACGCGCGGCGCAACGAGGAGTCGCTGCTGACCGCAGCGGCCGCGGTGTTCGTCGCGTCCGGGGTCGACGCGCCGGTGCGCGACATCGCGGCGAAGGCCGGCGTCGGGATGGGCACGATCTACCGGCACTTCCCGACGCGGGCGGAGCTGATCGTCGCCGTGTACCGGCATCAGATCGAGGCGTGCGCGGAGGCGGGGCCCGAGCTGCTCGCGGCGGGCCCCACGCCGCACGTCGCGCTGGGGCGCTGGATCGAGCTGTTCGTCGACTTCCTCGTCACCAAGCACGGGCTGGCCGGCGCGATGCAGTCCGACGAGGCCGGGTTCGAAGCGCTGCACTCGTTGTTCCTCGATCGCCTGATGCCGGTGTGCGCGCGGCTGCTCACCGCGGCGGCCGAGGCCGGGGAGATCCGGGCCGACGTCGGCGCGTACGAGCTGATGCGGGGCGTCGGCAACCTCTGCATCGGCGCGGAGAACGACAACCGCTACGACGCGCGCCGCCTGGTGTCCCTGCTGGTCGCGGGGCTGCGCACGTAGCGCTCCGGCAGCGGCTGGACCGGACCGGCGCCTGGCGCTACGCTCCGCGTGGCCCGGGTCCGGCCGCTGCGGAAAGGTGCAGATGACTGCGTCGACGACGATCCCGCACCGGGAGAAGCTGCTGCGCGAAGGCATGCGCCGGCTCTATGGCCACGGCTTCCACGGCACCACGATCGACGCGATCCTCGAGGGCGCCGGCGTGCCGAAGGGCTCGTTCTACCACCACTTCGGCTCGAAGGAAGGCTTCGCGAAGCAGGTGCTCGCGCGGTACGTGCAGTTCCAGCTCGACCAGCTCGGCGAGTGGAGCGGCCGCGCGGACCTGACCACACCCGCGGTGCTGTCGGGGTATTTCCGCGCGATGGCCGACCGGTTCATCGCCTCGGGGCACCGGGACGCCTGCCTGGCGGGCAAGCTCGCCACGGAGCTGTGCGCGGAACACGAAGCGTTCCGCGCACAGCTCGCCGAGGACCTGGCTGTCTGGAAAGGACGGATCGCCGAGCTGCTGCGCCAAGGGCAGCGGCGCGGTGACGTGCGGGCCGACCAGCCGGCCGAGGTCCTCGCCGACGCCGTGCTCGCGTTGCTGCAAGGCGCTTTCGTCGTCGCGCTGGCTTCACACGACGACGCTTCGCTGGCGTCGGTGGGCACGGCGCTGGAACTCTTGGTCGAGCCGCCCTGGTGACGTCCTTTGTGGACTCAGAAGACGAGCACGCCCTGCGCGGCGGGCTGCAGCGTGCCGACCTCCACGGACTTGATCGGGAACTGAGGCACCTGAACGGTTTGCCCGTCGAGGCCGATGAGGTCGATGTTCGTGGTTCCCGTGGCGCCGGGCGGGGTCGCCTCGAAGTTGCTGGCCACGAAAGCGTCGGAATCGGCCTTGTCGCCGAGTGTCCACTTCACGCCGGCGAATGCGGTCGTGCCGGGCTTGAGGGTGACGGGGATGGCCGCGCCCGGGATCTCGACCTCGTGGATCGGGAAGTCGAGCGGCGAGCCGTCGGCGCCGAGGAACCGCAGCTTCGGCCAGCCCTTGAGCGTCACGGTGGTCTTGCCGCGGTTCTCGAGCGTCAGGAGGGCGACGTTCTGGTCGGGCTGCAGGGTGAGCTCGGCGTGGAACGTCTCGGCCGCGGTGGCCTTCTGGACAGGCGGTTTCGCGGACGTCGAAGGGGCCCGGGTGGCGGGGGTGGTGGCCGGAACCGTGACGGGCGCGGTGGCCGACGCCGTGGCGTTGCGGGCGACGAGCGGATCGGGCGAGGCCGCGCCACCCGTCGAGCCGCTGCACGCGGTGAGGGACACGGCGAGCGCGGCGAAGGAGACGACAGTGGCCACGGTGGTGACGCGCATGGGGCATGAACCCTTTCTCGAGGTGCCGGATCGTCCGCCCGGCTCACCGCTCATCACGGACGCCGGTGGGATCCGGTTCAGCGCAAGGGTTTCCCGGCCGGTGACCAGCCGCGACGCGCCGGTGGACCTGGGCCGGGAAGGGGGTGCGGGCTCATGCGCCTACGCTGTGGAGCCATGGCGGATCGCGCGCTGTGCCTGGAGCCACTGGAGCTGTCCGGGCGGGAACGATCGGTCCTGCGGAGCGTTGCGGTCCGCGGGGCGTCCTCGTCGTTGTACTGCGAGCTCGAGGCAGGACACGGCCACGAGCACGTCGCAGGCGTCCGCGGTGCCGGGCCCGGTGGCCCGAGGTGGTGGTTGCGCTGGTGGCCGGGCCGGCGCGTGCTGGAGGCCCGCGCGGAGTGCGGCGCGCTCGCCGAAGACGGCGCGGTGTGCCGCGTGCCCGGCGGGCACGAGGGCGGCCACACGTCCGACCTCGTTGACCTTGAGCACGTCGAGGAACTGGCCGACGCGGCGAGGTCGGCCGGACCTCGGTAGAGTCGCGGTTCATGCGCGAAGGCTTTAAGGACGACCTCGACCGGCTCGACGAGCGGCTTGCCGGGATGGGTGAGGCCGCGGCCGCGGCGATGCGGTCCGCGACCCGCGCGCTGCTGACCGCGGACCTCGCGCTTGCCGAGCAGGTCATCGGCGCCGACGCCGCACTCGACGACCAGCGCGCCGAGTGTGAGGAAGAGGCGTACTCGCTGCTCGCCTTGCAGGCCCCCGTTGCCGGCGACCTGCGTGGCGTGCTCGCGGTGGTGTACTGCGCCGAGAAGATCGAGCGGATGGGCGACCTGGCCGCCCACATCGCCAGCACCGCCCGGCGCAGCCACCCCGAACGCACCGTGCCCGCCGACCTGGAGCCGGTCTTCGCCGAACTGGGCGACGTCACCGCCCGCATGGCCGACCGCCTCACCCAGTTCATCCGCGGCGGCGGCGTCGAGGGCGGCTACGCGGAGCTCAGCCGCTCCGACGAAACCGTCGACGCCCTCCACGCGCGCATCCTCGCCACGATCACCTCCGCGAACTGGACGCACGGCCAGCGCACCGCCGTCGCGGCCACGCTGCTCACCCGCTTCTACGAACGCTTCGCCGACCAGACCGTGTCGGTCGCCAAGCGCCTCGAGTTCGCGGCGACGGGCGCTTTGCCGGGCCCGCGCTGACCTTGCGGGGCCGGCTTCCTCGCGCCGGCCTGGTAGCAGTTTTTGCTCGCTTGCTGGTGTGGCTCTGAGCGGTCCGCGGCATCGGAGTGTCGGTTGCTGCGCGCCCGGAACTCGCGGCGACGAATGCTTGGACGCGCCCGCGCGGGTGTGCGGGGCGGCGGTTCCTCGCCCTGGGCGTGGTCGCGGGCTCGGTGCCCTCGCCGGTTGTTGCTGTGAGCGCTTCGCCGACCAGGCCGTGTCCTCGGCAAGCGCCTCGAGTTCGCGGCGACGGGCAGTTTGCCGGGCCGGCATGACCCTGCGGGCCCGGCGCTTCCTCGTGCCGGGCGAGCCCACGCCGGCCGCCGATAGTGTCCGATGTGGACTTTAAGCCGCGAAGACCGGTCATCCCAGGCACTCTCGCGGGGCGGTGACGAGGTTGGTGGCCCGTGCGTCGCCGTGGCCGACCATGCGGTTGGCGACGTAGGCGAAGCCGACGCCGTGCTCGTCGTCGGCGAAGGAGAACTGGCCGCCGGCGCCGTCGTTGCCGAAGCTGCGCGCGCCGAGCATCGGGCGGAACGCCGAGTCGAGCAGGAAGCCCGAGCCCAACCGGGCGCCCGCGTCAAAGCCGAACCAGTCCTTGCCGGAGGAGACCTCGCGGACGGCGTCGGTCACGGTCTCCGGGGACAGCAGCCGAGGCCCGCCGTCGAGACCGGCGACCGCGGCGGCGTACAGGCCGGCGAGCCCGCTCGCCGACGCGGTCGCCCCCGCGCCCGGCAGCTCCATGCCCAGCAGCGCCGGGTCGTTCCAGCCGTGGGGTTCGTCGAGGCCCGGGAACACGAGTGCGCCGTTCATCGTGACGATCCGGGTCAAGATGTGCTCGGGCGGCGGCATGGGCGGGCGGCCCTCGGCTTCCGCCAGCCGGGCCCGCGCTGCCATCTCGGCCGAGGGCAGCCCGAGCCACGCGCGCAGCCCGAGCGGCTCGCCGACCGCCGAGCGGAAGTACGCGCCCGGCGTGAGCCCGGTGAGCCGCCGCACGAGTTCGCCGAGCAGGAATCCGAACACGTGGCCGTGGTAGGCGTACGTGGTTCCCGGCTCCCACAACGGTTTTTGCTCCTCGATCGCGCGGATCACTGGTGTCCACCGCGCGATCTCGTCGAACGGCACGGTCTTGTCGAGCACGGGCAGTCCCGCGCGGTGCCCGAGCACCATCCGCGGCGTGATGGCCTCTTTGCCCTCCGGCGCGAACTCGGGCCAGTACCGGCTGACCGGCGCGTCGAGGTCCAGCCGCCCCTCCTGCACGAGCAGGTGTGCGCACAAGCTCACGATCGCCTTGGCACAGGAGAAAACCGGCACCACGGTGTCGCGTTCCCACGCCCGGCCCGCGGCTTGGTCCGCGACGCCACCCCACAGCTCCACCACCTTGCGGCCGCCCGCGAACACCGTGACCGCGGCGCCCAGTTCGGGGAACTCGGCGAAGTTGCGCGCGAACGCGTCGGCGACGGCTCCGAAGCGTTCGTCGGCTTCCCCGTGGTAGGTCGTGCTCGCTGTCCCGCTCCTCCGTGCTCGATGCCGACGCGCACGCTACGGCGCGAACCCCGGCCAGACCACCGAATTTGCCGCCGGTCATCCGGCGGTGCCAAGATCCGCGCATGCCGACCTTCGCCGCGCCGGACGGGACCACCCTCGCCTACCGCGTGCTCGGTTCCGGCACACCCGTCGTCTGCCTGCCGGATGGCCCGATGCGCGATGCGGCCTACCTCGGCGACCTCGGAGGACTGGCGGCGCACCGAGGCCTGTTGGTGCTCGACCTGCGCGGCACGGGGGCGTCCGCCGAGCCCGCCGACCCGGGCACCTACCGCTGCGACCGCCAGATCGGCGACGTCGAGGCCTTGCGTGAGCACCACGGCCTCGAAAGCCTCGACCTGCTCGGCCACTCCGCAGGCGCGAGCCTGGCGATGCGGTACGCGGCCGCGCGGCCCCATCGCGTCGGCCGGCTCGCGCTGATCACCCCGAGCGCCCGGTCCGTCGCCTTCGAACAGGCACCCGACCAGCGCCGGCACTCGATCGCCCGCCGGGCAACGGAACCGGGGTACGCGGCCGTCGCGGCGGCGTACGGAGAAATCGCCGCCGGCCGGGCCACGAGTACCGCGTGGGCCGCCCTCGCGCCGAGGTACTACGGCCGCTGGGACGACACCGCGAAAGCCCACCACGCGACCGAGTCGGTGCAGCGCAACGCCCGCGCCGCCCGCGGGCTACAACTGCGAAGGCGCCTTCGACCCACCACGGACGCGAGCCGGACTGGCCGCGGTCCGGGCCCCGGTGTTGATACTCGCGGGCGAGCTCGACTTGATCACCCCGCCCGAGGTAGCCGCCGCCATCGCGGCCCTGTTCCCGGACGCGCACACCGTGACCCAGCACGGCGCCACTACCCGTGGATCGACGACCCGGCCGCTTTCACCGAGACCGTCGCGAAGTTCCTGTCCTGACGCGGTTCGCGGTGCGGCTCAACGCCGTTTTCGCCGCGCCGCCCGCTGCCATTCCTCGTCTTTGACGCGCAGCCAGAAAGCCGTCTTCACCTCGGGTCGCTGCAGTGGCCGCAGCACGGGCCGCGCCAGGAGCAGCCACAGGAAGGTGCCCACCAGCGCGGCGCTGCCGGCCGCATCGGAGAGCAGAGCGATGACACCGCCGACCACGAGGAGCGCGAACCCGAGCTCGACGCCGAGCGTCGTCCACCACGCCACGGGCCGGCGGCGGCCGAGCAGCACCGCGCGGACCGCCACCGCCACGGCCAGCGCGGCGTCGAGCCAGGCCAGTGCGAGGACGCCGCCCAGGTCGCCGGTGTCGTCGAGGCTCGTCACGAGGGCCCAGACGAGCATCGACAGCACGAGGTAGAGCGTCGCCTGCGTGGCCATCGCCCACCGGGCCGAGGAGAGGGCGCGGCGGACGTCTTCATCGTCGTATGGGTACTACTGAGCCGGCAGCTCGGTGGGACTCGGGTCGGGCACGGCGGGCACCACCTCTCGGGAACGTCCGCCGAGCAAACCCTCGCGGGGCGCTGTCCGGTGGACGGCGGCTGGAACCGGCCAAGACCACCACCGCCGGGCGGGACCGGTCCCGACGTCTCCGATCAGCGCAGCCGGCCCGACCGGCTCAGCTGTCCGTGGTCTTGCTGCACGTCACCGGTTTGCCGGGCCCGGGCGAAGTCGCCTTCGCGAGTTCTTTCTGCTTGTCCAGCAGGATCCGGCACGTCAGCGTGGCGTTGCCGGTGGGCGTGGCGGTGACCGAGGCGTCGCGGCCGGCGCTGATGATCACGTCCTGCTTCCACGGCAGCCCGATCGGGCCGGTGAGCTGGTGCTGTGTCGAGTCGTTCTGGTAGCGGTCGACCGACTGCGAGTAGGTGATCCCGCTCGTGGTCCCGCTGCCGGTGACCTCGTAGCTGATGGCCCACGACTTCCCGGTGGGGTTGGTGCAGGCGGCGAGACCGAGGAACGCGGCGAGCACGACCGCCGCGGAGAGTGCCTTCTTGATCACGCGGCGACTGTACTGGGTGTCCGGTTCGCCCCGCCGGGCAGGCGAAGGGCAGGATCGGGGTGTGACGGCGTTGACGACGACCAGGCGTTCCCTGCACGGCGTGGCCGAGCTGCTACTGGCGGGACCGCAGTTCCGCAGGTCCGAGCGCATCGAGCTGCGCGTGGTGGGTGAGGGGTTCGCGACGATCGCCGAGCCCGATCTGGCGGTGGAAGGAACCCGGCTGCGGACGCCGACCGGGGCGGTCGACCTGAGCGGCCGTACCTACCACGAGGTGGCGGCGTCGATCGGCGTGGAGCCGAGCGACCTCGCGGACGTGTACTCCGACGGACCGTCCGTGCGCGCCGACGAGACGATCGAGCTCGACGCCGAAGCGGTGGCCACCCTGCTGTCCGCCTTCGCCGCCGGTGACCGGGCCCTGCGGGAGTTCGCGCCGGAGGAGACCCCGGTGCTGTGGCCGGAACACTTCGACGTCGCGATCACGCTCGGCGCGGTCAACTACGGCCTCTCGCCCGGCGACGCCTACCTGCCCGAGCCGTACGCCTACGTCGGCCCGCACGAGCCGCGCGAGGGCGCGTTCTGGAACGCGCCGTTCGGTGCCGCGCACCCCGTGCGAGAGCTGCCCGACCTCCTGGGGTTCTTCCGCGAAGGCCAGGCGCTCGCGGGATGACCGCGTGTCGCTGACCTCGGAGCTGGCCGACCCGGCGAGCGTCCTCACGTCCTGGTGCGCCAGCGTGTTCACCGGCACCCCCGCCGTGGCGGCCCGGGTCGAGGCGGCGGTGCAGGACGTGCGGCCGGTCCGCCCGCCCGCCCGCGACGTGCCGCGCCGCCACTGGGCGGAGATCGGGGGCGCGTTCGGCCAGCGCGTGGCCGATCTCGTTCAGCCGGCGCCGCCGTACTACGCGTTGCTCGGGCTCGTCGGCGCGCAGTGGGCCACCGGGGCGTGGGCGCACGCACAGGCCGCCGAGTACCCGACACACCGGGGGTTGCCGGCCGAATTCCGCGCCCGCGCGCTGGGCGTCCGGCCCGCCGCGACAACGTGGCTGGATCTCGGCGACCGCCTCGGCGGCGCGGTCGCCGAGCCGCTGCCCGGCGTCGCCGAAGCTTGGGCGGAGTTCTTCGACCGCACGCGCGCCTACCAAGACCGGTACGCGCCACCGGGCACGCTCGGGTCGCCGGGAGTGGAGGCCGGCCTGGCGCGGACCAACTTCGTGCTCTCGGCGTGCGAGGACGTCTACCGCTCGGGCGGAATCGACTCGCGGCTGGCACGGGTCGTCGACGGCGGCGGTGCGAGCATCGACGCGCTGCGCGGGCTGGCGACGGACGACCAGGTCGCGGAGCTGGCGGAAATCGCGAAGCGGCTGCACGACCGGGGCGCTTTGTGGGAGCTGCGCCGGATGGGCGGGAACCCGCCGGAAGGCGCGCAGCTCGGCA
Source organism: Amycolatopsis sp. NPDC023774 (assembly GCF_040639695.1). NCBI lineage: Bacteria > Bacillati > Actinomycetota > Actinomycetes > Pseudonocardiales > Pseudonocardiaceae > Amycolatopsis > Amycolatopsis sp. NPDC023774. Next base: position 93,592 of record NZ_JBFAAJ010000019.1, read on the forward strand.
TCGCCGGGCCCACGATCGTGCCCGGCTGGGCCGACGGCGACGTGCTGCTGGGCGCGATCGACCCGGCCGGCGGGATCGGCGACGGCACGGCGACGCTGCTCGACGTGAAGACCGTGGTCGGGGTCCGGGACCCCGATCGCATCGGCCGCTGGCTGTGGCAGCTGCTGCTGTACGCGTGGCTCGATGTCGGGGACATTTACCGGATCCGCGACGTCGGGCTGCTGCTCGCGCGGCACGGCACCGTGGTGACCTGGCCGGTGGGGCAGCTCGAAGAGGAGCTGCTGGGTGCGCCGGACGTCATCGAGTTCCGTCGCGACGAGGCGCGCGAACTCGTGGGCGCCATCCTCGCGTCGGTGGGGCTGGCGTTCCCGGAGAGCTGACCTCCCGCGGCGCGCGGCCGGCGAAGCACACCGCGGCCACGACGACCGCACAGCCGGCCAACTGCAGCACCGTCGGCTCCTCGCCGAGCAGCACGATGCCGTAGACGACCGCGCCGATCGGCTGCAGCAGCATCAGGACCGAGCCCGTCGCGGATGTCATCCGCGGCAGCCCGGCGGCGATGAGCAGCCAGCCGACGACCTGGCCCACGAGCGCGAGCGCCACGAGCCAGCCGAACGCGGGCCACCCCGGTGCGAAGTCGAGCCGGTGGGTGGGCACGCCGAGCGCGACCGCGACGACGCCGGCCGAGAGCGTCGCCAGCAGCAGCGACCGGATCTGCGTGGAAGGGCCGCTGCTGAGCCTGATGAACAGCAGGTAGCAGGAGTAGCCCGCGCCCGCGGCCAGCGCGAGGAGGGCGCCGCTGAGCGGATCGGAGCCGACGGCGCTCTTGCCGAGGAACCCGCCGCTCAGCACGATGCCGACGAGCAGTGCCGGGGCCGTCAGCAGGAAGCGGCGGCCGGGGCGCTCGGTGAGGAACAGCAACGCCAGCAGCGGCACGATCACGACCTGCACGCCGAGCAGGACCGTCGCGATGCCGGCGCCTACGCGGGGGATCGACTCGCCCCACAGTACGAAGTCGAGGCCGAGACCGATGCCGCCCAGCAGCGGGAACAGGATCTTCGGTCGCACGCCCGTACGCCGCCACTCCCAGAAGGCGAGCGCAGCCAGCACGGGGATCGAGAGCAGGCACCGCCAGAACGAGCTCGTGGAGCCGCTCGTGCCCGACACCTTGATGAACACCGACGACAACGCGATGCATAGGCTGCCGGCCGCCGCGAGCAGGCGCGGATCGATCCGTTCGGTGAGAACGGTGATCGGCCCGGCCACCGGGGGACGCGACGGGAGCTCGGTCGTGGTCACCCCTCAAGCCTGCGGTGCGCAACTGTCAAGGACAAGCGAATGTTCCTGAGCGGAATTCGGTAGCATCACTACCGTGTTCAGCCTCGACCGGATGCGCGCCCTGCACGCGGTCGCCCAGCACGGCTCGGTGGCCGCGGCGGCCGCGTCACTGCACGTGACGCCGTCCGGGGTGTCGCAGCAGCTCGCGAAGCTGGAACGAGAGGCCGGGCAGGCGCTGCTCGAACCCCGCGGCCGCGGCGTGCGGCTCACGCGCGCGGGCCAGGTGCTCGCCGGGCACGCCGGCCGGATCCTGGCCCAGGTCGCGCAGGCGAGGTCGGATCTGGAGCTGCTGAACGAAGACGTGCTCGGCCCGCTGCGTCTCGGCGCGATTCCGACGACCATCCACGCCCTCCTGCCGCCGGCCCTCGCGACGCTCGCCGCCCAGCACCCGCGCCTCGAGGTGACCCTGCGCGAGGGCGAGGCCGAGCAGACCCTGCCCCAGGTCGTGGCGGGCGACCTCGACATCGCCGTGGCCGAGAGCTGGGCGGACCGCCCCACAGTGCTTCCGCCGACCGTCACCGCCACCACGCTCTTCTCCGACGTCGCCGACCTCGCGCTCCCCGGTACCCATCGCCTCGCGTACCGTCGCACCGTCGACCTCGCCGAGGTCGACGACGTGCCCTGGATCGCCTGGACCGCCGGCTCAGGCTGCTACGAATGGCTCGTCCACGTCCTCCGGGCGCAACAGCTGGAGCCGAAGATCAGCTGCACCGTCGGCGGTTATCCGACGCAGCTGGCGCTGGTCGCCGGCAACGCGGGCGCCGCGCTCGTGCCCCGCCTGGCCCGCGGTACGCCGCCGGCCGGGGTGCGCATCCTGACCACGCGGCCTGCGTTGTCTCGCACGATCGTCGCGGTTTGCCGCGCGGGCGAGGAGGAGCACAGCGGGATCCGGGCCGCGCGGGACGCGCTGCTCGCCGCGTCGGCCCGCTTCGCAACGGGGGCGCAGCCGGTCCGCTGAGGCCGGCCGTCGAGACGCTCTGGGTGCGGTGCCGGGGGAGCCGGTCCCGCAGGTACGGACGGGTTCGCGGCCTGCGCGTGGTTGGGCGGGGCCCCGGCGGTCGGGTTCAGGCTTTCGGGCCCGGGTCGTTCGGATGCGGTTCGAGGGCTGTGATCTCGTAGGTCATCCAGTCGCGCCCGGGGGAGTGTGCCCAGGACGTCGCTGCGGAGGGCGGCTTCGGTGCCGGCGCGCCAGAGGCCGATGCTGCGCAGCTCGCCGACCGGACGCCACAGCCGGCCGAGGTGGCCGGTGACGGCCGGCTCGCGGGCGCGCACGGCTTCGGCGGCGCGGCGGTGGTCGACTTCGGCTGGGGCGGTGCCGTCGGCGACGGTGGTGGTGACGCGGGCCAGGAACTCATGGCTGTCTGCTCGCGAAGCCCTTTCCGACGGGGAGATCCTGCGCCGCACCGGCCCCGCGGGTGCCACGACCGGCTCACTCGCACGTCGGAGGCCGCGGTTCACACGGGGTCGGCCGTGCGCCGCGAGTACGGGTCGGTCGCGGGCAGCCAGGTGGAGTCGTCGAGGCCGAAGGTGCCGAGGTCCGCGGTGAGGGCGTCGACGACGGCGCGTACGGAAGCGCGGGTGTCGTCGCGGCGGGTGACCAGCGACCAGGTCCAGCACGGCGACGGGTCGACGATGGGGCGGCGCACCAGGTCCGGCGGCAGGGGAGTGGTCTGGCCCTTCGGCGAGTTGACGACGGGCCGGCGCAAGCGGCGGACGTGCTCGAAGAACCCGGGGCCGGTGACGCCGCCGTCGTCGGTCTGCACGACGGTGGCGCCGGTGTCGCGGGCGAACTGCCCGGCGTAGAGGTTCCACGACGACCAGCTGAGCGTGTCGGAGTCGACCAGCACCGCCAGGTCCTGCGCCGCGACGGGCGAGGTGTCGGTGCCGGGGGACACCGCGTAGAGGTGGTCTGCGCCGATCAGCCGCGCGGTGAGGTCCTGGTCGGCGAGGTCGGGCGTCTGAACCCAGCAGATGGCCAGGTCGATGCTGCCGTCGGCGACACGCCCGGCCTGCGCGTGCGAAGGCAGCACCCACGCGTCGATCTGCACGCGCGCGACGCCGGCGGTGCGTTCGACGAGGTCGGCGGGCCGCCAGTTCACGTAGCCGAGCCGCACGGCCTCGGCGCCCGACAGCCCGGTGGCCTGGCGGCGCAGGTCGTCCGCCTGCTGCAGCAGCGCGTGGGCGCCCGGCAGCAGCGACTCGCCGACCGCGGTCAGCGCCACCGAACGGCGGTCCCGGTCGAACAACCGCACGCCCAGATCGCGCTCGAGCGCCTTGATCTGCTGGGAGAGCGAGGGGCCGGCGATGTGCAGCCGTTCCGCGGCCCGCCCGAAGTTCATCTCCTCGGCGACGGCGACGAAGTACCGCAGCTGGCGCAGTTCCACCAGCGCATCGTAGTTCCCGCGTCACGCGCCGCCGACGAACACCGGCGTGAGCGACACGGCCGGCCGCACCGAGCCGTTCGCGAGGTCGGTCGCGACGGGCACCCCGAACGCGTCGACCGCGATCGCCTCCGGCGCGGACCACGGCAGGCGCACGGACACGGGCGGCTCGTGCTCCCCGTCCACCGGGTCGCGCTGGTCCCACACCACCAGCGGACCACGCCCGGTGCGCTCGACGCGTACGCCGGCACCCCGGCGTCCATTCGCGACACTCGCTCGACTCCCCCGAACCGCTCGGCAAGCAGCGAAAACGTGTCCGCCATCGGCCGCCGCACCTCGAGGAACCGGCCGCGGTAGCCCAGCAGCGGCAGCTTCCCGAACAGCAGGTGCATCAGCTGCAGTGGGTCGACCGGCCCGGGCACCTCGGGCGCGAGGTTCCAGTACGCCGTGCGCCGGATCCCCGCCGCGAGCGCCAGCACCGTCCGCACCACGAGCTGCCGGCAGCCGATCCGGTCGCGCAGCGCGTCGAGCTCGGGCGGGCAGCCGTAGAGGAACATTTGCAACCGAGGCGGCAGCTCGGCCATCCGCGCGTACAACGATCGCATCGCGGCGCGCTCCGGCGTCTCCTGCGCCGCGCTCTCCTTCAGCTCGCCGGTGCTCTGTGGCGGGCGCGTCCGCGAACGCGCGCAGGAACGCCTGCTGCATCACGGGTTGCAGCTCCGGGAACTCGAACGGCACCGGCCCGTCGTGCTCGCTCGCGACGATCGGCTTGGGCTCCCGGACACGAGGTGGTCGAAGAACCGCCGCGGCTCACTGCCGGGTTCGCTGGAGAACACGTCGTAGCCACACCCGCCGAGGACGACCAGCGCGGCCGGATCGATCTGCTTGACAACGTCGTGCAGCACCTTCAGCTGCCCGACGTACTCCTCGGCCGTCCCGGCCCACAGCAGCCCGGTGTTGCTCGGTTCGTTGTCGCACTGCCAGAACTTGACCCGGCTCGCACAGCACCGCACAGCTCCCGGACGAATCGCCGGAACCCGGCCGGGTCGTGCGCCGGCGAAGGCGGCAGGAAGTCCGTGGGCACCTTCGTCGCCCAAGGTGAGCTGGAACAGACGGTGAGCCACACCTCCTCGGCGCCGTCGAGCTGCGCCAGCTGGGCGTCGACCGCCGTCCAGTCGTACTCGCCGGGCCGCGGCTCGACCTGGCTCCAGAACACGTAGGCGCGCACCAGCCCGCCGCCGAGCGCGCGAGCCTGCGGCACGAACTCGTCCGGCTCGCCGAACAGCCCGTAGCTGATGCCCCGCTGCACACCCAGCCGGACCCCCCGGCAGAGCCCTCGTTGATCTGGACGCTGCCCCCGCCTCCGCCGCGCCAACGCGCCCTCGGCCGCGACGAAATCGTCGGCGCGGCGATCGCCCTGGCCGACGAAGGAGCCGCGGTCACCATGAAGTCCGTGGCCGCCCGGCTCGGCCCCTGCATGTCGATGGCGCTTAACGCTACGTCCACAGCCGGGAAGGCCGCAGCGATCTGATGCTCGACGCGGCCGTCGCCGAGATCCCCGTGCCCGTCGCGCCCGGTTGCGACTGGAGGGCCGACCTGCGCGCCCTCGCGTTCGACACACGGCGCATGCTCGGCCGTCACCCGTGGTGCGCCCTGCTCGCCCACACGCGCCCGCCCGCCGGCCCGCACCTCATGCGCCGCCTCGAGTTCATGGGCGCGGCGCCACGCTGTCCGACGCAGATGACGTACGCCGCGCTGATCGACCGGCATGTCCTCGGCAGCGGCGTGCAGGAAGCCGAAGAAGCCCGCCACGAATCCACCGGTGACGCCTTCACCGACGCGCTGGCGGCTGTGCGCGACCTCGCTGCCGCGAACCCCGCCGTGGCCCTGCTCACGGCGTGGCTCACGAACCCGGCCGGCCCGCCTCGCGACGCCCAGTTCGCCCTCGGGCTCGGGGTCCTCCTGGACGGCATCGAGTCCCGGCTGCCGGCGCGGTGAGACTCAGCCGCGCCGTTGCGCGAGCCACGCCGGGATCCGGCCGCGCGAGCTGAAGCCCAGCTTGCCGAGGATGTGGTCCACATGGGACTCCACCGTCCGGCGGCTGATCACCAGCCGGTGCGCGATCTCCTTGTTCGTCAGCCCCTCGGCCACGAGTTCGGCCACCTCGAGCTCGCGGCTCGTGAGCTCCGGTTCCGACGTGTCCCGGACCGGCGCGACCCGAGCGGGAGGGGTGACATTTTCACCGAGCAGGTGGGCGAGCGCGGCCTCGAACCCGGTCGATGCCTCGACACCGTGCTTGAACGCCGTGCGAAAACGGGCATCACCCAGGGCTTCCCGCACCTTGCGCTCGCAGGTGGCGTGCTCGTCGATCATGCGGCGCAGCCCGAGCATCGCCTTGCCGCCCACGAGCGGCCACACGCGGTTCGCCACACCGAGCCGCTCGGCCGCCAGCTCGGTCCGGCCGGTCGCGGCGGCGGTCCACGACAACAGCTCCACGGACAGCGCCGCGTTGAGGATGTCGTTGAAGAGCCGTGCCGTGCGAAGTCCGCGCAGCAGCCCCGTTTCCGCCGCCTCGTGCTCGCCGAGCATCCACTGGGCGAGCGAACGCGCGTACAGCAAGTGCGTGCGGGCGCGGCGCTCACCGGTCGAGTCGCACGCGGCCAAGCCCTCGTCCGCGACGGTCACGGCCGTCGCCGGGTCACCGCCCCACGCCTCGGACTGCGCCACCGTGCCCAGGCTGAGGACCTTGATGCTGGTGTAGCCGGGAATCGCGGCGAACCGGGTGTTCGCTTTGCGGAACAACGCCGTGGCGGTGGCGAAATCACCCTCCAGGTAGCGGCACGCGGCCGTGAGCATCTCCGCGTAGCTGAGCACGACCTCGTCGCCGCTGCGGTGGCCCCACTCCTCGGCCTCGCGGATGAGCGGTAGCGCCGCGCGGGGTTCGCCCATCAGGCATGCGGCGTACGCGCTGATCCACAACGCCCGCGCGCGATCGCGGCTCGGCCGGGGGTTCACGCCCAGTGCCCGCGCGAGCCACAGCCGCCCCTCGGTGAGGTGTCCGCACTGCAGCCAGAAGAAGTGCAGCGTCACGACGAGGTCGAGGCCCGCGGCGAACCGCTCAGGCGTGTCCAGGTCGTGTTCGAGCGCCGCGCGCAGGTTGGCGTGGTCGCGCAGCACCGTCGCGTAGACCTCGGCCTGGTCGGCTCCCGTGTCCCAGTCGCTCTGCGCGCGCCAGGCCAGGCGGTGGAAGTACTCGCTGTGCCGGTCGCGCAGCGCGCCTTCGCCGCCCGTTTCGGCCAGCTTCTGCCGGCCGTACTCACGGATCGTCTGCAGGAGGCGAAAGCGCGTCGGCGCCCGGTCGGCCGAGGTCTGCACGATGGACTTGTCCACGAGCCCCGCCAGCAGGCCGAGGACGGCGCCGGCTTCGATGCCGTCGCCGGAACACACCTCCTCCGCCGCGGCGAGGTGCAAGCCGCCGGAGAACACCACCAGCCGAGTCCACAAAACCCGCTGACGCGGCGTGCACAGCTGGTAGCTCCAGTCGATCGTGCCCATCAGCGACTTCTGTCGCTGCGGCGCGACCGGGTTGGGGCTCAGCAGCTGGAAGGTGTCGTCGAGCCGGTCGAGCAGCTCGTCGATCGCCAGGGTGCGCAGCCACACGGCCGCGAGCTCGATCGCGAGCGGCAGCCCGTCGAGGCGGCGGCACACCTCGACGACGGTGGACCAGTTGGTGCTGTCGAGGGCGAACCCGATCGACACGGCGGTGGCCCGTTCGGTGAACAGCGTTACCGCGTCGAGGCCGATGGCGTCGGCGAGGTCGCGGACTTCCGGTACCGCCAGCGGCGCCACGGAGTACACGTGTTCGCCTTCAATGCCGAGCACGTGCCTGCTGGTGGCGAGGATCCGCAGATCCGGTGCGCGGGCGAGGAGGTCGCGCGCGAGCCGTGCGCACGCTTCGGCGAGGTGCTCGCAATTGTCGAGCACCAGCAGCGAGCTCTTGTCGCGCAAGTACTCGACGAGCCGGCCCGGCGGGTCCTCGTCGGCGTCGCGAATCCCGAACGCCGCGCCGACGGTCTGGGCGAGCAGCGCGGGATCGTGGAGGTCGCCGAGCTCGATCAGCCAGACCCCGTCGGGAAACGTGTGCGCCACCTGGTCGGCGACGCGCAGCGCGAGCCGGGTCTTGCCGACGCCGCCGGCTCCCGTGAGCGTGACGAGGCGCCCCGCGGAGAGGAGCCTGCGGATCTCGACCAGTTCCCGCTGCCGGCCGATGAAGCTGGTCAGCTCCGCGGGCAGCGTCCCCATCGAGACCACCTCCACGACATTGGTGTGAGAGTACGTCTCGTGGCGGCCGATGTCAGGTTGGTCCGTTTACCCGGGCAGCACCGAACCCCGTACCACGTCGGCGTTCCGTGGTACGGGGTCCTGCGGGTCGGCTCACTCGATCGGGAGGAGAGTGACGACCTCCTTTCCGCGGGGGCGCTTTTTCTTTCAGGCAGCCAGATCCGGTGCGGGCGGTCTGGTGTCCGGTGCGGGGGAGTGCAACGCTTCCCGGTCGCGCCCGGCCGGCTCGCAGCCGGGGCGCCAGGTACCGACGTGCGTCCACTGCCGGCCCCACCAGTGGCTGATGAGGACGGTGGACCGGAAGCAGACCGGGCACGGCTGGCGAAGGGAGTCGATCGCCATGGGGGCCTCCGTGTCGGTGGTGCTTCGTGCGCTTCCACAATCGCGCCCTGGGTCCGCCCGCACATCCGGAGTCCTACGGAGAAACTACGTACGTATCCGGTTCGGCAGAGGTTCACCGCCGCTCCAGCCGCCAGACAGGTCCGGGTCGATCACGCCGGGTGGACTCACCCCGGATCCGCTTGAGGCAAGGGAGAAACCCACAGTGTTCACCTCGTCACGCGCTTGGCGCGTGCTCGCGGCAGCCGTCGTCGTCGCAGGGACGGCGGCGGTTCTCACGCCGGCCGCCGACGCGTCGGTGCCTGGCCCCGCCGGCTACACCTGGACCACCGACGTGCTCGCGCCGGGCGTCACCGTGCGCACCGGTGTCCTGAGCCGCTCGGCCCACCCTCCGTCCTGGACGGTCACGATCACCGCGCCGGCAGAGAACATCCTCACCGGCGCCGCGACGACCGCCGAGCTCGGCACGGCGGCGTGGGCGCGTGACACCGCCGCGCGGCTGCAGGCTGCGGGTTACCCGGCGCGTCAGGACACCGTGCGATGGCCCGGCTTCTCCGACACCCCACACGGCGTCGAGGGTGTGCGTGTGCGCACCGGCTCGTACCCGACGCAGGCGGCGGCCACCGCGGCCGCGTCGACCCTCAAGGCGGCCGGGTTCAGCGCAGTGGCGGAGTGGACCGGCTACGACGCCGACTCCGTGCCCGACGCGGAACGGGTGCACGTCGCCGTGATCGACCGCGGCCGCTTCCACGGCAGCATCGAGGCGACGCACGACGCCACGGTGGCGCAGCGGGAGACCACGTCGTCGATCGCGGCGAAGACGGGCGCGCTCGTGGCCGTGAACGGCGGGTTCTTCGTGACCGCCGACGCCGACGGCTTCCCGGGCGTGCCGGCGGGGCTCGCCGCGTACGACGGCAAGCTCGAATCGCAGTCGTCCGGCGCCCGCGCGGCGCTGGTCCTCGGCCACCGCGGCGACGTGTCCATCGAGAACCTGACGTCCACGGTGACGCTGCGCTCCGGCGCGGCGGCGTACGCGGTCGAAGGCGTGAACCGCAAGCCCGGTGTCGTGCGCGACTGCGGCCGGCCCGGCCTGACGCCGACCACTAAACCGCGGCAGGACTTCACCTGCACCACCGTCGACGACCTCGTGCTTTTCACCGCCGAGTTCGGTGCCGCCCTGCCGGCCGGCGCGGGCACGCAGGTCACGCTCGACCGCAACGGCCGCGTGCTCACCGTGGGCGCGCGCGGCGGCGCCGTGCCCGTCGGTGGTTCCGCCGTGCAGGGCATCGGCCCAGCCGCCGACTGGCTGGCCGCCCACGCCGTGGCCGGCCGCGAGCTGACCCTCGACGAGCGCGTGCGCACCGCGTTGGGCCGGCCGGTCGACCTGCGCGCCGGAGACGGCATCGTCAGCGCGGCGCCGGTGCTGCTGCGGCACGGCCGCCAGGCCATCGACGCCGCCACCGAGGGCGTGCTCGACCCGAAGGACCTGTCGTTCGGCTACGCCTGGGCCGAGCAGCGCCAACCGCGCACGATGGCCGGGCTCGACGCGCACGGCCGCCTGCTGCTGGTGACGGTCGACGGCCGTCAGCCCGGCGTCAGCGAAGGCGTGACGATCGAGGAGGGCGCGCAGCTGATGCGCAGCCTCGGCGCGGTCGACGCGCTCAACCTCGACGGCGGCGGCTCCACCGCCATGGCCGTCGCGGGACAGCTCGTGAACCACCCGTCGGACGCCACCGGCGAGCGCCCGATCGGCGACGCGGTGCTCGTGCGCTGACCGCTCCGGCTGGGCGCGTCCGCTCCACCCGGACGCGCCCAGCCGGGACAAACCGGGCATCGCATCGTCCCTGCAGCTCTCGTCGAACGGCGCCCGTTCCCGCTTCCGACATCGATGTCAACACGGCTGATTCTTGTCTCTCTTGTCCTCTTGACGGGCGGGTGAGCGGCCGGGAAGCTTCCTGGCAACGTTGTCACTCGTCGACGTCGACGCCTGCGGTCCCCGCGTCACGTGGACGGGATTTGCCTCGAGAGCGGGAGATCCCATGACGTTGGACCAGAGCGGCGCGCCGGGTGCGGATTCGGCGCTGTCGCGCCGGGGCGTGCTGGCCGCCGGCACCGGATTGCTGGCCGGGTTCGGCCTGACGGCGGTGTTGCCCGGCGTGGCCTCGGCGGCGCCCGCGTCCCCCGCGGTCACCGACGGGCACACCTCGACCGACCTGGCGCTGTTCCGCCCCGTGCAGGTGTCCTCCACCGACTACGCGGCCACTCCCGCCGAGTTCGCGGTGGACGGCCTCGCGCAGGTGGGCGTGCAGGGCTCGGGCTGGCGCGCGGCCGGCGGCGGCTCGCAGTGGATCATCGTGGACCTGCAGGGGCGCTGCCAGGTCGACTCCGTCGTGCTCACGTTCGAGGCCCGCCCGGGCGACCCGGCGTTCGACACGACCGCCTCGCGCAGCAACACGAAGGGCACCGAGGTCCAGTCGAGCTACGCGACCGTGTTCGACCTGGACGTCTCCCAGGACGGCAAGTCCTGGCGCACCGTCTACAGCACTGCGCAGGGCACTGGCGGCGTGGTGACGATCCCGCTGAAGCCGGCCGTCACCGCGCGCTGGGTCCGTCTCACAAGCTCCGCCGGCTCGACCACCAACCCGTTGGGGCTCAACGGGTTCCAGGTCTACGGCGCCACCAGCGACAACCGCCCCGCGGTGCGCGGCTGGACGTCGTTCCCCCTGCGCGGCCACGACAACCCGCCCGCGCTGGCGGTGGCCGCCGACGGCTCCGTGCCGCTGGAGTCCGGCTGGGTCCTCACCATGCAGGACTAAGCGCCGAGCACCGACGCCGCCGTCCTTTCGGGCAACGCGGTCGACACGCGGTGCTGGCTGCCCGCATCCGTGCCGGGCACCGTTCTCGGCTCGCTCGTGGAACAGGGCCAGCTGCCGGACCCGGTCAAGGGCATGAACAACATGCACATCCCGGAGGCCCTGTCGCGGCACTCCTGGTGGTACCGCCGCACGTTCTCCCTGCCGCGCGGTCTCGACACCTCCGCGGGCCGGCACGTGTGGCTCGAATTCGACGGCGTCAACCACGAGGCCGACATCTGGCTCAACGGCGCCCACGTCGGGAACCTGGCACACCCGTTCGGCCGGGCCGCCCTCGACGTCACGGCCACGCTGCGCCGCAACGGTGACCAGAACGTCGCGGTAAAGATCGCGCCGATGCCGTTCCCCGGCAGTCCGGGCGACAAGGGTCCGGCGGGGCAGGCCTTCGTCGACGCGGGCGGCACGATGTTCGCCAACTCGCCCACGCTCGTCGCGGTGTCCGGCTGGGACTGGATGCCCGCGGTGCGCGACCGCGCGTCCGGCATCTGGAACCACGTCCGGCTGCGCTCGACCGGCGCGATCGTGGTGGGCGACACCCGCGTGGACACCAAGCTGCCCAACCTGCCCGCGACCGACGTCGCCGAGGTGACCATCACGGTCCCCGTCCGCAACGCCGGCTCGGTGGCCCAGCGCGTGAAGGTCACCGCGGCGTTCGACGGGATCTCGTTGTCGAGCACAGTCACCGTCGCGCCGGGCGAGGAGGGCGCGGCCGTGTTCGCGCCGTCGGCCTTCCCCCAGCTGCGGATCGAGAACCCGAAGCTGTGGTGGCCCAACGGCTATGGCGACGCCGCCCTGCACGACCTCACCGTGACCGCCGCCATCGGCTCCGCGGTGAGCGACCGCAAGAGCCTCAAGTTCGGCATCCGCCAGATCACCTACACCTACGACGTGCCGATCGTGCCCGTCGACGGCGTCGCCTCCCAGACCGTGGACCTCGCGCCGCAGCAGGCGCGCTACGTCCGCGTCCAGTGCGACAAACGAGCCACGGGCTGGGGTTTCTCGCTCTGGACGATGTCGGTGGTGGACAGTGCCGACGCCGGCGCCGACCTCGCCCGGGGCAAGACCGGCACCAGCTCCACGGTCGCCGACGGAAACCCGCCGCAGAACGCGTTCGACGGCGACCCGAAGACCCGCTGGACCTCGGAGTACGCCGACAACCAGTGGCTGCAGGTCGACCTCGGCGCCACGACGTCCTTCGACCGCGTCGTGCTGGCGTGGGAGACCGCGTACGCGCAGACGTTCCGGATCCAGGTCTCGGCCGACGGCGACAACTGGACCGACGCGGCGTCGGTGGACAACTCCGCGAAGCCGCTGACGTTCATCGTCAACGGGGTCAAGGTGTTCTGCCGCGGTGGCAGCTGGGGCTGGGACGAGCTGCTGCGCCGGATGCCGCCGGAGCGCGTGGACAACGTCGTCGCGATGCACCGCGACATGAACTTCACCATGCTGCGCAACTGGATCGGCTCCTCCTACCGCGAAGAGCTGTTCGAAGCGTGCGACCGCTACGGCATCCTCGTGTGGACGGAGTTCTGGGACGGCTTCTCCACCGACCCGGCCAACCACGACATCTTCCTGGCCCAGGCCAAGGACACGGTGCTGCGCTACCGTGCCCACCCGTCGGTCGCGGTGTGGTTCGGTTGCAACGAGGGCACGCCGCCGGCCGTGATCGACCAGGCGCTGCGCTCGATCGTCACGGAGAACACGGACCTGCTGTACCAGAGCAACTCCGCCGGCGGCGTGATCACCGGCGACGGCCCGTACCGCTGGCTCGACCCGAAGCAGTACTTCACGGGTGAGGCGACGGGCGGCAAGGCCGGGTTCTGGAGTGAGATCGGCATCCCCACCGTGTCCGTGGTGGAGAGCATGCGCAACCTCGTGGGCGACGGCGACACGGGCTGGCCGATCGGCGCGCCGTGGTTCCTGCACGACTGGTCCACGCAGGGCAACCAGTCGCCGCAGACCTACCTCGCGGCGATCGACGCCAGGCTCGCGCCGTCCTCGAGCTTGGCGGAGTTCTGCCGCAAGGCGCAGTTCGTGAACTTCGAGAGCATGCGGGCGATCTTCGAAGCGTGGAACTCCAAGCTGTGGAACGACGCCACCGGCGTGCTGCTGTGGATGTCGCACCCGGCGTGGCACAGCACGGTGTGGCAGACCTACGACTACGACCTCGACGTGAACGGCAGCTACTACGGTTCCCGCAAGGGCTGCGAGGCTCGGCACGTGCAGGCCGACCTCACCACCTGGCAGGTGCGGGCGATCAACCACACGCCTGACGCGATGAGCGGCATGACCGTGACGGCGCAGCTGCACGGGCTCGACGGCAAGCCGCTGGGCGCGGCGCAGACGCAGAAGGTCGACGTGGCCCCGATCTCGGGCACGGCCGCGTTCACGGTGCCGTTCGGCGCGGACCTGCCGGCGCTGCACCTGCTGCGCCTGACGATGACGGACTCGCACGGCACGCTCGTTTCGGAGAACACGTACTGGCGCTACCAGACGGACACGGCGATGCGCGCGCTCAACCAGCTCGGGCGCACGCAGCTGTCGACGAGCCTGCGCTCGGCGGGCAAGGACGGTTACACCGCGACGATCCGCAACACGGGCACGACCGTGGCCGCGATGGTGCGGCTGTCACTGCGGGAGAACAACGGCAAGGACCGGGTGCTGCCGACGATCTACGGCGACAACTACTTCTGGCTGCTGCCAGGGGAGTCCCGCACGGTGACGGTCGCGCCGCGGCGGTCCGTCAAGTCGCCTCGGCTGCAGGTGGAGGCGTACAACGTGCCCGCGAAGCTGAGCTGACTTGCGCTTGCCGGGGCCGTCCCGCAGGGCGGCTCCGGCAACCGAAGTCAGTTTTCAGGCCACGGTTTCGCGCAGCCGTTCGGTGAACGTCTTGTCGTCGAGGCCGTCGGTGAGGTGAGTGGCGTAGGCGCCATCGGGGTCCAGCACGTAGGTGATGGCGGTGTGCGGCACCGCGTAGCCGTCGGGGTCCTCGGGATCGACCTTGCGGCGCGCGAAAACACGGAAGGCGCGCTTGGCCCGCTCGATCTGCTCGGGCGTGCCGGTGAGGCCGGTGAAGCGCGGGTGGTCGGCTTCGAGGTAGGCGCGCATCACCTCGGGACTGTCGCGCTCCGGGTCGACGGTGATGTACAGCGGCTGCACCTTGTCGGCCGACGGCCCCAGCTCGTCCAGCGCGGTCGTGAGACGGCCGAGCGCGCGCGGGCACACCATGCGGCAGTGGGTGAAGCCGAAGAAGACCGTGACCCACGTGCCGCGGTAGTTCTGCTCGGTCACGGCCGTGCCGTGGTGGTCGACGAGGCTGAAGGTGGCGTCGATCGGCGTCACGCCGGGTCCTCCTGTCGTGCTGTTGTCGCGCACCGTGACGCTACTCCGCGATGACCGTGCTTCGGCGCCCCGCATTCCTGTTCAGGTGGCCACCGTCGCGCTTCACCGCACTCTGACCGAACCGGGCGGCCCGTCCGTCCGGGCGCTGCCGCCGGAAGCCGCGGAAGTGCCGGCGGCGCTGACTGCCCCCCGCGCCCGGCGAGCTGTTCGGGCCCGCTCGGACCACGAGGCGGCCGGCGATGAGCTGCTGCGCGCACAGGGCATCGGCGAGCGTCTGGCGGCTGGAGCCCCCCGGCCACGCCGGCGGCACCCGATGCCCGCTGACGCTGCCACCGCCCGGTCCGGCGCACGACTGCCGGGGCAGTGCCGCCGCGCAGCGCCGGCGGCGCCGTGGTCCGGCACCCGGCCGGCGCACGGCAAGTCTCCTACCACCAGGGCCCGGCCTACGGCGCGCACCGAGCGCGCCGAGGCCCACCTCGCGACGCTCCCGCCGGCTGCGCGCAGGGCCGTGCCTCGCGAATCCCCGCAGTTCACCGGCCGGGTGATCGCCGCGCTCTGCGCGTCGCCCGACCTGATGACCTACTCGGGCCGCGCGCTCATCGGCGCGGAGCTCGGCGCGCCTCCGGACCCGCACCCGTCGCTGCTCGGTTGAACCGGCCCGGAGAAAACTTTCGCCACACTCACCACGCCGTGTCGAGTTACGGTCGGGCTGTTCGTCATCTTCTTCGGACGACCTGGACCAGATGAGGCGGAGGACACGTGCAGTACATGCTGCTGATCTACAACTGCGTACGCCCCGAACCGGGCGACCCCGGGTTCGAAGAGGCGGTGGCGCGGGTGAACGCGTTCGCCGACGAGTGCCGGCGCCGCGGCGTGTGGGTGGAGGGCAAGCCGCTGCAGCCGGAGTCGACGGCGACCACCGTGAGCGTGCGGGACGGACGCACGTTGATCACCGACGGCCCGTTCGCCGAGACCCACGAGCACCTCGGCGGGTTCTACCTCTTCGACTGCCGCAACCTCGACGAAGCTCTGGAGCTCGCCGCGCTGTGCCCGATGGCGGCGGAAGGGTCGATCGAGGTGCGTCCGGTCGTCGGGATCCCGGGTGTGGGCCACGCGCCGGTCGACGTGGTGGCCCCTGCTGAGTGAGCCGGCGGCCGCCGCGGTGGAGCGGGTCTACCGGGCGGACCGCGCGCGGATGCTCGCCGCGCTGATCCGCGTGCTCGGCGACTTCGAGCTCGCGGAGGACGCGTTGCAAGAGGCGTGCGCGCTCGCCCTGCGCAAGTGGGCCGCCGTGCCCGACGACCCGGTGGCGTGGCTGCTCACGGCAGCGCGCAACACCGCGATCGACCGGCTGCGCCGCGCCCGGCTGGGCCGGGAGAAGCTCGCGGTGATCGGGGCCGAGCCGGAGGTGGTGCCGATGTCCGACTTCTCCGACCAGCGCCTGCTCGACGTGGGCGACGAACGGCTGAGCCTGATCTTCACCTGTTGCCACCCGGCGCTCGCCGAGCCCGCGCGGGTGGCGCTGACGCTGCAGGCCGTGGTCGGACTGACGGCCGGGCAGATCGCGCGGACGTTCCTCATCGGCGAAGCCACGCTCGCGCAGCGGCTGGTCCGGGCCAAACGCAAGATCCGCGACGCCGGCATCACGCTCGAAGTCCCGCCGGACCACCTGCTGCCCGAACGGCTCGCCGGCGTGCTCGCCGTGGTGTACCTGATCTTCACCCAGGGCTACACCGCCGCGGCCGGCT
The DNA here is from genome assembly GCF_040639695.1 of Amycolatopsis sp. NPDC023774. Taxonomy (NCBI): domain Bacteria; kingdom Bacillati; phylum Actinomycetota; class Actinomycetes; order Pseudonocardiales; family Pseudonocardiaceae; genus Amycolatopsis; species Amycolatopsis sp. NPDC023774. The sequence continues at coordinate 109,954 of NZ_JBFAAJ010000019.1, forward strand.
CGCCCGAGCACACCGAGTTGCGGCAGGAGGCGATCCGGCTCGGCAAGCTCGTGGCCACGCTGATGCCGGACGAACCGGAGGCGCTCGGCCTCGTCGCCGTGCTGCTGCTGCACGATTCGCGCGCGGCGGCGCGGCACGACGGCGAAGGTGACGTGGTGCTGCTGGAAGACCAGGACCGGACGCGGTGGGATCGGGCCGAGATCGCGGAGGCCCTCGGCCTGCTGAACCGCGCCTTGCGCCACGGCGAGCCCGGGCCGTACCAGGTACAGGCCGCGATCGCGGCGCTGCACGCGCAGGCGCCGTCGGCCGAACGCACGGACTGGGCGCGCATCGCGGGCCTGTACACGCGGCTGCTGGAACTCACGCCTTCGCCCGTCGTCGCGCTCAACCACGCCGTGGCGGTCGCGATGGCGCGGGGCGCGGTCCACGGGCTCGCGCTGATCGATCGGATCGACGGGCTTGACCAGTACCACCTCATGCACGCAGCGCGCGCGGACCTGCTGCGTCGCCTCGGCCGGCCCGCCGAAGCGGCCGCCGCCTACCGGCGCGCCCACGAACTCGCCCACACGCCGGCGGACCGGCGGTTCCTCGCCCGCCGCCTGCTCGACCTCGACGCACCCGACCCCGGGGAGACACCGTGAGACTGTCCATTCTGGAGCGTGGCCACCGCCGTCGCGCGAAGCTGTTCCTCTCGGCCACGGCCACTATGTCCCGAGTGGACAGTCCCGACATCGTGCGGACGCTGCTGTACCGCCCGGACTTCATGACCCGCGCCCTGCTGGACCTCACGGCGCCGGCCATGCGCGGCCCGTCGTCCTGGACGGCCGGCGAGCGCGAGTACCTGGCGATGGGCACGGCGAAGCTGCACGAGTGCCCCTTCTGCATCGTCACCCACGCGGAGCTCACGCGCATCGCCGGCGAGGGCGAGGTCGATCCGGACGAGCCGGCGTCCGCCCGCCCGGAACTGCGGGCGGTCCGGGCCTTCCTCGACACCGTTTCGCGGCCGGGCGGCGAGCCCGACGCGTCGCTGGTCACCGGTGTGCCCGTGCCGGCCGTGCTGGAGGCGCTGCGCGTGAACCTGGTGTGGGACGTGGTCAACCGCCTGGCCAACGCGTTCGGCTTCGTGCTGCGCGACGGCCAGCTCGAAGCCGGCACCCGGGCGCTGCACCGCTTCGGCTACCGCTTCCCGGGCTTCTTGCTCTCCGGCGGCACCAAGACCGACCACGGCGACGTCGTCGAAAACCTCCGCCACGTGGTGGTCGAGGCGCGCGGCGGCACCGACCGGGCCCTGCGCGCGGCGCTCGTCGCGGGCGATCCGGTGGCCGAGCCGTGGCAGACCTACGCCGACACCGTCCGCACCGCGTCCTACCGCGTGACCGACTCCGACATCGCCGCGCTGCTGGCCGCCGGCCACACCGAGGACGAGGTCTTCGAGGTCACGGTCGCGGCCGCGGTCGGCACCGCACTGGCCGCGTTCGACCGGGGCCGGAAGGCGCTCGGCGGGTGACCGGCGGCCGGTAGCTCGGTCTTGACCTGGCTCGGCACCGGCGCGGCGCCGACTTCGCGGTACCGCACCGCCATCGCCGGTGCCGCCCCCGCGACCGTGAACCCCCGGCCGCGAGCCGGTGGGTGCGTCCACACCGGACACACCCACCGCCTGCGTCACGCGGCGACGGGCTCCCACGCGGCCCGGCCGAGGAAGGCCAGCATCCGCGTCTGGTCGTCCGAGCCGGGTGGCGGGGTGAGTTCCGGGCCGAAGAAGCCGGGCGCGCGCACGGCGTGCGCGCGGGCCCAGTCGAAGGCGGCCGCGACCGTGGCGGGGTCGAGGCGCACGTCGGCGCCCAGGGCGTGGCCGATGTCCCACGCGTGAGCTACCAGGTCGGTGGTCAGCAGGCTCACCACCGCGGCGACCGGTACCTCGCCGAGGCCCGGGATCGTGGTGGTCCGCGCGAGCGCCTCGGGGGTCAGCGCGGCGAGGCAGGACGCACGGGCTGCGCGCCAGCTTGTGAGCGGGTCTTCGCCGGCGATGGGCGCGGGGTGGGGTGAACCCGGAGCACCCGATCGGTCGGCGTAGTCCTCGCCGGTGGCCCAGGCGCGCAGCTGGTGCTGGCCCCACACCGCGTGGCCCGCGAGGTCGCGCACCGACCACCCGGGGCAGGTCGAGCGCGCGTCCCAGCGCTCGGCCGGCACCGCGGCGAGCACCGCGTCGAACCCGTCCTGCGCCTGCCGGTACAACGCCAAAGTGTCCATCGTCCGTCCTTTCCATGAGGTCCTTGCACCCCGAGGACGAACAGACCGGGTCCGGCTCGACACCCGATCACGGACTTGCGGCGAGGAACACGAAAGCCGCCAGCAGCGTGAGGTGGACGCCGCCCTGCAGGCGCGTCGCTCGCCCCGGAACCACGGTGAGGCCGCCGACCACAACGGTGATCACCAGCAGCACGATCTGCGTGGCGTCCAGGCCCAGCAGCAGCGGACCGCTGAGCCAGATCGACGCGAGCGCGATCACCGGGATCGTGAGGCCGATGCTCGCCATCGCCGAACCCAGCGCGAGGTTCAGGCTCACCTGCACGCGGTCGCGCCGCGCGGCGTTGGTGGCGGCGAGCGTCTCGGGCAGGAGCACCAGCAGTGCGATCACCACGCCGACGAACGACTGCGGGAACCCCAGCGCCGCCACACCGGCCTCGATCGCCGGTGACTCCACTTTGGCCAGCCCGACCACCGCCACGAGCGCCACCAGCAGCAGTCCCAGGCTGAACAGCGCGGTGCGGGTGGTCGTCGGCTTCGCGTGGGAGTCCTCTTCGACCACGGCGCCTTCGTCGTCGATCGGCAGGAAGAAGTCGCGGTGGCGCACGGTCTGCGTGACCACGAAAAGCCCGTAGAGGATCAGCGACGCGATGGCGGCGAACCCGAGCTGCCCGGGAGAGAACTCCGGACCACTGCGGGAAGTCGTGAACGTGGGCAGGACGAGGCTGAGGGTCGCCAGCGTCGCGACAGTGGCCAACGCGGAGCCGGTGCCCTCCGCGTTGAACACCGCGGTCTTGCGCCGCCACGCGCCTACCAGCAACGAGAGGCCGAGGATGCCGTTGCACGTGATCATCACGGCCGCGAACACCGTGTCCCGCGCGAGCGAAGCCGTTTTCGGGCCGCCCGAGAGCATGAGGGTGACGATGAGCGCCACCTCGATCACCGTGACGGCCACCGCCAGCACGAGTGACCCGAACGGCTCGCCGACCCGGTGCGCCACCACCTCCGCGTGGTGCACCGCCGCGAGCACCGCGGCCGCCAGCACCACCGCGACGAGGATCACCGGCACGGTCCCGAGCACCCGCCCCCACGTCACCGCCAGCACGACCACCGCGACCGCCGGGGCGATCGTCGTCCAGCGCAACCAGGGAGAACTCGTCCGGGAAGCCATGGAACGCAGCTTCGCAGATCACCCCGGCAACCGCCCCCGGAGCGCGCCACGCCGGGTGACGACCGGTTTCGGCCGCTGCGGTACGGGCAACTCCGGCGGAGGAAGGGTGGACCGGGGCGGTTCACTGCGACTCGACCGAACGGGGGACACCGCATGCGCATCGGCTACACGTTGATGACCGAGCAGGCCGGGCCGAAGGAGCTGGTCGCCCACGCGGCGGGGGCGGAGCGGGCCGGCTTCGACTTCGAGGTCTGCAGCGACCACTACTCGCCTTGGCTCGCGGAGCAAGGACACGCGCCGTATGCCTGGAGCGTGCTCGGCGCGGTGAGCCAGGTGACCGAACGAGTGGACCTGATGACGTTCGTGACCTGCCCGACGATGCGCTACCACCCGGCCGTCGTCGCCCAGAAGGCCGCGACGATCCAGCTGCTGTCCGACGACCGGTTCACCCTCGGCCTCGGCGCGGGGGAGAACCTCAACGAGCACGTCGCCGGGCAGGGCTGGCCGCCGGTCAACGTGCGCCACGACATGCTGGCCGAGGCCGTGCAGATCATCGGCGGCCTGTTCGACGGCGGTTCGTTCAACTACGAGGGCAGGCACTTCCGCGTGGACTCCGCGAAGCTGTGGGACCTCTCACCGACGCGGGTACCGATCGGGATCGCCGTGTCCGGCAAGCAGTCCGTGCACCGGTTCGCCCCGCAGGCCGACGTGATGATCGCGGTCGAGCCCGACCCGGCACTGTGTGGCGAGTGGGACGCTACCCGCCTCGGCCCGCCGACTCGGAAGGTCGCCCAGCTGCCGGTGTGCTGGGATCCCGATCGTGACGCGGCCGTCCGGCGGGCGCATGAGCAGTTCCGCTGGTTCAGCGGTGGGTGGAAGGTCAACTCCGAACTGCCGGGTCCGGCCGGCTTCGCGGGAGCCACGCAGTTCGTGCGCCAGGACGACGTGGCCGCGAGGATCCCGTGCGGTCCGGAGGTCGGGCCGATCCGGGACGCGGTGCGGCAGTTCGCGGATTCCGGCTTCACGGACCTGGCGCTGATCCAAATCGGCGGCGACCGGCAGGAGGAGTTCCTGTCGTTCGCGGAAAAGGAGCTGTTGCCGGCCCTGCGGGAGTAGTGGCCGGTGGGCGCCGGGACGAGGTCGGCCCGGCGCCGTGCGCGGTCCGGATTTGAGGTGATCCGGACTGCCGGTCGTCAGAGCGCCGGGCGGTGCAGCGGGGGGAGGTTCGCCAGGGCGGTGCGCACCGCCTCGGCTACGCGCGGATGACCCAGCGGCAGGGGCGGCGGGATGCGGTCCTCGGTGTCGTCGGTGGTGTGGGCGATGACTTCGACGTCGATGCCGGTGTCCCGCAGGGCGGCGACCTGGTTGCCGTGGTCGGCGAGCCAGGTGTCGGCGGCGGCCGCGGCGTCGCCGGGGCTGAGGACTCCCTCGGCGGCCGGGTCGACGAGCAGGACCGAGCGCACGTGGTCCCGGTGTTCCTCCGCGAGACGCAGGGCGTCACCGGCGAAGGGGCCGCTGGCGACGAGGTCGCCGAGGTGCGAGGTCGGCCCGGACAACGCCTGTGCGGCCTCGCGGGCGGCGCCTTTGACCGGCAACCGGCACCAGACGACTTCGTGGTCCTCGGTGAACGGGCGCCATGTGGGCGGAAGCCCGCCGTGCTTGGCCTCGCCGGCCGGATCGAGCACGACCAGCCGTCGTGCGCCGCGGCGGCCCGCGGTGACCCGAGCCGGGCCATCAGCGCGCACCGGGTCCACTGCCGGGTTTTCGGGCATGAGGGAACTCCTTTCCGTCCGTTCTCACGGGTACCCGCCGTAGAGGGTGAAAAACCGGCTGATTTCCTGCTGGCCGCACGGGGTATCCGGCGGGCATGAGCCACAGCCGTGGAAAAGTGGAGATCTCGGCCCGGGTCCGCCTCGACGCGCCCGAGGATCTGGCGAGGGAGTACACGCCCGGGGTCGCCGAGGTGGCCGAGCGGGTGGCCGAAGACCCGTACTCGCTGATGCGGGAGACGGTGAAGGCCAACTCGGTCGCGATCGTGTCCGACGGTTCGGCGCTGCTCGGCCTCGGCGACCGCGGCCCGGCCGCCGCGCTGCCCGTGATGGAGGGCAAGGCGGCGCTGCTGAAACGGTTTGCCGACGTCGACGCGTGGCCGATCTGCCCGGTCAGCCGGGAGCCGGACGACCTGGTGCGCACCGTGAAGGACCTCGCGACGTCGTTCGGCGCGATCAACCTCGAGGACATCGCCGCGCCGAGGTGCTTCACCGTCGAGCGCCGCCTGCACGACGAGCTCGACATCCCCGTCTTCCACGACGACCAGCACGGCACCGCGGTCGTCGTGCTCGCCGCGCTGCACAACGCGATGAAGCTGACCGAACGCGAGCCCACCGGCACGTCCGTGGTGATCTCCGGCGCGGGCGCGGCGGGCAGCGCCACGGCGCGGTTGCTGCGCGAGGCCGGCTACGAGCGCATCGCCGTCTGCGACAGCCAAGGTGTGCTGCACCCCGGCCGCGACCTCGTCGGCGAGAAGCGCTGGCTCGCCGAGAACACCAACCGTGACAGCGCCGTCCAGGGCAGCCTGCGCCAAGCGCTCTCCGGCGCCGATGTCTTCATCGGCGTCAGCGCCGGCGGCCTGCTCGGCGAAGACGACGTCGCCGCGATGGCCGGCCGTGCGATCGTGTTCGCGCTGGCCAACCCGGACCCCGAGATCGACCCGGACCTCGCGGGCAAGCACGCGCAGATCGTGGCGACCGGCCGCAGCGACCACCCGAACCAGATCAACAACGTCCTTGTGTTCCCGGGCGTCTTCCGCGGCCTGCTGGACTCCGGCGCGCCGCGCGTCACGAGCCGCATGCTCCTCGCCGCGGCCCGCGCCCTGGCCGACGTCGTCGCCGACGACCTCACCCCGCAGCGCATCGTGCCGACGGTGTTCGACGACGGCGTGGTGGATGCCGTCGCGGGCGCGGTTGCCGCAGCTGCGAAGGAGGATTGAGACAGGGCCAGGGCCTGCCGAACCGTGGTGTCCGGCCGGGTTGTGGTGGGAGACGGGAGTCTCGTTCCGATCCGGCCCGCTGCCGTGCCGGGCGCGTCTGGTCACGGCTGCCGCGGCCGCGTCACGAGACCACTGTGGTGGCGCCGGTAGCCGGCACCGGAGGGGGCGTGCGGATGCGGAGGGCCCGCGAAGGCGGATCAGCGCACGGCGAGGCCGGCCGGACCGCGGTGTCCGGCCGGCCCTGAGACCGCGATGCCCGGCGTCGCTGTGGTGCCCGGGCGGTGCGGGCACACCCCGCCGCGTGCCCGCGCCGCCGGGGGTCAGGGGGTCACGGGTGGCGCAGCAGCGCGGCGAATCCGCCGGGCAGATCGAGGCGCTCGTCCATCACCACCACGTCCGCGCCGACGGCGACGGCGGCGTACGGAAGGGCCTCGTCGGCGCGGTGTGCTGCGGGTTGGGGAGCACCGAGGGCGGCGAGCCGGGGTGCCGCGACGCCGACCTGGGTCGGTTCGCGCCCGGTGAGCACCTCGGCGTCGCCGGGGTCGCCGACGAGCAGGGTGGCGACGTTGGCCTCGGACAGTGCCGCCGTGACGGCTTCCAGGCCGCTGACGGCGAGGCCCGAACCGCGACCGGTCTCGGCGCGGAAGCGGTCGGCGAGGTCGTCCAGCTCGCCGAGGTGGCGGCCGGCCAGCAGCTCGTGGACGCGCTCCTCCAGCTCGGCGCGGTCGGCGCCGGCGGCCCTGCCCCCGGCGTCGGTCTCCTCGGTGATCGCGCGCACGGGCTCCGGCAGCAGGCCCAACAGCTCGGCGCGGGCCTGCACCTCGCCGGCCAGCACGACCAGGCGGGCGCCGGTCCGCTCGACCGTCTTGGCCACGGCCCCGGCGACATCCTCGAGATTGTGCCGCACGGCTTCCTCGGTGCGGTGCTGCAGGTTCCGGTGCGCCGGACCGCCGCCGCGGACCTTGTGCACGTCGTCCTCGGATCCCTGCACGGTTTCCGCGCGCACCGTGCCGTCGGGGTGGTGCACCTCGACGTCGGCGCCGTGGCGGTCGACGAGCACCACCACGTACTCGGGCGCGTCCTCGGCGTGCGTCACCACCGGCAGGAAGTACGGCAGGTCCGAGTAGCGCGCCTCCTGCGCGGCGGGCGGAGCGGTGAGCCGTCGGTCGGTCACGATCTCGCCGTGCGCGGCGATCAGGCTCCGCCCGGCCCGTCCGACCGGTGGGGGAGCGGATTCGATCGCGTCGACGATCGCGGCGACCGTCTCCGGGTCGGCGCCCTGCTCGGAGAGAGACGCGTTGATCTCCTTGAGCCGCAAGCGAAGCTGCTTCGCCGCGTCCTCGGTGTCATGCGACTGGTCGAAGTGGACCGAGGCGAACGGTCCGGTCGCTGTCGTCAGTGGACGCAGCTCGTTCGTGTCCACAAGGGACTCCTTTCTGGTGCGCGGGATCAGGTGCGCGTCGGCAGGAGCTCCTGGACCTTCGTCTTGAGGCCCTGGGCGACCAGGTGCCACGCGTTGGGGTCGCCCTTGAGCACCGATTCGGTCATGGACTTGATCTGCTCGAGCGTCGCGTGCGGCGGGATCGGCGGCACCTCCGGGTCGCACCGCACGTCGAGCACGGTCGGCACGTCCGCGTTGAGCGCCGTGGTCCAGGCGTCGCCGAGCCGCTCGGGGTCGTCGACCGCGATGCCGCCCAGCCCGATACCGCGGGCGAAGTCCGCATAGGACACTTCGGGCAGCGACTGCGACGGCTCGAATTTCGGCGCGCCCCCCATCGCGCGCAGCTCCCACGTGACCTGGTTGAGGTCACCGTTGTGGAAGACACAGATCACGCACCGCTGGTCGGGCCAGAGCTCGCGGTAGCGCGCGAGGGTGAGCAGCTCGGCCATGCCGTTCATCTGCATGGCCCCGTCGCCCACGAGCGCGACCACCGGGCGGTCGGGATGCGCGAACTTCGCGCCGATCGCGTACGGCACGGCCGGGCCCATCGTCGCCAGCGTCCCGGAAAGCGAAGCGCGGATCCGGCCGCGGATGCGCAGGTTGCGGGCGTACCAGTTGGCCGTCGAGCCGGAGTCGGCGGTGACGATGGCGTCTTCCGGGATCCGCTCGGACAGCTCGTGGACGATTCGCATGGGGTTGATCGGGTCCGCCGCCAGCATGGCCTGCCGCGTGACGGTGTCCGACCACTCGGTCACGTTCTTCTCGATCCGCTCACGCCACGCGCGCTCGGTCTTGCGTTCCAGCAACGGAATGAGGCGTTCCAAAGTGGACTTCGCGTCGCCGAGGAGGGTGACCTCGGTGGGGTAGCGCAGGCCCAGGAACCGTGCGTCGAGGTCGATCTGCACCGCGCGCGCCTGCCCGAACGGCGGCAGGAACTGGCTGTACGGGAAGCCGGAGCCGATGATCAGCAGCGTGTCGCAGTCGTTCATCAGCTCGTAGCTCGGCCGGGTGCCCAGCAAGCCGATCGCGCCGGTCACGTACGGCAGGTCGTCGGGCAGCACGTCCTTGCCCAGCAAAGCTTTCGCCACACCCGCGCCCGTCAGCTCGGCGACCTCGCGGACCTCGGTGACGGCGTTGCGCGCGCCTTGGCCGAGCAGAATCGCGACCTTCTCGCCGGCGTTGAGCACCTCGGCCGCCCTCGTCAGCTCTTCGTCCGGCGGCACGACCTTCGCGCGCGGGTGGCCGGGCGGACTGGAGGGCACGTGCTTGAACTCGTGCTCGGGCGGCGAGTACGGCAGCTCCTGCACGTCCGCCGGGATGATCAGTGCCGTGGGGGCCCGCTGCGCGAGCGCGGTGCGAATGGCGCGGTCGAGCGCGTTGGGCAGTTGCTCGGGCACGTTGACCTCGACGAGGTACTCGCTCGCGACGTCCTTGAACAGCGCTTGCAGGTCGATTTCCTGCTGGTAGCTGCCGCCCATCGCGCTGCGCGCGGTCTGGCCGACGATCGCCACCACGGGCACGTGGTCGAGCTTGGCGTCGTAGAGGCCGTTGAGCAGGTGGACCGCGCCGGGCCCGGACGTCGCCGCGCACACGCCGACGCGTCCGCTGAACTTCGCGTACCCGACGGCCTCGAACGCCGCCATCTCCTCGTGCCGAGCCTGGACGAACCGCGGCTCGTTGCTGGCGGCGCCGAACGCGGTGACGAGACCGTTGATGCCGTCCCCGGGGTAGCCGAACACCTGCTCGACATCCCATTCACGCAGCCTCTGCAACACGTAGTCAGCAACGGTTGTGGTCATGCCGCTCGGGTACCGCGGGGCCGCGGCGGGCAAACATCCGGGGCGCCGCCGATCGACAACGCCGCGCTCAGTCTTCGTGCGAGCGCCGGCGCAGGATGAGCCGGAGCACGACGAGCAGCCCGAGCAGGCTCGCGAAGACCGGAACCGGGTTGGCGCGCACGGTTTCGGCGCCCCGGCGGAACTTCGCGGCCGTCGGTTCGCCGACGACCGCGCCGACCTTCGCCTCGGCCTGGTCGAGCCGCTCGTCGATGCCCTGCTTGATCTTCGGGCGCACGTCGAGCTTCTGCTCGAGGGTCTCCAGCGTCTGCGCGAGCTCGGCGCGCGTGGCGTCGCGGTCGATGCGGACCTCGTCCGGGGTCTCCGGGAACTCGCGGTTCACGAGCGCACCTCCTGCCGCACGACCTCGACGTCCTCGCGGACGCCCTCGATGGCTTCCGTCGGCACCGGCGGCGTCGCGTTCTTGATCTGCGTACGTCCGACGAGCGCCACGATCCCGGCGACGACGAACAACGCACCCGCCACGACCAGCGCCGATGCCCACCCTGGCAGCACCAGCGCCAGCGCCATGATCGCGGCGGCCACCAGCGCCCCCGCGCCGAACAGCGCGACGAGCCCGGCGGCGCCGAACAACCCGGCGCCCACGCCCATCCGTGTGCTCTTCTGCTTCAGCTCCAGCACCCCGAGCCGGACCTCGTCACGCACCAACCGTTTCACCTGGTCGGTGAGGTCGGAGATGAGCTCGCCGACCGAGCGTTCCCTCGGCGGAACCGGCTGCACTTCTTCGGTCACCACAACACCTCCATCGTCGCGTCGCGCTCCGGCGCGGGCCGCCGGGTGCTCCCCGGGTGCCCGCTCTCGCCGCGGCTCAACCTTCAGCGAACGCGGTTCGCCTCGAGCGCCGACCAGACACTGTCGAGGTCGTCGTAGCGCTCGTCGTGGGGCAGGCCGCCGAGCGCGCCCAGGACGTCGTCGCCGCCTCCGGCCGCGCTGGCGTGCCGGAGCAACTCCGCGCGTCCGCACGGGTAGGTCATGCCCTCGAGGTGACGGGCCAGTGCGGGGTGGTCCGGAAAGGACGTTCAAACGTCCTTCGTTCGCCAGTGTCTCCCGCACCGGGTACCCCGCGGAGAGGATCTTCATCCGGCGGGATCCTCCTGGCGGAGCGGCACGTGGTCACCGCGGGCTTCGATGCGCCGCATCAGTGGTTGCGCCACGATTCCGTGCACCAGCACCGAAAGCGCGACGGCCAGCGCGCCGACCCGCCACAACGGCGCTTGCCCCGGCACCCGAACGGCGTGCAGCGCGAAGGCCAGGTAGTACAGGGTGCCGACCCCGCGCACGCCGAAGAACGCGATGCCGAACGCCGCGCGGCCCCGCGCGGAAGACCCGAGGAGCGACACCCACCCGATCAGCGGACGCAGGAGGAACACCGCGGTACCCGCCAGCAGGGCTTCGGTGACGGTGAGCCCGCGCAGCAGCCCGTCGCCGAGTGCGAGGCCGAGACCCAGCAGTGCGAGGGCGACGAAGAGGCGTTCGAGCTGACGGCCGAAGGTGTGCAGCACATCGTGGTAGCTGTGGGAGCGTTCTTGCGTGCGGACGGTCACGGCTGCCGTGAACACGGCAAGGAACCCGTTGCCGTGCAACAGTTCCGCCAGCGCGTAGGGGAGAAACGCGAGCGCGAGCAGCACGAGGCCGTCGGTGTACTCGGCGAGGCGGATCCGCGAGGATGGCGCGCGGAACATGGTCCACGCGAGCAGCCGGCCGGTGACCAGCCCTGCGAGCACGCCGACGGGCAACGGCAGCAGCAGGTCGGTGAACACCCAGGCACCGCTGGGAGCCTGCCCCGCCAGCACCAGGGAGACCACGACGAACGGCATGGCGAGCCCGTCGTTGAGCCCGGCCTCGGTGGTGAGGGTGAAGCGGATCTCGTTGTCCCGCGCGAGGTCGGGCTCGGCATTCGGCGCGGGCACGCCGACGTCGCCGGCGAGGACGGGATCCGTCGGGGCGAGCACCGCGCCCAGCAGCAGCGCGGCCGCCGGCACGAGCCCCAGCCACCACCAGCCCAGCACCGCGACGGCACCGATCGTCAGCGGCAGGGCCAGCACCAGCAGCCGCCACGTCGAACCCCACTTGCGCGGGCCGAACGGCCGGTCGACGGAGAGTCCGGCGCCCGCCAGCGCCACGAGGATCCCCAACTGGGTGAAGGACTCGACTCCGGCCAAGTGCTCCGAAGGTTCGGCCCAGCCGCTGCCGTAGGGCGCGGGCAACGGGGCCAGCCCGAGCAGGATTCCGGCGACGAGCATCACGAGCGGCGTCGAGAAGGGCCGGTCGGCCACCAGCTTCGGCAGCACCGCCGCCGCGAGCGCGAGCAGCCCGGCGATGCCGAGCAACACGGTCAGCGGCGCCACGACGGGCGCCGGATGGGATGAGGGGACTGGACGGCGGTCATTGATCTCCTTTCCGGCCGCGGGCTACCCGCTTGGCCGCGCGGGCACACTCACAGCCACAACAGCCCCGCGAACGCGGCGACGCCGGCGAGCAGCCACGCGACGTAGTCGCCGACGTGGCCGGAGTGCGCGCGGTGCAGCAGGTGGACGCCGGTGCGCACTGCCCGCGGCGCCCGCCGCCGGGACCACAGCCCGGCCGCGGCGACGACCACGGCGAGCGCCACGGCGGCGCCCGCACCCGCCAGACCCGGCTCCGTCCACGCGACTTCGGCCGGAGCGTGCGGGACCGCGGCGGGCGGACCGGGCAGCACGTCGTGGAAGTACCCGGCCGAGTCGGCCGCCTGCGCTCCGGCGATCGCGGCACCGGTCCGCAACCACGGCACGAGGCCCACCGCCAGCGCAGACGCGAGGAGAAGCACGACGGCCACCGTCATCGGCGCCGGCGTGCGCCCGAGGCGCCGGCGGGTCTCGGGTTCCTCCTCGCTGCCCGTGGACCGGTCACGGTCACCCCTCCCGCCGGCCGGGGCGTGGCCGAGTCCGAAGTAGACGCGCAGGCCGGCCCGAAGCGCGGCTCCGGCCGTGACCGCGGAAACCGCGGTGAACAGCACCGCAAGCCAGCCGGGCAGGAAGTGTTCGGTCACGTCCTTGCCCAGGGCGGGCCCGAACGGCGGTAACCCGGCCAGCGCCACAGCCGCGACCACGAACAGCACCCCTTCCGGCCGGGAGCGGCGGGCACGTCCCGCCAGCTCGTCCTCGTCGACGCTGCCGTAGCGGTTCAGCAGCACGCCGACCAGCAAGAACAGCGCGCCCTTCGCGCCTGCGTGGCCGAGCACCGACAGCACGAACCCGGCGCCGGCCTCGGGAGCCGTCAGACCACAGAGGAACAGTCCGGTGTGGGCGATGGTCGAGTACGCGAGCATCCGCTTGAGGTGGCGTTGCGTCAGGCACAACACGGCACCGAGCACGGCCGTCGCCACTCCCAGCACGAGCAGCGCCCGGTCCACGGCGGCGCCGGGCGGGGCGGTCGCGAACACGGTCGTGCGCACGCGCAGCACACCGTAGAGGCCGAGCTCGACCATCACACCGGAGAACAGCACGCAGACCGGCGCCGGGGCGACCGCGTGCGCGTCGGCGAGCCAGAAGTGGAACGGCACCGCGGCGGCCTTCACGAGCAGTCCGGTGCACACGAGCACGAACGCGGCGACGATCAGCGCGTCGGCGCCGCGCCCGGACAGTGCGACGCCCAGCTGCGCGAGCCCGAGCTGCCCCCCGCGTGCGTAGAGGATCCCGATGCCCATGAGCGTGAAGTAGGCGCCGAGGGAGTTGACCACGCCGAAGTTGAGCGCGCCCTGCACCGAGTCGGCTTCCTCGACGCGGTAGCCGGTGAGCGCGTAGGCGACGCCGCTCATCAGCTCGAAGAACACGAACATGGTGAACAGGTCGCCGGTGACGAGGAACCCGAGCACGCCGGTGAGGAACAGCAGGACCATCGCGTGGAAGCGGGCTTCGACGGCGGCGAAGTACCGCCAGCTGTACACGAGCGCGCAGCACGTCAGGAACGCCGCCAGCAGCGCCAGCACCGCGCCGAGCTGGTCCGCGACCAGGACGATGCCGACGGTCCGGGTCCCGGAGGGCCGGTGCCCGCCCAGCCAGTCGACGACGCGGCCGTGACGGGTCGCGGCGACCAGCAGCGCCGCCGCCACCGTGACCGCCACCGCGGTCACGGTCGCCACCACGTCGGCGGCGACGCGCGGGAGGAACCCGCCGAAGCCGAGCAGCAGGCACGCGCCCAGCAGCGGCGCGGTGACGAGCAGCACGGGGAGCGCGTCCACGGCTAGCCGCGCAGGGCCTTGAGCTCGTCAGGGTCGACGGTGCCGTGGCGGCGGGAGATCTGCACCGTCAGCGCCAGCAGGAGCGCCGTGATCGTGGCGGAGACGACGATGTCGGTGAGCGTCATGGCCTGCACCGTCGGATCGACCACGGGAGTTCGCCCGCCGGCGTTGACGATGGGCACACCCGCCTTGTCCTGGTAGCCGATCGCGAGCAGCAGCACGTAGGTCCCGGACTGAGCGACCGACAGGCACACGACCGTGTGCACGAGGTGGCGGCTGCGCACGATGCCGAGACAGCCCAGCAGCAGCAGCCACGCGGCCACGCCGTAGCAGGCGGCCGTCACCGGCTCTCCTCGTCCGCGTGCCCGAGGGCGTGCGCGAGGAATCGCGACAGCAGCACCACGACACCCGCGGCGACCTCGACCCCGACCACCACGCTCAGCACGGGCACGGTCCCGGCCGAGAGCAGCGAGCCGAAGGAGCCGAGCGGCAGCACGTTCGCGAGGAACGACCCGGCGAGCAGCAGCCCGGCGAGGCCGACCAGCACGTATGCGGCGGTGGCGGCGGCCTCGGCGTACTCGAGGGTGTCCAGCGGCCGGAGTTTCAGCAGTGCCGGGTAGCTGCCCGCCAGGTAGAGCAGGTGCCAGCCCGTCGCCAGGACCACGCCGCCCTGGAACCCGCCGCCGGGGGTGAGGTGGCCGTGGAGGATCACGTCGAGGCCGAGCAGCGCGGCGACGGGCAGCAACAGCCAGCCGGTGAACCGCACGGCCGGCTGCACGTTTCCGCGCGGGTGCGGAATTTCGCGGCGAGGCGGTTGCAGGAGCGCAAGCACGCCGACGACCGCGGCGGCGACGATGGTCTCCTCGCCGAGGGTGTCCATCGCGCGCAGGTCGAAGTTCACTGACGACACGAGGTTCGGTGTGGTCGCCCGGAGAGCCGCGGGCAGCACGAGATCGCGATACAGGTGTTCCGTGCCGCCGACCGCGGGCATCCGGGTGAAGGCCGCAGCGAACAGCGCGGCGACCCCGGCGGCGCCGACGAGCCCGATGACGTCGCGCGCCCTCATCGGCGGCCCATCTTGCGCAGCGTCAGCAGAACCAGCAGCGGCACCACCGCGGAGCCCACGGCCAGCTCCGAGAGTGCGACGTCCGGCGCCTGGAAGACGACGAACAGGACCGTGAGGCACAGCGAGAACACCGACAGCGTCACGGCCTGGCGCTTCGGGTCGGCGGTGAGCACGACCGCCGTCGCCGACACCGCCACCAGCGCCAGCGCGAGAAACAGCACCGCGGTGGTCACGACGGCAGCTCCTCGTCCGTCAGCCCCCGGCGCCGTGCCTCGACGCGCGCGGTCGCCGACTGGAGCACCGGCCCGGTCACCGCGAGCAGCACGACCACCGCGACGATCGCGCCCGAACCCAAGTGCCATCCGTTGGCGAGCACCAGGCCCGCCCCGATGAGCGGTGCGCCGAGCGTGGTGACGGGCGAGAGCAGGTGCAGCCGGGTGAAGAGGTCACGGGCACGTACCACGCCCGCAGCGGACAGCAGCACCACGCCCACGCCGGCGAACACCAGGACCTGCGCCACGACCGTCATCGGGCACCCAGCAGACGCACGAAAACGAGCGTGCCCGCGAACGCGAGCACCACGAGGACCAGCGGCAGGATGACCGCGCTGGACGGACCGTAGGCCTGGGTGAGCAGCAGGAGCACGAGTACGGTGACCGCGCCCGCGAGCTGCAGCCCGGCGAGCCGCTCGACCGCAGTGCCGCGCGAGGCGAGCCACAGCGCCGGACCGAGGCCGCCCCCGACCAGCAGCAGCGCGGCGAGCAGGAGCCACGTCACCGCGCCACCTGCCGCAGCGCCGCCGTCCCGCCGCCCGGCAGCCGGTGCACCAGCAGGCGCGCGCCGTCCTGTGTCACGACCATCGTCCCGGGGGTACACCCGAGCACCAGCGTCGCCGTGGCGACTCTCCCCTCTCGGCGGTTCGCGGGTTCGCGCGGCAGCGCGATCGCTTCGAGTTCGCCGGCCGACGGGTCCTCGAGCACCGCTCGCCACGCCAGCGCCGACTCCCGCAGCGCCGCCACGGGTACCCGTACCGCCCACGAGATCCACTTCGGTCGGCACCCCCACCGCCCACCCAGCACCCGCCGCGACACTCGGGCGGCCCACGCGCACACCAGCGAGCCGAGGGCTCCGGCCGCCACTTCGGGCGCCGTCGGGGAAGAGAGCGTGAGCAGCCACAGGCCCGTGAGTCCCAGCCACCACCACCCGACCTCGAGTGTTGCCTGCCGCACCGCGCGCATGCCGCCCACGTTCCCCAGGCCACCGCACGCCAAACCTCGCCACCGCTGCACGACCGAGTGGTCTCCCCGGGCGGGCGCGCCTGGTCAGCCGACGACGACGGTGTGTTCGCCGGCGGGCAGGAGTTCGCCGATCACCGGGTAGCCCGGGACTTCACCGGCGACCAGGAGCCCGCCGGAGGTCTGGGCGTCGGCCAGCAGCAATGCCTCGGTTTCGGGGACGCGGGACAGGTCGGCGTGGGGGCGGACCCAGTCGAGGTTGCGGTGGGTGCCGCCGCTGACGTGCCCGGCGGCGAGGGCCTCGCGGGCCCCGTCGAGATACGGGACGGCGGCCGGGTCGAGGCGGGCGGTGACGTGGCTCGCGCGGGCGAGCTTGTGCAGGTGGCCGAGCAGGCCGAAGCCGGTGACGTCGGTCGCGCAGGTGGCGCCGGCGGCCAGCGCGGCGCGGGCGGCGTCGGCGTTGAGCGTGGTCATGGTGGCGACGGCGTGGTCGAAGCGTTCGCCTGTGGCCTTGTGGCGGGAGTTGAGCACGCCGATGCCGAGCGGCTTCGTGAGGGTCAGCGGCACGCCTGGGCGGCCGGAGTCGTTGCGCAGCAAGCGGTCCGGGTCGGCGATGCCGGTGACGGCGAGACCGTATTTGGGCTCGGGGTCGTCCACGCTGTGCCCGCCCGCGAGGTGGCAGCCGGCCGGGCCGCAGACGTCGAGGCCGCCACGCAGGACTTCCGTGGCCAGCTCGAACGGCAGCACTCCGCGCGGCCAGCCGAGCAGGTTCACGGCGACCACGGGAGTGCCGCCCATCGCGTACACATCGGACAGCGCGTTCGCGGCGGCGATGCGGCCCCAGTCGTAGGGGTCGTCGACGACGGGGGTGAAAAAGTCGGTCGTCGCGATGAGGGCCGTGCCGCCGGAGATACGCACGGCGGCCGCGTCGTCACCATCGTCGAGGCCCACGAGCAGCTCGCCGGGCGGGTCGTCGGGGGCCTTGCCGGTGAGGCCGCGGACCACGTCCTCGAGCTCGCCGGGCGGAATCTTGCACGCACAGCCCCCGCCGTGCGCGTACTGCGTCAGCCGGTACTCCACGCGTCCTATCGTGCCCGGGCTGCGGCCGCGCCGCGACCTTGGCAGGATGGCGGCATGCTCCAGGGAGGCGTCTCCGGCCTGGTGGCCGGCGCGGTCTTCAAAACCGTCGGGCGGCAGACGCTGTCGCCGGCGGGTTCGATTCCCGTCCGCCTCCGCCGGGAGCGTCGCGGGTGACCGATCCGCGCCGGGCCGTGCCCCGCACCGACGCCTTGCTCGCCGACCCGCGCATCGCCAAGGCCGCCGAGCCGCTCGGCCGTGACCTGGTGAAGTCCATCGTGACCGACGCCCAGCAGCGGGTCCGGGCGGGCCTGATCACCCCGGAGGCGATCGTCGACGACATCCTCGCCCACCTCCCCGGGCACGCGGCTACGCTGCGGCCGGTCGTCAACGCCACCGGTGTCGTCGTGCACACCAACCTCGGCCGGGCGCCGTTGTCGCGGGCGGCGGTCGACGCGGTCGCCGCGGCCGCGGGGGCCACGGACGTCGAGTTCGACCTCACCACCGGCCGGCGCGCCCGCCGGGGCCGCGGTGCGCTCGCGGCCCTGGCCGACGCCGTCCCGGCGGCCGGCGGCGTGCACGTGGTGAACAACAACGCCGCCGCCCTCCTGCTGTGCGCGCTGGCGCTCGCGCCGGGCCGCGACATCGTGGTCAGCCGCGGCGAGCTCGTCGAGATCGGCGACGGTTTCCGGATCCCGGACCTGCTGGCTTCGACCGGTGCGCGGTTGCGTGAGGTCGGGACGACGAACCGCACGCACCTCACCGACTACGCCGCCGCGATCGGCCCCGAGACCGCGTTCGTGCTCAAGGTCCACCCGTCCAACTACCGCGTCACCGGCTTCACGGCCGACGTGTCGGTGGCGGACCTGGCCGGGCTCGGCGTGCCGCTGGTCGTGGACATCGGCTCCGGGTTGCTCGCGCCGCACCCGCTGCTGCCGGACGAACCCGACGCGGCCACGGTGCTCGCCCAGGGCGCGCACCTAGTCACCGCGAGCGGCGACAAGCTCCTCGGCGGCCCGCAGGCCGGCCTCCTGCTCGGCGACGCGGCGCTGGTGGAGCGGCTGCGCCGGCACCCCGCGGCGCGGGCGCTGCGCGTGGACAAGCTGACGCTGGCGGCACTCGAGGCGACGTTGCGCGGCCCACTTCCGCCGGTGCGGGAAGCTTTGCGGATTCCGCTACCGGAGTTGCGCGGCCGCACGGACGAGCTGTGCGCGACACTGCGCTCGGCCGGCGTCGACGCCGGCGTCGTCGAGTCGACGGCCGCCGTCGGGGGCGGGGGAGCGCCCGGGGTGGAGCTGCCCAGCGTTGCCGTCGCGTTGCCCGCGCGCTACGCGGAAGCTCTACGCGCAGGGCAGCCGCCCGTCGTCGGCCGGGTGGTCCGCGACCGCTGCCTGCTGGATCTGCGGACCGTCCCGCCCGGTGACGACGCCACGATCGCGGCCGCGGTGCGCCGGTGCGGGTGATCGCCACCGCCGGTCACGTGGACCACGGCAAGTCCACGCTGGTGCGGCGGCTCACCGGGATGGAACCCGACCGCTGGGCGGAGGAACGCCGCCGCGGCCTGACGATCGACCTGGGCTTCGCGTGGACCCGGATCGGCGGCGAGGACGTGGCGTTCGTCGACGTGCCGGGCCACGAGCGGTTCGTGCCCAACATGCTCGCCGGCGCCGGGCCGGTGCCGGCCGTGGTGTTCGTGGTGGCGGCCGACGAGGGCTGGAAACCGCAGTCGGCCGAGCACCTCGCCGCGCTGGACGCGTTCGGCGTGGACCGCGGGCTGCTCGTGGTGACCAAGGCGGACCGCGCCGACCCCGGGCCTGCCACGGCGGCGGCGCTGGACGAGATTGCCGCGACGTCGCTGGGTTCCGTGCCCTCGGTCGCGGTCAGCGGCACGACCGGCGCCGGATTCGACGAGCTGCGGGCCGCCTTGGGCGAGCTCGTCGCCACGTTGCCGGTGCCGGACGCCCAGGCGGACGTGCGCCTGTGGCTCGACCGCGCGTTCACGGTCCGCGGCGCGGGCACAGTCGTGACCGGGACCCTCGCCGCGGGCACGATCGCGGCCGGTGACGAGCTGGACCTCGGGGGTGTCACCGTCACGGTCAAGGGGATCGAAGCGCTGGGAGAGCCGCGGGCACGCGTCGCCGGCGTCGCACGGGTGGCGTTGAACCTTCGAGGCGTCGCACGCGAGCAGGCCCGGCGCGGCCACGCACTGCTGACTCCCGGGGCGTGGCTGACCACGACCGAGGCAGACGTCCGCCTGAGGGGCGCCCGCTCCGCCGACCTGCACCCGTCGCTGGTGCTGCATCTGGGCACCGCGGCCGTCCCGGCGCGGGTCCGTCCACTCGGGACGGATACCGCGAGGCTCACGCTGCGGGCTCCGTTGCCCTTGCGGGTCGGTGACCGAGGCTTGGTCCGTGACCCGAGCGCCCACGTCATCCCGGCCGGGGTCGAGGTGCTCGACGTCCGGCCGCCCGAGCTGCGGCGCCGGGGCGCTGCTCGCGCGCGAGGTGACGAGCTGACCGGCGAGCCGGCGCCGACCCACCTGCAACGGCGAGGGTTCGTCAAGGTGACGGAGTTCCGGGCGATGGGCTTCGCGCCGGCGGGCGAGCAAGTGGGCGAGTGGCTGGTCGATCCCGCCCGGTTCGCCCACCTCAAAGCGGTGGTCCGGGGGGTGGTCGCTGCCTGGACCCGCGACCACCCGGTCGCCTCGGGCATGCCGGAAGAGACGTTGCGCCGGCAGCTGGCACTGCCGGCGCCGGAGCTCTTGCCGCCGTTGCTCACGGGTCTGGACACCGGCGACGGCGTGGTGCGCCTGCCCGGCACCGGGCTGGAACCGCGCATCGCCGAGGCCATCGCCGAACTGGACACCGAGTTCGCCGAGCACCCGTTCCGCGCGCCCGAGACCGATCACCTCCGCGAACTGGGGCTGGGCCGGAGGGAACTCGCCGCCGCCGTCCGCCACGGCCGGCTCACGCTGCTGGCCGAGGGCGTCTACCTCGCCCCGGGCACGGAGGAACGGGCAGCGCAGGTCCTCACGAGCGTGGCCCAGCCGTTCACGGTCTCCGACGCGCGCCGCGCCCTCGACACGACCCGCCGCGTCATGGTTCCGCTGCTCGAACGCCTCGACGCGGCGGGCGTGACCGAGCCCCTCGGCGACGGCACCCGCCGGGTGCGGTGATCGGGTTTGGCCGTCGGAGCGAGGGGGTAGCCACACCCCGCGTGGGTGAGGAACCTGCGCTACGCGCGCGAAGGGATTAGGTTGGCGAGCATGGGTGTCCGGCGGTGGATCGAAGGCTGGCCCGTGTACCGGCAGCTGACCGGTCCCGACCGGCTGGCTCGCGGTGTCGCGGCGAAGTCCGGCGGCTCCGAGGCCTGGCACGCGCGCACCCAGGACGCGGACCGTGTCGTGAAGTCGGTGTGCCCGTACTGCGCGGTCGGGTGCGGGCAGAACGTCTACGTCAAGGACGAGCGCGTCACCCAAATTGAGGGTGACCCCGACTCGCCCATCTCGCGCGGCCGCCTGTGCCCCAAAGGCTCGGCCAGCAAACAGCTCGTGACGAGCCCGAGCCGGGTCACCGAGGTGCTCTACCGCCGCCCGTACGGCACCGACTGGGAGCGTCTGCCGCTCGACGAGGCGATGGAGATGATCGCCGAGCGGGTTCTGTGCACGCGCGCCGAGACGTGGGAGGAATCCGATGAGAAGGGTGTGCCGCTCAAGCGCACCCTCGGGTTGGCCAGTCTCGGCGGCGCGACGCTGGACAACGAAGAGAACTACCTGATGAAGAAGCTCTACACCGCGCTCGGCGCGATCCAGATCGAGAACCAGGCCCGTATTTGACACTCCGCCACGGTTCCCGGTCTGGGGACCTCCTTCGGTCGTGGAGGCGCCACGACGTTCCAGCAGGACCTGGTCAACGCCGACTGCATCGTGATCCAGGGCTCCAACATGGCGGAGGCCCACCCCGTGGGGTTCCAGTGGGTGATGGAGGCCAAGGCCCGCGGGGCGAAGATCATCCACGTCGACCCGCGGTTCACGCGCACGAGCGCGGTCGCGCACACCCACGCGGCGCTGCGCGCGGGCTCGGACATCGCGTTCCTCGGCGGCCTGATCAAGTACGTTTTGGACCACGAGCTCGACTTCCGTGAGTACGTGCTGGCCTACACCAACGCCGCCGCGATCCTGCGTGAGGACTTCCGGGACACCGAAGACCTCGACGGGGTCTTCTCCGGCTACGACCCCGAGAACCACCGGTACGACGTGTCCACCTGGGCCTACGAGGGCGTCGACACCCTGCCCGCCGCGGGGACCGGCGAGGCCGAGCTGCCGGGTGAGCAGCACCACGGTGGAGAGGACCACCAGAGCTCCGCGCGCGCCGAGTCCTACGGCAGCGGCGGCGCCGCGGTGGGCGGGAAACCGCACATGGACGAGACGCTGCAGCACCCCCGCTGCGTCTACCAGGTCCTCAAGCGCCACTTCTCCCGCTACACGCCCGAGGTCGTCGCGGACGTCTGCGGCATTCCGGTGCGGCAGTTCCTGGAGATCGCCGAAGCGGTCACGAAGAACTCCGGCCGCGAGCGCACGACGGCGTGGGTGTACTCGGTGGGCTGGACCCACCACACAGTCGGCGCGCAGTACATCCGCGCCGCGTCGATCCTGCAGACGTTGCTCGGCAACATCGGCCGTCCCGGCGGCGGGATCCTCGCGCTGCGCGGGCACGCGAGCATCCAGGGCTCCACCGACATCCCGACCCTGTTCAACATCCTGCCCGGCTACCTGCCGATGCCCCACGCGCACCAGCACTTCAGTCTCGACGACTACGTCGCCACCGACGCCGGCGCCACCGGCTTCTGGGGCAACATGGACGCCTACATGGTGAGCCTGCTCAAGGCGTACTGGGGCGACGCCGCCCAGCCGCACAACGACTTCCGCTTCGACCACCTGCCGCGCCTGACCGGCGAACACGGCACCTACGCCACGGTGCGCAACCAGATCGAGGGCACGTGCAAGGGCTACTTCCTCGTCGGCGAGAACCCCGCCGTCGGCTCGGCCAACGGGAAGATGCAGCGCCTGGGACTGGCGAACCTCGACTGGCTCGTGGTGCGCGACCTGCAGATGATCGAGTCTGCGACGTTCTGGAAGGACGGGCCGGAGATCGAGACGGGGGAGCTGGCGAGCACGGAGATCGGTACCGAGGTGTTCTTCCTGCCGGCCGCCGCCCACACCGAGAAGGACGGCAGCTTCACGAACACGCAGCGTCTGCTGCAGTGGCACCACAAAGCCGTGGAGCCGCCAGGGGAGGCGCGCAGCGACCTGTGGTTCTACTACCACCTGGGCCGGCTCATCAGGGAGAAGCTGGCCGACAGCACGGATCCACGGGATCTGCCGGTCCAGGAGCTGACGTGGAGTTATCCGACCGAAGGGCCGCTCGACGAACCCTCGGCCGATTCGGTGCTCGCCGAGATCAACGGCCACGGCCCCGAAGGTCCGCTGTCGGCGTACACGCAGCTCAAGGACGACGGGTCCACCTCTTGCGGCTGCTGGATCTACTGCGGTGTGCGCGCCGGCGGCCACAACCACGCGGCGGACCGCAAGCCCGGGTCCGAACAGGACTGGGTGGCGAGCGAGTGGGCGTGGGCGTGGCCGGCGAACCGGCGCATCCTCTACAACCGCGCGTCGGCCGATCCGGCCGGGAAACCGTGGAGCGAACGCAAGAAGTACGTCTACTGGGACGAGGACGAGGGCCGCTGGGCCGGGCCCGACGTCGCCGACTTCGAGGCGACCAAGCGTCCGGACTACGTGCCGCCCGCGGGCGCCAGGGCGCAGGACGCCCTCGGTGGTGCCGACCCGTTCATCATGCAGACCGACGGCCGCGCTTGGCTTTACGTGCCCGCCGGGCTCGCCGACGGACCGCTGCCCACGCACTACGAACCGTTCGAGTCCCCTGTGGACAATGCACTGTACGGCCAGTCGGACAATCCGGCGCGCCAGACGCTGATCACGCCGTCGAACCCGTACAACCCGGCCCGTAGCATGGCCTTCCCGTATGTGTTCACGACCTACCGGCTCACCGAGCACCACACCGCGGGCGGGATGAGCCGCACCCTGCCGTACCTGGCAGAGCTGCAGCCGGAGTTTTTCTGCGAGGTCTCGCCGGAGCTCGCGGCCGAGCGCGGACTGGAGAACGGCGGATGGGCCACGATCGTCTCGGCTCGCACCGCGATCGAGGCCAGGGTACTGGTGACGGCGCGGATGAAACCGCTCAAGGTGCGCGGCCGCACGATCCACCAGGTCGGCCTGCCCTATCACTGGGGACCCAGCGGGCTTTCGCGCGGCGACGCGGCCAACGACCTGCTCGGCGTCGTGCTGGACCCGAACGTGCACATCCAGGAGTCGAAGGCGGCGACATGCGACATCGTGCCGGGCCGTCGCCCACGGGGCCCGGCGTTGCTGGACTTCGTGCAGGAGTACCGCAGGAGGGCGGATGGCTGAGTACGGCGAGCAACCGCGGATGGGCTTCTTCACCGACACCTCGGTGTGCATCGGCTGCAAGGCGTGCGAGGTGGCGTGCAAGGAGTGGAACGAGGTGCCCGGCGGACAGGACCTCGACCTGCTCGGCACGTCGTACGACAACACCGGCGACCTCGGCGCGAACGCGTGGCGGCACGTCGCGTTCGTGGAGCAACCTGTGCCGCCCGCCCCGCCGGCCGTCGAGCTCGGGATGCCGGCCGTGGGCGCGCCCGCACCGGACGGCGACGCCGAAGATCCCGGTGTGCGCTGGCTGATGTCGAGCGACGTGTGCAAGCACTGCACCAACGCCGGGTGCCTCGACGTCTGCCCGACGGGGGCGCTGTTCCGCACCGAGTTCGGCACCGTCGTGGTGCAGCAGGACATCTGCAACGGCTGCGGCTATTGCGTGCCCGCCTGCCCGTACGGCGTGATCGAGCGGCGCGAGAGCGACGGCCGCGCGTTCAAGTGCACCCTCTGCTACGACCGGCTCGGCGCCGGTCTGGAACCGGCGTGCGCCAAGGCGTGTCCCACGGACTCCATCCAGTTCGGCGTGCTCGACGAGCTGCGCGAGCGCGCCGACGAGCGGGTGCGCGACCTGCGCGGATCCGGCGTGCCCGAGGCGCGACTCTACGGCCGCGACCCCGAGGACGGCGTCGGCGGCGACGGCGCGTTTTTTCTGCTGCTGGACGAACCGGAGGTCTACGGGTTCCCTCCTGACCCCGTCGTGCCGACGAAACACCTGCCGCAGATGTGGAAACGCGCGGCGGCCGCGGCAGTGGGCGTGGCGGGCACACTCGTGGTCTCGTTCCTGGGGCGGCGGCGATGAGCCCGCGCCGCGAACCGACGATGGTCGACCCGGTCGAGTTCACCTCGTACTACGGGCGGCCGATCCTGAAGGAACCGGCGTGGAAGCAGCCGGATGTGCCGCTGTACCTGTTCCTCGGCGGAGCCGCGGGCTCGTCGGCGACGATGGCGAGCCTGGCGACGCTCACCGGCCGGCCGGGCCTCGCGCGCGTCGGCCGCCTGGTCGCGGCCGCCGGCGCGAGCGCGAGTGTCGTCGCGCTGATCCACGACCTCGGGCGGCCGGCGCGGTTCCTGCACATGCTGAGGGTGCTCAAGCCGACGTCGCCGCTTTCGGTGGGCTCGTGGATCCTGGCGCCGTTCTCGGGGCTGGCCGCGGTGTCAGCCGGCTCCGCGGAAACCGGCCTGCTGCCCCCGGTCGGCAAGCTCGCGGGCGCCGCGGCGGGTGTGCTGGGGCCGGCGATGTGCACCTACACCGCGGTGCTGCTGGCCGACACCGCGACGCCGTCCTGGCACGAGGCGCGGCGGCATCTGCCGGTGCTGTTCGCGGGCAGCGCGGTGACGAGCGGCGCCGGTGCGGCGTTGCTGGGGGCGCCTTCCGCCGAGCTCGGGCCGGTGGTGCGCGCGGGTATCGTCGGCGCGGTGGCGGAGCTGGCGGTGGCGCAGCACCTGGAGCACGGCCTCGGGATCGTGTCCGAGCCGTACCGCACCGGTCGCGCGGGCAACCTCATGAAGGCGGCCCGCGGTCTCACGGCCGCGGGCGCCGCGTTTTCGCTCGCGGCCCGGCGCAGCAAAGTGGCCGCGGTGGCGAGCGGCGCGGCTTACCTCGCGGCCGGCCTGTGCACGCGGTTCGGTGTCTACCAAGCGGGGGTGGCGTCGGCGCGGGACCCGAAGTACGTCGTGGTCCCGCAACGCGAGCGGTCGGCGGGCTCGCGCGGTGACTGACCGGCGGTGGTTGGTGGGGCGGCCCGCGGGTACCCGGCGGGACAGGAGGTGTTCCCATGACCGACTACCGGCACAGTGCCACGGTGGACCTGCCCGCCGACGAGCTTTTCGCGTACCTGCGCGAACCGCGCAACCTGCCGCACTACTTCTCGCAGATGCAGGCGGCGCGCCCTGAAGGCGGTGACACCGTCCACGTGGAGGCCGAGGTCCACGGTCGGCACGTCGAAGGCGAGGCCTGGCTGAAGGTGGACGAAGGGACCCGCACCCTGTCGTGGGGCGCCGAGGGCCCGGACGACTACCACGGCACCCTCTCGATCGACGAGGCCGGACCCACGGCCAGCCGCGTGGAGGTGACCTTGAGCAGCGTCCGCGAGGGCTCCAGCGGCGAGATCCAGCGCGGCCTCGAAGAGACGGTCGCGGCGCTGGCCCACACCGCGGTCGCCGACTCCACCGTGGACCCGTGAGCGAGGCGGCGCTGCCGGGCGTGAACCCGGCAGCGCCGATTCTCAGCTCTTGGTGTGGATGTTCACCTGCACGAGGGCGGCGGCGAGCCGCGCCACGTCGGCACCGGACACCAGGCCCGCGAGCTTCTCGGGATCGGCCGGCAGCCCGGCCTTCTTCGCGCCGGCCAGCGCTCGCTTGTCGAAGTACGGGCGCACCCACGGCCACACGGCCTGGACCTCTTCGCAGAAGATCTGCGCGCCGGTCGGGCCGATGCGCGGGAATTCCGTGAGCAGCTTCTCCAGGCGTTCCGGCGAGCCGTCGGCCGCTTCGGCGAGGTTGCGCAGATCGTCGTGGTAGCGCTCGTGCACGAATTCCGCGCTGTCCATGAGGTAGCGGGCGGTGCTCTCGTCGTAGCGCACGTAGCGGCCGCGCCCCAGCGCGTGGACGCGGTCGGCCCACTCGGAGTCGCGCATGGCCTTCGGGGTCCGCCAGCCCGCCCGCCACAGCTCCTTCGCCGCGGCCACGGCGATGTCTGAACCGATGCGCGCCGACATCAGCGTGGTGAGGACGAGCAGCTGGTACAGCGGCTGCGGCTTGTCGGCGAGCTTGATGCCGGCCTGCTCGGCGTGGGTCCTACCGTACTCGGCTAGCACGTCGTCCACTGTGGTCATCCGCGTGGCCTTCCTGTCGCAGCCGGTTGCGATCGGTCCTCAGTGGACGGGGTCAGCGCCGCACGGACGCGATCGACGAATCCCGGTCCCGTCCGCAGTAGCGCGTTCGGGGGTGTGCGGTCGGCGATCGCCGGGTGCGGCAGCGAGTCCGCGGCCTGCCGGGTTTCGAGGATGTCGCGGCCGAGCTCCCGCAACCGGGCGGCCGGGTGGCGGTTGCGCAGCCCGGTGACCGCGGGGCCGGCCTCGCGCAGGTGCCGGCGCACGGCGTGGATCAACGTCGCCAGCAAGCGTTCGAATCGCGCGTCCTGGGGACCCAGGCCTTCCAGTCGGCGCATCAAGCCGTCGGCGCCGTGCAGTGCAGCAGGACCGGGCGGGAGGTACGGCTCCTCGGCGACCTCGTGCCGCACCAGCTGTGCGATGAGGTGATCGGCCACTTCCCTGCGGTTCTCCGGGCTGCCGTGATCGGTCTCCAGCTCGGTGCAGATCCTGCTCAACACCAGGTGGTCCTGAGCGAGGACGGAGGCGAGGTCATCAGTGCTCATGGCGTGCTCCCAGCGTCGACGCCCCATCGGGTACCCACTCCGAATCGGGTCAACCGCTCGGGTGAACGCCACTCACGTGGTCCTCCGCGACGCTCCGTTCAGCGGCCGGCGATGCGGTTGACCGCCTCGGCGACGAGCTCCGGCTCGTCGACCGTCACGATCAGCTCGGGGGTGGCGGACCAGGCCCCACGGGTCGAACCCGCAGACCGGCCCGCGAAGCCGGCCCACATCCGGTAGTGCACCTCGGTGAAGTGCGGGATTCGGCGGCCGGCCTCGGCTTTGCCGCTTCCAGGGCCGGCTCCCGTTCGCGCTGCATGCACCCGCCTCGGTGCTCGCGGAGGAAACCGCCCGGGGCTCAACGCCTCGGCAGAACGCAGAATTCGTTGCCCTCCGGGTCGGCCAGGACGATCCAGTGCTCGTCGTCCGGGTCGTCGAGGATCTTCGCGCCGAGGGTGACGAGGCGTTCGACCTCGTCGCGCTGCTCGACGGAGCCGGGCGCGACGTCGAGGTGCAGCCGATTCTTCACCGTCTTGTCCTCGGGCACGGGCTGGAACAGCAGCGACGGCCGCCCGGGCGCCTTGAGCTCGACGTAGGTCAGCCCGTGGTGGTCCGTCCAGCGTTCAGTGGCCGGGTAGTCCAGGGCCTCACGCCAGAACTCGGCCAGTGCCTCGGCGTTGCGGCAGTCGATGGCAACGGCGATCAGCCTGCTGCTCACGAGTGGCCTCCCTCGTCAGGAGAACGGTCCACAGCGGACGCGCCGATCCCGTCGGCAGGGACCTGCCGACGGGATCGGGCCGGGCCGACAGTCAGCGGCCCAGGGCTTCCTGCAATTCCTTCTTCGTCATGCTCGAGCGCCCCTTGATGTTGCGCTGCTTGGCCTCGTTGTACAACTGGTCCTTGGTCGGCCCGCCCGGCCCGAGGCGCCTGCCACTGCGTTCCCCGCCGCGTTGCTGCGGGCTCTTGTCGCGGATCGAGGTCTTGCTCGCGGTGCGGGACTCGCCGGAACGGGCGCGGTTCTTGTTCACCGTGCGGGCGGCGATCTCCTTGGCCCGGGAAGTGCTGGCACCGCGGTCTTTCTGCGACGACTTGATGTGCTCGTACTGACGCTCGCGCTTGTCGCTCCAGGTTTCCTGAGGCACGGCTCCTCCTTCGCTCCTGACCGGCGGATACCCGCTGCGGTGCAAGGCAAACCCGTCAGGAGCCCGACTGCGGGTCGGTGTCGTCGTGCGGGTCCTGCGAGGTGCCCTTTTCACCGCGGATCGTCTCGCGCTGCTCCTCGGCGGATTCGCCGTAGGGATCGTCGCGTTCTTCGTGCTTTTCCGGTTCGCTCATGGTGAGTCCTCCTGCCGCTCGTCCGAGGCCGCCGACTCGGCGCCGGAGCTCATGGGATCCGGGCGCGAGTCGCGGACTTCCTGGGCGGCGTCCTTGGCCTCGCTGACCGCGTGGCGCACTTCTTCGAGTTGCTCGTCCAGCTGCTTCTCGTCGGCAGTCATGGGGGCTCCCTTCCTGCCTGCCGGTTACCACCGCGCACGGGCGGTGAAACCGGGTCAGTGCTGCGGCGGGGGAGCGACGTCACCGCGCCACGTGCCGGTTTCGCGGCCGTCGCGGTGCTCGATGAACGTCTTGAACCGCTGCATGTCGCCCTTGACCCGCCGGTCGAGAATGCCGAGCTTGTCGGCCGCGGTCTCGGCGAAGCCGTCGGGGTCCAGATCCATCTGAGCCGTCACCCGGGTGGTCTCGTCGTCGAGCCGGTGGAACGTGATCACGCCCGCGTGCGTCGGCCCGGAGTCAGATGCCCACGCCACGCGCTCGTCGGGGTGCTGCTCGGTGATCGTCGCGTCGAACTCCCGCGTGACCCCGCCCAGCGCGATCTTCCAGTGCGTGTGCGTGTCGTCGACTTGGCGCACTTCCTCAACGCCGTCCATGAAGCGCGGGAACGACTCGAACTGCGTCCACTGGTTGTACGCCGCGGAAACCGGCACGTGCACGTCCACGAACTCGGTGATGGTGCTCATGGTGCTCCCTTCGTCGTGTGCGTTCCTTCGCGGCCTACCCGGTGCGCGTGGATCGAAACGGCGCCCGGCCGGCCCTGCGGGGTTCACTCTTTTCGGAAGTTACGTCTGAAGCCTGTGCGTCACAGTTCGTTTTGTGATCTGATATGCCCCGCTATCCGGTTTGATACCCGAGGGGGATGGATGAAAAGCGTGGTTTGGTGGTCTGTCGGCCTGCTGTTCGGGCTGGGGTTGATGGCGCTGGGCCTGTTCGGCACCGGGTCATCCGGCAAGGTGCTGTGCGGCAGCGACGAGATGCGGCCGGGGCAGACCTGTGAGAGGACGCAGTACGGCGTGACGTCGAGCGAGACCTACGAAGAGAAACTGCAGGAGTCGATCGAGGACGAGAAGACCTTCGAGGGCGGCGGCCGGTGGGTCGCGTTCGGGATCGGCGCGGGAATTGCGGCCGCGTGCGGTTGGCGGTTGGTCGTCGCGATCCGACGACGGGCCAGTCAGGGTGCCGGCCCGGTGCCCCAGCCCTGGCCCGGGCAGCAGCCCGGCTTCGCTCCGCCGCCGGGATACCCGCCCGCGCCGGCGGTTCCGCAGTCTCCGCCGCAGGGATACCGGCCGCAGCCGGGCTTCCCGCCGCCGCAGGGGTTTCCGCCGGCGCCGCCGCAGGGATACCAGCAGCCGCGCCCTCCGTATCAGCAGTAGCGGCTCACGCCGCCGCGGGCAGGAACTCCCGCAGCACTTCCGCCAGGCGGTCCGGCTGGTCTTCCGGGACGAGCGTCCACGAGTCGGCGATCTCGACGAGCCGGCCGGCCGGGAAGAGTTCCGCCAGGCGGCGGCCGTGGGAGCCCGGCATCATGCGGTCCTCCGGCGCCCACACGACCAGCACGGGGCGGTCGAAGTCGGAGAGCCGGGCGGTCCAGCGCAACAGGATGTCGCGGTCCGGGGTGGAGACGGCGAACTTGGCCAGGTCGCGGCGGATCGCGCGGTCGCGGTTGGCCGGGGCGAACCAGTCGTCGAGCACGGTGTCGGGGATGCCGTGCTTGGCGAGTACACCGTAAGTCTTTTCGTTGTGGCGGAAGAACTTCGTGCGCAACAGGCGCATGAGGAACCAGACTCCGCCGGGCGCTCTGGCCAGGCGCGCCAGCGGCCGGGCGGGCGGTGGCGGGAAGTTGTCGAACGTTTCGCACGCGACGAGCACCAGCCGGCCGACGCGGTCGGCACGGCCTTCGGACACGAAGAACTGCGGACCGCCCCAGTCGTTGAGGACGAGGGTGACGTCGGCGAGGCCGACGCGCTCCAGGAACTCGCCGAGCAGCAGCGCCTGGCCGCGCTGGGAGAGGTCCGCGTCGCGGCGCATCGGCTGGCGGTGGGCGCCGAGGGGGAGCGTCGGCAGCACGCACCGGTAGCCGGCCAGCAGCGGGACGACCTTGCGCCACTGCGTCTCGTTCATCGGAAACCCGTGCGTGAACACGACCACGGGCCCGGCCCCGCCGGTGTCCACGTAGTCGATCGGCCCGGCGGACAGCTCGATCGTCGGCATGGCACCTCCCGCTAGAGCGATCGCTCTAGTCAGGCTAGGGCCGCCGGGCGGTCCTGTCGAGCGCGGGCGCTTCGCCGATCCGCTCCTCGTCGGCGGCGTTCAGCACCGCGTCAAGGAGGCCGGGAAATCGCTGGTCGAGCGCGGTGCGGCGGAGGGTGACGAAGCAGCGCGTGCCGTCTTCGCGGGTTTCGGTGACGCCGGCGCCGCGAAGGGTTTTCAGGTGATGGCTGAGCGTCGACTTCGCGACGGGCGCGCGCAGGTCGCCCCACTTGCGTTCGGCGCCGTCGGCGAGCTGGCGCACCAGGCCGAGGCGGACGGAGTCGCTCAACGCGGAGAGCACCTCGGCCAGCTTCATGTCCTCGGGCGCCGGCGGGGCGTCGGGTGCCTGATGCGGATCCGTTCGTCGGGGGAGTACCGCCCTGCTCGGGCATCGGCCGCGCGAGTGCGGAGGCGTTCGCGCACGCGGGGGCGAAGGTCCTCGTCGTCGGCAGGCGGGCCGACGCTCTCGCCGAGACCGCCGCCCGGCATCCGGCGATCGAGGTCCACGCGGCCGACCTCGCGAAAACCGGGGCCGCGGAGTCCGTTGTGGACGCCGCACTGCGCCGCTGGGGCCGGCTCGACGTGCTGGTCGACAACGCCGGCATCTTCACCGGGATGCCGCTGGCCGAGACCACCGCCGAGGGGGTCGAGCGTCTGTTCGCCGTCAACGTCGTCGCGCCGAGCCTGCTCGCGCGGGCCGCGCTGAAGCCGTTGCGCGAAAGCCGGGGCGCGATCGTCAATGTTTCCAGCACCTTCGGCCACCGCCCGCCGGCCGTGCGGCCCACTACGGCGTCGAAGGCGGCTGTCGAATCCCTCACGCGCAGCTGGGCGCTCGAGCTGGCGCCCGACGGAGTGCGCGTCAACGCGGTCGCCCCCGGGCCGACGGAGAGCGAAGCGCTGGTGTCGGCGGGGCTGTCGCCGGAGGAGGTCGATCGCGTCAAGGCGGCCGAGGCCGAGCTCATCCCGCTGGGCCGCCGCGGTCATCCGGCCGACGTAGCCGCATGGGTCGTCCGACTGGCCGACCCGCACGCGGCGTGGCTCACCGGTCAGGTCCTCGCCGTGGACGGCGGGCTGGCGCTGGCCGCCTGAGCCCGGGTCGGTCCGACGACACCGGCCGGATGGTCGCGGCACCCGGCCGGGGACGTCGCCGCTTGAGGGGAGGCCCCGTTAAATCGTCGCGTACAGCGCCCGCTCGAAGTTCTCGTACAGCTTGACGAACGGCGGCGGCACGAACGGCAGCGACTGGCTGTAGATCGCGCCCGTCACGCGGTTCACCGGGTCGACCCAGAAGAACGAGTTGCACAGCCCGGCCCACGTCCCGCTGCCCGCGGCGCGCATACCCGGCCGCTGTTCGCTGTTGAGCACGAGCCCCAGGCCCCACTTGTGGCCCGGCCCCGCGGCGAAGTCGAACGACGACGTCGGGTCGGCGGTCGGGATACGCGCCGGGAAGTCCAGGTCGCCGATCTGGTTGGTGAACGCGGCGTCCACAGTGGAGCGTTCCAGCACCTTCGTGCCGTCGAGCGTGCCGCCGCCCAGCAGCATCCGCTGGAACTTGAGGTAGTCGCGCGGCGTGGAGTACAGACCGTGTCCGCCGGCCCAGTACTCGGGCTGCTCGGGAATGTTGATGTCGGTGGCCACCCACTTGCCGTCCTCACCCAGGACGTGCACCGGGGCCAGGTTGGCGCGCTGGGAGCCGGTCGGGGCGAACGACGTCTCGGTCATCCCCAGCGGTCCGGTGATGTGCTCCTTGAAGAACACGTCCAGCGTCACCCCGGCGACGGCCTCGACCACCTGGCCCAGCCAGTCGGTGTTGGTGCCGTACTCGACCTTCGTGCCGGGGTCGGCGACCATCGGGGCGGTCAGCACGATCTTCTGTCCCGACAGCACGTTGGGGACGCCCGTGGCCTGCTCCCACTTCACGATGCCGGCGTTCCAGAACCAGTAGCTCAGGCCCGAGGTGTGCGTCATGAGCTGCCGCACGGTCGCCTGCGAGGCCGGCGCCCGCAGCTTCGGCCGGTCACCGTCGAAGCCTTCGAGCACCTTCATCTCGGCGAACTCGGGCCGGTACCGCTCGACCGGCGCATCGAGGTCGAGCTGCCCTTGGTCGGCCAGCTTCAACGCGGCGGCGGTCGTGACCATCTTGGTCATCGACATGATGCGGAAGTGCGTGTCCGCGGACGCGGGGTCGTCGCTGCCGGCGGCGCGCGGACCGGCGGCGCCTTCGTAGATGATGCCGTTGTCGTCGGCGGCGATGGCCACGACGTTGGGCACGTCGCCGGCGTCGACGGCGTCGCTCAGGATCTTGTCGATCGGGGCGGTCGAACTCATCGTTGAGTCCCTTTCGGATGTGTGGGTGGGTTGTGCTCGGCCCGGCGCAGGCGCCGGCCCCATTCCCGGGCTTTCGCCGCGAGAGTGGCTGCGAGGAGGGCCAGTGCGCCCGGCGGCTTCCTTGCCGTCGTGCGCACCCCGGACACCGCGGTCTCCTCCACGGCCGCGGCGAACTGCTCGAACATGCGCCGGCTGACGTCGCCGGCCAGCGCCCGGCCGAACTGCGCGATCCGGCCGGTCAGGTATACCTGTGCGGTCGCCCGCAGCCGCGTCCCGGCGCCGGCTTCGTCCGCGACGAGCAGGATATGGGCCTGGGTGCGCCCGCCGCCGGCGTCCTCGCCCTGGCCGGTCACCCGAAGGCGGTGCGCGTCCGCGTCGCGTTCGGTGACCTGCGCCAGCCCCGCGAACGACAGCCGGATCGGCCCGACGGAAACCCGCGCGTGACCGCGATAGCGGTCCTCGCCGAGGTGTTCGGTGATCTCCGCGCCCGGCAGGCACGCGGCGACGAGGTCGATGTCGTCGAGCACCGCCCACGTCTTCTCCAGCGGCGCGGTGAGCTCCTGGGTGACCTCGACCGTGAACGTCGGGTCCCCTTGCGGCAGCTCGATGTCCTGGACGCCCGTCGCTTCGGGCGCGGTCTCGGCACCGGGCTTGGCCGCGGTGTGGCCCATCAGCACGTGCTGCCCGCAGTTGCGCGGCTCGGGAATGCCGTCGCGGTGCGCACCGGCCACTTCGGACACCGCGGAGAGGATGTTGCGGTACCCCGTGCACCTGCACAGCACGCCGGACAGCTCCACGGGCAGGTCCTCCTCGGCGACTTCCGGCTTGTGTGCCAGGAGGTCGTAGGAGCTGAGCAGGAACCCCGGGGTGCAGAACCCGCACTGCAGCGCGTGGTGCGCGCCGAACGCCTCCTGCAACGGGTGCAGGTCGTCCGGGCGGCCGAGGCCCTCGACCGTCACGATGTCCGCGCCGTCGAGCTGGCAGGCGAACAGCAGGCACGCGCGGGCGGCGGAGCCGGCGACCAGCACCGTGCACATTCCGCACACGCCGTGCTCGCAGCCCAGGTGCGTACCGGTGAGGCCGAGGTGGTCGCGCAGCGCGTCGGCGAGCGTCACACGCGCGGGCAGCGACAGCGTCACCTCCGTGCCGTTCACGGTCATCGTCACGTCGAGGGGCTCGCCGGCTTCCGCGCGGACCGGCCGCGGCATTGTCATGCCGATCCTCCTTCCGCCGCTCGCCGGGCCCGGGCCAGCTCACGCACGGCCAGCGCCGCCACGAGCCGCTGCCGGTACTCGCGCGAGCCGTGGGTGTCGCCCGCGGTGTCCACGAGACCGCGGGCCAGTCCGGCCACGTCGTCGTCGCCGAGGCCGGTGATGTCGCGCGTGACCGGACGATCGGACACCCCGAAGGCGGTGAGCACGGCTTCCCCGTCCTCGGCCCGGAACCGCGTGGCCACCCCGGCGAGCGCGAAATCCCCGTGGCGACGCGCGATCTCGCCGAACCCGAAGCCCTCACCCGGGCGGGCCACGGGGAAGCGCACCGCGGCCAGCACGTCCTCGGCGCCGACCGAGGTGGCCATGGCGCCGTGGAAGAACTCGGCCGCGGCCACGGTGCGCCGGCCGGCCCGACCGGCGATCTCGAGCGACGCGCCCAGGCAGCAGGCCACGGCGGGCAGTTCGGCGGCGGGGTCGGCATGCGCGATGCTGCCGCACACCGTGCCCCGGCTGCGCAGCTCGCGGTGCCCGATCCACGGCAGCGCCAAGCGCAGCAGAGGCACGGCCGCGGCGAGCGGATGTCCTTCCAGTGCCCGCTGGCGCACCAATGCCCCGATCACGAGCTCGTCGCCCTCGCGGCGAACGAAGTCCAGTTCGGACAGTGCGCCGATGTCGACCACAGTGGATGGACGCGCCAGCCGCATTGCCAGGATCGGCACCAGCGACTGGCCGCCCGCCAGCACCTTGCCCTCACCGGCGCTGCGCACGAGCTCGGCGACGGCGTCGTCGAGCGTGGCGGGCCGGACGTACGCGAACGGTGCGGCTTTCACGGTTCAGCGCCCCTGGAACTTCGCGGGCCGCTTCTCGGTGAACGCCGCCACGCCCTCGGCGAAATCGTGGCTCGCCCGCAGCATCGCATAGGCCTTGCGTTCCAGCTCGATGCCGGTGTAGAGCGGCCCGTCGACGCCTTTGTCGAGCACCTCCTTGGCGGTGCGCGCCGCCATGGGCGAGTAGCCCAGCAGCGTCTCGACAACCTTGTCCGTCTCCGCGTACAGCTCGTCGCGGTCGGCCGCGAGCTTGGCCACCAGACCCCAGTCCAGCGCCTGCTCGCCGGTGATCCGCTCGGCGGTGAGGATGTGGAACTTGGCGCGTGACAGGCCGATCAACCGCGCGAGCCGCTGCGTGCCGCCGCTGCCGGGGATCATGCCGAGCTTCATCTCGGGCAGCGCGAACCGGCTGCGCGGCGTCGCCAGCCGGATGTCCGTGGACAGCACGAGCTCCAGGCCCACGCCGAAGCAGTAGCCGTCGACGGCGGCGACAACGATCTTCTTGCTGCGCGAGGGCGCGGTGACGTTGTGGCCGAGGTCGGTGAAGTCCACCGGCTCGACCTCCATGAAGCCGGGAATGTCGCCGCCCGAGGAGAAGTGCTCGCCGTCGGACTTCAGCACCACCACGCGCACGTCGGCGTCGGCGTCGATCTCGGCGAACAGCTCCGCCATCCGTTGCCGCATCTCCCACGTGATGATCGTGAAGCGGCCGTGGGAGAGCGTCAGCTCGGCGACCTGCCCGTCGTGGGTGCGGCCGAGCCGGATCTCGCCTCCGGTGAGCGCCATCAGGCCTTCCTTTCCAGTAGTTCGTGCACGACGTTGCCGTGCAGGGGCAGGGTCGTGACCTCGACGCCGAGCGCGTCGGCGACCGCGTTGGCGATCGCCACCGGCAGGCTCATGCTCGAACCCTCGCCACAGCCCTTCGCGCCGAGCGTGGTGAACGGCGAGGGCGTCTCGAGGTGGTCGCTGATCAGCGGGTAGCCGGCCTCCGCGCTGGTGGGACAGAGGTAGTCCATGAACGTCGCCGACGTGGGCTGGCCCGAATCGGTGTAGCGGAGCTCTTCATAGAGAGCGCCGCCGAGCGCGTGCGCGAGGGCCCCGTGCACCTGGCCCTCCAGCAGCTTCGGGTTCAGGATCGTGCCGGCGTCGTGCACCGTCGACACGAGCTCGACCTGCACCGCGAGGCTGACCGGGTCGATCCGCACCGCGACCAGCTCGGCGACGAAGCCATAGCAGAGACTGGAGTTGATCTGGTCCCCTGTGGACGGTGCCTTGGCCTGGGGCGGGTTGAACGCCGCCTCCTCGTAAAGCCGCGCCGGCACTCCTTCGGGCAGCGACCCGGGGTCCCAGTGCACCAATCCGGCGGCGTGCCGGAACGCCACGCGCTGATCGGGCACGTCGCGTTTGCGCACGAACCCCTCGGCCAGCTCCAGCTCGGCCGGATCCGTGTCGAGCAGCACCCCGGCCGCGGCCCGGATCGTCTCGGCGATCTTGTCGGCCGCGGCGACGAGCGCGCTGGTGAGCAGGGGAGCGAAGCGCGAGGAGTAGCTGCCGGAGGTGATCGTCCACGGTGTGGTGGCCGTGTCCATCTCGACCACCGGCCGCACGGACTCCTGCGGCAGCCCCAGCCGCTGCGCCACGAGCTGGCGCGCGACCGTGGCGTGTCCCTGGCCCTGCGGCACGGTGCCCAGCAGCACCGACACCACGCCCTGCGGGTCGACGCTGATCCGGACGTGCTCCGTGCTGCCGGACTTGCCGCGCCCGCTCGCGCGCTGCTCGGCCGGGGTGGCGAGGCCGACGTAGCCGATGTTGGTGGCCGACGGGTCGACGATGGTCGCCATGCCGATGCCGAAGTACTCGCCGGCTTCGCGCGCCTGACGCCGGCGCAAGCGCAGTTTGTCGTAGTCGGCGTTGCGCAGGGCCAGCTCGAACGCCCGCGGGTAGTCGCCCGAGTCGTACACTCCGCCGCTGGGTGTGCGGTACGGGAATGAGCCGGCCTGGATCAGGTTGCGCCGCCGGATCTCCGCGGGGTCGAGGTCGAGCTCGCGGGCGATGCGGTCCATGATCCGCTCGAGCCCGAAGTAGAGCTGCTGGCCGCCGAAGCCGCGGTTGAGGCCGGTGGGCGTCTTGTTCGTGACCACCGCCCGGGCCCGGATCGCCACCGCGCCGATGCCGTACGCGCCGGTGATGTTGCCGAAGCAGCGGTAGAGCGTGCTGGGCTCGGGCGGGCGCAGGTACGCGCCGACGTTGTCGACGAGGTCCGCGCGCAGGGCCTCGACCTTGCCGTCGGCGTCGACGGCGGCCTCGAACCGCATCCACCGGTCGGAACCGGCCGAGCTCGAGAGCAGGTGCTCCACGCGGTCCTCGGTCCAGCGCACCGGCCGGCCGCAGTGCTTGCTGGCCAAGGCCATCAGCGCGACGTAGGGGTAGATGCCCGACTTGATGCCGAAGCTGCCGCCGATGTCCGCCGGTACGCGCAGCCGCACCCGCGACGTCGGCAGCCCGAGGCCCGCCGCCAGCACCGGGACCATGGAGAACGGCCCGTGGAAGTTGGCCCACGCGCTGACGCCCGGTCCGTCGACGTCCTCCAGCCACTCCGCGACGACCGAGTAGCACTCCATGGGCGCCGACGTGTAGCGCGGGAACCGGTATTCGCCGGTCACCACGTGCGCGGCGCCGGCGAAGATCTCGCCGACGGGACCGAAGCCGAACGTGCGGTCGGTGGCGACGTTGCTGCCCAGCTCCTCGTGCAGCAGCGGTGCGTCCTCGGCGATCGCGCGCGTGGAGTCGACCACGGGCGGCAGCGGCTCGTAGTCCACTTCGACCAGTTCCGCCGCGTCCTCGGCCGTGTAGCGGTCGGTCGCGACGACGACGGCCACGGGTTCGCCGACGAACCGCACCTTGTCGATCCCGGTGGGGTAGTAGCGGATCGGCGTCTTGAGCGAGAGCGGGAACGGCTTCAGCCCCGCGAGCACGTCGTCCGGCCCGAGGACCACCGCGACGCCGGGGTGGGCGCGGGCACGCGACAGCTCGACGGACCGGATGCGCGCGTGCGGGTGCGGGCTGCGCACGACCGCCGCGACCAGCGAGCCGCGCATGGGGTCGAGGTCGTCGAGGAACTTCCCCTTGCCGCACAGCAACGGGACGTCTTCGATCCGGGCCGCCGTCATGCGCGCTCCTTGCCGGGGACAAGCTGCGCCAGCCGGTGGTAGTGGCCCGCGGTCAGCTCGCGGCGCAGGATCTTGCCGACGGCCGATTTGGGGATGCCGGCCACGGCCAGGTAACGCTTGGGCCGTTTCAGCGACGGCAGTCCCGAATGTTCCCGGACGTAGGACTCCAGCTGCGCCAGCGCTTCCTCGGGCCGGTGCCCCACCTCGGGTACGACGAACGCCGTGACCGCGCTGCCCCAGCGGTCGTCCGGCAGCCCGGCGACCACGATCTCGGCGACGGCCGGGCAGCGCACGAGGGCGTTCTCGATGTCCTCGGGGTAGATGTTCTCGCCGCCGGAGTTGATCATGTCGTCGACGCGGCCCGCGACCCACAGGTCGCCGTCTTCGTCCTCGGTCGCGAGGTCGCCGGTGAAGTACCAGCCGGCGCGCAGCGACTTCGCGTCGGCGTCGGGCCGGTGCCAGTACCCGCTGAACGCCTCCGGGCTCTCGAGCGACACCGCCACCTGGCCCGGTTCGCCCGGCGCCACCACGTCGTCCGGGGACGCGCCTTCGGCCGGGCTGACCAGGCGGACGCGCGAGAAGACCCCGGCGCGGCCGGCACAGCCCGGTTTGCGGCGCACGTCGGGCCCGATCGTGAAGGTGTAGATCTCGGTGCTGCCGAAGTGGTTGACGAACACCTCCGGGCGCAGTTCGGCGTCGAGCCGCTCGGCGAGCGCGGATGTCATCGACGCGCCCGCGTAGGCGAGCCGGCGCACGGACTTCGCCTCCGACAGCCGTCCTGTGTGGACCAGTGACCAGTACGCCGTCGGCACGAGGTAGAGCGCGCTCACGTCTTCCTCGGTGATGAGCTCGAGCGACTCCTCGGCGTCGAACTTCTCCTGGGGCACCCAGGTGCCCGCCGCGACGATGCTGGCCAGCAGGGCCCGCATGCCCATCGTGTGGAACATCGGCATGACGCCGAGGGCGACCTCGCCGGTGCGGTGCTGGGTCTGGATCAGGTGCGCCACCGCGGCCGCGTGCTCGGCGGAGTGGCGGCGCGGCACGCCTTTCGGCCGGCCGGTGG
Source organism: Amycolatopsis sp. NPDC023774 (assembly GCF_040639695.1). Classification (NCBI taxonomy): domain Bacteria; kingdom Bacillati; phylum Actinomycetota; class Actinomycetes; order Pseudonocardiales; family Pseudonocardiaceae; genus Amycolatopsis; species Amycolatopsis sp. NPDC023774. The sequence goes on from NZ_JBFAAJ010000019.1 coordinate 149,347, forward strand.
TGCCGGACGTGTACAGCATGACGCTCGTGTCGCCCTCGGCCGGTTGGTGCTTCGGTGCGGGGGAATCGAGCAGCCGAGCCAGCGGCGTCACCCGCTCGGGTGCGTCCAGCGCGGCTCCGGAGTGCGCGCGGGCCGGCAGCTCGGCGATGCCGGCGACCGTCGGGTCGGTGGTGCTGTCGGTGACCAGGAGCGCGGGGGAGCAGTCGCGCAGGCAGTAGGCCACGTCGTCGGCGCTGAAGCGCGTGGACAGCGGAACGGAGATCGCGCCGGTCTTCTGCACGGCGAGGTGCAGGCTGGCGAGTGGCTCGCCGCCGCCGAGAAGGAGCGCGACGTGGTCGCCCGGACGCACCCCGAGCCGGGTCAGCGCGCCGGCCAGGCGGTCGGTGCGGTCGTCCCATTGGGCGTAGGTCATCGGGTGCCGGCCACCCACCGCCCGGCGATGCGGGTACCGCTCGGCGGTCCAGCGGAAGGATCTCACCAAGTCCATCGGCGCACTCCCGGAGATCTATGGTCTGAATCGTATCGTCTGATTCGGACCATGGGCGAAATTACGGTAGGGTCGAGGGCATGTCAAGCGGACGGTTGAGCACGACGTCGTACGTCGTGCTGGGGACGATCGGGCTGCGTGGCCCGTCCACGCCGTACGACCTCAAGCGCGCCGTCGGGCACTCGGTGGGCTACTTCTGGTCCTTCCCCCACGCCCAGCTGTACTCGGAGCCGGAGCGCCTGGAGCGCATGGGGCTGCTGGAGGTCGAGACCGAGCAGACCGGGCGGCGGCGCAAGATCTACAGCCTCACCGACGAAGGCCGCGAAGCCGTGCGCGCGTGGCTCGCCGCGCCCACGCACGAGCATTTCGAGATGCGCGACATCGCCGAGATGAAGCTGTTCTTCAACGAGCTGGGCGACTCCGGCAACATCGTCAACCTGGCGCGCGAGCAGATCAAGCAGCACGAAGAACGCATCTCCGTGTACGAGGACATGCAGCGCCGCTTCGGTTCCGAGCCGAAGTACGCGCGCCGCATGATCCCGCTGCGGCTCGGGCTGGAGATGGAACGAGCGGCACTGCGGTTCTGGTCCTCGATCGCCGAGGAGTTCTGAGCCGGCCGGTCGCTTCGGCCGGGGCGGCCGGACCTCCCGGGGCAGCGAACTCGATCTGCGCTCCGACCTGGGAGAGATCACCGCCGAACGACCGGGCCGGCTCTACGTCCGGGGCGCCACCGTCTGCCTGGCCACCGTCGGCCGCGACAGCGGTGAGCTCACCGTGCCGGCCGACCACGACGACGGCGAGTACGACACCAGTGACCGCGCGATCCCCGACGGCCGCGGAAGCATCCGCCTCCTCGGCCGCGACGCCGACCGCGTCGGCGGCGTGCTCATGATCCCGGCGGCCGGCGGGGAGTCCGCGCTGCTGGAGCACCCGGCCGTCCGCGACGTCGCGCTCGTCGGCTACCCGGACAGCACGGGCGGCGAGCCGGCCGCCGCGGTCTCGTGGCCGCGGCGGCCGAGCCGCCGACGCTCGCCGACCTGCGTGACCACCTCGCCGCGCTCGGCATGACGGAGTGGTACCGGCCCACGCGTCTGGAGCTGGTGGCGGAACACGCGCAACACGATGGCAAGGTGCGAAGGACGTCCTGGCCCGCAGCCTCACGTGCTGACGGCGGATCCGGCCGTCTCAATCAGTGGTGCTCCGGAGCGTCGCGGCTCGCGCACGGGCAGTGGTGACGAGGGAAGCGGCTGGCGAACTTGGCCCGGTAGGCCTCGTCGATCCCGGCCGGGTCCTCGCCGTCGGCAGCGAACACGACGGCGCGGCTCAGCGAGTCGACCCGGATACGGCCCCCGCGGTGGTTCGAAGCGGCCTGGAACCACCGGGAGACCGGACCACGGACCGCGCGGACGAACAGCGTCCCGTCGAAGAGGACGAAACCGACCTCCACCCAGGCATCACCGTCGGGACCCGCAGCGTTCGGGTGCTCGGCTCGCCGACTGACACACCCGCGAGTTCGCCGCGGCCGTGATCGCGGCTCACGCATCGAGTCCCTGACTCAGAAATGGGCAAGCGGCGCACCGGCGGTGACTCAGAAGACGGTGTGCCAGTCATCGCGGATGCTGATCACCGTCCAGCCGTCGCGGTGGGCCTGGTCGAGTGCCTGTTCGGCGCCGGTGGTGTAGGCGAACTCGCGCTCGGGGTCGTCGTGGAGTACGAGGAGTCGCAGGGTCGGTTTGCCGGTGTGGTGGGTGAAACGCAGCATGGGGACGTCGCCGTTGGCGTTGCCCGCGGCCAGCAGCGGCCGGCGTCCGGTGCGGCTCCAGATGCGGATGGGCTTCTCCGGGCCGTCGTCGAGGTAGTCCAGCACGGGTTGGTGGCGGATGGTTCCGCCGCGTTCGTCGTCCTCATAGGACAGTGTCGCGGTGCTGCCGATGACCTGCTCGCGCGGCACGCCGTAAACCGCTTGGCTGATGGGCCGCATGAAGTCGCGGCCGCCGCCGGACGCGATATAGGTACTGAAACCGTTGTCCCGCAGGTAGGCCAGCAGCTCGACCATCGGCGCGTAGGCGCACTGCACGTACGGCCGGTGCAATGTGGGGTGCTGGGCGGTGGTGAGGAACTCGTTGGCCTGGGCTTCGAAGTCCTCGACGCCGATGCCGGTATAGGCCTCCAGCACTCCGGCAGCGAGTGCGGGGAGCTGGGTGTCGTCCCCGGCGTAGTGTGCGGCGACCACGGCCCCGAACCACGCCAGGTCGTTCTCGTACGCGGCTTTCCAAGGCTGGCGCGAGCGCAGCTCGGGTGACTCCTGGGCCATCGCGACGAGGCGACGGAGGATGAAGTCCAGTTGGATCGGGGCCGGTTTCTCGCACCACAGGGTGCCGTCGTTGTCGAATGTGGCCACCCGTTCGTCGGCCGGTACCTCTGCTGCGTGCTCGACGAACTCGGTGATGGCCTTCTTCGCGGCGCCGTCGCGCCAGGTGGTCAGCACGGGACCACTCTCCTTCCGATGGTCAGGGCCGGACCACGCAGCGGAGGCCGACGTGGCAGGTGGCGGTGTCGACGGGTTGCGCCATGCGGGCGGCAGGGCGGTAACGGCGGCAGTAGTTCGGCGCGCACAGGTACGAGCCGCCCTTGACCACCTTGCGCGGAACGCGTTCACCGCGTTCGATGCTGCGGTCACGCGGGCTCGGGCCGCAGCACGAACCGGGTTGGTCGGCGTGCGCGGAGTACCAATCCGAGGTCCACTCCCACACGTTGCCGATCATGTCGTGGAGGCCGTAGCCGTTCGGCGGGTAGCGCCCGACCGGCGCGGTGTCCAGGTAACCGTCGGCGCCGGTATTCGTGTACGGGAACTGGCCCTGCCAGGTATTGGCCATCCACCCGCCGCCGGGGGTGAGCTCTTCGCCCCACGCGTAGGCGGCGCGTTCGAGCCCGCCCCGCGCGGCGAGCTCCCACTCCGCCTCCGTGGGGAGGTCCTTGCCCACCCAGCGCGCGTAGGCCTCGGCGTCTTCCCAAGCCACCTGTACCACGGGATGATCGGGTCGCTTGCGGATCGAGCTGCCAGGGCCCGCCGGGTGCCGCCAGTCCGCACCGGCCACGGAGCGCCACCAGCGGTAGGCGTCGCGCACGTCGACCTCGTGCCGCGGTGCGACGAACACCGACGATGCCGGCACGAGGAGCTCGGGCAAGGCGTCCGGATAGTCCGCCGGATCGGGTGCGCGCTCGGCGAGCGTGACGTGGCCCGTCGCCCGGACGAAGCGCTCGAAGTCGCGGCGGTTGCGCACCGCGGTGGGGTCGATCCAGAACCCGCCGACGGTCACGTCGTGGACCGGGGCCTCCTCCGGATAGTGCTCGTCGGAGCCCATCGCGAACGTGCGCCCGCCGATCCACACCATTTCCGTGGTCAGGCCGGGCTTCGCGCCCGCCCCCTGCCGACGTCCCTGCCCCGTGTGCGCGGTGGCCATCCGTACCCCTACCTGCTGTGCGCGACGTCGGCACACGTTCCCAGTGGCCCTGACCGCGCGTCATCACCCTTCCCGGATGACCTGCGCGGGACTTCTCGCTCGCCGGGGGTGACGCGGCCGCCCGCCGCGATCGCCTAGGGTCCGCGAATGACAGCCCTCGCCGGCCTGGAACCTGCATTCCGGTCTGACAGCGGGCCTGCGCTCGGTCTGCCGCGGGCACCGTGAACGGGGTCATCGGCGACCTGTTGCCGTTCGCCGTCGGCGTCGCGATCTCGCCCGTGCCCGTCATCGCGGTCATCCTGATGCTGCTCGCACCACGGGCCGCCGCGGCGAGCGTGGGGTACTTGCTCGGGTGGGTCGCCGGAATCGTCGTCGCCACCACCGTGGTCGCGCTGGTCCTCGGGGCCACCACCGGCACGGAAGAGGGCACCGGTCCGTCGACCGTCACAGCCATCGTCCTCCTGCTGCTCGGGGTCGGGTGCCTGGCGCTCGCGTTCGGACAGTGGCGTGCCAGGCCGACGCCCGGCACGCAGGCCACGCTGCCCACCTGGATGGCGACGATCGACCGGTTCACGCAGGTGAAGGCGGTCGGACTCGGCTTCTTGCTCGCGGCGGTCAACCCGAAGAACCTCGCGATGGCAGTGGCCGCCGGCGCCGTGGTCGCGGGCGGTGGTCTGTCCGTTGCCGAGAACGTCGTCGCGGTGGCGGTCTACACCGTCGTCGCGGCTTCGACCGTGCTCGTTCCCGTCGTCGGCTATCTCGTGGCGAGGAAACGCATGACGCCGACGCTGACCTCGTTGCGGAAATGGCTGGAACACAACAACGCCGTAGTGATGGCGGTCGTGCTGCTCGTCATCGGCGCGGTTCTGATCGGCAAGGGCATCGGTGCGCTCGCGTGAACCCGGCACCTGCGGTGTTCACCTGGTGCAGGTGAGGCCGGGCGCCGGCGTTCGAGGTCGGATGGTCCACGTGGAGCCGGGCGCTGTCGCGCGAGCTGAGGAGTGACATGAACAATTCGTTCCAGGGCAAGATCAACGTCGACATCCGCGACTCGGTGCCGGACTGGGCGCCGTTCGAACCACCACAGGCGGCCGACGACGCGCCGAACGTGGTCTACATGGTTCTCGACGACGTCGGGTACTCCGCGATGAGCTGTTACGGCGGCGTCATCGACACCCCGAACGTCGACCGCATCGCGGCCGACGGCGTGCGGTTCACGCAGTGGCACACGACCGCGCTGTGCTCACCGACCCGGTCCTGCCTGCTCACCGGCCGCAACCACACTCGCAACGCGATGGCGTGCATCACCGAGGCGGCGATCGGCTTCCCGAACGCCAACGGCACCATCCCGCCGGAAAACGGCATGATCTCCGAGATCCTCGAGGAGCAGGGCTGGAACACCTACATCGTCGGCAAGTGGCACCTGTGCCCGACCGACGAGATGAACCTCGCCGCGACACGGCGGAACTGGCCGACCGGTCGCGGTTTCCAGCGGTTCTACGGGTTCCTCGGCGCCGAGACGAACCAGTGGTACCCCGACCTCGTGTACGACAACCACCCCGTGGACCAACCGAAAACGCCCGAGGAGGGTTACCACTTCACCGACGACATCACCGACAAGGCGATCGAGTTCATCAAGGACGCCAAGGCGATCGCGCCGGACAAGCCGTTTTTCCTCTACTACGCACCGGGGGCGTGCCACGCGCCGCACCACGCGCCGCGGGAGTGGATCGAACGATTCTCAGGCCAGTTCGACCGGGGATACGATGCGTTGCGCGAGACCGTGCTGGCGCGGCAGAAGGAGATCGGCATCGTCCCGGCCGACACCGAGCTCCCGCCGATCAATCCGATCGGCACACCCGAGACCCGCCAGGGTCCGGACGGGCAGCCGTTCCCTCCGCTGGACTACACGAAGCCGTGGGACTCCCTGTCCACTCAGGAACAGCGGCTCTTCGCGCGGATGGCCGAGGTCTACGCGGGTTTCCTCGCCCACGCCGACCACCACATCGGCCGGCTTCTCGACCACCTGGAGGAGACCGGGCAACGGGACAACACGCTTGTCATCCTGGTCTCCGACAACGGCGCCAGCGGCGAGGGCGGCCCGAACGGTTCGGTGAACGAGAACAAGCTGTTCAACGGCATCCCCGACGATCTCGACGAGAACCTCGCGATGCTCGACGAGCTAGGCGGTCCGAAGACCTACAACCACTACGCGAACGGCTGGGCGATGGCCTTCAACACGCCGTTCAAGATGTGGAAGCGCTACGAGTTCAACGGCGGCACAGCCGACCCGTGCATCATCTCCTGGCCGTCGGTACTCGGGCACGGCGGCGAGATCCGCCACCAGTACCACCACGCCGTCGACCTCGTGCCCACGGTGCTCGACTGCCTGGACGTGCGGGTGCCGGAGGCGATCAAGGGACACAAGCAAAGCGCGCTCGACGGGGTGAGCATGCGCTACAGCTTCGAAGATCCGTCGGCGCCCTCGGCCAGATCCACCCAGTTCTACTCGATGCTCGGCTCGCGCGGGATCTGGCACGACGGCTGGAAGGCCGTGACGACACACCCGACCATCAGCGGCTGGAGCAACTTCGACGACGACGTGTGGCAGCTCTACCACACCGACGTCGACCGCTCCGAGGTGTACGACCTCGCGGCCGAACACCCCGACAAGCTCGAGGAGCTCACCAAACTCTGGTTCACCGAGGCCACCGCCAACGGCGCGTTCCCCCTCGACGACCGGTCACCACTGGAAATCCTCAACACGCCGCGGCCGCAGCTGTCCGCGGCCCGCAATCGGTACGTCTACTACGCGGATGTCGCCGACGTGCCCGAGCAACAGGCGGTCAACATCCGCAACCGGTCCTACGCCATCGGGTCCCTTGTGGACATTCCGGGCAACG
>NZ_JBFAAJ010000020.1:0-154247 GCF_040639695.1 Amycolatopsis sp. NPDC023774
GCGGTTCATCAGGCCGCGGTTGTCGAGGTGGCGCTCCAGCGACTCCTCGTCGAGCTCGCCCCGGCGCATCTGCGCGAAAACCCGGACGATCCCGATGAGCGCCACGAGGTTGATGACCGCGATCAAATAAAGAAAAACGGCCGAAACCGACGTACCGATGAGCCCGGTCGTGTGGTGCAGCGTCGACCCGTCATCTTCGAGTTGCCCGGCGAGCGCGCGAACGCCGAACGAGAGCAGCAGGCACAACCCGAACACGATCGTCGAGTGCCCGAGCGAGAACCAGAACCCGACCGACAGCGGACGCTGGCCGTCGGTGATGAGCTTGCGCGTGGTGTTGTCAATCGCGGCGATGTGGTCCGCGTCGAACGCATGGCGCATGCCGAGCGTGAACGCCGTGACCCCCAGCCCGATCCCGAACACACCCGACGCACCCAGGTCGTAGTGGTGCGGGGCGATGAACACCACGAGCACACCCCAGCCCACGAGGTTCAGCAGCAGGATCACCGCCGCCATCCCGGACAGCGACCCCCACTCCCGCTTCGACAGCGGCTGCCTCGCGCGGGCCGGCTCAGGCACCCCGGTCATCGCACCCACCCTCCTCGCAGACAACACCTGAGAGGTTAGGCAGGTGAACAGGTGAACCGCAATGTTGCCTGCGTCGGCTCCGCCGCCGCGCGCGAGATCGCCTCGCGCCGGCTTCTTCCCTCCCGGTTTCGCGCGGCCTGGGTGCCACGCGAAACCGCTCAGTCCAGAAGCCGGCGCGATCTCGCGGTCGGGGCCGGGTTTGCCGCCGGCCACCACGAAGGGCCCCACCGACGTGGCGAGGGCTCCTTGTCTTTGTGTTCAGCCAGCGCGCAGGTGCAGCGAGTCGAGCGCCTTCCGCACGTGGCCCCCGCTGGCCGTGAGCGCCGCCGCGGAGTGTTCGACGTCGGAGCCCGACAGCAGGTGCACGAGGGCTGTCTTGAGGTCGCCCCCGGCTTCGGTGAGGGCGTCGGAGCAGTCGGCCATGGTCAGGCCCGTGGCTTCCTGCAGGATGCGGATCGTGCGGCCGCGCAGCTTCGCGTTCGTGGCCCGCATGCTGACCATCAGGTTCGAGTACGTCTTCCCCAGCTTGATCATCGTGGCCGTGGAGAACGCCGTGAGGATCAGCTTCTGCGCCGTGCCCGCCTTCATGCGGGTGGAACCGGCGATCACCTCCGGGCCGGTGGCCACGGCGATGAGCACGTCGACGCCGGCCGGCTTCGCCGCGCGCGGGTTGGCCGAGACCAGCCCCGTGTGCGCGCCGAGGCGGCTCGATGCCTCGAGCGCGCCGAGCACGAACGGCGTGCGCCCGGAGGCGGCGAGACCGAGCACGAAGTCGCCCGGCTGGACCACGGCAGCGAGCTCGGCAGCGCCGGCCTCGTCGTCGTCCTCGGCGTTCTCCACCGCCTGCCGCAGGGCCTTCTCGCCGCCCGCGTGGTGCGCGACGAACAGGTCCGGCGGCACGTTGAACGTCGGCACGAGCTCGGCCGCGTCCAGCGTCGCCAGGCGGCCCGAGGTGCCCGCCCCGACGTAGTGCACGCGGCCGCCGCCCCGCAGGGCTTCCACGGCGTAGTCGACCGCACGCGCCAGCTGCGGCAGCACCGCGGCCACCGCGTCGGGCACCCGGCGGTCCTCGGCGTTGATGGCGCTGAGGATCCCCATGGTGGACATCAGGTCGATGTCCACCGTGCGAGGGTTGCGCTGCTCGGTCGGCGAATCGACGTGCACCGCCTGGGTGGGGACGGTCATCATGCGCCTCGTTTCTGAGTTCACTTACCGGTTTCCCGCGGACGGCGGCGACCGTCGGGCCTGACCCCGAGCCGGTGCGAGCCGACCGCGTCCCGCGTCGCGTCCAGCGCGCTGACGGAGGCGTCCATGTGCCGCTGTGCGACCCCGATGAACAGGCAGTCGATCACGGTGAGCTGCGCGATGCGGCTCGCCGTGGCCCCGGAACGGAAGGTGGTTTCCCGTGCGGCCGTGGTGAGCACGTGGTCGGCGACCTCCGTGATCGGCGAACGCGGGAAGTTCGTGACGGCGACGGTGACCGCGCCGTGCTCGCGCGCGACGCGCAGCGCCTCCACGGTGTCGGTGGTCGCACCCGTGTGGGAGACGCCGATGGCGACGTCGCCGGGGCTGAGCACCGCGGCCGAGGTGAGCATGATGTGCGTGTCGGACCACGAGAAGCTCACGCGGCCGATGCGGTGCAGCTTCTGCTGCAGGTCGGCGGCCACGAAGGCGCTCGCGCCGACGCCGTAGACGTCCACGCGGCCGGCCTCGGCCACGAGGTCGATCACGTGCTGCATGGTCGCGACGTCGAGCTGGTCGGCCGTTTCCTCGACGGCGCGCGCGTCGGCGAAGCTGACCTTGCCGATCACGGCCGCGAGGTCGTCCTCCGGACCGATCTCGCCGCCGAGATTGCGCGTGGTTCTGGCTTCGGTGCGCGCGGTGTCCGCGGCCAGCGCGATGCGCAGCTGCGGGTACCCGCCGACGCCGACGGCCTTGCAGAACCGCGTGACCGTGGTCTCGCTGGTGCTGGCGGAGAGAGCGACCTCGGTGATGCTCCGGCGCGCCACCGAAGCGGGGTCCTCCAGCACGACCTTCGCCACGCGCTGCTCGGCACGAGCGAGCCCGGGCAGCAGCGAGCGGATGCGGACCAGCGGGCTCGCATCGGCGTCACGCACAGTGGCCTGAGCTGGGGTTTGCTCGGACGGTGCCGGGATGGTTACGGAACCGGCATCGTCCACCGTCGGAAAGTTACTAACCGTTGGCATTTGCGACAAGGCTACCCACATCCTTCGGCAGGATCGCAACCCGTCCGTGTCTGCGGACTTCGTTTTGCGATTAATCGTTGACCAGAAAGTCGCTAACCAGGTCGACCTTGTTAACGACCTCAAGCTAACGACTTGGCAACTTAGTGTCGCCCCGCAAAAGGCTTCGGATCGCTGAGTGGGAGGGCCAGTTCGGCGCTGCGCGACAGCGTGGTCACCGAGCGCTCAAAATCCACCCGGTAGCGGTGAGTACCGACGGATTACGCTCACCATCGAGAACTGCCCGGCCGCGTTCGGTGACTTTCACACCGTCGACAGAAACTCCGCGGCCGGTGTAACTCGCATCGGTGTTGTAACGCCAGCGCAGGGTCGTCACGCTCGAGACCGGTATTTCTGCCGTCACCCGCCACCAGGCCCGGTGCCCGTGACCTGAGAGCGACGTCACCTGTCCGGGTGGTGCGCCTGGTCCGGTCGCGTGAACCGCGACTGGTTGCCAATTGACGCCGTCCGAGGACGATTCCAGCTGAAGTGGATCAGTTGGACCTTCGGTATCCACGAAGGCGTAGAAGGAGACCTGCAGCGGGCCGCCGGATCGCGGTGTCAAGGGCTGCGTACTCAGCGTAGCCGTAGACTTGTCGCCGAGGCCGGCGAACCACGCGTCGCGGCCCTGCGCGGGCTTCACCGCCATGGCATGGGCCAGCGAAGTGGCCCAGACCTGGCGGGCCGTGTTGATGGAGCCCCAGTTACGACTCGGGTGCACTCGGTTGGTCAGCAACAACGCGAACGACCGCGATTCCGGGTCGATGACCAACGTCGTCCCGGTGAATCCGGTGTGGCCCGCCGTCACCGGTGAGGAAAGCGCACCCATGTACCAGGGCTGGTCGAGCTCGAACCCGAGGCCGTGGGCGTCGTCGGGGAAGCGCTGGTTGTAGTTGGTCAGCATCGTCTCGACGGTTTCCGGTCGCAGGATTCGCTCGCCCCGGTAGGCACCGCCGTTGAGGATTGTCTGGCAGAGGATCGCCAGGTCGCTCGCGGTGGAGAACACGCCGGCGTGCCCGGCGACGCCGCCGAGGGACCAGGCGTTCTCGTCGTGCACCTGGCCGCGCACGAGCCCGCGCGGCGGGTCGGCCTCGTACTCGGTGGCGGCGACGCGGGCCAGCTTCGACGCGGGCGGGTTGTAACCGGTGTCGACCATGCCCAGCGGCGCGGTGATGCGGTCGTGCACGACCTTGTCCAGCGGCTGCCCAGTGAGCTTCTCGATGACGAAGCCGAGGGTGAGCATGTTGAGGTCGGAGTAAAGGTAGGTCGTGCCCGGCGCGTTCTTCAGCGGGCTGTCGAGCACGGCCTTGCGGCGCGACGGGATGTCGGAGTAGCCCTGCCACAGCGACGGCACAGGGTCGGCGTCGAAGCCCGACGTGTGCGTGAGCAGCTGCTCGATCGTCACGGCTTCCTTGCCGTTCACGCCGAACTCGGGTAGGTAGCGCACGACCGGTGCGTTGACGTCGAGCTTGCCCTGCTCCACCAGCTGCAGCGCGGCGATCGAGGTGAACAGCTTCGAGACCGACGCCATGTCGAAGATCGTGTCGTCGCGCATCGGGACCTGCTGGTCCTTCGGCAGCTCGGTGCCCGCGGCGTCGGCGTACCGCAGCGCGCCGCCGACGGCGTAGCGGTCGACGACCACGCCATCGTGGGCGAGCAGGCCGACCGCGCCGGAGAAGTGTGGATGGCCCGACGCGTCGGGCTTCGTCCAGCTCGCCAGGAACTGCTCGGCGGACTTGATGGGGCCGGCGTCGAGCCCGACGTCGGACGGCTTGCCCTCGCGCAACGTCGTGGACGGCGCCGCGAAGCCGTGTCGCACCACGTCGAAGCGCCCGGCGAGCGGGTCGTGCTGTGTTGTGGTGGCGATGGCGGCGGCTCCTGCGATCGACGTGGCCGCGACCAGCCCGGCCATCGCCATGCTCGTCGCGGCGAGCACCTTCCTAGCACGCATGACCGCTCTCCTCAGCGATAGATCAGGTAAGGCCGGCGTTTGCGGTCGAAGGCGGCGAGCTCGGCGCGCCAGGCGCCGGTGACCTCGTCGACCCCTGCGCCGGAGTCGATCATGGTGCGCAGCCGGTCGGAACCGGACAGCAAGTCGATGGCGTGGTCGGGCCGCCAGCCAAACGTCTGCGGCGCGACCTGCTTCGCGGTCACGAGCATCGCGACGGCGGTGGTGATCGCGTCGAACGCCTGGGGATCGGTCACGGTGAGCTGCACGCCGCCGCAGGTCTCGTCCACGAACTTGCTGAACGTGGGGACGAAGTACGTCTCACGGAAGCGCGCCCCCGGCAGGTCGAGCGCTTCGAGCTTGTCGCGCCAATGCCAGTCGACGCCCGGCGCACCGATGATCTCGAAGGGCCGCGTGGTGCCGCGGCCCTCCGCGAAGAGCGTGCCTTCGAACAGGCAGGTGCCGGGGTAGACGATCGCGGTGTCGGGCGTCGGCATGTTGGGGCTGGGCATGACCCAGTCGAGACCGGTTTCGGCGAAGAGCATGTCCCGCCGCCAGCCCCGGACCTCGACGACGTCGAGCTTCACCGGCTCCACGCCTTCGCCGGGCAAGAACTCGGTGTTGAACAGGCGCGCCAGCTCGCCGACGGTCATGCCGTGCTGCTGCGCGATCGGCTTGCGGCCGACGCCGGACGCGAACTTCGGGTCGAGCACCGGGCCGGCGAGGCGGCCGCCGATCGGGTTCGGCCGGTCCAGCACCACGAAGGCCGCGCCGACCTTCGCCGCCGCGACCATCGCCGTGTAGAGCGACCAGATGTAGGTGTAGAAGCGGGCGCCGACGTCGGCGATGTCGAACACGACGGTGTCGAGGCCGGACTTGGTGAACAGCGTGGCGAGCTTCGCCGCGTCGGCGCCGTACGCGTCGTACACGGGGATGCCGGTGCGCGGGTCGGTGTAGTCGCCTTCGGAACCGCCGGCCTGCGCGCTGCCGCGGAAGCCGTGCTCGGGTCCGAAGGCGGCGACCGGCTTCACGCCGGCGGCGACCATGTCGTCGACGATGTGGTCGCCGCTCGCGAGCACGCCCGTCGGGTTGGACAACACGCCGAGCCTGCGTCCGGCGAGCGGGCGCCAGTGCTGGGCGGCGAGTTGTTCGGCGCCGGTGAGCACTCTTCGGTGTTGCACGCTTTGCTGTTGCGCTGCCGGTGTCGCTTGCGCGACGGCCGAGCCGCCGGCGAGCACCGGAACGGCGAGGGCGGGGACGGCGAGGAACTTCCTGCGGTTGACGTTCACCAGCTCAGTCCGTGTCCGAAGGGGTACTTGACGGTGTTCACGTCGGCGCCCGCGGGGACGTCGACGGGCAGCTTGCCGCTCGGCTTCGTCTCGCCGAGCACGACCTTCGCCAGCGCCTCGAGCGACGGCGTGATGTAGCCGTAGGTGGCCAGCCACGTGGGCACGGGATTGGCGTACCCGGCGTCGTACGGGATCTGCGCGGCGACGGCGACCACGGGCTTGCCGGTGTCCATCAGCGCCTGCAAAAGCTTGTTCTGCAACGGAAACCCGCCGAGGTTGTTCGTGAGGACCACGACGAGGTCGTTCTTCGCGGCGGCCGCGGCGGCTTGCGCGATGAGATCGTCGGACGGGGTCTGCCCGGTCTGCAGCGCCGTCGCCTGGGTGCCGTGAGCGGTGAGGCGGTCGGCGAGCGTCTGCGTGCTGGCCACGCCCCAGCCGGTGACGAGCGCGGTGGCGGGCTTCTGCTTGAGTGGCAGCACGCCTGCGTCGTTGGCGATCGCGGTGATCGAGCGGTCGGCGATGCCCTGTGCGGTGGCGAAGTGCGCCGGCGTGCCGACCGTCTTCGCGACGAGCGCCGGGTTGTCGAACGGCGAGGTGAGGATGCCGCGCTTGAGCTTCAGCTTGAGCACGCGCAGCACGCTCTGGTCGATCCGCTGCATCGGCAGGTCGCCGGACTTCACGGCGGAGATCACGGAGTTGATCGCGAGGTCGAGGTGCACCGGCATGAGCAGCTGGTCGATCCCGGCGTTCAGCGCCAGCACAGGGATTTCGGCGTCGCTGTGGAGCTCGCGCACGCCCTGCATCTCCAGCGCGTCGGTGATCACCACGCCGTCGTATCCCAGCTCGTCGCGCAGCTTCCCGGTGATGATCGGCTTCGACAGGGTGGCCGGCTCGCCCGACGGGTCGAGGCTCGGGAACTGGATGTGGGCGCTCATGATCGAGTCGATGCCCGCGGCGATGGCGGCCTTGAACGGCGGGACGTCGATCTTGCGCCACTCGTCCTCGGTGCGGTCGATGCGCGGCAGTCCGGTGTGGCTGTCGGTGGCGGCGTCGCCGTGGCCGGGAAAGTGTTTTGCCGTGGAGGAAACTGTCTCGAAGGCCGGCCCGGAGTTCTGGTAGCCCTTGACCTCGGCCGTCACGAACTGGCTCGCGAGCCCGGGCTGCCCGGCGAACGACCGCACGCCGATCACCGGGTTGGCCGGGTTGGAGTTCACGTCGGAGTCGGGCGCGAAGTCCTGGTTGATGCCCACGGCGCGCAGTTCGTGGCCGATGATCGTGGCGGCCTGCGTCGCGCTGTCGGTGCTGCGGCCGGCGGCGATGGCCATGGAGTTGGGGAACTCCGTGGCGGGAGCGCCCATCCGGGTGACAGTGCCGCCCTCCTGGTCGGTGCCGATCTGCAACGGGATGTGGGCGCCGCTCGAGATCGCGGCCCGCTGGAGGCCGTTGGAGAGCTTCGCGACCTGAGTCGGGGTGTCGAAGTTGTCACGGGTGTCGTTGTTGAAGTAGATGACGCCGCCGAGGTGGTACTTGCGGACGACCTCGGCGGGGGTGTCGACGCCGAAGTCCGTCTGGTTCTTGGGGTTGACCTCGTCGGCGGACTTGCCGTTCACCCACGTGACGAACAGCTGGCCGACCTTTTCCTCGAGGCTGAGGCCGTGGAGCGCCTGCTGGGCGGCGGCGTCGAGGGAGGTCACCGCTTTCGCGTCCGGTGTGCTGCCTGAAGCGGTCGCGCCGATTCCGGCGACGGCGAGGAGCCCCGCGAGGGGGACGGCGAGCGCATGGATCCTCCACGGGCGCGTGCGCGCGAGTCGGGTCGTCACGAAAGGGCCTCCCAGTGTCGTGCACCGCCGGTGGTGAGAAGTCCACTTGGCGGCGCCGGTATCGGGAAGCTACTCACCGGCTTGCGCGTTGTCCATCGGCCGAGCGCAGGAACGTGGGGGTTGTGCTGCTGTTTTTTGACAAGAACAGTCCCCCAAAACGCTGGCGGCGCCCGTCGGCCGAAGCCGGCGGGCGCCGCCTGCAAGCGCGGAACATCTCGGGCGACCAAGCGTGCAACTCTGGTCGTACCTTCATGGACTCGGCGTCCGGCGTCCCGGTACGCAGTCCCTAGACGACGAGCCTCCCGCGGCGCGCTGCGCGTGGGTACCCGGAGTCCGCGCACGGAGGTTGCCCGGGGTGACAGAGGCTTCTCTTCTACCTCTGCCCTGGCCGGCTCAACGTCCGCACTTACTTTCTACGCCGTGAGCCCGGTCACTTCAAGAGTGTGGACGGGTGCACCGGTAAAGAGGCTCGATCCGGTGATGCACATACCCTGAGCAACGGCCGATTCCGCTCTGCGCTTGAGAAAACAGGTCGGGGTACCGCCGTGTGGGTGCCTAGCGCGGGGGCGTTCGGAACCGTCGGCGACGACTCAGGCTGTACCAGGTGGCGCCCGCCGCGACGGCGCCCACGCCGAGCGCGACCATGCCCGCGGACCGAGCGGGGATCCGGTTGCGCAGTGACATCGGGCGTTCGAACGCGAGGATCGGCCAGCCGCGTTCGCCGGCTTCGCGGCGCAGGAGCTTGTCGGGGTTCACCGCGTGGGGGTGGCCGACGGTCTCCAGGAGCGGGATGTCGGTGCTCGAATCGGTGTAGGCGAAGCACTCGGCGAGGTCGTACCCGTACGTCGCGGCGAGCTCCTTCGCGGCGACGGCCTTGTTGTCGCCGTAGCAGTAGAAGTCGATTTCGCCGTTGTAGCGGCCGTCGGTGACACCCATGCGCGTGGCGACGCAGCGCGTGGCGCCGAGCATCGCGGCGACGGGTGCGGCGACCTCTTCCCCGGTGGCGGAGAGGACGACGACGTCGTGACCGTCGGCGAGGTGGCGGTTGATGAGATCGGTGGCCTCGACGTACACGAGGGGGTCCACCACGTCGTGGAGCGTTTCCCGCACGATCGCGGAAACCTGGGCGACATCCCAGCCGGCGCAGAGCTTCGAGACCTCGGCGCGCATGCGTTCGGTCTTGTCTGCATCGGCACCCGCGAGGGAGAACACGAGTTGTGCGTACGCGCTACGCAAAGCGGCTCGGCGGTTGATCAGCCCTTCTCTGAGTAATGGTTTGCTGAACGCCAGCGCGCTGGAAGAAGCGATGATGGTCTTGTCGAGATCGAAGAACGCGGCGACGGCTCGCCGGGGTTCTTCGGGGTGGGATTCGCGCGCCGGCGCGGTGCTGGGTTCGGCCACGTGATCAGGATAGGAGAAGCACCGCCCGCGTTCTCGCGTTGATCGAACACCGGCGCGCCCGTCCGGCGGAAAATCCATGACAGGACAGCGCATCCGGCTCTGGATGCCGTTATCGAATCGTAGGTGTCGCTTGCGGCGCCAACCGGTGCCCTGCGGAGTTACAGTGGGGGAACCCGGTGTCCAACCGGGCCGGTTCAGTCCGACCCCCCGGGGCTGAACCCACGGCGGCCCTCGTCCCTCCCCCCTGGCGAGGGCCGCCCTCTTTTCCCAGGTAGTGCATTTTTTCCTCCGCGTTCGCGGATCGCCAGGATGTTTTCCGTGGCAATTACGAGATTGCCTGGAATTCCCCGGTTCAGGCGTGTTGGCGGGTCGCGCATTGTGCCCCATCGATCCGCCTGGAACTCCGCGCCGAGCCGTTTCAGGCGCGAGTTGTCCACAAGCCCCGAGTTGTCCACAGGTTGCGCGGTTGGCCATTGCCGTCGCGTTCCGGCGGGGGTGACCTTGGTGGGACCCGGTCCACGTGGCCCGGATTCCGCTCCGCGAGGGGGAGGCTTTCATGAGAACCGCACGTCCACTTGTCGTCGCCGCAGACGGTGCGGTGCTCGACGAGATCCTGCGCGTCGCCGCGGTCGCCGGCTGCGAGCTCGACCGGGCACCGGATCTCGCGGCCGCGCGTCCACGCTGGACGCGAGCTCCGCTGGTCGTGATCGACGAGGACTGCGCTGACGACCGTGTGCTCTTGCCGCGCCGCGACGGCGTGGTGGTGGTGTCGAAAGGCGCGGTCGGCGTCGACTCCTGGCGCCGCGCGGCTCTCGTCGGCGCCAGGCGGGTCCTGTGCCTGCCCGACGACGAATCCGACCTGACGGTCGCTCTGGCCGACGTCGCCGACGCCCCCGCCGAACGCCCGGGCCCGGTCCTGGCCTTCATCGGCGGCCGCGGCGGCGCGGGTGCTTCCGTGCTCGCCGCGGCCACGGCCGTCGAGGCGGACCGGGCCGGCCTTGCTCTGCTCGTCGACTGCGACCCGTTGGGCGGCGGCCTGGATCTCCCACTGGGCTTGGAAAACACGCCCGGCCACCGCTGGCCCGACGTCCGCCTGTCGGGCCGAGTCTCGCTGCCGTCGCTGGTCGACGCCCTCCCTCGTCGCGGCACTCTGCCCGTCCTGGCCTGCGGCCGCACCGGCCCCGGCCCCGACCCGCGCGCGTTGTCCGCAGTCGTGACCGCCGGCCGCCGCTCGGGCCGCACCGTCGTCTGCGACCTGCCCCGCCACCTCGACGAGGGCGCCCTCGCCGTTGCCTCGCTCGCGGACCTGGTGGTCTTGGTCGTCCCGGTCGAATTTCGCGCCTGCATGGCCGCGCGGCAGGTCCTCGACCTCCTCGCGCCCCACACCGACCGCCTCGCCATCGTCGCAAGTGGACACCCCCACGCCGGCGCACCCCCTTCCCGCACCACGGCGCTCCTCGGCCCACCCCTGCTCGCCACCCTGCCGCCCGAACGCCGCGTCGCCGCCACCCTCGAAACGGGCGAGTTCGACCTCCCACCCAAGGGTGCTCTGATCGCCGCGGCCCGCGCCGTCCTGTCCGAACTCCGCCCGGCGTCGGCCACCCTCCCCGCGGCGGCTTGACCTTTCCCCGTCTCGACGGGTCTCCGTCGGAGGCGGCAGGAAACCCCGTCGTGAACTTCGACTGTCGCTTGACGAGCCGCTCGTTTCGCGGCTCGCGTGCCCCAGCGGCGCCGACGGTTGTCCACCTTCTTCCTTCGCCACCAAACCATTCGCCCTCCGATGCCTGGAGCCCAGCCATGTTCACTCGCCGGAAACCGATGACATGACCACCGAATTCGTCGAGCGCGTCCGCAACCGGCTCGCCGGTGAGAGCCGGCCGGCGGACGCCGTCGCCGTCGCCGAGGCCGTCCGCGCGGAAGCCGGCGGCACCCTCAGCCACGACGCGGTCCTCGACGCCGTCCGCCGAGCCCACGACGAGTTCGTCGGCGCCGGCCCCCTCGCGCCGCTGCTGGCGGACCCCACCGTCACCGACGTCCTCGTCACCGCGCCCGACCAGACCTGGACCGACGGCAACTCCGGCCTCATCCGCACCGACGTCCGCTTCGCCGACGAAGAAGCCGTCCGTCGCCTGGCGCAGCGCCTCGCGCTCGCGGCGGGCCGGCGCCTCGACGACGCACAGCCCTATGTGGACGGCTGGCTTCCCGTTCCGGGCGGGCACGTCCGCGTCCACGCCGTCCTGCCGCCGATCGCGCCCAACGGCACCTGCCTGTCCCTACGCGTCCTGCGCCCCGCAACCCACACGCTCGACACCCTGACCGCACTCGGCGTCGTCAACGCGGAAGGCGCCGACATCCTCCGCTCGATCATCACGCGCCGCCTCGCGTTTCTGGTCACGGGCGGCACCGGGGCCGGCAAGACGACACTCCTCAGTGCACTCCTCGCCGAGGTCAGCCCGCGCGAGCGCATCATCTGCGTCGAGGACGCCGGCGAACTCCGCCCCGCGCATCCGCAGTTCGTCAGCCTCGTCGCGCGTCCGGCCAACGTCGAAGGCGCGGGCGCCGTCGAGCTGCCCGAGCTCGTCCGCCAGGCGCTGCGCATGCGCCCCGACCGCCTGGTGGTCGGCGAAGTCCGCGGCGCCGAAGTCT
Organism: Amycolatopsis sp. NPDC023774; assembly: GCF_040639695.1. NCBI lineage: Bacteria > Bacillati > Actinomycetota > Actinomycetes > Pseudonocardiales > Pseudonocardiaceae > Amycolatopsis > Amycolatopsis sp. NPDC023774. Next base: position 11,933 of record NZ_JBFAAJ010000020.1, read on the forward strand.
GCTCGCTGCTCAACGCCCTCAACACCGGCCACGACGGCGGCGCATGCACCCTGCACGCCAACTCACCATCCGAGGTCCCCGCGCGCCTGGAAGCGCTCGCCTCCCTGGGCGGCCTCACCGGCGACGCCCTCCACAGCCAGCTGGCCGCCGCCATCCGCGTCGTCCTCCACCTCCGCCGCAACCCCACCGGCGCCCGCCGCCTCACCGAGATCGCGACCCTCCACCGCACCACCGCGACCACCCACACCACCCCGATCTGGCGCGACGGCCACTGGACCCCCTACCGCCCCCTCTTCGAGGAGGCGACCGCATGAGTCCGACCCGCTCGCCTGCGCGACCCGTCGCCCCTCGCACCGCGCGAACCTGCCTCGGGGCGCAGCCTCGGCAATCCGCGCGTCGGCCTTTGCGCAGCTGGCCCGAGTCTCAAACCCGCCACCGGCCCGCCGTCCCGTCTCGCAGCGGCCGGCGCGATGCCAACTCGGCGCCCACCGGCAATCCCGGTCGCCGCTGGCGCCGGGCTGGCGGCTTCGGGCGGCCACGCGTGCCCCGATCCTTGGTCGCCGGGGGAGTCGGTCGTTGCCGGCGCCGGGGTGGCGGCTTCGTCTGGTTGCGCGTGGCCAGGTGTTTGGTTGCCGAGGGGGTCGGTCGTTGCCGGCGCCGGGGTGGCGATTTCGCGGGGCGGCTCGCGACCCGATCCTTCGTCACCGAGGAGGTGACCGCGTGATCACCGCCTGGCCGTTCCTCTGCTTCGGCACCGCGCTCCTCACCTGGCCCACCCTGCCGACCCGTCTGCTGTCACCACCGCGACGACGGCTCGTCATCCCTGCGCCGCCGCACCAGGCCATTTGGGTGCTGCCGACACTCCTCGCCCTTCCGCTCGCCGGAGTCGGAGCCGCGGTGGCGGCCGCCCTGATCACCGTCGCGGCGAGGCAGGAATGGCGCAGCAGACGGGAAACCTCCGCGGCGCTCACCCGAGCCGAGCAGACCTCGGCCGCCCTCCGCACGATGGTCGCCGAGCTGCGGGCCGGCGCCCATCCCGTGCTCGCGGCCGAAGCGGCGGCCGACGCCGTCCCCGCACTGGCCGGCGAGCTCACCAACCTGGCCACCGCCGCAAGACTCGACGGCGCACTCGAATCCCCAGAACTCCCGGAACTCGCCGCCGCCTGGACCCTCGCCCGCAGGCACGGCCTCCCCATCGCCGACACCCTCGAGGCCACCCGTCGCGACGTCGATGCCGCCACCACGTTCGCCCGGCGGCTCCACGCCAAAATGGCCGGCCCGCGGATGAGCGCGACGGTGCTGACCGGGCTGCCCGTCCTCTGCCTCGCCATGGGGCAGGCCATCGGCGCCGAGCCACTGACCGTCCTCACCCACACCGTCCTCGGTCAGCTGTTCCTGGTGGCCGGAGCCGCGCTGCTCTGGGCGGGCACCGCGTGGTCCCGCGCGCTCACCGCCCGCCGGGAGATCCGATGACCCCGTTCGTCCTCGCCGCTGTCGCACTCCTCGTCTGGCCCAGCGCACCGGCGCCGCGGAACCTCGCGCCACCGACCACCCGTCACCTGAGGCTGCCGAGCCTCCGTACGAGACACGTCCTCGCCGCGGCGGTGGCCGGCGTGTCCAGCGCCGTAGTCGTCGGGATGGCCGGCGGCGCACTGGCCGGCGCAGGAGCGTGGTGGCTCCTCCACCGCTCCCGCCGACCCCGACCCCGCGACGACGTCACCGAACGCCTGAACTCCGCCGCCACCCTCGACCTCCTCGGCGCCTGCCTCCGCACGGGTCTGCCGGTGCCGACGGCTCTCGAAGCCGTCAGCGCCACGGCACCCGAGCACACCTCGACCGCAATGAAGGCCACCGCCAACCTCCTCGCCCTCGGCGCGGGGTCGGCCGAAGCCTGGGCCCAGCTCAAAACCCGGCCCGGGTTCGAGGAGCTGTCGGTCGCCGCGACCCGCACGGCCCGGTCGGGCGCGGCGCTGGCGGCGACGGCCGACGAAGTCTCCCGGCGCCTGCGCGACGGGATCGGCGTCGAGGCCGAGGAACGCGCGGAACGGGCCGGGGTCGCGCTGGCACTGCCGGTGGGGCTCTGTTTCCTTCCCGCGTTCTTCGTGCTCGGCGTGCTGCCGGTGGTGCTCGGCCTGGCCGAGCGGATCGGGAGCGTGTTGTAGATGAATCCACAATGGACAGAAAGGACCGACCATGCACTTCCTCCCCGGAGACGAGGGCACCACCACGGCGGAGTACGCCATCGGCACGGTGGCCGCCGCGGCGTTCGCGCTCGCGCTGTTCGTGCTGCTCAGTGGCGACTCGATCAGCACGGCGCTGTCGGGTCTCGTGCAGCGGGCCCTCACGGTGGCGACCTGATGGCCGGCCGTCGCCGGGACGGCGGCATGGTCACGGTCGAAGCCGCCCTTTCGCTGGGCGCGCTCACGGCCGTGGTGGCTCTGCTTCTCGCCGGCCTCGCCGCGGTGCTCGGGCACATCCGGTGCCTCGACGCCGCCCGCGAAGCCGCGCGCCTGGCCGCCGCCGGACAGCCCGGTGCGGCCGAGGCCGTCGTGCAGACGATCGCGCCGCGCGGCGCGCGCCTCACCATCCGCCGGTCCGGCGACGGCATCACCGCCGAGGTCACCACCGACACGCTCACCGGCTTCCACCTGGACGCCAGCGCCTACGCCGTCGCCGAACCCGGAGCGCAGCAATGAAGAAGAACGACGACGGCGTCGCCACCGTGTGGACGGCCCTCGTGATCGCCGCGCTCGTCGGCCTCGCCGCGGCGGGCTGCTGGCTCGGGGCGGCCGTGGCAGCCCGGCACCGCGTCGAGGCCGCCGCAGACCTCGGCGCGCTGGCGGCGGCCGCGCACGCCGCCGACGGGCCGGCGCGGGCCTGCGACCGCGCTCGCGAGGTGGCCGACCACGAGGGCGCGGTCGTCACGGCTTGTAGTTGGCGTGAGCGCGATGCACTCGTCGAGGTGCGAGCGGCGAGCCCGCCCGGGCCTGGCTTGCCGCCGCCCTCGGCGCGCGCCCGGGCCGGACCCGTCGACCTCCCGGAGTGACCCCCGCCACCGCTCGCCCACCCGCGTTTACGACGAGTGGCGGCCGGTGTCGATCACCGCCGGGGCAATCAGAAGCGCTGTCTCGACGAGCGGCGAACAGCCACGAGCAGCGGTAGCTGACGCGCGGCGAGCGGTTAAAACAGCTGTTCAGCGGCCTAAACGACGTGGTGCACCACAGCGGCCGCGAAGGGCGGCGAAGATGCCAACCCGCGTGCTAGAGGGCGTCAGGGTGGGCTCAACGGCCGATCATCGGCTGCCCGTTATCGGCCGAGCGGTGCACTACCGGGCGTTCATCGCCCAGTAACCACCGGTTGTCGCGCGGCTCTTCCGCGCAATGTGCAAATTGCCGTTTAGTGAGACGTGCGCCACCAACGGCCCCGACCCGGGTGACGCGAAACCGGACCTTGAAGGCAGGAAAGCAATGTTGGACGCGAATTGGCCGGACAGCTGGCGGAGCGCCTTCCGCATCGAACTTCGTGCGGAGGCGATCGGCCTCGCCTGGCGCGGCTGGCCGGTGCTCCCGGGGGCGACCCCGGCGCCGATCACCGGTAAGGGCGACGACCTCACGTGGCGCCGGCCGGTGCCGGTGCGGGACGACTGGCGCGAGCTGGTCGGCACCCACGCCCACGAGGTCGCCACCTGGTTCTCCGCCCGCACTCACAGCCTGCTCGTGGCCACGGGCACGGTCGTCGACGCCATCGAGGTCGACGACGAGCTCGGCAAGCGCGCCGCCCGCCTGCTGCGTGCCCTCGGGCACCCCGCGCCGATCGTCGCGATGCCCAACGGCCGCTGGCTGTTCCTCACCACGCCCGCCGACCACATCCCGGCAGAGCTCGCCAAGCAGGCGTCCGTGCAGTGGCACGGTGCCGGCAGCTACATCCCGCTGCCGCCGTCGCCGTTCCAGCACGGTGTCGTGCACTGGCGCGTGAAGCCCGAGGTGTGCGGCTGGCAGCTGCCCGACCCGGCCGAGGTGCACGACGTGCTCATGCGCGCCCTCGCCAACGAGCACGCCCCGTTGCTCGCGGAGACCACCGCTGCCTGACCGGTTCGACCCCGGCAAGCAGCCTCGACAACTGAAGAGATTTCACGCACCACCGTGGCCGCACTGCTCCCCGTGCTGACGCAAAGCCCCAAGCACGGTATCCAGTACGGCCACCGCCCCTGCCTTGTCCAGTGGTTCGTTGCCGTTCCCGCACTTCGGCGACTGAACGCAGGACGGGCAGCCCGTCGGGCACTCGCAGGAGACGATCGCCTCCCGCGTTGCGGCCAGCCACGGGACAATCGCGGCATAACCGCGGTCGGCAAATCCCGCACCCCCGGGATGCCCATCGTGCACGAACACCGTTGCCTCCCCGGTGTCCTCGTGCCACGCGGTAGACACCCCGCCGATGTCCCACCGGTCGCACGTAGCGAACAGCGGTAGCAGGCCGATCGCCGCGTGCTCGGCGGCATGCAGGGCACCGGGGACGCGCGCCGGAATCAATCCGGCGCCCCCCGGTGCTCTGCCAGCACCCCCGGTCCCCGCCGGCGCACCACCCTCGGCCCCGACCCGAGCGCCTCCCGTCCCCACCGGCACGACGGCCCCGGCCCGAGCTACAGCACCAGCCCCGCCCTCAGCACCCCCGGTCCCCGCCGATACGACAGCCGCACCCGCAGCTTCGCCCAGAGCACCCCCGGTCCCCGCCGCCTCCACGCTCTCGGTCCCGACCCGAGGGCCTCCGGTCCCCGCCGGCGGGTCGGTCGCTGTCGCGGGGTCGTCAGGAGCACCCCCGGTCCCCGCCGCCTCCACGCTCTCGGCCCCCACCCGAGCGCCTCCGGTCCCCGCCGGCGCGTTGGTCGCGGGCCGCGCCGTACCAACACCGCCGGTACCCGCGCGATGCGCAGGGCCGAGCAGATCGCTCGTCACCGTGTACCAGACGGCGCGCGTGCGCAGGCTTTGTTCCGGCAAGTCCAGTGGCGTGTGGTCCAGCACCTCTCCCGACGGTCGGCGGCGCAGGTAGCCGACGACCTGCGAGGTCACCGCCACCTCACCCAGGCACACCGTGACGCCGCCGTGGGAGCACTGTTCCTGCGTGGACAGCACCGAGATGTCCACGACCTCCCGCGGCGACGTGTGCCAGTCCGGATCCTCGGCGTGCACGAGGGCGAGGCCGGTCTCGAGGTCGAGCTCGTCGACGACGTACGACGAGCCCTGGTGCAGATACACCGCACCCGGGTGCACGGCGTAGCAAGCCGACCCCGGGTCGACGGTGCCGAGCATGCGGCCGGAATCCGCCTCCACCACGGCGATCTGGTCGCCGCCGGAGCCGCGGATGCCGACCTCCGCGTGGGGGCGTTCGCGAGCGGTCCAGTACCAGCCGCTGGAACGGCGGCGCAGCAGCTTCTCCTCCGCCAGGTCCGCGAGCACCGCGCGCGCCGCCGGACCGCCGAACGTTTCCAGCTCCGGTTCCGTCAGAGGCAGCTCCGCCACCGCGCACGCGAGCTGCGGCCCGAGCACGTACGGGTTCGTCGGGTCGAGCACGGCCGTCTCCACCGGACGCTCCAGCAACGCCGCCGGGTTGTGCACGAGGTAGGTGTCGAGCGGATCGTCGCGCGCCACGAACACGACCAGCGCCTCGTCGCCCGCGCGGCCGGCGCGCCCGGCCTGCTGCCAGAACGACGCCAGCGTGCCCGGGTAGCCGGCGAGCACCACGGCGTCGAGGCCCGCGATGTCGACGCCGAGCTCCAGCGCGTTGGTGGTCGCCACCCCCAGCAACCGGCCGGACAGCAACGCGGCTTCCAATGCGCGACGCTCCTCCGGCAAGAATCCGGATCGGTACGCCGCAACGGTTTCCGCCAACGCCGGGTCCACTTCGGACAAAAGACGCCGGGCGCCCAATGCCGTGAGCTCCGCCCCGCGGCGCGAGCGCACGAAAGCCAGTGAACGCGCGCCCTCCACCACCAGGTCCGTGAGGATCCGTGCCGTCTCCACACCCGCCGAACGTCGCACTGGTGCGCCGTTCTCGCCCGTCAGCTCGTCGAGCAGCGGGGGCTCCCACAACGCGACCGTCCGCGCCCCCCGCGGCGAAGCGTCCTCAGTGACCGCCGCGCACGGCAGCCCCGTCAGCCGCGAAGCGAACTCCGCCGGCGAAGCCGTGGTCGCCGACGCCAGGACGAACACCGGCGACGCACCGTAGTGCGCGGCCACCCGCCGCAGCCGGCGCAGCAGCAGCGCGACGTGCGAACCGAACACCCCGCGGTAGCTGTGGCACTCGTCGACCACCACGTAGGCCAGGTTCTTGAAAAACCGGGTCCACCGCGAATGCGAGGACAGGATCCCGCGGTGGAGCATGTCCGGGTTCGTGAACACCCAGTTCGCGTGCGCGCGCACCCAGTCGCGCTCGGTCATCGGGGTGTCACCGTCGTACGACGCCGCCCGCACCGCAGGGATGTCCAAAGAGGACACCGAACGCAGCTGGTCAGCGCCCAGTGCCTTGGTCGGCGAGAGGTACAACGCGGTCGCCGCCGAGCCCGTGGCCAGTGCGGACAGCACCGGCAGCTGGTACGCCAACGACTTCCCCGAGGCCGTGCCCGTCGACACCACCACATGGGATCCCGCGCGGGCCAGCGAAGCTGCCTCTACCTGGTGTTTCCAAGGGATCTCAACTCCGGAACCCGCGAACGCCGACACGACCGACGGCGCGGCCCACCCCGGCCACGCCGCGAAACCAGCTGCCCGCGCGGGAAGCTCGGCCACGTGCGTGACCGGGTTCTCGCTCACCGGGAGCCCCGCCGTGACCCGGCTCAACAGCCTCCGACCTCGCTCGCCCACGTGCCGAAGCTTCGCACAGGGCACCGACAGAACCGGGGCGAGATCGATCAAGTGAGCAATCACACAAGGTTACGGAACGTACCGTCACCGGGACGCGTTGCACGGCCGCTGAGCACTACCAATACACTCCCGCAATCCACACCCTCTGTGGCGATCGTCATGTGAGACGTGCATTGCCCGCACGGCTAGCGTGTCGCTCGGTACAGATCCCATGCCAGTGCAGGCACGCCGGGTACGACGAGTCCGCATTGGCCAACGGCGTTCCCAGGAGGACGAATGTCCCGGCAGTTCCTCGCGGAGGGCGGTCTCACGCTTTCCGGGGGTGGCTACACCATCGTCGGTGTGGTCGCCGTGGTCGCCCTTGCCGCACTCGCCATCGGTTACGTGCTGCTCAGGGAGGTGCTGGCCGCGGGCCAGGGCACCGCCAAGATGCAGGACATCGCCAAGGCGGTGCAGGAAGGTGCGGCCGCATACCTGAAGCGGCAGCGCAACACCCTCGCCATCTTCGGCGTAATCGTGTTCCTGCTGCTGTTCGCGCTCCCCGCAGACGACTGGAACGAGCGCATCGGCCGCTCGATCTTCTTCCTCGTCGGCGCGGTGTTCTCGTTCACCATCGGCTACCTCGGCATGTGGCTCGCGACGCAGGCGAACCTGCGGGTGGCGGCCGCGGCGCGCGAGGAAGGCGGGCGCGAGATCGCGATGCGCGTGGCGTTCCGCACGGGCGGCGTGGTCGGCATGATCACCGTCGGCCTCGGCCTGTTCGGTGCCGCGATCGTCGTGCTCGTCTACACGGGCCAGGCCCCGAAGGTGTTGGAGGGCTTCGGGTTCGGCGCCGCGTTGATCGCGATGTTCATGCGTGTCGGTGGCGGCATCTTCACGAAGGCCGCCGACGTCGGCGCGGACCTGGTCGGCAAGGTCGAGCAGGGCATCCCCGAGGACGACCCGCGCAACGCCGCGACGATCGCCGACAACGTCGGTGACAACGTCGGCGACTGCGCCGGCATGGCGGCGGACCTCTTCGAGTCCTACGCGGTCATGCTGGTCGCCGCGCTGATCCTGGGCAGCTCCGCCTTCGGGTCCAGCGGCCTGATCTTCCCGCTCATCGTGCCGGCCATCGGGGTCATCACCGCCGTCATCGGCGTGTACATCACGAAGGCGCGCGCGGGCGAGGGTGGTCTCGTCACGATCAACCGCTCGTTCTACATCTCCGCGGTGATCTCCGCGGTGCTGTCGGCCGTCGCGGCGTTCGTGTACCTGCCGAGCAGCTTCTCCGACTTCGGTGCGGAGTTCGCCGGCAACAGTGGCAACCCGGCGGTCATCGCGACCGTCGCCGTGATCATCGGCATCGTGCTCGCCGCGATCATCCTGAAGCTCACGGGCTACTACACCGGCACCGAGTACAAGCCGGTGCAGGACGTCGGCAGGACATCGGAAACCGGTGCCGCCACGGTGATCCTGTCCGGCATCTCGGTCGGTTTCGAGTCCGCCGTGTACACCGCGCTCGTGATCGGTGCCGCCGTGTTCGGCGCGTACCTGCTGGGTGGCGGCGTCGCGCTGTTCGCCGTCGCGCTCGCCGGTACCGGCCTGCTGACCACCGTGGGCGTCATCGTCGCGATGGACACCTTCGGCCCGGTCTCCGACAACGCGCAGGGCATCGCCGAGATGTCGGGCGACGTCGACGAGAAGGCCGCGCAGATCCTGACCGAGCTGGACGCGGTGGGCAACACCACCAAGGCCATCACCAAGGGCATCGCGATCGCCACGGCGGTCCTCGCGGCCACGGCGCTGTTCGGATCCTATTCGGACGCGATCACGAAGGCCGTGGGCGGCACGGGCGAGTTCATCGCAAATATCCTCAGCCCGAAGACGCTGGTCGGCGTCATCGTCGGCGCGGCCGTGGTGTTCCTGTTCTCGGGTCTGGCCGTCAACGCGGTTTCGCGCGCGGCCGGTGCGGTGGTGCAGGAAGTGCGCCGCCAGTTCCGCGAGATCGCCGGCATCATGGAGGGCACCACGCGGCCCGAGTACGGCAAGGTCGTGGACATCGTCACGCGCGACTCGCTGCGGGAGCTGGCCACGCCGGGTCTGCTCGCGGTGTTCGCCCCGATCGCCGTGGGCTTCGGACTCGGCACCGAGGCCCTCGCGGGCTACCTGGCCGGTGCGATCGCCACAGGCACCCTGATGGCGATCTTCCTCGCCAACTCCGGTGGTGCCTGGGACAACGCCAAGAAGCTCGTCGAAGACGGCAACCACGGCGGCAAGGGCTCGGACGCGCACGAGGCCACCATCATCGGTGACACCGTGGGTGACCCGTTCAAGGACACCGCGGGCCCGGCCATCAACCCGCTGATCAAGGTCATGAACCTGGTCTCCGTGCTGATCGCGCCGGCGATCGTCAGCCTGACGCTGGGCGGCGGCGCCAACACCACGTGGCGCATCGTGATCGCGGTCGTCGCGGTCGCGGTCGTGGTCGCGGCGATCGTCGTGTCCAAGCGACGCGGCACGGTCATCGAGAACACTCCGGCGGAGGCGAAAGCCTGATCCGCCGTCCGAACAAACCGTCCGGGGCCCGGCGCGCTGCTCGCGTGCCGGGTCCCGGCATGTCGGGAATTCTTCCCGCACTCAGGCGGGTGACTTGCGAATGATTCTCGGATCGGTACGGTCAGGGGCACCTGGACGTCGACAGGCAGGAGGTGTCGCGGTGCGGCCGCGGTCGACCGTTCTAGCCGCACTGGTCACGGCACTCGGTGTCGGCCTCGTCGCCTGCGGGCAGCAGCCGCCGGTGTCGCAGACCCACAGCGGTGGGCAGGCGGACACCTCCAGCCCGGCCGATCCGGCCGCGAGGTGGGCGGACGGCTACTGCTCAGCGGTCACCCACCTCGTACGCACGCTCGCGAACCTTCCCGAGATCGACCCCAGCTCGCCGGAACAGGCTTCTCGCACGTCAAGCCGGCTCCTGTCGTCCGTCGTCGACGGCCTCGACCAGACCGTCGTCGGCCTCGACCGGGTCGGCCCGCCGCCCCCTCCCAGCGACGACCAGGCACGCGGCGACCTGCTCAAGCAGTTCGCCTCCGTCCGTTCGCGCGCCGACACCGTCCGCGAACGCCTCGACACGGCCACCGACGCCTCCGCCACCAAAACCGCCCTCGGCGACGCCCGGGCGACCCTCGACGATGTCGCCGCTCTCAACGTCCTCCAAGGCCTCAACGCGACGCCGGAGCTCTCGGCCGCGGGGAAGCGGGCGCCGGACTGCCAGCAGCTCGTGGTGCCGCCGGCGCCGCGTTGAGGGGGTTCGGGCGGACGAGGTAGTCGGCGGTCGGCTGCTGCCCACGTGGCGGTGAGTTCGTTGGTCTTCGGCCGCTGCCACCGGGCAGCTCGCGCCCGCTGCCGGCGAACTGAGCCGACGCCCGTTGCCGAGCCTGTCCTGAGGTGCTGCGCGAGACGAGACCGGCTGCGGACCGTACGAGCGCCGCGCTGACTAGCCCTCCAAGTCGAGTTCGCTCGTCAGCCGGATCAGGTAGCCGGCGAAGCGCTGGCGGTCGGTGGCCGACCAGGTGGCGGTGAGGTCGTTGAATGTTCTGCGCTGCCATTGGTGCGAGGCGTTGAGCAGTTCGCGTCCGCTGTCGGTGAGCTGCAGCGACGCGCGCCGCCGGTCCTGGCCCGAGGTGCCGCGGGTCAGGTAGCCGGCGGCGGTCGCGTCGCGGACCATGCGGCTGGCGCCGGAGTGGTCGAGCCCGAGATGGTGCGCGACGGTCGCGACGGTCACCTCGTCGGTGTGCTCGCTTCCCGTGTCGACGGCCTCGACCGCGAGGATGTGCTGCACGTGGCGCATCTCGCCTGTGAGCTCGACCGACGTGCGCAGGGTCCAGCGCCGGGACCAGTGCCTGACCAGGCGGAACAACGCGGGGCCGGCTTCGGTGAGGGGTGGCATCACGGGCTCCACCCTAGCTTGACTGCGTGCGATTCGCATGCATAACGTGTGCGGTATGCATGTATTTCCTCGTGGTCGCGACGCCGCGTTCACCGCGCTCGTGCTGGGGCTGCTGATGGCTTCGCTCGATACCAGCGTGGTGGTCGCGGCGCTGCCGTCCATCGGCGCTGACCTGGGTGATCCCGGCTCGGCGGGTGGGGTGACCGCGGCGTACCTGCTGGCGGTCGCGGTCGCCACGCCGGTGCACGGCAGCCTCGGTGACCGGTGGGGGCGGCGGCGCATGTTCGTCGGCTCGGTGACAGCGTTCGCCGTCGGGTCGGTGGCGTGCGCCCTGGCGGCGAATCTGGCCGAGGTGATCGCGTTTCGCGCGGTGCAGGGGCTGGGTGGGAGCGGGCTGATCGTGGCCGCGGTGGCAGCGATGGCGGAGCTGTTCGACCGAGACGAACTGGTGCGGCGGCAAGGCTGGCTGACGGCGGTGTTCGCGCTGTCGTCGATCGGCGGTGCTCCGCTGGGTGGCCTGTTGGCGGCCGTCGCGGGCGGCTGGGCCGTCTTCCTGATCAATTTGCCGGTCTGTGTTGTGGCGGTATTTCTCGGGGTGCGTTCGGTGCCGGGCGCGCGGCCCGCGGGCCGAATCCGGTTCGACTGGACGGGCTCGGTTCTGGTCGTGGTCGCCGGTGGTTGTGCGGTCGTTCTCGGCAGCACTGCGACGCTGGGGTGGGCGCCCGTGTTGGGGGCCGTCGCACTCGCCGCGGGTGTCGCCTTCGTGCAGGTCGAACGGCGTGCGGCCGCGCCACTGGTCCCGCCGCGGCTGTTCGCGGACGCCCGCCTCGCGCGAGCTGTCGCCGTCACCTTCCTGGCCGGTGTGGCGTTGTTCGGCAGCTTCACCTACGTGCCACTGGCCATCGGCGCCGCGAGTGCCGCGGCCACGGGCCTCCTGCTCCTGCCGATGAGCGTCGGCCAAGTGCTGGCGACCACCGGATTCGCACTGCTCGCCCGCCGCCGGCCGCGCGTCACGGTGTGGGGCCGGTTGGGGCTGCTCCTCGGCGTCGCCGGACTCCTTGCCACTGCGGCACTTCCGCTCCTCCAGCCCGGCCCGGCGCGGCTGGCCGCCGTCGTCGTGGGGCTCGCGTGCAGCGGTGCCGCGCTCGGGCTGTCCACGCAGGCCTACACGTTGCTGGCGCAGTCGTGGGCACCCCGGGACATCCTCGGCGCCGCGATGGCGACCCTCACCTTCGCGCGCCAGATCGGCGGCTCGCTCGGGATCGCCGTCTTCGGCCTGCTCGCGCTGCCACAGGTGTTTCTCGTGGCCGCCGCCGCTCTGCTGGTGGCCGTGGTCTTCGCGCCCGGGGCGGCCGACGACCGCGTGCCGGCCTGATCGCTCGATCGGCGAAAATCCGCCGGGTAACCCTCGCGTCCGATCGAACTTGTGTTCTACCATGATCCGCGTGGATCGGACGATCTCGCTGTTCTCGGCGGAGGCGAGCGGCCCGGGGCTTGCGGACCTGGCCGGGCTGCTGTGCTGCCAAGGGCAGATCACCGGCTTTGGGCGCACGGCGGCTCGGCTGTCCGTGAACGTCGACGAGCAGTGGCGCGCGCGGGTGCTGGCGCGCGAGTGCCGCTGGCGTGGGGCCGACGCGCAGGTGGCGGTGCGGGAATGCGGGCGGCCGCAGGTGCGCACGTCGTTCCGGATCGACCTCCTGCCGCTGTCCGTGCAGTGGCTGCGCCAGGGCTGCTCGGGTCCGTCCGAAGACGATTCGGGCAAAGCGCTGCCCGAAGGCTTCCGGCTGAGCGGCGCGATGCTGCGCATGTGGGCCCTGGCGGCGGGCCGGCAGGGGCCGGCGGGCTACCTGCTCGGCATGGACCCGCTGGCGCCGCACATGCACGACGATCTGCTGGCCGCGCTGGCGCCGCTGGGCGTCCACGCGCGGTTGCTGGGGCCGAAAGCCCAGGACCCCGCCGTGCGGTTGACCGGGCGGCGCAAGCTCGACGGGCTGCTGGAGCTCATCGGCGAGGCGCCCGCGGGCGCGGAGGCCGCGTGGCCCGAGCTGCCGGAGCTCCGTGAGGAAACCCGGCCCGAACGCACCGGAGGGGATTCACGCCGCGGCGGAGGCGGCGGGAGTCCCCTTCAGTATTTGCTGGGCGACGTCCTGGAGGCAGTCGGCTAGGGATGTGTCGCTAGGGCTTCGGCAGTGTGCAACCAGCGCGGTTGAGGTCGATCTCGCTCGCCGTCGTCAGGCAGGCGGGAATACCGAACGTCTCCTCGCCGTACTTGGTACTGGGATGCACGGTCACGTTCCCCGACTCGTCGACCTCGCACGGGTTGTCGAGTGTGCAGCGCTGGCCGTCGTCGTTCGACGTGTTGTTCACGCCGATGACCTTGCCGGTCGCGGTCTCGACGATCGGGGAGCCGGACGTGCCGCCGATGGTCTTGCACTCGGGCGTGTAGCGGATCGAGTCCTTCCAGACCCAGCCGTTCTCGTGCAGTTCGTGCACGAACCCGTCGATCGAGCAGGAGTAGATGGTCTTCCAGTAGCCCGAGACCACGTCGATGTGCGTGCCCGCGGTCGGGTGCGCCGAGACCAGTTCGAGCGGGGAGACCCGGTACTTCTGCTGGATCGCCGCGTACGTCGTGTCGAGCTGGTAGAGCGACACGTCGGTGTCGGTCATGGTCGCGTACACGACCTTCTTGGCCTTCAATGTCCCGAGTGAACTTTTGCCGTCTGACGACAGCAGGCTGAAGGTGCGAGTGGACCGCTGACCGACGATGACCTCGCCGGGATCGGGGAAACCCGACTCCAGGCAGTGACCGTTGGAAAGTACGAGCGCGGGTGCCGTGGCCGGCGTGCCGGCCGGTTTGACGACCGAGCCGGAGCAGTTGGACAGCGCCACCGTGCCGGAGAACGTGGTGGTCGCGGCGCTCACGGCGCTCGCTTCGGGGGCGGTGACCAGGGCGAACGCGGCCACAGCCGCGAGCACGCCACCGAGCAGGCGTCGGGTCATGGTGGTTCCTTTCGGCTCGACGATGTAGTAAGTGAAGCGGTGCCAACGTCGGGACCACCACCGTCGAACGGAGGGTATCGGCTTGATCACGCGATACCCTGCACCGCACGTGTCCGGAATCACGTGCTAGGTGTGGAGAGGAAACATCGCCGAGGTCAAAGGCGATCCGACGGGCAGGGGCCCGGCGGCGTGTCAGGCCACCTAGCCGCTGCGCGGCCGGTGCGGGCGTGCACACTGGCAGGTCGAAGACGCGGGCGCAGCACCCCTCGTCGAGGGGTAAAAGGAGTGCCGCCGCCATCGAGGGCGATGGCGCGGGGATGAGTGGAGAGCAGGGCAGCGTGGCAGGAGCACGGACCAAGAAGGACGGCACCGGGACGAACGGCGCCGGGACTCGGCGGCTGGTGATCGTCGAGTCGCCTACGAAGGCCCGCAAGATCGCCCCGTACCTCGGCGGCAACTACGTCGTCGAGTCCTCCGTCGGGCACATCCGCGACCTTCCACGTGGCGCGGCCGACGTGCCGGCCCAGTACAAGGGCGAGTCGTGGGCGCGCCTCGGCGTGGACATCGACAACGACTTCAAGCCGCTCTACATCGTCACGCCGGACAAGAAGTCCAAGGTCACAGAGCTCAAAGGCCTTCTGAAGGACGTCGACGAGCTCTACCTCGCCACGGACCCCGACCGCGAGGGCGAAGCCATCGCGTGGCACCTGCTGGAGACGCTCAAGCCCAAGGTGCCCGTGCGCCGCATGGTGTTCCACGAGGTCACCGAGCAGGCGATCCGCGCGGCCGCCGACGCGACCCGCGAGCTCGACGTCGACCTGGTCGACGCGCAGGAGACCCGCCGCATTCTCGACCGCCTCTACGGCTACGAGGTCTCGCCGGTGCTGTGGAAGAAGGTCATGCCGAAGCTCTCCGCGGGCCGCGTGCAGTCCGTGGCGACGCGGATCGTGGTCGAGCGTGAGCGGGAGCGCATGCGCTTCACCTCGGCTTCGTACTGGGACATCTCCGCCACCATGGACGCCGGAGAGGACGCTTCGCCGCAGACGTTCCCGGCGCGCTTGGTCGGTGTCGACGGTGCCCGCCTGGCCACCGGCCGCGACTTCGACTCCAACGGTCAGCTCAAGGGCACGGCCAAGGAGATCCGCGTGCTCGGCGAGGCCGAGGCGCAGGCTCTGACGCAGGCGCTGGCCAACCGCGACTTCACCGTGTCCAGCGTCGAGGAGAAGCCGTACACGCGGAAGCCGTACGCGCCCTTCATGACCTCGACGCTGCAGCAGGAAGCGGGCCGCAAGCTGCGCTTCACGTCCGAGCGCACGATGCGGATCGCGCAGAAGCTGTACGAAAACGGCTATATCACCTACATGCGTACCGACTCGACCACGCTGTCGGAGTCGGCGATCTCGGCCGCCCGCAGCCAGGCGACGCAGCTGTACGGCAAGGAGTACGTGTCGCCTTCGCCGCGGCAGTACACGCGCAAGGTGAAGAACGCGCAGGAAGCCCACGAGGCGATCCGCCCGTCCGGCGAGGTGTTCCGCACGCCGGGCCAGGTCGCGGGCGAGCTGGACTCCGACGAGTTCCGCATGTACGAAATGATCTGGCAGCGCACGATCGCGTCGCAGATGGCCGACGCGAAGGGCACCACGATGTCGGTGCGCATCGTCGGCACCGCGACCTCGGGCGAGGAGTGCACTTTCGCCGCTTCGGGCCGCACGATCACCTTCGCCGGCTTCCTGAAGGCGTACGTCGAGGCCGTCGACACCGAGGCCGGCGGCGAGGCCGACGACAAGCAGAGCCGTCTGCCGGTGCTGGTGAAGGACCAGGGGCTGACCGCGTCCGACCTGTCGGCCGACGGCCACACCACCTCGCCGCCCGCGCGCTACTCCGAGCCGAGCCTCGTGAGCAAGCTGGAAGAGCTGGGCATCGGCCGCCCGTCGACGTACGCGTCGATCATCAAGACCATCCAGGACCGCGGCTACGTGTGGAAGAAGGGCTCCGCCCTGGTGCCCTCGTGGGTCGCGTTCGCCGTCATCGGCCTGATGGAGCGGCACTTCGAGCGCCTGGTGGACTACAACTTCACCGCCGGCCTCGAGGACGAGCTCGACCGCATCGCCAACGGCGACGAGCAGCGCGTGCAGTGGCTCTCGAAGTTCTACTTCGGCGGCGACTTCGGCGTGGAGGGCTCGGTCGGGCGGCTCGGCGGGCTCAAGAAGCTGGTCGACGGCAGCGTCGAGGGCATCGACGCGCGCGAGATCAACTCGATCCCACTGTTCAACGACGCCGACGGGCACAAGGTCGTCGTGCGCGTGGGCCGCTACGGGCCGTACCTCGAGCGTGAGGTCGACGGCCAGTCGCAGCGCGCCAACCTGCCCGAGGACCTGCCGCCGGACGAGCTGACGTCGGAGATCGCGGAGAAGCTCTTCGCGACACCGCAGGAAGGCCGTCTGCTGGGCGTCGACCCGGTGAGCGGGCACGAGATCGTGGCGAAGGAAGGCCGCTTCGGCCCGTACGTCACCGAGGTGCTGCCCGAGCCCGAGCCGCTGCCCGAGGGCGCGACGGCCTCGCAGAAGAAGGCCGCCAAGGCGAAGCAGCCAAAGCCGCGCACGGGCTCGCTGTTCAAGTCGATGGCCATCGACACGATGACCCTCGAAGACGCGCTGAAGCTGCTGTCGCTGCCGCGCGTGGTCGGCAAGGACCCGGAGTCGGGTGAGGAGATCACCGCGCAGAACGGGCGCTATGGGCCGTACCTGAAGAAGGGCACCGACTCGCGCTCGATCCAGACCGAGGACCAGCTGTTCTCGATCACGCTGGAAGAGGCGCTGAAGATCTACTCGGAGCCGAAGCAGCGCGGCCGGTCGGCGACGGCGAAGCCGCCGCTGAAGGAGCTCGGTGACGACCCCGTGTCAGGCAAGCCGATGGTGGTCAAGGACGGACGCTTCGGCCCGTACGTCACCGACGGCGAGTACAACGCGACGCTGCGGAAGTCCGACAGCATCGAGGAGCTGACGGCCGAGCGCGGCGCGGAGCTTCTTGCGGAGAAGCGGGCGAAGGGCCCGGCTCCGAAGCGCCGCACCACGACAACGCGCAAGGCACCGGCGAAGTCCACGGCGGCGAAGTCGGCTTCGGCCACGAAGTCGGCCGCCGCGGCGAAGACGACGACGGCCAAGAAGGCGCCCGCGAAGAAGGCGAGCACCGCGAAGGCCAAGTAGCAGGCGGAGATCCGTCGGGGCCACCCGAGACTTTCGGGTGGCCCTTCTTCGCGTCTGGGGGACGGTTTCGATGCAGGAGACGCGGCGTGCGCGAGCGGCCGTTTCGGTGGTGTTCGCGGTGTGCGGGGCGGCGTTCGCCACGTGGGCCGCGCGGATCCCGGCGGCGCAGGCTCACGCGGGCCTGAGCGCGGGGCAGCTGGCGATCGGCCTGTTCGGCCTCGCGGCGGGATCCGTGGTGGCGCTGGTGGCGGCCGGGCCGGTGCTCACGAAGATCGGCAGCCGGCGGGGTGTCGTGGTCGGTGCCACGGTGCTGTGCGCGGGCTTGCCGCTGGCCGCGCTGGCTTCGAACCTGATCGCTTTCGTGGGTGCGCTCGTGGTGCTCGGCGTGGGCAACAGCCTGCTCGACGTGTCGATGAACGCCCACGCCGCGCGCGTTGAGGAGGCGTACGGACGACCCATCTTCGCGGGGTTCCACGCGTTCTGGAACATCGGCGGGCTGCTGGGTTCCGGCGTCGGCGCGCTGCTGGAGCGGGTGCCGATCGGCGTGCACTTCACCGTGACGGGCGTGCTGCTGCTGGTGGTCGCGCTGGCCGCGTCGAGGCGCTTGCTGCCGGGCGCCGACCGCGGCCAGGGCGACGCGGCGTTCGCGCTGCCGGGCAAGGCGCTGATCCCACTCGGGGTGATCGCGTTCTGCGGCTTCGTGGCAGAGGGGACCGTGAACGACTGGAGTGCGGTTTACCTGCAAGAGGTCACGGCCGCGTCGGCTGCGTTGGCGTCGCTGGGGTACTTCGCGTTCTCGATCACGATGATCGCGGTGCGGGTGGTGGCCGACCGGCTGGTGGAGCGGATCGGGGTGGTGCCCTTCATGCGGGTGGCGACTGTGGTGACCCTGGTCGGGTTCTTGCTGGTGGTGGCCGTGCCGGTGCCCGGGTTCGCGGTCGCCGGGTTCGCCGTGGTGGGGCTCGGGGTGTCCGGCATGGTGCCGCTGGCGTGGAGCGCGGCCGGCCGCAAGCAGCCTTTCGCGCCCGGGCGCGCGATCGCGGCCGTGGCGGCCTGCGGATACTTCGGCTTCCTCGTCGGGCCGGTCCTCATCGGCGCCCTCGCCGGCGGTATCGGGCTGCACTGGACTTTGGGCGTGGTCGGGGCGCTAGTGGCGTCGGTGTACTTCCTGGCTCCGACCATGCGGGCGGTCCCGGTTCCGGCCCCCTGACCGACCGTTCGGCGCACGGTCGCGGCGAGTCGAACAAAAGTTCGAAAAATTGTCGGTGCCAGGGTGTTCAATACAGGGGTGAGTTCAGCGACCGCAGTCTTCGACGTCATCGACGAAGTCATCGCGCCGCTCCGGGCCGAGGTACCGGAGCGGCCGTCGGTGATGGAGTTCTACGACCCGCAGTTCACGGTGCCGCCGGTGCTGGAGGGGGTGGGTGGTTCCGGTGCCAGTGGTTCCGGGCCGCCCGGCTGGGGTCCCGGTGACTCGGGTTACCGGGATCTGGGGGAGGTGGCGAGCTCGGGGCGCGCTCGCCCGGATTCTGAGGACGGCTCGGGAGCTCGGGATGTCTCGGGTCGTTCGGGCGAGTCCGGGGCGCGGGGCGCCTCGGGAGCTTCCGGTGCTGACGGCGTGGCGGGTTCTTTGAACTCGTCGGCGTCTTCGGGCTCTTCGGAGCCTTCGGAGGAGCTGAGCCTGGCCGACCAGGTGCGGCAGTCGTTCGGGCCCACCCTGGTGCCGGCGTTGATCGAGGAGATCGAGCAGTACGCGCGGTTCGTGGCGGGCATGTCAGAGCTCGGCCTGGTCCCCGAGGGCGAGGTGACGCCGGAGGCCGTGGGGCTCTACCGCGTGCTGCGGGGTGGCTTCATCCGCGGCGTGGTGACCGGCGTCTTCCCGGCGCGCCCAGAGCCGTGGGAGGTGCGCTTCTTCGGCGACGAGGACTACACCACGGTGATGAGCAAGCTGGGCCGTCGCGCGCGGCTGCGGTCCGGCCTGCTCAGTGCCCTGCCGGGCTGGGTGTTCGACGGGCTGCCTGACCGTCCGCAGGGTCCGGGGCCGGCCGTCCGCATCGAGACCGACCGCAGCGGCCTCGTCCCGCGCGCCGCGTGGGGCTCGCTCGACGTCATCCGCGCCGCGGTCGCCCGCCCGCGCCTCGGCACGGTGCTGGTCGACCTGGCTGTTCGCGACGCCGTTCTCGCCGAATACCCGCACGGCGCCTTCGGCCTCGTCGACAACGACCAGGGTCGCTACCAGTTCCGCGCCGCCCCCCGTCCCGACGGCGGCTGGCTCATGACCTGGCAACCCGCCACCCGCAGCACGGCGGAAGCGTGGATTGTCGAAGCGGTGCGCAACCATGCCTGACCGCCGCGATGCCCGACCTGGGCATCCGGGGATCGGCAAGGGAGGTGAAGGGGACCGGCTTCGAGCGCGCCTTGCGGCATGAGCCGCTGGAGCCGAACGCCCGCCGCAGCGGTGCATGACTTGTGGCTCCGCGTTCTGCCCGACGGTGCTGGCTCGATGGTGCTGGCCCCGCGGAATGCGCCGGGCTGGGGTGCGGATCGGCAAGGCACCCGCCCGCGCGGTGCCGCGGACTGACGCGAAGCGGGTTTCGATGGGCGGATGAGCCCGGTCTGATCGCCGGCCGAACCGGAGCTGCCGACTGCCGTCGCCGCTGAAACGTTCGCCGGGCACCAGGACGCCGGCCACGATCGATTACGAAGAGTGCCCGATCTCGTGACCGGTATCACCCGCGGACGTCGCTTTCGGCGGTCGACCGGGGTGGCCGTGGCCTGCAAACTGCTGCGGGACCGTCCGGTCGGCGGCGTGGGCGCGAGTGGTTCTGCGGCCATTGGGCGGATGCGGGAGCCGGTAGTGTCGCCGACACTGGAAGGCGAGGACATTCCGTAGTGAGGTGGTCACCATGAGCACGACCGGTGGGGCTCCCTTCTTCAATGCCCCCCAAGGCACGCAAAGCGCCGCCGGCGCCAACGCCCGCAGCGCCCCGCAACCGGAGCGTGACGGGACGCTGGACGGCAGCGTCGGCGGGGAGCGGTTCGCCGATCCGCTCGCCGGGCTGGTGACGGCGGCCGAGGCGGCGCCCGCGGCGTCGGCGGACGAGGCGCGGCCGTTGCCGACCGCGCGGCCCGTGCAGCACGACCCCGAGGCCGTGAAGCGGATGGTCGAGGCCGCGCTGCGGGAGGAGGGCGCGCGCACGCCGCAGCCGATCCAGCCGGTCGAGGAGAAGCCCGACGGCGTGCCACTCGGGTTGCTGCCCAGGCAGCGGACGTGGCCCACCCGCGCGCCGCAGTTGCTCAAGCGGGTGCCGCGGCCCCGGCCGAAGGCGAAAGCCGAGGTCGCCGATGACGACATCGAGGCGGAGCTAGCCGAACGGCAGGCCAAAAAACGGAGCCTGCCGACTATCGGCATGCCGAACCTGGGCCGTCCGTCGACGAGCGCGGCGGGCGTGATCCTCGCGGTCGTGCTGCTCATCGTGTTCGTCGTGATCGCGCTGTACATGGTGTCGAGCCTGGTCAGCAGTGTGACGGGCCTGTTCAGCTGACGTCGTTCCACCACCGCCACACCCGGGCCGGTGCCGTGTCCGGATCGGTGATCGGGCTACCCTGACGACACGGTCGGGGGATCCGAAACGGGGTTTCCCGACGCCGCCGTGACGAGTGGGGTGGGCGTATCAGCGAAGGCGTGCGGTCGGTACCCGGCGCCGGATCGGGTGGTTCGGCGAGTGCCGAAGCGTCCACGATCCACCGCGTTCGTCGGGTGTTGGCGATCAGACCATTCCGTCGGCTGTGGGGCGTCACGTACCTGTGCAGTGTCGCCGACTGGCTGAACCTGCTGGCGCTGACGGCGCTCAGCACCAAGCTGCTCAGCAACTACACCGCGCAGAACTTCGCGTTCGTCGGCGTGGTGCTCACGAACCTGCTGCCCGGCCTGCTGTTCGCGCCGATCGGCGGCATCCTCGCCGACCGCTTCGACCGCCGCAAGGTGATGGTGGTCTGCGACTTCCTGCGCTGCGGTTTCCTGCTGTCGATCGCGATCGTCGGCGCGCCGTGGTGGCTGTTCGTCGCGAACTTCCTGGTCGGCTGCTGCTCGATCATGTGGATCCCGTCGAAGGACGCGGCGGTGCCCAACCTGCTGCGCCGCCCGGACCAGGTCGAGACGGCCAACCAGCTCGGCATGGTGATGACCTACGGCCTCGCCGTGATCACCGCCGCCGGCGCCAACGCCCTCATCCTTGGTGCGAACACCACATTCCACCTGTTCCAGGGCCCGACTGCCGACCTCTACATCGCGAAGATCGTCGTCGTCATCAACGGCCTGCTCTACCTGACCAGCGGCATCCTCATCGCGACCCGCATCCCCGAGCTCTCGCTGCGCGACGTCCACAAGCTGCCCGACCAGAAGGTCAAGAAGGCCGACGAAGAAAAGTTCGGCTTCGGCGACATGGTGCGCGACGGCCTGCGCTTCGTGAAGAGCACGCCCTTGGTGCGCGGGCTCCTGATCGGAGCTTTCGGGGCGTTCGCCGCGGGCGGGGCGGTGATCGCGTCCGCCCACCAGTACGCGATTTCGCTGCTCGCGGGCGACGCCGCGTTCAACCTGCTGGTGCTGGCCGTGTTCCTCGGCCTCGCCACGGGCATGGCCGTCGCGCCGAAGCTCGCGCGGCGCCTGGCGCACGATCGGCTGTTCGGCATCTCCATCATCGGCGCGGGGTTGACGCTGGTCGTCCTAGCGCTGTCGCCGCACCTCGCGATCTCGGTGGTCGCTGTGGCGCTCACCGGGGTCTGCGCCGGCACGGCGTTCCTCACCGGTGTCACGATCATCGGCTCGCGGGTCGAAGACGCGATCCGTGGCCGGGTCAACGCGATTTACCAGTCGATGCTGAAGATCGTGCTGTTCGGCTCGACGATCGTCACACCGGCGTTGATCGGCCTGGTCCGCCCGCACCAGATCAACGTGTGGGGCAGCCCCGTCACCATCGACGGCACGCGCCCGGTGATGATCGGCGGCGGTGTGCTCGCGGTGCTGCTCGGCGTGATCGCCTACCGGCAGATGGACGACCGCCGCAGCGAGAAGATCCTCTCCGACCTGCGCAACGCCCTGCGCCGCGCACCCCGGCGCGTCAACGGATTCCTCATCGCGCTCGAAGGCACCACGGCCATCAACACGGCCAGCCAGGCCGCGCGCCTCGCGCGTTGGCTCGGCACCGGCACCCGGCCCGTGGTGCTGGCCGCGGACCCCGCACTCGACGAGCGGCGGTTCCGTTCGCTGATCTCCGACGCGTCACTCACGGGCGCGCGGGCCCAGGCGCTCGTCGCCGCCGCCGTGCGTGCGGAGCTGGTCGAACGCGAGATCCAGCCGGCACTCGACGCCGGGTCCGTGGTGGTGATGGAGCGCTTTGTCGACTCGCCGCTCGCGCACCTGTGCACGGTTGCCGGCCTTGACGCCGGTGAGCTCGAGGGCCTGGCCGACTGGGCCACCGGCAAGCTACGCCCCGACCTCACGGTGCTGCTCGACGCCGATCCCGGCCAGCGCGAGCAGAGCTCTTCGGTGCCGGTGAACGATCAGTGGCGAGTGCAGCACCTGCTCGCCGAGATGGCCGCGGCGGACCCGGACCGGTACGTGGTCGTCGACGCCGACGGCACCGACGACGAGGTCGCCGCACGCGTCCGCACGGCCGTGCTGGCGGTGTTCGTCGGCCGCCTGTCCGGGCTGGCGCCTGCGGAGCCGGCCGAGCGACGGGAGCTGGACCACAGCACCCACGCCGTGGCGACGGCCGACGTCGTCGAAGGCGCCGTCGCAGAGGCCGAGCTCGCGCCCGCGCAGGAAGTGTCCGAAGTGGACGCCAAGTGACCGGGCCGATCGGCGTCTGGGCCGAGCTCGTGGGTCAGGAACCGGCGGTCGAAACGCTGTCGACGGCTTCGTCGGCGGCCGCGAAGATCGTGGCGGGGGAGCCCGTCCCACCGGGTGCGATGACGCACGCGTGGCTGATCACGGGCCCGCCGGGGTCGGGCCGTTCGGTCGCGGCTCGCACGTTCGCGGCCGCGTTGCAGTGCAGCACCGGTACGGGCTGCGGCGCGTGCCCCGGCTGCCGCACGACGATGGCGGGCACGCACGCCGACGTCCGGCTCGTGGTGCCCGAAGGCCTGTCAATCTCGGTCGCGGAGATGCGCGCGCTGGTGCAGGCCGCAGCGCGGCGCCCGACCACGGGCGAGTGGCAGGTCGTGATCATCGAAGACGCCGACCGGCTCACGGAAGGCGCGTCGAACGCGCTGCTCAAGGCCGTCGAGGAGCCGCCGGAGCGCACGGTGTTCCTGCTGTGCGCGCCTTCGGACCACCCGGACGACGTGTCGGTGACCATCCGCTCGCGCTGCCGTCTGGTGACGCTGCGGACGCCGCCGCCCGAGGCCATCGCGCAGGTGCTGGTCGCGCGCGACGGTGTCGACGCCGAGCTTGCACAGTGGGCCGCGTCGGTCTGCGGCGGCCACGTCGGCCGCGCGCGCCGGCTCGCCACGGACGACTCCGCGCGCCAGCGCCGCGCCACCGTGCTGCGGATCCCGACGGGACTGCGCCGCCCCGCCGACGTCTTCACCAGCGCCGACCAGCTGATCAGCGCCGCGGAGGCCGACGCCGGCGAGGAGAGCAAGGCCCGCGACGAGAACGAACGCTCCGAGCTGCGCACCGCCATGGGCGGCGACGGCATCGGCAAGGGCGTCGCCGGCGCGAAACGCGCGGCCGAGGCCGCCGTGAAGCAGCTCGAAAAACGCCAGAAGTCCCGCGCGACCCGCACCCAGCGCGACACGCTCGACCTCGCGCTCGTCGACCTCGCCGGCTTCTACCGCGACGTCCTCGTCACCACCACCCACTCCGGCGCGACCCTCAACCACCCGGACCACGCCGACGAAATCCGCGCCGCCGCCGCGGCCTGGACACCGGAATCCACGCTGCGCCGCCTGGAAGCCGTCCTCGAATGCCGCGAGGCGATCGAGCTGAACGTCAAGCCGCGCATCGCCGTGGAGGCCATGGTGACGACGCTGCGCCAGGGCTGAGCGCGCCCGACGGCAACGACCCGGCCACCACGAGGGTCACCGGGCCGTTGCCGTGGCGGATCAGTCGCGTGGGTGCGGGGACGGCTTGCGCGGAGCGTCGTCGGAGTGCTGCTTCACCGGCGCGGCGATCCGGCGACGGTTCGGGATCGCCGCGACCATCACGACGCCGAGCAGCAGCATCGCCGTACCGGTCCAGAAGAGCGGCACGGTGTCGTACGCCGTGCCCGTGTACGCAAGGTTCTTGACCGGCCCCTTGGGCGCCTGGCCGCCGGCCGCGGGCGGGGCCGTGGTGGCCGTGCCGCAGACGACGCCGCCGGTGGGGGCGTAGGCGCGCGCGACCTGTTCGCCCAGGGACAGCTGCGCCAGCGACGACGGGAGGTTGTCGCCGGCGCCCGCGGGGAGCAGGATCTTCAGGTTCTTCGTCGGGAGCACCTGGAGGTCGAACAGCCGCGCCGAGGCGCCGAGCTGGTAACCCTTGTACGGCGTGGTCGCGACGGAGCCCTTCAGGTCCAGACCGGCGATCGACAGCCGCAGGACGCCGAGGTCGAGGACGGTGCCCGCGGTGTCGCCGACCTGCTGGATGCCCTTCGTCAGCGTGGACACGAGGCCGCCGACCACGGGGATCGAGTTGAGCTGCCCGAACTTGTCGCTCAGGCCCGCGAGCGGCAGGCCGATCGGAATGTCCTTGGTCGGGTGCGCCGCGTCGAGCGTGTACAGCGTCTTGCCGCCGGCCTCGATGGTCAGCACGGGCGCGGTGTAGTCGACCTTCGAGGTCTTCTCGTCGCCAGTCGAGGTGACGGTGAGCGTCGGCTGACTGGCGACCTTGATGGACAGCTCCAGCGGCGTGCCTTTGAGGATGTCGATGTCGGCGGCCTGCAGCGTCGAGATCGACTGCACCGCCTTGTTCTTCGATCCCGGGATGTCCACGAGCTTCACCTGCGAACGCGACGACAGCGTGTTCGGCAGGCTCAGCAGCGAACCGGTGCCGTCGGCTGCGGTCTGGCCGCCACCCGACAGCAGGCCACCGAGGCTCTGCAGGCCCTTCGCCGGGTCGAAGCCCTGCGCGAGCTGCGTGCCCTGCGGCAGGTTCAGTCCACCCTGGCCCAGCAACGGGATCTGCGGCAGCGACGGGATCACGTTCAGCAGCGAAAGGCTCGCCACCGACGTGCTCGCGTCGGCGATCGTGTCCACGCACGGGCCCAGCGAGTCACTCCAGCGGGCGTGCGCGGTGCCGTTCAGGACGCCGATGTTGAGCAGCGGATTCGACGGCGCGTTGAGCCCACCCGAGAGCGGCTTCGGGTTGTCCGGCAGCGCGGTCTGCACCACGGAGCCCGGCGTCTGCGGCGCCTGGCCTCCCACCGCCACGCCGAACGGCGACGCCTGCGCGATCGACTTTTCGTACGCCAGGTACGCCTCGGAGTTCGCCGACGCGCTCGACAGGCCCATCCCGGCTTCCAGCGCCGACTGCTTCGGCAGCGTCTGCCCGAAGCCGGGCAGGATCGTCGACGTCGGCACGGAGTTCGGCAGCAGGCGCAGCACGCCCAGCGCCGTGCCCGCGTCGCCCACCGCGTGGCCGAGCGGCTGCGGCCCGATCGGCGCCGACATCGGGGGTTGCGTGGGGTTCGCCGGCTTCGGGATCGGCGTCGTCGGGATCTCCTGTGCGCTCGCCGGTCCGGCCATGAGCAGCAGCAATGCCGCTGCCGCGGGCAGGGCCACCGCGCGGGGCAGTCTTCGCCGCATGTGCCGAGTCCTCCAGGTAGGCCGATCGGGGAGTGAGACCGAGGTCATAGGACCCTAACGACGCGGCCCCCGCAAGGTGACGCCAACCGCCTCCGCTACACTTGTTCCCGTCGGACGGCACCAGCCACCCGACATGCCGCCTTAGCTCAGTCGGCCAGAGCGATTCACTCGTAATGAATAGGTCGGGGGTTCGATTCCCCCAGGCGGCTCCGCAGGTCAGGCCCCATCCGAAGATCGTCGGATGGGGCCTGACTCGTGTGGTGGGTGACTAAGTGGGTGACTAAGACGTCGTTTCTGATGGTGCGATCGCGCGTTGAACCGCACATGCCGGAGCTGATCGAGCGGCTGGTGCCAGACGAGTTGTGGACGCTGTTCCGGCGGGTGGTCCCGCCGACGGAGGTCATACGCCCGCAGGGCGGCGGCCGCCGACGAGCTGGGGACCGTGAATGTCTGGCGGCGATCATCTTCGTGGCCACCTCGGGCGGGCTCCGCCAAGATTCCGACGGCCGTGCGTCCGTATCGACCGGTAGCCTCCGGACGGTCCCCTCGATCTCCGGAAAGGGCCGCGCCGACCGCGGAGATAACCGCGGTCGGGCGTCGGCGCGGCCCTGTACGGTCGCGACCATGAAGAAATGGGTGGTCCCTGAGAACTCGAACAAGCGCGTCCAACGCGCGAGCCGGATGATCGGTAAGGGGACGGGCACCCCCGAGGAGATCCGGGAGGCGCGGGAGGTCCTGAGCAACTACCGTCTCGCCCACGCATTTCCTCTGAACGCGGTGACCGTGACCGTGCGGCAGCGAGCGCTCGACGTGAACCCGGACGCCGTCGTGGCCGAGCGCCGGAAGCGCCTGCCCACGATCCTAGACAAGCTGAAGCGCCACCCCACGATGAGCGTGACCACCATGCAGGACTTGGGGGGCTGCCGGGTGGTCTTCGACACCGTCGCCGAGGTGGACGAGTTGGTCAGCGTCCTGAGGGACTTGCCACGGAGCAAGAACCGCGTCAAGAAGGTCTACGACTACCTACGTGACGACCCGGGGCCACGCGACTCCGGCTACCGGGGTGTTCACCTGGTGTACGAGTACGGAGCCTCGAAAAAGGAATACCACGGCCTGCGGATCGAGCTGCAGGTGCGCACGCTGCTCCAGCACGCCTGGGCGACCGCCGTCGAGACCATGGATTTGTTCTCGGGCAGCGAACTGAAGTACGGGAAGGGCGACACGGACGTGCTCAGGTTCTTCGTCCTGGTCGGCTCGCTCATGGCGTACGAGGAAGGCACCGCCCCGGTGCCCGGCGCCCATGGGACGCGGGAGGAGCTGGCGGCCGAGTTGTCGCGCCTGGAGGCGAACGTGGGCGTTCTGGAGCGGCTACGGGGCTACGCGGCGATCGTGGGCGAGCATGCCAAGACAGACCGCCGGAACACCCTGACCCTTGAGCTCTGGCGGACCGAGGGAAGGCTCACAGTGACGGTGCACGAGACGCTGGCCGCCGCAGAGGCCAGGATCACCTCGTTGGAGGCATTGGACAACGAGGACCTGGACGCGGTGCTCATCAACATCGCCCGGATCAGCCAGTTGCGCGACGCGTACCCGAACTACTTCGCAGACACCGGCCGTTTCACCGAGTTCGTCACGGCGTGCCTATCACCTTATGTCAGTAGGTGAGTCGGCGGTAGATGATGAGGGCCGACGGCAACACGACCGCTGGTCAACGCGGTTGTCGTACGAATTGCACGAGTCAGGCCCACCCGACAGCCCGGGTGGGCCTAACTCGTCTGATGGGGCTAAGACGCCTGGTCGGCGGGAGCAGATACTTCCGGAGGTTCACCAGCCGCGGGCAGAAGCCGGTCCATCGCGACCGCGCCTGACTCGACCACTGGCCGGATCTGCTTCCGGTAGACCAGCTCCGTCACGGCGGTGCTGCTGTGCCCGACTAACCGCGAGATCTCCTCGATCGGCATCCCTCCGTCCGAGAGGATCGAGACGAAGCTGTGCCGCAGCTCCCGGGGCGTCCACTGCGTCGGTTTGAGCCCGGCCGCCTTGATCACCCGGCGGAAGTCCCGCCGGACGTTGTTGACGTCTCGCTCGGTGCCGACGTTGGTCGCGAACACCAGCCCCTGTTCGCGCCAGTCGTCGCCCGCGACCGCTTTCACCGCACTCTGGGCCGCCCGGTGGTCCTCCAGCGCCCTCACGGCCCGCTCAGGCAGCGCCAGCGTTCGCCGGGACTTCCGGGTCTTAGTCTCGCCCTTGGCGCGGACCGAACGCCACACCTTGATGTTCGGCGGGATCGCCGGCGACGCGCCCGGCTTACCGACCAAGTCCACGTGATCCCACGTCAGTGGGCGCATCTCCTCCGTTCGCGCGCCGGTCAGTAGCGACACCACGATGTAGGCGCGCATCGGCGATGACTCCGCCGCGGTGAGCACCGCTTCGGCCTGCGCGAGCGTGAGTGCCTTCGACGGCCGTCCGGCTCCCTTGCCGGCCGGCAGTTCCTCGCACAACAGCACCACGTTGTGCCGAACCCGCTTGCGCACCTGAGCGCGGTTGATCGCCCTCCGGAGGATGGAGCGGAGATTGCGCAGGGTCGAGGTGACCAGCACTTCGGCCTTCTCCGCTAGCCACTCCTCGACGTCGTCCACGTCGAGCTTCACCAGCGGTCGAGCGCCGATCGCCGGGATGATGTGGTTGTTCGCCAGCGACCGGACGGCCTTGACCGTGTTCGGGTCCCGCTCGCCCCGTTCGTAGCTGTCCAACCAGTCGTTCACCGCCTGCGCGACCGTGTAGCCGGCCGACGCGTTGGCCGCTCCCTCATCGATGTCGCTGAGCAGTTCCTTGAGCTTGTTCTTGGCTTCCGTCTTCGTCTTGCCGCGTGCTTTCCGCACGATGCGCTTGCCGTTCGGCCGGAACCCGACGGTGACCTCTGCCGTCCAGCGCTGGCGCGACTCGTCCCAGTAGAGTCCGCCGTCCCCACGACTACGCCGCGTGGCCATAGCCGGTCACCTCCGCTTCCTGGATGAGCTGGTCCACGTACTGCTTGATGGCAATCGCCGGGATGAGCCGCGCCCGGCCCTGCTTCACGGACAGCAGGCGCCCGGCGCGCATGAGTTCGTAGATCACTGAGCGGCTCATTGAGAGCAGGCGCTTCGCTTCGTCGACGGTGTAGAGGTGTCGTGCGGGCACTGCGGGCGGCAGGATCGGTGCGTCCATGAGAGTCCCTTGGTGTCGTGAAGCCGGGCGGGTGTGGTAGCCACGAACACGGGTCGTCTCCTCTCGTTGGAGTGACAGTCCTGGCGGGGTGTCACTCGGGTTGTCACAGGTGTTTGTGCTGTTCAGGGGCGGTTGAGTGACAGCGGTGACAGGTGTGACAGGTGCAGGGTGGTCACGGGTGTCACCGTGACGGCCGGGGTGTGACAGGTCCCGCGGGTGTCACACCTGCTGTCACACCTGTTCGTGCTGGTCAGCGCCGGGAGTGACAGCGGTGACAGGTGTGACAGGGCAGGGGTGTCACCGCTGTGGCTACTGCTGGGGGGCGCTGTATTCGCCGCCGGTGGTCTTGTGCAGCTGCCCGTCGTCGGCCATGCGCTTGCAGGTCTGGCGGATCGTGCTCGGGTTGAGCTCCAGGGCTTCGGCGATCGCCTTCGGTGTGAGCGGGCCGTGGTCGCGCAGCAGGCGCAGGATCGTGGCGCGGGTGTCGGCGACCAGGTGATCGGCGGCGGGGCCGTCGAGCTTGGTCCAGGCGCCGGCGTGGGCGTCGAAGGTCATCGCGTAGTCGGCTTCTTCGACGTCGCGGCCAGTTACGTGCAGCACCCCGTCGGCCTGCCCCCGGCCGCGTTCAAGCACGAGCGTGGCGTCCATGGCACCGGTCAGCCCGGCGGTGCCGGAGACGAGGTTCTGCCAGTCGTCGGCGCCCTGTTTGCGGACGTGGTGGATGAGCAGGAACGGGACGCTGTACTCGTCGGCGAGCTGCTTGAACCGGGCGCCGGCGGCGTAGTCGCCGCTGTAGGCGGACACGCCGGGGATGACCGCGCCGCGCATCTTCTCGAAGGTGTCGATGATTACCAGCCGCGCCGTCGGGTTGTCCTCCAGCCATTCCCGCAGGACGTCTTCGCCACCGGCGGTCATGGTGGGGCAGGCGGTTTCGAGGGTGAGCATCTTCGCGGCCCGGCCGCCTGCGGCAATTTGCTGCTTCCGGCGACGCTGCAACCGACGGCCGGTGTCTTCCAGAGCGCAGTAGAGGACCGGGCCGCGTTCGACTTCGATCGAGCCGAGCACGCAGTCGCCGTTGGCGATGTCGGCCCCGAGCCCGAGGGAGAGCCACGACTTGCCCAGCTTCGGCGCGCCGGCCAGCAGGTTGACCCCTTCGGCGAGCAGGCCGGGAACGGCCCACTTCGGCGGCGGGAACTCCTCTCGCATCAGGTCCGCGTCCGTCCACCGGGTGCGGCGGGCGGGCGGTGTCGGCACGGCGGTCAAAGGCCGGGGTGTGGTCATGGTGGTCTCCCTCGGGATCGGCGGTCAGGCGGCGACGGTGCGGGGCCGGTTGCGGCCGGCCCGGAGACCGGACGTGATCGTGGCTTCGGCCCCGCGGCGGGTGAACTGGTCGGTGCCGATGTGCCGGCCCGCGGCCGTGAGCAGCGCGGCGCGCACCTCGTCCTCGGTCAGCGCGCCGCCGGCCACGAGTTGCCCGAGCGCGAGCGCGGCGCCGTAGAGGGTGGCGTTGCGGTTGGTGCTGGCGTCGGCGACCTTCCCGGCCTCTGCCTTGATCGCGGCGGTCAGGTACTTGTCGCGCCGGTTGTGCGCGGGCCGCACCGGCAGCGCCGGCGGCGCGGGCAGCGGCTTCGGGGTGAGCCGTTGCACCAGCCACGCGGGCAGCGGCTCGACCGGGCCGTCGAACAGAAACCCATAGCGGTCGGCGCCGATCGGGGTGCCCGGGGCGACGACGTAGCCGCCCCACGCGCGGGTGTCGACCTTCCAGCCGAGCCCGTTGCCGCGCTCGCCCGCGGTGGAGCGCAACGTCACGTCCCCCGGCGCCGCGTAGTACAGGTGCAGACCGCCCGAGGGGGTGCGCACGGTGAGCGTGTTGCCCGGCAGCTCTTCGCCGGCGTCGGCGGCGAGGGTCGCGAGCACGTCTTCCCCGCAGTCCACCCGTTCCGCGGCCCACCGCGCCGGCACCTGCTGGCCGGGCTTGGCGGTATCGAGATCGATCACGCACAACCCGGACGGGCCGGTGGCGATCCCGATCCCGTACGGGGCGTGCGACCAGGCGGCGCGGATCTTGTCCGGGTCGGTGGTGGCGCGCTGCTCCCACGTGCGGTGCCCGTCGCCGCACCGGCCAGTCCCCAGGCAGTCGTGCTCGCCGTGCCCCGCGGGCCGCTTCGTGCCGGGCCGGAGCGGGAAGACGTGCCATCCGCGGGCTGCGGCGTCGAGCGCGGCCGTCATGAGTTCGGTGTCCATTGTGGTCATCGGGTTTCCTCCGGTCCGGTCGTGGTCAGCAGGTCGACTCGGTGGGCGGCGTCGGTGATGATGCGGGGGTGGTCGAACGCGATCCGGTCGCGGTTGCGCAGCACCCAGGCGAGCGAGAGCCACCGGGCGAGCCGCGCGTCGTCGCCGGCGGTGGGGCGCACGAGGGTGTGCAGCACGGTCCAGAACGCACCGGTCACGTAGCGACCGCGGGGGTCGCGGCCGGGCTGGTCGTACACGCCGACCTCGCCGAACCGCTCGACCAGCAGGCCGGTTTCTTCGTGGAACTCGCGCAGCGCGGCGTCTCGGAAGGTCTCGCCGGGGTCGACGTGGCCGCCGGGGAGTGCCCAGTAGCTCTCGAACGGGTCCCAGCGGCGCTGAATGAGCAGCACGTGCCAGATGCCGGCGCGGTGGGCGAAGGCGACGACGTCGCCGGTGAGGCGGGCCTGCTCGACGGTGTCGTGGGTGTCAGCCATCAAATCGGTTCCCTTCGTGCGGTGGTGGTGTGTCACGTCCCCTTCCGGTGCAGGGGTTTCAGTCGTTGCGGCGGTGGGTGCGGCCGAACTGGATGCCGATCTGCTGCTCGACGTAGTCGTTTCCTTCGGCGACGTTGGTCGCACCGGACGTCGTGCTGTCGTGGCTCGACGAGCCAGAATCCGGTGCGCGGCGGGTCGAGCGGCCCGGCCCGCTGAACGGGTCGAAGCCGCCACCGGAGGTGAACGTGGTCGAGCCGTGGTTGACGCTGACCTGCTCGCCGACGGTGGCGCCGGGCGCGGCGTAGTTGGTGAAGCGCGTGCCGTCGGGTGCGGTGTACTCGGTGACGCGCGGCTGGTCGCTGGTGGTCTGCTGCTCGTGCGGCTGCTCCGTGCTGGTGTCGCTGTGCGACTCGCGCGGCGGGGCCTGGTGGTTCTCGCTCGCCGGCGGCGGGGTGTCGGCAGTGGACTCCTGCGCGGCGGCGCGTTCGGGGGCCTTGAACGCTCCCCAGAGCGCGAGGACCTCGTCGCGCGCGGAAGTGTCGACGTCCTGCATCCAGTTCGGCGGCGTGGTGTTCGTCGAGCGGGGGTGCTCGACGACGTCCGACGTCGAGCGCGACCGGCGGCGGGTGCCATCGCTCTTGCGGGGCTGACGGCGCGTACTGCTCTGCTTCGCCTTGCGCTTGGGGGTTTTCGCCGCAGGCGGGGTGTTCGGAGTGGACGGTGCCGCCTTTTTCGGTGTCACGTCCCCCGCCTGAGCTGCGGTGTCCGGGGTGGGCTGCTCGTGCTGCTCCATGCGGGGCTCCTGCTCGGCCTGGTGGGCGGTGTTGTGGGCGTCGAGGTCGCTGCGGGCCTGGTCGAGTCGGGCGTTCGCGCTGGCCAGGGCTTCGGTGTCGCCGGCGGCTGCGGCCTGCGCGGCGGCGTGGCAGGCGCGGGAGACGCGCTGTCGGATCGCGGCGTGGGTCCGGCTTCGGCTGGATCCGCCGGCGCAGCGGCGGCCACCGTGGGCGGATGAGCGACACATGCGGTTTTCCCTTCCGTAGCGTGAGGTGTGGTCGACACGAGCGGTGTTCGGCGAGCGCGTGCGGTCAGAGCCGGATGTTGGTGAGCCGCCCAGCGGCGATCAGCCGTGGCGCGAGGGTGTTGATGCGGTCCCAGTGGCGGCCGACCGCCGCGCGGGCCAGAGACCGCGCCTTGCCCTCCGACAGCCGGGTGTCCAGACCCTTGCTGACGTGGCGGAAGTTGCGGATGTCATAGCCGGCGTTGCCGCGGCTGGCGTGACCACTGCGGTGGTGGCGCAGCCAGCGGTCTTCGGCCTCGAAGCCGCCCCAGCAACCCACTGCGTAGCCGGCGAGGTTATTGGGGTCCCACTCCACGGAGCAGTGGCCGTCGTCGCCGCTGTGCACGATCTCCGTGATCGTGAGTCCGGCGTCGGCCCAGACAGCGGCGTGCCCAAGCTCGTGCACGGCGATCCGGAGCTGGTGAGGGTCTTGCGGGTTGCGGCGGGGGCTGAACCATCCCATGTCGAGTGTCCTCTCATTGGTGACGGTGCGTGACAGTTTTTGGCATGGATCGGCTGGCGCGAGCACTCGGTGTGGGTGTCGCGAGGCGGGTGAGGTCGGGAGTGAGGTGCTGGATTTCGGGTTAGGTTTCTAACCCGGCGGGTGAGATCTCCCAGGTCGGCGGTGAGCTGCGGAAAGTTAGTCGAGTGAGGTGGGTTAGGTCCGCCGTGAGACCGGTGGTTTGCGGGTCTGCGGGCAAACTTCGCGGCCGGTGTGCGGACCTAACCCGGCCCGGTTCGGGCTACTCGTCTTCGTCGAGGTCGCTGGTCGCCTGTGCGGCCATAGCCTCACGGATCGTGACGGGGTCGATGGGGTAGCGGTTGCCCGTGCTGGGCACCTTGACGCCCCGCTGGGCGAGCAGGGCACGCAGCTTGGTGCCGTCGAGCCCCGCGTACTCGCGCCCGTCCAGCGCGATGAGCAGGGGCGCGACCTTGGCTGCGGCCAGGGGTTCGGTCACGTCCCTGAGCACCTCGTCGAGGTCTTCGAGCAGATCCCGCGGCGCCGGTGCCTCGATCAGGCTGGTCGGACGGTCGGCGCCGGGGACGTGACTGCCCTTGAGCGCGGCGAGCGACCGCTCAATCAGCGGGGTGACCTGGTCGTTGTCCTTGGCGACGTCGAGGAAGTACACCTGTACGATCTCCGAGCGCTCACCGGAGAACCCCTTGACGACAGCGGTTCCCCTGTCAGTGCCCGGAATCAGCTCCGTGGCGCGGTGACCTGCGGCGTAGGCGCCCTGCCCGAGCAGCGCGTCATTGGCGACGTGGTCGCCCACGGCGAACGCGATACCGTTCGAGCAGTTGCGCGTCACGTCCCTGGGCATGCTGTCCTTCGTCGGCGCCTGCGTCGACACGATCATGTGGATGGCGCGCTTACGGCCCAGGCGCACGATGTCGACCAGAAGCTGAGCGATGTCCTTGCCGTACGTCGGGTGCTGAATGGCGACGTGCGCCTCTTCCAGCACGCAGAAGATCGGGTGCAGCCCGACGCCCTTGGACGCGTATTCCCTGGTGACAGCGGGAATCTCGTACTTCACGAGCAGCTCGCCGCGAGCCTGCACTTCGGCGTGCAACTCCCGCAGGTCAGCGAGAATCTGCGCGATCTTCTCGTCTTCGGCACCCATCACGTAGCGGGAGCAGCGCGGGGCGAATACCTCGAAGTCGAAGTTCGCGTCCGGCACCCAAATCCGCAGCTCCACCGTGGGGTCCAGCGCGGCGCCGATCGCGATCACGCGGTCCGCGGACGACTTGCCCTGACCGGGAATACCGCCGGTTATCGTGTTGCGCTCGATCACCGGGCAGAGAATCGGTTCCCCGCGCAGCGTCCGTCCGAACGGGACACCCTTGAACACGTCCACGAGCCCGCCGTCGAGCAGCGGGTACGCGCCAGCACCTTCCGCGAGCGCGCCCTTGTCAGCCACCCACAGGTCCAAGATGCCCTCCTCGCTGCCCGTGGTGGGCCACACCTCTTTGGACAGACGGTGCAGCCCGGTCGCGAGATCACCACGACGACGCGCGATCTTCTCCGCGGTCACACCGGCGGGCAGGCGCACCACGGCGTGGGTGCCGCGCCCGTCGCGACGGGCCGGGGTGAGGTACTGCATCGGCAAGCCTTCCTTGAGGTAGTTCGTGATCTGCGGGATCCGCAGTGCTGCAAGGGCTTGCGCGATGGTGGTCTCGTCGATCGTGAGGTCAGCGTCCGCGCCGCGGTTGGTGGCCAACCAGCCCGGCACCTTCCCGCGCTGCTTGCCTTCCCGGTACGCACCCAGCACCACGCCGGCGGCGACCACCCACGGCGCGACCGCCACGAGCGGGGTCCAGGTCCAGGCGATCGCGGTGAAGATCCAGCGCAGCGCGTCGAACACGCCCCCGATGACGCCGGTGAACGCGCCGGCGCCGGAGACCTGCACGAGGATCCCGATGAGCAGCACCATGACCACCGCCGCGGCCAGGGAGATCGCGCCGACCTTCATCAGCCGCTTCATCAGCTCGGGCAGTTCCATGATCCGGCGGTGGCGAGCTTCCTTGACGGTTTCCATGCGTTCCAGCCATTCCTTCACCTGTTCGCGGTCGCCGACGGCTTCGGCGGCCTTGATCTGGCGGCGGTAGACGCCCATGGTCGAGGCGTCCCACGCCCGGCCGCGCCACGAGTCGAGTCCGGCGACCACGGTCATGCCGTGTCCGACCAGGGCCTTGGTCCGCTCGTGACTGGCGACCTTTTTCGCGGTGCGGGCGACCACGACCGCGTCGTTGCGGTAGCCGGCCCAGCGGGCTTGCGCGAGTTCCTTCTGCGTCACGCGCGCCCGGTACTCGGCGTCGGTGAGGATCTCGTCGGGCTCGATCGCCTCGCCGTGCTCGACGCGCACGGGCAGTTGGTGGATGGTGGCCAGCTCGCCGGCGGCCGGGGTGGTGGTGTCGTGGGTGTTCATGGTGGTGTCCTCCCGGGTCACTGGTGGTTGGCCTTGAACTCGTCGCGGAGCTTGCGGGCCCACTCCGCCTTGCAGCGGAGCGTGGTGCGGATCGAGTTGGCCGACTTCGGGTTGATCTCCACGGTCGGGTCGGCCAGCGCGGCGTAGAAGTCGGCGCGGGCGTCCTCGAACGTGCGCACCTTCGGCGCCGGGTGGGTCGGGGTGGATTCCTGCTGGTCGTCGGGGTGGTCGAGGGTTTGCACCGGGGCGTCCACGATCGGGTCGTCTTCGACCTGGTCGGCCGGTGCGGCGGGTCGGTCCTGGGTGGCGAGCCACGTGCCGATCTCGTCGGCCAGCACCTCACCAACCGGGGTGAGCGTCGGGCGGCGCAGCGGGCGGCGGGTGAGGGTGAAGTGGCCGGCGTCGAACACCAGGCGGGCGTCACCGAACTCGTCGATCTCGGCAACCGCGTGGCGCACCGCGGCGGTGCGCACCTTGGCGATCTTGCGGGTTGCCTGTCGCTCGATCTTCGCCTCGTCCCGCTCGGCGCGAGAGCGGCGCGGGGAGGCCACGGCGATCTGGTGGGCGATCACCCCGGCCACGGACACGATGCCCATGACCACGGCGGCGTCCCACCCGCGGTGCAGCCCGTGCAGGACGTTGAGCGCGAACCCGACCCCGGAGAACAGCCACACCCCGGTCTTGAGCGCCCACGTCGGACGGTCCGGGTGCCGGCGAGCCGAAACCTCGACCGCGAGCGCAAAGGCCCACATGCCCAGCTCCGACAGGGCCGGCAGCGCGTTGCCGGTCCAGTCGCCGTAGGTGTCCTGCCCGTAGCCGGCCATCGCGGGGATCGCCATGACCGCGGACACCATCGCGAGCAGGTAGATCGGCAGCTTGACCCGGTTCGCGTCCACCCACCCGGTCACCCGGGCGAACGCGGCGGCGCGAGCAGCCTTGCGGTCGGCGCGGCGCGCCTTGGCGAGGCCCGCGGCGGCGGCCTGGTCGGCGCGGCGCTGCTCGGCCTGCGCGGCGGCGGCGGTCAGGGTCCGGTCGAGCTTGGCGGCGGCGTCCGCGCGGCGCTGCTCGGCGTCGGCGATGCGGTCCGCGCGCCGGTTCTCAGCCCAGGTGCTCATCACGCGCCCTCCCTGTTCTCGTCACGTCCCCCGGCCACCTGCACCGGGGCGCTCTCGTCGGTGTTGTCGTTGCTGATCTGCCGCGGACCGGGGCCACTGGTGAGGGCGGCGCGGGTGCGGCGGGTGTGCAGCTCGTGCGCGCCCCACGCCGCGGCCGTGGCGACCGAGCCGAGGGCGATCCAGCCGGCGAGCAGCCAGCCCAGGACCAGCGGGGCGGCGACAGCGAGCAGTTCCGCGAAGTGCCAGGCGATCCACTGCGTGGCGGCCTCGGTGCGGGTGCAGGTGGTGTGTCGAGTGGTCATGTCGGTCACCTCCGTCAGTCAGTCGGAAAGAACTGGTTGATCGGGCCGCGAGGCGGACGGGAGGCCTGCGCGGTGGCGCAGCGGTCCAGCTCACCCATGACCTCGGCCAGGATCCGCACGATCAGCACAAGCGGGATCCGAATCAGATGCAGGACCAGGAACAGCAGGACCGTGACCGTGTGGCGGATGAGCGCCAACGTGCCGTAGCGCTGCAAGACGTCGAAGGTGGTCACGAGCGGCCACCTCGCTTCGGCGCGGCGGCGATCTCGGCCCAGCCGGCGCCGTCCGCGGCCGACGCTCCGTTATTCATCCGCGCCCCGAGCGCCGTCGCCGCGGCCAGCGCGAGCGTCGCGTGGGCCTGCGCCCGGGCGGCGATCTCGGTGCGCTTCTCGATCGACAGCTGGCCAGTCTCGTCGTCGGCGATCCAGTTGAGCAGGTTCTGTGCGGCCCGGAAGTGGTCCGGCCTGGTCGGCGGTGTGCTCATCGGTTTCCCTCCTTGCGGGCGGCTTCGGCCCGGGCGCGGTCGATCTCTTCCTCTTGGGACTGGACCTGGTCGTGGAACACACCGGAGTCGCTCACGCGGCCACCCCCAGCCGGTCGGCCTGCTCGATCTCGAAGCAGGCCCAGCACTGGCGGGTGCTGGTCGGGACGCAGTAGTCCTGGACCTCGGTGCAGTCGACGCAGGTGCGGCGGGCCTCCATCGCGTGAACCATCTGCCCCGGCGCCGCGGTGCGTTTAGGGGCGGCCAACTCGACGGAGAACAGCTCCGCGACGGTCTCCCGGGCGTAGGGCTTGACGTGGCGGAACACGAGCAGCGCCACCGGGTCCTGCCCGTTGGGCCGCAACCTGGCCTCCCGCAACTGGCCCTTGGTCAGCAGGGTCGAAGGGGCCTCGCCCCAGCCGAACACCGGCAGCCCGTCGCGGAACCCGCGACAAAGGCACACGTGGTGGGTGCGGCCGTCGAACACCCTCGTGATCTGCTGCTTGCCGTTGCGGGGGTTCACCGGAGCTCACCCGCCCAGGCTCCGTGCAACTCGTCCCCGGCCAGCTTGATCAGCTGCAACGCGACGTCGCGGTACACCCCGGCGCGGGGCTGCTTGATCGAGGCCGGAACGTCGTCGTTGGCGAGCAGGAAATCCGCGTTCGCAGTGAGGGTGTCCGCGATTTCGCACAGGCGGCCGGCGATCTCGCGGGAGATCAGCCGGTTCAGCTCGTGCGGCGTGTACACGTAAGTCTCGGGCGCGCTCGGCTGGTCGACAGCGGTGCGCGGGGCTTCGTGCGTGGCTACCATCTGGTGTTCCTCCGTGCGGTCTTGCGGCTGGATGGTGGAACCCGGCGCGGCGAGCGCGTTCTTGGCGGAGTGAGCCGCCGCGTCGGGGTTGAAGATCAGGCGCGTGGTCATCAAGCGGCCTCGTCCTCGATCGCGCGGGTGGCCTGCGCTCGGACCGGCAGCGAACGGAGCACCGTGCGCCCGGCCCGGCGCTGCCGGCGGCCGGCGCCGCGCTGGTCACGGAAGTCGTGCAGGAAGTCGTGCATCGCGGCCACCTCGGTGGCCGCCAGATACAGCTCCAGCTCTTCGGCCGCGTCCTCCAGATCCCGGCGATCCGAGGCACGCGCGGCGGCGTCCTGAACGGCCAGAACGTCGAACTCGTCCGTGCCGTCGAACGCGGCTTCGGCCTGGCGACGGCTGATGTGTGCGGACCTCATCTGGTCTCCTTTCATCGTCTGACCTAATTCAACATAGGTCAGCATGCGTCAGTTGCAAGTCGGCCATTCGAGTGAACTATGTCGGTGTGTGTCAGAGCGGTACGCTGATCACATGGACTCGATCGGCGGGGCTGCATATCAGCGCGTGGCGGAGGCGATCCGTCACGACATCCGGAGCGGAGCCTTGAAAACGGGCGACAAGCTTCCGGGGAACCGAGACCTTGCGGAACAGCACAGCGTTGCTCTTGCGACTGCTCAGAAAGCTGTTCGGTTGTTGCAGGACGAGGGTTGGGTCGCGACCACTCCTGCCGTTGGGGTTTTCGTCAGCGGAGTCCCTGACGAGTCGACCAGTGTCGAGGCGCAGCTGCGCGACCTGCGCGCTGCCGTCGCGGATCTCTCCGCCCGGCTTGAGCGCATCGAAGGCGGAGCTAGTTAGCGATGGCGTGCCCGAATGACGCGAGCGCATCTCCGACGCTGCCCAGCCATCCGAACGCCGCACGGGCGAAGCTAGCGGCCTCTGCAGGCTGCCTGATCACGACCACGAACAGGCCCAAGATGAGCAGCGTGCCGATGACCTTTCCTCGTGCGCTGCTGCTCTTCTCCTGGACAACCGGCGTCGTTTTGCGGGCCATGGTGATCTCCTTCTCGGTCGGTTCCAGCCGATCCGTTCGGCGGTATGTACCAAGAAAACCGCAGCTCACGGGACGTCGGAACCGCACTTCCCGGGATCTTTCAGGACGTCTCAGGAGACGCTCGCGTCCCCCGAAAACGTCCCAAGCGTCCCTGCGCTCGATGGGAGTTCGACGTGGCCAATGACCGCCTACGGACGGCCATGCTCGCCGCCAACCTGGACGTTCACAGCTTGGCTGGCAAGGTCGGCGTCGACTGGAAAACGGTCGACCGCTGGATCGGCAAAGAACGCGTGCCACATCGTTCGACGCGGCAGAAGGTTGTGGCGGTACTTGGTGGTCGAGAAGAGGACCTGTGGCCCTCGCTGGCCGCAGACAGCCGTCCTGCGCAGAGTGAATCTGAACTCCTCCACCTGTACGAGTCACGTTCCGCGATCACCGGCGCAGCGTGGGACGCGTTGCTGAACGGCGTGCAGCACAGCATGGACGTGTTGGTGTTCTCGGGCGCCTTCCTCGTCGAGCAGTACAACTTCGTGCCGCTGGTGCGGCAGAAGGCCGCGGCGGGCGTTCGGTTTCGACTGCTCGTCGGCGACGAGACGGCGCCGGCGGTTGTCCAGCGAGCCGTGGAAGAGCGCACTCCGGGAGGCCTCGAAGGCCGCGTGCAGCTGATGCGCCGTTACCTCGCGGACGTGGTCGACTTGGATGGCGTCGAGGTCCGCACGCACGGCGAGATCCTCTACAACTCGCTGTACCGATTTGACGAAGACCTGCTCGTCAACGGGCACGCGTTCGGTGCCCTCGCGGGGCAAAGCCCGGTGATGCACCTGCAACGACGACCGAACGGCCACATGTGGGAGCACTACATGCGGTCGTTTGAACGAACCTGGGACCTGGGCGTCCCGGAGAAGGCGTAGGGATGATGGCTCGCATCGACTACTTCGACGACCCGAACGCGCCGGCCGCCAACAGCGTGGTGCCGTCCGTGACTGTGGTCGTACGCGACGACCAGGGTCGGGTGCTGCTCATCCACAAGATCGACAACGACTTGTGGGCGCTCCCTGGCGGCGGGCACGACGTGGGGGAGAGGATCACCGATACCGCTGTCCGCGAGGTCAAGGAAGAGACCGGCGTGGACGTCGAGATCGTCCGCCTCGTCGGCACGTACACGGATCCGAGGCACGTCATGGCGTACGACGACGGCGAGGTCCGCCAGCAATTCTCCCTGTGTTTCGAGGGTAGGTGGGTCGGCGGGCAACCCAGGGAGGACGGCACGGAAACCAAGGCCGTGCGTTGGGTACCGCCAGCTGACCTAGACGGTCTCAACATCCATCCGTCAATGCGCCTGCGAATCGACCACGCACTCGACACGGGGCGCACGTCGCCTTACCTTGGCTGACCGACCAGCCGCGCCTCAGTCCTCTGGACGGACTCCTTGAGAATCGGGGCAGCCTTGACCCACGTCCGATGGACGGGATCGTCAGACGGATAGCGCTTCAAGATCTCGGAGATTCGTTCGTCGTAGGTCACGCGCTCACCGCCTGGCCCCGTCGTCAGGTCCGCCGTCACCAGTGCGTCCAAGGCCGCCGAGTCCTCGAATGGAAACTCGTCGAGCTGGGTGGCCAGACCCCGCTCCTCGGCTTCGAACCGAGCACCTGAGTGATGGGCAACCAGGTTCACGACATCATCGGGCCACCCATGCTCGCGCAAGTATCGGGCACCGTCGAGTGGGTGGAACCGGGTGTATCCGATTTCCGCGGAGTAGCCGATGTCGTGCAGCCAAGCGGCACTGACAAGAACATCACCCTCGGTGTCCGGAATGACCACTGAGAGTTGACGGGCACGTCCTGCGACACTCTGGACATGGCGCCAGCGGCGACCCAGTGGAGCGACCAATTTCTCGGCCAAGCCAGCAGCTTCGTCGACGGTGAACATGGTTGCCAACGCTACAGGGGGCAGCATGCAGGAGCCATGACGCTCGCCTGGCTCAAGATCGCTGCGTTCTTTCTCATGCGGGGACGTCGTCTGCGTGCTGGACTCAAGGCGACCTCCGGCGGAGCGGCAGGCCGACCGTGCCGCAGTCGGGACGGGCTGCTGTAGGGCTCCCAAAGTGCGCGGTCGTGCTCCAAAATTGCTGGATTCGGCCACTGTGGGCGCGGGTGCAGAAGCTGGCCTGTAGAATTGTCATAGTTCGGGAACTGCCTCTGGGTGGGGCCAGGTCGCTGAAGATCCACTTAATCAAATAGGTTGGCTAACAGTGTTGCATTGGATTGACGCTAATAAGGGCTGGCTCTTTGATGGTCTGTTCGTTGGTCTCCCCATTGCGATTGTTGGAGGTATCTGGGCGCTTATTCAGCGACGCAACCGCAAGAATTCACGCGACGACGGTGGTAAAAATGTCTCGCAGCGGCAAAAGTCGGGCAAGAATTCGATAAATTTTCAATCAGCAGAGAAACTTGAGATCAAGGATTTCAAGATTGATCGGGTGAAGGAGCATGATAGTGTCGACCCAGAAGCAGAGTAGTGGAGACTGCTCCACAAACGTGCAAGGGCACACGGTCAATCTAGTTACCGTCAGCGGGGTGTCTGCTCCGGAAGTCTACGAGATTGCTCGCCAGGTATTTCGCGACAACTTCCCTAAGCTAAGCGAGGAGGCTTCACGTCTAGCGACAATGAGGGCAGAGAAGCTGGTGGAAGAGTTCATTGAGAAAGCTGCCGATCGGGGTGGGCGGCTCTCCGCGATTGCTGACCCGGATTTTCAGTACTCCCTATTGTTGGCACAAAGAGACTATGCCCGCTCTGGTGACGATTCACTCAAAGGCTTGTTGACTGACCTGTTGGTGCAGCGCAGCTCGACTGATGGTGAGCTTGAGCGTGTTGTCCTTGCCGAGTCTCTTGAGACAGTGCGCAAGCTAACCGCTCGTCAGATTGCTGCGGTAACTGTCTCGTGGTTTTTTGCTCGGGTGTCATTTAACGGGTTGGACTCTTTGGAGGAGTTTATCCAAGTGGCCAACAAGAACGTCGCGCCCTTTGTGGATTCATTGCCTGTAAGCAATTCAGAGTATCAGCACATTCAGTACACTGGTTGCGCCAGCTTGGCTTCCGAGAATCGCCTTGGGCAACTTGCTGCCGATAATTATCCGGGACTGTTTAACCGTGGATTCCAGGCGAATTCCGTACCTACCGAATTGTGGGCGGACGGAGTTCGGGAACAGCTATTCATTCCTTGTCTGCACGACGATAGTCACTGGCAAGTTAGGGCGAAGCAAGAGTCGGCGGCGAGGGAACTCGTGAGAAGGCTGGATCTTGAACGCTATGAGTCGGAATATCTAAATCTCCTGTTGAGCTATAAAATGGAGCCGGCTCAGGTTGAAAAGTGGTTAAGGGGAGTGGGAGAATTTTGGCCGAACCTAATTGAGACCTGGCAAAAGACCAGTATCTCTGAAATGTACCTGTCAAGTGTTGGTACTGCGATCGGTCATGCAAACTGGTCACGAGTTGTCGGGGACAAAGCTCCTTTGTCTATCTGGGTCAATGAACTTGGCGCGAACTAGGGCTCTGGTTTCTGCTTCAGCGCTCGTCTGAGTGCGATCTCCACGCTCCTGGCCATTCTGCTGTCAGTGATCTCGATGTTGCAAAGCAGGCGCAAGCGGAAGCGCGACGGGCGCTGAACGCCTGGTACCCGAGTTCCAGAGCACTGTCAGCCCCGCTGGTCAGTTCCCCAGCTGGCTGCCCGGGCTGACGGTCAATCTCGCCCCGGCCGCCCTACGACGTGAGCCGCGCGGCGGCGTCGAGCATGTGCCGGCAGTACTGCGGTTCGCCCACTGACGGCAGCGGTAACCACTCGGCGAACCCCCGCGCTTGCAGGGTGTCTTCGATCAGCGTGGTGGTCCACGTGTACCCGGCGCTGTGCTGGACCGCGCGGAGCGCCCGGACCTGCCGGTGACCGCGCATCCAGGGTGGCCCGCCGGTGGCCCAGTCCAGGCGGGAGAACGCGGCGAGCGCGAGGATCCGCCCGTAGCCGCGGCGCCGGTGCTCGTCGTCGACCTGGACGTGCTCAAGCACCCCGAGGCGGTCCGCGGTGCACACCGCCAGCGTGACCGCGCCGATCGCGTGGCCGTCCAGGTGCAGCTCGATCCTGCCGGGCCCGGCGGCCTCGTCTGGGGGTACGGCGAGGAGTTCTAGCCCCGCCTTCGAGGCCTTCTCCACGTCGGCCTGGTCGTAGGCTGGGTCGATGAGGGCCCATTCGTGATCTGGGTGGCCCTCGTCGCGGCAGCGATGGCAGAGGAGCGAATGCAGGCGCAGCGCCACGATCCACGAGAACGTGCCCGAGTCGGGCACGAGGTGCCGACG
Organism: Amycolatopsis sp. NPDC023774; assembly: GCF_040639695.1. Classification (NCBI taxonomy): domain Bacteria; kingdom Bacillati; phylum Actinomycetota; class Actinomycetes; order Pseudonocardiales; family Pseudonocardiaceae; genus Amycolatopsis; species Amycolatopsis sp. NPDC023774. The sequence continues at coordinate 55,731 of NZ_JBFAAJ010000020.1, forward strand.
CGGGCAATGCCGCGGCGGGTGGCCGGTGAGCGTCCCGTCCGGGTTCAGCTCATGGCGCAGCGCCGGCCGCACCGGGAGGTTCGTGCCGCCGTACTCGCCAAGCGGTCGCCGATCTTCGAACACGTGTGCGAGTCTAGCGCTGCGCTGCTGGTCAGCGGGGTTGACGATGGACACATGCCCGTGCCGGAACTGCCACTGAAGCTCGCTGTCGTCGAGCCGGCCGCGGTGCTGCCCGTCGGCGCGTTCGAGTACTCGCCGAAACTGGATGGGTGGCGGTGTGTGGTGCACGTGCCCGGCGGGGTGCTGCAGTCCCGCACCGGCAGCGATCTCACGGCCCGATTCCCCGGGGTTCTTGAGTCGGCGGCCGCGCTGGGCCGGGTGGTGTTCGACGGTGAGCTGTGCGCCTACCGGCAAGGCCGGCTGGAATTCGCGGCGCTCGGCTACGGCCCGGCCCGCCGCCGCGCCGAGGGCATCGCCGTGGTGTTCGTGGCGTTCGACTTGCTCGGTGTCCGCGGCCGCGACCTGCGGCTGTGGCCGCTGTCGCGCCGGCGGGAGCGGCTCGCGGCGGTGGTCGGCGCGGGCAACGCCGGTGTCCAGCTGATGATCTCCACGCTCGACCGCGTCCAGGGGCAGGAGTGGATCAGCGCGGACCAGGCGGCCGTCGGCATCGAGGGCGCCGTGGCGAAGCCGCTGGCCAGCCGGTACCCGCTGCGCGGTGGCCGCGCCGGATGGGTCAAGGTCCGCCACTACGACGACATCGACGCGGTCGTGCTCGGCGTGACCGGCAGCCCCAACCGGCCAACCGCGCTGGTGCTCGGCCAGACAGACCGGCGCGGGAAGGTCCGCGCGGTCGGCCTCTCAGGGCCGCTGTCGCGGACAGCGCTCGTGTCACTTGTCGGTCGGCTTCGACTCACCGAGAGCGGACCGCAGCGAGCGTCCGGGATTCTCGCCGGCCTCCTAGGTTCCGAGGACTTCACGTACTGGCCGGTCGAGCCCGACGTGGTCGTCGAAGCGCGCGCGGACCGAGCCTTTGAACTGGGCCGATACCGGCATCGAGTGTCCGTCGTACGCGCGAAACCCGATCAGTAGGCAAAGGGATGCGGGGCGATTGACTGCCGGTGCGCGTTGCCAGCTAGTCATTGGCTACCAACCGTATGCATGAAGGGGAGTGACACCCGTGACCGGCCAAACCTGTCACACCTGTCACTCTGTGGCCTTTGACCTGCGCAAATAGGTGTGACAGAGGTGTGACAGCCCGGTGTGACAGTCTTTCCCCCACTAACTCTATGTCACTAGTGTCTCAAAGCGGTTGGAACAGAGCGGAGTGAGGACCTGCGCACCTCCCCAACGCCGTCTCTGAGCACGGTGACGGCTGCGCACTGGTGTTTGCTTGGGTGGCTCGGACAACGCTCAGCGGCCGACTCAGCGGCGCGACGGCGCCGAATTTCGCGCCCTGAGATCGTCTCTCGCACGTCAATCGCCATGAGTTGGTGTGGCTGGACCTCCGGAGCGGCCTCAGGCCTGCCTAGCCGGTGTTTCAGGAGCCGTGGGGCGCGTCTGTCTTTGACCACGAACCGTGCACATGCTGCAGGTGTGACACCCGGGACCGGTCGCGACTGTCACACCTGTCACTCTGTTACTCTATGGCCTCTGAACTGCACATATAGGTGTGACAGGGGTGTGACAACCTGGTGTGACAGTCTTTCCCCACACTAACGGTATGTCACAGGTGTCTCAGAAGAGGCTGGAACAGAGGGGGGATCGCCGCTCACCCCCCTCTGTTCCAGCCGCTTTGCTCGCTTCCGGCTAGCCCAAGTGAGAGCCTCACTTGACCACCTTGCCTTGGTGAGGGCCGTCTGCTGGGTGACTAACTGGGTGACAATCGAGGTGCAAACCTGTGGAATTTCGTGGACGCCCACGGACGTTCGCGCGGTCAGCGACCAGGGCCGATCCGACGTGAGCGAGCGCCGGACTTGCGCTCGTAATGAATAGGTCGGGGGTTCGATTCCCCCAGGCGGCTCCGCAGGTCAGGGCCCATCCGGAACACTTCGGATGGGCCCTGATTCGTTTTCTGGGGGCAAAGTGAGGGACTACGGTCCCCGTCGGCCCGATTCGTGAAGTTCACCCGACGAGGTGACAACTAACGACTCCGTTCGGCGAGCAGCTCCAACCCGCCGGGGCCGAGCCGGAGCACCGACGGGACCAGCTCCATGGTGTCGTGCGGCGAGTTGAGCACCTGCTGCAGCACGTCGTCCGCCAATCCGGAGTCCTCGCGGACCACGACCATCTCGTCCGGGCAGGTCAGGCCCACGAGCAGGTCACCGCCGCCGAAGTGCGGGGACAGCTGCGAGTACAGGTCGGGCAACGCGACCGCGGACGCGGCCAGCAGCGCCTCCCGGGTCACCGACACCAGCACATCGTCGCCGGAGGAGCGGACGCCGAGCTTCAGGCCGCGGGTCAAGGCACCGTACGCGACGTCGAAGAGCTTCTCGACCGGCACGCCCATCTGCTCCTGCTCGTGCCGGGTCACGTGCTGCATGCCGACCTTGCCCTTCGGCGTCCGCCCCACCGCCGCGACCGCGACCGACAACCGGCCGGGCACGAGCGGCCGGTGCGGCAAGGCGTCGAGGAGCCCGGCGCTGGGCGAGGACGCGCTCCACAGCACGGGCAACAGCTCCTCTGTGCGCTCCTCCTGCTGCTGCCGCGCCGTGTGCGTTTCGGCCATCACGGCGCGAGCTTCGGCGAACGCGCGCTCCCAGCCGCCCGGGCCAGGGCGGGCGAAGCTGTATTTGCAGTCGGCCTTCTTGAAGTTCTTGGCCATGAACTTCAGGTCGGCCGCGGACGGCCCCCATTCGCTGTACACGGCGGAAACCTTCGACGCACGCACCTTGTGCTGCTTGCGCACGCTCGTCCACGCCTGCTCCACGGCGTCGTCGGCCTTCGTGGGCGCGCTCGCCAGCACCGGCTCGGCGAGGCCGGCGACGCGGAAGACGACGAGGTTCTGGGACATGTCGTCGTTCATGGGAGCTCCTGGGAGGAAACGGATCTCGGCACACCGCGTGTGTAGCACGCCGCGGGCCGGCGAGAGGTCGTGATCGGGAAAGCGGCGAAGCCGACCACCACGATCTGGCTCGCTCGTCGCGTGCGTGGTCGGAGCGTGCATCCGTTCGTGCGGTGCGCACGGGCGCACGGGCTCGTGCGCCCTTAAAGCCATCGCGCTATTCCAGATGTTGCCGGGACGGCGGAGTGGTCGGCCGGATACTTGACTAACTGCGTGACACAGACCCGGACGTTGGTGGACGTTCGTGCACGCATGGGTACCGCTCTACAGGCGAATAAAGGTGCCCTGACCTGCAAGAACAGACGAGGAATTGCGCGCGTAATGAATAGGTCGGGGGTTCGATTCCCCCACGGCTCCGCAGATCAGGGCCCATCCGAGACACCTCGGATGGGCCCTGATTCGTGTGGTGGGTGACTGCGTCGCCTGGTCTTCTCGATCGCCGAGTTCACCCGTCGAGGGGGCACCTGATCGCTCGTGACGGCGCCGGACCTCGTGACGGCGCCGGACCCCCAGCTGTGCGGACCGGCGCCCCGTTCGGGTGGGTCGGGCGTCGAAGTCCGTGTTTTGCCGGATGCCCGCCGACCGTCGAGGCCGCGAGACTCGTGACGTCCCAGGCTCCGGAGCCGCGCAGCACGCAGACGTCAGGAGGACTGACATGACCACCGACGTACCCGACGCGGGCTCCGACCCGCGCATCGAGCGACGTGTCCGCGAGTTCCTCGCGGAGCTCAACAAGAACCCCGACCCGTTCTGGCTGCTGCCGGGTGAGCAGGTGCGGGCCACACTCAGTGGCCTGCAGGCGACCGTCGACGTCGACCTGAGCGGGGTCGACACCGAGGAACGCGACGTCGAGGTCGACGGCGTGCACACGAAGCTCTATGTGCAGCGTCCCGCCGGATCGCAGGAGACGCTGCCGGTGGTGCTGTTCCTGCACGGCGGAGTGTGGATCGCGGGCGATTTCGACAACCACCGCCGCCTCACGCGTGACCTCGTGCTCGCGACGGGGTACGCCGTGGTGTTCGTGGAGTACACCCCGATCCCGGACGCCGTGTTCCCGACGCAGCTCGAAGAGTGCTTCGCCGCGCTGAAGTGGGTTGCGCGCGAAGGTGCTTCGCAACGGCTGGACGCGTCGCGGCTCGCGGTGGCGGGCAACAGCGTCGGCGGCAACCTCAGCGCCGCCCTCACGATGTACACGCGCGACCACGGCGGGCCGCCGATCAAGGCTCAGCTGCTGATGTACCCGGCCACCGATGCGCGCGTCGACACCGCGTCCTACGCCGAGTTCGCTGACGGCCGCTTCCTGCCGCGCGCGTTCATGAAGTTCGGCTGGGACGTCTACGCGCCTGACGAGGCCACGCGTGCCAACCCGTACGCCTCACCGTTGCGGGCCCCGGTGGACCAGCTGCGCGGCCTGCCGCCGGCGATCGTCCACACCGCGTCCAACGACGTGCTGCGCGACGAAGGCGTCGCGTACGCGCACAAGCTCGACGAGGCCGGCGTCGACGTGATCTCGGTGCAGTATGTGGGCCAGATCCACGACATGGCCCTGCTGAACCCGATCCACGACGTGCCGAGCACCCGGGCCGAGTTTCGCCACGCGGCCGCGGACCTGAAGCACCTGCTGTCCTGAACCGCACATCGGCTGCCCTCCGGCGAGCCCTCCACTGGCAGTGCGCGCGTTAGCCTTGCCCTCGGCCGGTCCCCGGACGAGGGAAGTGACCGAGGTGGGCGCACTGCCGGTGGAGGTGACGAGCTTCGTCGGTCGCGGCGAAGAGCTGCGAGCGACGCGGAAGGTGCTCGCCGCGGCCCGGCTGGTCACGCTCACCGGTACCGGCGGCGTCGGCAAGACGCGGCTCGCGCTGCGGGCCGCCACCGAGGTGCGCAGCTCCTTCGCCGACGGGGTGTGGCTCGTCGAACTCGCCGCGTTGCGTGATGTGGCGCTGCTCGCGCAGACGATCGGCGCGGCGCTCCGCCTCGGCGACACCGGTGGCGATCCCTGCGCACGGCTTGTCGAGTTCCTGGGCGACAAGCAGCTGCTGCTCGTGCTCGACAACTGCGAGCACCTCGGCCAGGCGCTCGCCGCGCTGGTGCACGAGCTGCTCGTGGCCGTGCCGGGGCTGCGCGTGCTCACCACGAGCCGGCACGTGCTCGGGCTCGACGGCGAACACGTGCTCCCGGTGCCGCCGCTGGCCGTGCCGCCGGTGCGTGACCTCGCCGGCGCGCGGGCGCTCGACGTCGTGCGGCTGTTCACCGATCGCGCGGCCGCCGTGTCCGCCGGCTTCACCGTCCACAGTGGAAACTGGTCCCAGGTGGTGCAGATCTGCCGCCGGTTGGAGGGGATCCCGCTCGCCGTCGAGCTGGCCGCGGGCTGGCTGCGGGTGCTGAGCGTCGAGGAGCTGCTGGCCCGGCTCGACGACTTCTTCGCCCTGCTCAGGCGCGGCAGCCCCGTTGCGCCCGCGCGGCACCGGACGCTCGCGGGCACTGTCGAGTGGAGCCATGAGCTGTGCAGCTCGGGCCAGCGGTTGCTGTGGGCGCGGCTGGGGGTGTTCGCGGGCGGCTTCGACGTCACGGCCGCGGAGCGCGTGTGCGCCGGTGCCGGGATCGAGCGCGACGACGTGCTCGACCTGCTCGCCGGCCTCGTCGGCAGCTCCGTGGTGCAGGCCGAACGGCCTGCCGGCACCACGCGCTTTCGCCTGCTCGAGCCCATCCGGCAGTACGCGCAGGTGAAGCTGCGGGAGCTCGGCGTGTGCGAAGAGCTGCGCGACCGCCACCGGGACCACTACCTCGGCTTGGCCGAACAGGCCGCGCACGACTGGGACGACGGCCCCGATCAGGCGCTCGTGGCGGCGCGGGTGCGCGCGGAGCTGCCGAATCTGCGCGCCGCGCTGGAGCACAGCCTTGCCGGCGACCCGGCCCTCGGCCTGCGGCTGGGGGTGGCGCTGGAATTCCTGTGGCTGTTCTGCGGCCACGTCGCGGAGGGCGCGCACTGGCTGGAGCGCGCGCTGGCGCTGAACCCCGAGCCGGGCAAGGACCGGGCGCGGGCGTTGTGGATCGTGGCCTCGTCGCTCGCCTTCCGGGGCGGCCGCGAACAGGCGGTCGCGCTGGGGCGGGAGGCCGAGGCATGGGCCCTGGAGCACGACGACGCCGATGAGCTGGCCCACGCGCGCCTCGTGCTCGGCGGTTGCGCGTTCCTGGGCGGGGAGGTCGACCGGGCCGCCGCGCTGTTCCGCGAAGCCGAGACCGACGCCGACGGCGAGGTGCTGCTGCAGATCCTCCTGGCCGCCGCGCACACGGCCGTCTGGCGGGACGACGGCGAGGAGGCGCTTGCCGTCGCGTCGCGGGGGCTCGCGTTGTGCGGCGAGCAGTTCTCCCGCGGCGGTCTGCTCGGGACCCGGGGTCTGGCGCACTGGCGGCTGGGCTCGTTCAGCGCCGCCGCCGACGACCTGACGGCGGCCCTGAGCTCGGTCCGGTCGTTCGGCGACGTGCTGGGCGCGGCGAAAGCTGTCGAGTTCCTCGCGTGGACGAGCGCGGCGCTGGGGAAGCCGGACCGCGCGGCCGAGCTGCTGGGCACGGCTTCCGCCGTCTGGCCGCTGGTCGGCGGGCGGCCGCTGTTCGGGTTCGGCCGGCTGATCGACGTGCACGAGGCTTGCGTGGCCGACGTCGCTTCGGCGCTGGGCGCGCGGTTCGGGCCGGCCTACGAGCGGGGCGCCGCCGCGGTGTCCGATCTCGACTCGGCGATCGCGTTCGCGCTCGGCGGTGAGACACCCGACGAGCGTCCCGCCGAACTCAGCCGCCGCGAGTACGAGGTGGCGCGCCTGGTCGCCGAGGGGATGTCCAACAAGGGCATCGCCGAACGCCTGGTCATCAGCCGCCGCACGGCCGAGTCACACGTGGTCCACATCCTCGACAAGCTGGGCTTCCGCTCGCGCTCGCAGATCGCGACTTGGATCACGCGCCGGGCCCGCTGACTCGGCCATCCGGCCCGTGGCCGCGGGCCGGAAAGCCGATGCCGGTCCTGCGGGTCCCGGATTGAGTCGGTGGCATGAACGAAATGGGGAAAACCGCGATCTGGTTCGCGGCGATCGCGGCGGCACTGGCGACCGTCACCGCGTGTGCGCCGGATGGGCCGGAACACGTCAAGAACGTCTCCTCCGGCACCGGTGCCATCGGCAAGGCCGACGCCGACGCACGCCTGCCGTCCTGGCTCCCCGACGACGCGACGGCCGTCACGGAGGTTATCCGCACCACCGGGTCCGAACGGATCCTGCGCTACACCCCTGGCGACTCGGGCCTGCCGGCGACGTGCGTCAAGGGGCCCGCGTCGGCGATCCGCGCGACCCTGTCGGCCGACTGGTGGCCCGCCGGCCAGGAGCACCGCACCGACCGTGTCTGCGACGCCGACTGGCATGTCATCGCCGACGAGGGACTGATCTACGCGTACAGACCGGAGACGCTCGACCAGCGTCGCTGAAAAACGAGCGGGCGAAAAGAAGGATCGGGCTGCCGAGGCGTGATGCCGGGCAGCCCGATCCGGGGGAGTCCGAAGTGGTCAGTCCTCCGGCGGGGTCAGCTCGATCACCGTGGCGGTGGCTTCGCCGCGCGGGGTGCGGTAGCTGATCTTGTCGCCGGCCTTGGCGCCCACCAGGGCGAGGCCCAGGGGGCTGTCCGACGTCACCGAGTCGAGGTCCTCGCCCGGGAGGGTGACGACGTTGAGCACTTCCTCGTCCCCGTCGGCGAAGCGCAGGGAGACGCGCGTGCCGTCCGGGAGCAGGTTGCTGTTGTAGGCGCCGTGTTCGAGCTTGGCGGCGACCTCGGAGATCTGGCGCTCCAGTCGCGCGGCGGCCTCGGCCCGGTCGATCACGTCGGCCTGGTCGGCCGCGTCTCCCGTGCGTTCCTGCTCGCCGGGCTGCGGTGCGAGCGCCGCCCGTTGCGCGCGCAGGTCGGCTATTTCCTTCTCCAGCTGGCGGCGCGCCGCCTCGCTGAGCCCCTTGTCCCCTGAGATCACCATGCCGGGCATTGTCCGCTGTGCGGACCGGGGTGGCCAATCCGCTTTTTCACCCGAGAGGGCACGGTGGGACGTCTGCCCTAGGATTCGGGCCTGTCGTCCTGAATAACGTAACGAGGATCACCGTGACCGCCGTACCCGGCCGCAGCGCGCAGCTGTCGCCCAACCAGCTGCAGAAGCAGGAGCAGATCGTCGAGGCCGCACGGGTCGTGCTCGCCAGAGACGGGCTCGCCGGGTGCACAGTACGCGCGATCGCCGACGCCGGCCCGCTCACGAAGAGCGCGATCCACTACTACTTCGCCGACATCGACGTGCTCATCGACCGCGCGATGGCGGCCCACATCACCACGTTCGCCACGGACCTGCGTGCCGTCGGGGAGAAGTTCGACGACCCGCGCGAGCGCCTGTTCGAGGTGACCAAGGCGTACCTGGCGGAGTTCGCGGAGCGGCCCAACGGCGCGTTCCTGTGGTTCGAGTACTGGATCGCCGCCGGGCGCGCGCAGCACCCGCAGGCGATCGACGCGATGCTGACCTCGATCACCGAGCTGTTCGCGGAGCTGCTGGCACCGCTCGACGTCGACGACCCGCGGGCGCGCGCCCGGGCGTTGCTGAGCTACCTGCTCGGCGCGGTGGTGCAGCAGCGGGTGCGGCCGCGGCCGTTCGAAAGCCTGCGCGGCGACGTCGAGGCGCTCTGCTTCGCGGGATATCGCTGACGCCGCTTAGGGTGCTGGCATGCCTCTGTTCTCCTTCGAGGGCGCCAGCCCGCAGGTCCACCCGGACGCCTGGATCGCCCCCACCGCCACCTTGATCGGCGATGTGACCGTCGAGAAGGACGCTTCGGTCTGGTACGGCGCCGTGATCCGCGCCGACTTCGGGCCGATCATCATCCGCGAGGGCGCGAACGTGCAGGACAACTCCGTGGTCCACTGCGGCGGGACGCCGACCGTGATCGGCAAGAACGTGACCGTGGGGCACCAGTGCCTCGTGCACGACTGCACCATCGGCGAGCAGGCGCTGATCGGCAATGGGTCCACCGTGCTCGACAAGTCCGTGATCGGCGCGCGGTCGCTGATCGCCGCGGGTGCCACCGTGACGCCCGGCACGGAGGTGCCCGAGGAAGTGATCGCGATGGGCAGCCCGGCCAAGAAGTTCGTGCCGCTCACCGATTCGGCGCGGATGTGGGTGGAGCACAACGCCGGGATCTACCAGGACCTCGCGCGACGGCACCGGGAGGGCTCCAAGCCTGTCTGACGTGCACTAAACTCCACTACGCAGCTGCGACTGGCGCCATCAGAGGTGGAGCACCACCGGGAAGCGACGACGAGGCCGGCACCGCGCGCCTGGGTGCCCGGCCGGTTTAGAGCCGGAGACGTGATGACACACCAGCCCGCCCTTACCACGCTCGCCGCCGCCGACCCGCAGATCGCCGGGCTCGTCGAGGACGAAGCGAAGCGCCAGCACGACAAGATCCGCCTGATCGCGTCGGAGAACTACGTCTCGCGCGCGGTGCTCGAGGCCACCGGCACCGTGCTCACCAACAAGTACTCCGAGGGCTACGCCGGCAAGCGCTACTACGAGGGCCAGCAGTTCATCGACCCCATCGAGACCCTGGCGATCGAGCGCGCGAAGGCCGTGTTCGGCGTGGACCACGCCAACGTGCAGCCGTACTCCGGCTCCCCGGCCAACCTCGCGGTGTACCTGGCCTTCGCGCAGCCCGGCGACACCGTGCTCGGCATGGCCCTGCCCGACGGCGGCCACCTGACTCACGGCTGGTCCGTGTCCGCGACGGGCAAGTGGTTCAACCCGGTGCGCTACGGCGTGCGCAAGGAAACCGGCCGCGTCGACTTCGACCAGGTGCGCGACCTGGCGCTGGAGCACCGCCCGAAGCTGATCTTCGCCGGCGGCACAGCCATCCCGCGCACCATCGACTTCCCGCGCTTCGCGGAAATCGCGCGCGAAGTGGACGCGGTGCTGGTGGCCGACATCGCCCACATCGCCGGCCTCATCGCGGGCGGCGCGCACCCGTCGCCGGTCGGCCACGCCCAGGTGATCACGACCACCACGCACAAGACCCTGCGCGGCCCGCGTGGCGCGATGATCATGTCGGACGCTGAGCACGCCAAGGCGATCGACAAGGCCGTGTTCCCCGGTCTGCAGGGCGGCCCCCACAACCACACCACGGCGGCCATCGCCGTGGCGCTGGGGGAGGCTGCGCAGCCTTCGTTCGCCACGTACGCGCAGACGATCGTGGCGAACGCCAAGGCTCTCGCGGCCGCGTTGCTCGACCGCGGCTACGACCTCGTCTCCGGGGGCACGGACAACCACCTGCTGCTGATCGACCTGACGAACAAGAACGTGGCCGGCAAGCCTGCCGCCAAGGCGCTGGACCGCGCCGGGATCGAGCTGAACTACAACACGGTGCCGTTCGACCCGCGCAAGCCGTTCGACCCGTCGGGCATCCGGCTGGGCACCTCGGCCATCACGACGCGGGGGTTGCTGCCGGAGCACCAGGTGCAGGTGGCGGAGTGGATCGACCGCACGGTGGTCGCGGCGGCTTCGTCTTCGTCGGAGGCGGAGTTGGACACGATTGCCGCTGAGATCCGGGAGTTCCTGGAGTCGTTCCCGATTCCGGGTTACGTCGCCTGACGCTGCTTTCGCTGAGCGAACGGTGCCCTCGCGCACGGTGGTTGGTGCGATTGTGCGCTGTGGGTGTCGGGCAAGGGGGCGTCGGGTGCCGTGCCAAGCCGTGGTGGCGTGTCTGCGGGCGAGCGGACCGTTCACCTGGCGAACGGGCAGCCCGCGGACTGGAACCGCCGCGATCGGTCCTCTCGCGGCGCCGACGTGGCGCGAACGGTGCTTTCGTGCCATGTCGGCGTGACGGGGTGACCGTTCGTGGCTGGGGGTTCGGCGTGAGGGGTCCGCTGAGGCCGGGCCGGTGCTGCGGCCGGGAATTTGCGCGCTGAGGTGCGCGTAAGGCGACTGTTGGTGCTGAGTCGGCGTTGCGTTCGGAGCAGGAAGCGCTCACGCTGGCGCACTGAACAGATCAAGAAAGAGCCGTTCACCCCAGCCCGGGGTGAACGGCCCTTTCGCGCGTTCTCAGTGAGACGTCGGTGGCTCTCAGTGACCGGAGCCCTCGACCTCTTCCTTGGCCAACCGGTCCTGCTCACGCTCGTACGACCGTGAGATCTCGGCCTCGGCCTCCGCACGGCCCACCCACGACGAGCCCTCGACGCTCTTGCCCGGCTCGAGGTCCTTGTAGACCTCGAAGAAGTGCTGGATCTCGAGCTTGTGGAACTCGTTGAGGTGGTGGATGTCGCGCAGGTGCTCCAGGCGCGGGTCGTTGGTCGGGATGGCCAGCACCTTGTCGTCCGGACCCTTTTCGTCGGTCATGCGGAACATGCCGATGGCGCGGCAGCGGATCAGGCATCCCGGGAACGTCGGCTCCTGCACCAGCACGAGCACGTCGAGCGGGTCGCCGTCCTGGCCGAGCGTGTCGTCGATGAAGCCGTAGTCCGCCGGGTACTGCGTCGCCGTGAACAGGGTCCGATCCAGCTTGATGCGACCGGTCTTGTGGTCGACCTCGTACTTGTTGCGCTCCCCCTTGGGGATTTCGATCGTGACGTCGAACTCCACGGCCGTCCTCGCTGCTTCTCGAATCTCGGTATCCCACACGTCGTGGGCGGCAACCGTAATCACCTCATTGACGTCACTAGTGTGGACTACGCGCTGCCGCCGGGTCCCGTGGATGTCGGCTAGGCAGCATGTGACCTTGGCCCCTTCCGGGCAGGTAAGAAGGAGTGGTGGGTGCCGGACAACGACCAGCCGATGTGGCCCGCGGGTGACGAGGACACGTCGTCGCGCGGCGGTGGGGCGACGGCGCGCTTCCCCATCCCCAAGCCCGGCCAGACCGTCACCGACCGGCTCGCCGTGCCGAACGTCACAGCTCCCGCGGGTTCTTCGCCCGGCTCCGACGAGCGTCCGCCGGGGTCGTGGTTCAAGCCGAATGTGCCGCCTGAGCTGGTTCCGGGGCTGAACACTCCGGTCGAGCCACGCCCGGCCGGTGACCGGGGTGGACAGGCGGGGCCTCTGCCCCAACAGGGACAGCCGGGGCAGCAGGGCCAGTCGGGCCGGCCGAGTCAGCAGGGGCACGCGAGCCAGCACGGCCAGGCGGGACAGCAGAGCCAACCGGGGCAGGCCGGGCAGATGCGGCAGCCGGGACAGCCGCGCCAGGACTTCGCCGACCGGCTCGGGCCGCGGCCGGGTGAGCAGCCGCGGGCACAGAAGTCCCAGAACCAGCAGCACCAGAACCAGCAGGCACCGGGGCAGCAGTCGCAGGGTGAGCGGAGCCAGGCCGAGCAGGGGCAGGGCCTGTTCGGTCAGCAGGGTCAGGGCGGCCGCCCCGAGGAGGGCCGGCAGTCGCAGCAGGAGCCGGGCCAGCAGCAGTCCGCCAACGCGCTGTGGGGTCAGCCGCAAGGTCAGCCGCAGCAGCAACAGCAAGCCGGGTCCCAGCAGGGCCTGCAGCAAGGCACGAGCCAGCAGCAGGGTCAGGGACACCAAGGCGAACAGCAGGGCCTTTGGTCGCAGCGGCTGCAACTGGATCGCCCGGAGGGCCAGCGGCCGCAGGGCCAGCCAGGGCAGCAGCAGGACGGCTCGGAGGGGCAGCCGCCGCAGGGCCAGCCGGGGCAGCAGCCGGACCGCCCGGAAGGCCAGCCGCTGCAGGGTCGGCAAGGCGCGCAGCAGGACGGCTTGGAGGGGCAGCGGCCGCAGGGTCGGCCAGGCGCGCAGCAGGGCAGCTCGGAGGGGCAGCCGCCGCAGGATCGGCAAGGCGCCCAGCAGGACCGCTCGGAGGGGCAGCGGTCGCTGGGGCAGAACCAGCAAGGCCAGCAGGGCCAGGAGAAGTCCTCGTCGGAGCGATCGCAGCAGACGCCGTCCGACCAGTCGACTCAGCACCTTCGGGTTCCCCCGCCCGCCGTGCCCTGGGTGCCGGTGGAGCGGCCCGCGCGCCCGGGCGATGGTGACCAGAGCCGTGGTGATCAGAGCCGTGGTGATCAGAGCCGTGGTGATCAGAACCGTGGTGATCAGAACCGTGGTGATCAGAACCGCAGTGACCAGAACCGCAGTGATCAGAGTCGGAGCGAAGAGCCGCGTCGCGTCGGGTCGATGTTCGAGCCCGCGCCCGTCGAGCCGCCGAAGGAAGAGGCGAGCGAAGACAGCAGCACCGCCGGCAGCGAGAACGGCACCGAGTACATCGACGTGTCCAAATGGGACGTTTTCCGCTCCGAGCAGGAGCGTGGAGAAGCCCAGCGCCGGCAACCAGAGCGCCAGGAACCCCAGCGGCAGAACACCGACTCGCCGCGGGAAGAACGCTGGGACGTCTTCCACACCTCCCAGAGCGCCAACGAACCCGAAGGCCCCCGCGACGCACCCCAGTGGGACAGCCTTCAAAACCAGGGCTCCCGGTCCCAGGACAACCGTGACAACCTCCGCGGCCTCCCCGAACCGCCGCGCGGCGCGGTTCCCCCGGCGTCGGGGATGCAGGCCCGCCCGGTGCGCATCGAACCGTCGGGTGAGCAGTTCCCGGCCGAGGCGACCGTCGGCATCGAGCGCCCCGCCGAAGGCTTCGCCGGCGGCTACGACGACCAGGACCCGCCCGGCGGCGAGCCGCAGCGGGCAACCCCACCGGAGGAGCCGAAAGCCAAGAAGGGCAAGAAGAAGTTCGTCGTCCTCGGCCTCGTCGTGGTGCTGGTGCTCGCGGCGGCCGGGGTCGCGTCCGCGATGCCGCAGGTGTCCAACCGCCTCGGCCTGCCGTGGGCGCCCAACGCGCCGAAGGGCGACAGCCCCGACCCCGCGTCCGTGACCCTCGCGCTGCACGGCCCGGAGACGTCGGGCCAGGGCCCGTCGGCCAACGGCGTCGCCTCGGCGCTGGCTGGGCCTGCCGGTGCGTCGGCGCTCTCGCAGCTCACCGGCAGCGTGATCGACCCCGCCACCGGCTCCGTCCTGTGGGACCACGGCTCGACCACGCCGCTGACCCCGGCGTCGACCACGAAGATCCTCACGGTGTCGGCCGCGCTGCTGTCGATGGACCCGACGAAGCGGATCGTCACCAAGGTCGTGCAGGGCTCGTCGCCCGGCACGGTCATCATCGTCGGCGGTGGTGACCCGTCGCTCACCGCGCTGCCCATCGGCACCGACTCGCCGCTCTACCCCGGCGCGGCCCACGTGGACGACCTCGTCGCCCAGATCAAGAAGGCCGACCCGGACGTCCAGAAGGTGCAGGTCGACGTCAGCGCGTACGCCGGCCCCACCACCGCCCCGGGCTGGGAGCCCGGCGACGCGCCGTCGACCTACGGCGCGCCGATCGTGCCCGCGATGGCCGACGGCGGCCGCCTCAACCCGTCGGTCGACGAGACGCCGCGCTCGGGTAACCCGGCGACCACGCTCACCCAGCTCGTTGCCGACAAGCTCGGCGCGCAGGCCGCCGGCACCGCGAAGGCGCCTGCCGACGCGAAGGTCGTCGCGCAGGTGCAGTCGGCGCCGTTGCCGGATCTGGCGTACGCGCTGCTGCAGATCTCCGACAACGTCCTCGCCGACGCCCTCGGCCGCCAGGTCGCCATCACCGAGGGCGCCCAGGCGTCGTTCTCGGGCGCGGCCGCGTCGGTGAAGAAGGTGCTGGCCGACCACGGGTTCGACGTCACGGGCCTGCAGCTGTCCGACACGAGCGGCCTGTCCAACCAGAACAAGGTGCCCGCACGGCTGCTCGCGCAGGTGCTCGCCGAGGCCGCGGCGCCGGACGGCAAGAACCCGGACACCCCCAAGCTGCGCCCGCTCCTCGCGGGTCTGCCCGTGGCCGGCAGCCCGGCCGGCACGCTCGCGGCCCGCTACGCCACGCCGAACTCGGCCGCGGGCAAGGGCTGGGTCCGCGCGAAGACGGGCACGCTCACCGGCGTCAACACCCTCGCCGGCTACGTGCTCGACAGCGACAACCGCGTGCTCGCGTTCGCGTTCATGTCCAACGGCTCGGAGAAGAACCCGGGCCAGGCCGCGCTCGACGTGCTGGCCACGACCCTGCGGAAGTGTGGCTGCAACTAGGCGAATCGGATGCGGATTCAGTCGGGCAAAGTGCCCTCGTGCAGGTAGCGTCGGACAGGTGAGCCAGGAAACCGAGACCCGACGGCGGCCGATGGTCGACTGGGA
The DNA here is from genome assembly GCF_040639695.1 of Amycolatopsis sp. NPDC023774. Lineage (NCBI taxonomy): Bacteria > Bacillati > Actinomycetota > Actinomycetes > Pseudonocardiales > Pseudonocardiaceae > Amycolatopsis > Amycolatopsis sp. NPDC023774. The sequence goes on from NZ_JBFAAJ010000020.1 coordinate 70,991, forward strand.
CCTCGCGGCGTCCACCGGAGCGCGGTTGGTGCGCGGTGGGCCGCAGGTGCCGAAGGAAGAGGCCGCGCGCGCGGTCACCGACCTGCGTGACCTCACGGCCGAGGCTGAGGACCACGTGCGGGAGCTGACGGGCCTGGGCAAGGACCTGCCGCTGCTGCCGGGCACGGTCGTCGACCGGCCCGGCTGGGTGCGCTCGGCCGCGTCCGGACTCGAAGCGCTCACGGGCCGCGCGCTGCCCGAAGCGCAGGGCGGTCCGCTCGGGCCGATCCTGGCGTCGGGCGCGGGCGTGCAGACGGGGCTGGTCCTGTCCTTCCTCGCTTCGCGTGTGCTCGGCCAGTACGACCCCTTCGGCGGCCCCGAACGCGAAGGGCAGCTGCTGCTCGTCGCGCCCAACGTCGTCGCCGCGGAGCGCGCGATGAAGGTGCACGCGCCCGACTTCCGGCTGTGGGTGTGCCTGCACGAATGCACGCACCGCCTGCAGTTCACGGCCGTGCGGTGGCTACGCGACTACTTCGCCGACGAGGTCGAACGCCTCGTCACCGGCATCGCGGGCCACTCCGCCGACACTCTGTCCGACCTCGTCGGCCGCCTGCCTGAGGTGCTCAAGCAGCGCGGCATGGGCATCGGCATCGCGGAACTGCTGCAGTCGCCTTCGGAACGCGCGATCTTCGACCGGCTGCTCGCCCTCTCGACTCTGCTCGAAGGCCACGCCGACTACGTGATGGACGCCGTCGGGCCGCGGGTCGTGCCCAGCGTCGAGGTGATCCGCTCGCGCTTCAGCGCCCGTCGCCAGGGCGGCGGTGTCTTCGACCGCATGCTGCGTGCGTTGCTCGGGCTCGACGCGAAGATCCGCCAGTACGAAGAGGGCGCGAAGTTCACGAAGCACGTGGTGGACGCCGTCGGCATGGAGGGGTTCAACGCGGTCTGGCGCTCGCCGAACACGCTGCCGACCCGGGCCGAGATCAGCGATCCCGCGGCCTGGGTGCGGCGCCTGCACGGGTGAGCGCGCTCGCGGCGGTCCGCCGCGCTGTGCGGGAGTTCCTCACGACGCTGGACCCCCCGGCCGAGGTGTGCGTCGCCGTCTCGGGCGGGGCGGATTCCCTTGCCCTGGCGGAAGCCACGGCGTACGTCGCGCGCCACCGGACGCTGCGTACGCGCGCGCTGATCGTCGATCACGGGCTCCAGGACGGCTCCGCCGAAGTCGCCGCTCGAGCGGCCGCGGCCGTGAAGGAGCTCGGTGTGGACGAAGCGGAGATCCTCACCGTCGACGTCACGGGCAAGGGCGGCCCCGAAGCCGCCGCGCGCACCGCGAGGTATCGCGCGCTGCGCGAAGCGCTGCCCGACAGCGAAGAGGGACTCGTGCTCCTCGGCCACACCCTCGACGACCAAGCCGAAACGGTGCTGCTGGGCCTCGGCCGCGGCTCCGGACCGCGGTCGTTGGCCGGCATGCGCCCGCTCGACCCGCCGTGGGGCCGGCCGCTGCTGGGCGTCACCCGCGAACAGACCCGCGGCGCCTGCGCCGAGCTCGGCGTCGAACCCTGGCAGGACCCGCACAACGCCGATCCGCGCTTCACCCGCGTCCGCCTGCGCGGGGAAGTGCTGCCCCTGCTGGAAGACGTGCTCGCCGGCGGTGTCGCGGCCGCGTTGGCCCGAACGGCCGCACAGCTGCGTGACGACACAGAGGCGTTGGACACAGTCGCGGACAGGATTCTCACCCGCGCGGGCGGGCCCGAAGCGCTGGACGTGGCGGTGCTCGAGGCCGAGCCCGCGGCACTGCGCAGACGGGTTCTCCGCAGGTGGCTGCTGGGCTCGGGGGTGCGGGAACTCACCGACGCGCACCTGCGCTCGGTCGACGCGCTCGTGGCGCGCTGGCGCGGCCAGGGCGGCGTCTGGCTGCCGGGTAACTTGGAGGCGCGCCGGTGCCGTGGCAGGCTCTCGCTGTCCGAACCCGAACCCACCACCCGAGGGGAATGACCGTGTACGAGGGCGAGATCGCCTCCGTGCTCATCACCGAGCAGCAGATCAAGGACAAGATCGCGGAGCTGGCGGCCAAGATCGCCGCGGACTACCCCGAAAACGGCCAGGGTGACCTCCTCCTGGTGGGCGTGCTCAAGGGTGCCGTGATGTTCATGACCGACTTCGCCCGCGCTCTGCCGGTGCCGACGCAGCTGGAGTTCATGGCCGTGTCGTCCTACGGCTCGGCGACCTCGTCGTCGGGTGTGGTGCGCATCCTCAAGGACCTCGATCGCGACATCGCGGGCCGCGACGTGCTGATCGTCGAGGACATCGTCGACTCGGGGCTCACGCTCTCGTGGCTGCTCAAGAACCTCGCGAGTCGCAACCCCGCGTCGCTCGAGGTCGTCTCGCTGCTGCGCAAGCCGGAGGCCGTGAAGGTCGACGTGCCGGTGAAGTACATCGGCTTCGACATCCCCAACGAGTTCGTGGTCGGGTACGGCCTCGACTACGCCGAGCGCTACCGCGACCTGCCCTACATCGGCACACTGGACCCGCAGGTCTACACGTCCTGAAGCCTCGTGGTGAACCTCGCGGGGCCGTCGTACGTGTCAAGGTTGGTAACGCGCCGGCGGTGTTGTGGCGATCACACTCAGCGGGGAACCTGCGGTTCGCCGATCGCGTCATAGGTGCAGACCTGGTGCGTTAACCTATGCGAAGACCTAATGCCAAGCGAGCGGGGAGCTCGCGCGGGGGAACGGAGAGAGGGCAATGGGCAACAGCAGCTTGGCCGATGCCAACGCGTTCAAGAGCGCCGCTGTCAACGGCCAGGTCGGCATCGACCCGGACGCCGCGCAGACCGCGCTCAACAAGATCCGCACGGGCAAGGACGCGGTCGAAGCCCTGCTCAACAGCGCGGGCTCGCTCGCTCAGCCGCCGAAGCTCGGCGCCAACCCCGTCGGCCAGGCGATGGCCGAGAAGTTCGTCCAGCGCGCCGACGGCGGTGGCGACTCCTACTCCGCGGCCCTGCAGAACCTGCTGAGCCAGTACGAGGCGGCGGAGCAGGGCATCCTCACGGCGATGGCGCGCTACCACGAGTTCGACCAGTCCGCGGCCGACCCGTTCCGCAAGGCCTGACGAGGGGGATCACGAAGTCATGGCTGGAAACCACGACAGCAGCAGCTACGGCCAGCAGCCGCCGGCGCCGAACGTGCCCGCCAGCGGGTCCGCGGTGCAGCTCGGCGACAACTCGGTCTCGCAGAACATCGTTGATTCCGCGCGCGGTCGCGCCGGCGGGTTCGAGATGGGCGGCGACCGCGCGATCGCCAACCCGCCCAACTGGAACGCGCAGGAGAGCCACCAGCTCTACGCCGGCGCGGTCACCGACAACGACCCGGGCACGGCCGAGGCCACCGGGCAGCAGTGGACCAAGCACGGCACCGAGCTGAAGACAGCGTCGGACGACCTGTTCAACGCGGTCGCCGAGCTTGGCAACGCGTGGGTCGGCGAAGGTGCCGCGGGCGCGCAGGGTGCGCTCGTGTCCATCGCCAACTCGGGCACGCAGGCCTCCGACGCCGCGCACACGATGGCCGACCGCCTCGCGAAGCAGGCCGCGGCCGCCGCCGAGGTCAAGAAGATGCCGGCGCCGCTCGACTACGACCCGAAGCAGGCCATGTCCGCGGCGCTGGCCGGCGGTCCCGCCGCGCTCGCCGCCGACCAGAAGGCCCAGGCCGACGCCGCCAACGACGTCAAGGCCCAGCAGGTCGCGTTCTTCAACGCCTACACGCAGTCGATGACAGAGGTCGACAACACGACCCCGAGCTTCGGCCCCGACTCGCTCGGCATGAAGCCCACGCCCACGCACTTCAACGGCAACGACTTCGGCAACGTCGGCACCATCTCGGCGCCGGTCGGAGCCGGTGCCCTCAATGCCGGCAGCTACGGCGTCGGCGGCGGGGGCACGGGCTACACGGGCCACTCCGGCAGCAGCGCTGCCGCGGGGACGTCCGGTGCAGGTGGCCCGGTGGTCACCGGCAACTCGGGCACCTACGGCACGTCCGGCTTCGACGGCGGCATGGCCGCCTCGGCGGGCACCACCGCAGGTGCCGCGCACGCCCCGGCTCCGGCCGCACCGGCCGTGTCCGCCGGCGCCGGTGCCGGTGGGGGCGGTGGTGGCGCCGCTTCGGCGCTCGGCCTGAGCGCGCTGGGCGGCGGTGCCGGCTTCGCGGGCGGCAAGCTCGGCCAGGGCTCACGCAGTGGCGCGCGCAAGAACGAGGAGAGCACGTCGGCGGCCGCCGAGCACCAGGGTGCCCAGAGCGCCGCGCCCGCGCAGCAGCAGGGCGTGGTCTCGGCCGGCGGCACGATCGGTGGCCAGACCCCGCCGGGCATGAACCCGATGGGCGGCGGCATGGGTGGTGGCATGGGCGCCCACGGCGGCCAGGGCCAGGAGGACCAGGAGCACACCCACGCGTCCTTCCTCATCGAGCCGGACCCGGACGACGCCTTCGGCGCCAACGAGGCCACGCCTCCGCCGGTGATCGGTGCCTGGTCGGACGACGACGACAACTGACGCACCTCCCGCGGGCGCGCGGCCTTTCCGGCCGCGCGCCCGCGTCCGTCTCGAACACGGCGCAACACCACCGAAAATGTCTTGAACACAACGTCCTGAACACAAGGTGTGACACGGGGTTTGGGGGTTTGGTCGATGCCGAACGCGGAGCTGCTCACCCCGCTCGAGGTGGACTTCCTGTGGGAGTCGGCCGCGCTGGGTGAGCTGCCCTACCCGCTGCGGATCCGTTCGCACGGCGCCACCGTCGACGAGCGCGACGCACTGCGCGTGCGCACACTCGGCGGCCTGGCCCAGCGGGGTCTCGCCGACGGCCGCGGCCGGCCCGCGCCGCACGTCGAGGAGTACTTCGGCATCCTCGCCGCGCCCGACACGAGCCTCGACACGGTGCAGCTGCTCGACCCCAACGCCGATCCGCTGCTGGCCGTCGCCGGCGTCGTCGGCGAACAAGGCCTGCTGGCCGTGCAGGACCAGCGTGGCCTGCACCTGCAGCCGTGCCCGGCCGACGGCTTGGCCACCGCCATCGTCTCGCTCCTGCCGGGCGCACCGCGCGGCACGGAGAAGTCGATCACGGTGCCGCTGGAGCAGCTCGTGGGCAGCTCCGGTGTCGACTTCATGCAGCGGCGCGGCAACCAGGTCGACGCCTCGGGCCGCGCGAGCGTGGACGAGGACCGCAAGGCACTGGCCCGCCTGCACGCCCAGCCCCGGCTGCGCGGCGGGCAGATCGGGGCCAACGCGCGCAACCGCCTCGGCGGGCGCAGCCGGTCGCCGGTGCTCAGCTGGTTCGACACCGAGACCGGCCGCTACTTCACGCAGGCCACCCGCGGTCGCGAGGGCCGCGACTGGATCACCATCGCGCCGGCCGACGCCGCGACCCTGCGGCACCGTCTCGGCGAAATGATGGCGGGCGCGGCGGGGCAGGAGAGCGCGGCGGCTTACTAAGGCCCCAACCTCCCCCATGCGGCGTTGGTTGCGTTGAACGCACCGAACGCCACATTGGGGTGCTGTGGGCGAGGGTCGCGCCGCGCTACGCTGGGCAAGAGATCGATCCTGGAGGGTGAGCACCACCGCATGCACCAAGAGTTCTTCTCGCCGTTGGCGTTCGATTTTCTCTGGGAGTCCGCAGGTCTCGGCGAGCTGCCCTACCCGCTGCGCGTGCGCTCGCACGGCGCCACGGAAGACGAGCGCGTATCGCTGCGGCACCGGGTCGACGTCGAGCTCAAGGCGCGGGGCGTCCGCGACGCACGCGGCCGGCTCGAACCGCCCGTGGACGAGTGGCTGAACCTGCTCGCCCGCGCGCCGATCTCGCTCGACGCGCTGCACATCCCCGAGTTCGAGGCGCATCCCGTCGCGCTGCTCGCGGCGGGTGACGGGCGGACCGCCGGCGTGGTGGCCATCCAGGACGCCGACGGGATCTGGCTGCGGGAGACCCCGGCCGACGGCCTGGTCTCCACGATCGTCGATCTGCTGCCCGGCTGCCGCCGCGGCAGCGAGGCATCCGTCACACTCCCGCTGGACGAGGCGTTGCACACACGCCCGATCCGCGTGCCCGTCGCGGCCGGCGGCCTCGGTGGGGTGGAGGAGAAGGGGCGGCGGGCCAAACGCCAGTCGCTGAGCGAGCGCGCGACGGTCGACCCACGCGAGACATACGCGCTCATCTCCGGCCAGCCTCGGCTACGCGGTGGTCAGCTGGCCGCGAACAGCCGTACCCAGCTCGGAGCCCGGCAGCGGTCCCGCGTGCTGGGCTGGTTCGACACCGCCACGGGCCGTTACCTCAGCCTGTCGCGGGCGGGATCCGACGGCCGCGAATGGGTGACGGTGGCACCCGCGGACCCGATGACGCTGCGTACGCGGCTCGGTGAGATGGTGGCTTCAGTTGCCGCCGACACACGCTAGGGTGACGCGAACCGGCCCATCCGGGAACCACTCTCGGGAACCTCAGCGCCGTATTGCCCGTTGACCTGCGTGAGGCTCACAAGGGTCGATCGTCCGGACGGGCGGTACCCTGGTGGGACTGGCCCGGGCACCACGGGTTGTCAAGATCGTGATGGCGGGTATCACAGGAGCCGCCCAACCAGGGAGGGTCGAGGCCGCAAGGGCCGAGTCGTATGAACCGGAAGAGCGTGCTCAGGAACCCACTGCTGTGGATCGTCGCAGGGTTGCTGGCGTTGTTCGCCTACAACACGATCTTCGACAGCGATCGTGGTTACACCCAGGCTCCGATCTCCGTGGCGAACCAGCAGATCAAGGATCACCACGTCAAGGAAGCCAGCATCGAGGACAAGGAACAGCAGGTCAAGCTGTCCTTGACCCAGAAGATCGATGTCAACGGCACCCAGACCGACCAGATCGTCGCGCAGTACCCGGCCGACGCCGCGCGCCCGATCTACGACGAGCTGAACAAGGCGACGCTCAACCAGCAGCCGGTCAAGTTCGACACCAAGGTGACGCAGCAGAGCATCCTGACGCAGATCCTCATCTTCGCCATTCCGCTGGCCCTCGTCCTGGGCCTGCTCATGTGGATGATGAACAACGCGCAGGGTGGCGGCAACCGCGTCCTCAACTTCGGCAAGTCCAAGGCCAAGCAGCTGAACAAGGACATGCCGAAGACCACGTTCGGTGACGTGGCCGGCGCCGACGAAGCCGTCGAAGAGCTGTACGAGATCAAGGACTTCCTGCAGAACCCGGCGCGCTACCAGGCACTCGGAGCGAAGATCCCCAAGGGCGTGCTGCTCTACGGGCCGCCCGGTACCGGTAAGACGCTGCTCGCGCGAGCCGTCGCCGGTGAAGCGGGCGTGCCGTTCTACACGATCTCCGGTTCCGACTTCGTCGAGATGTTCGTCGGTGTGGGCGCGTCCCGCGTCCGAGACCTGTTCGAGCAGGCCAAGCAGAACGCGCCGTGCATCATCTTCGTCGACGAGATCGACGCGGTGGGCCGCCAGCGCGGTGCCGGCCTCGGTGGAGGGCACGACGAGCGCGAGCAGACGCTGAACCAGCTTCTCGTCGAGATGGACGGCTTCGACGCACGCGGCGGCATCATCCTGATCGCGGCCACCAACCGGCCCGACATCCTCGACCCGGCGCTGCTGCGCCCGGGCCGGTTCGACCGCCAGATCCCCGTGTCGGCGCCGGACCTGCGCGGCCGCAAGGCGATCCTCGACGTGCACTCCAAGGGCAAGCCGATCGCGCAGGGCGTGGACCTCACGGGCCTGGCCAAGCGCACCGTCGGCATGTCGGGTGCGGACCTGGCCAACGTGCTCAACGAGGCCGCGCTGCTCACCGCCCGCAAGAACGGGCACGTGATCGGTGAGGTCGAGCTCGAGGAGTCCGTCGACCGCGTCGTCGGCGGTCCCGCCCGCAAGAGCCGGATCATCTCCGAGAAGGAGAAGAAGATCACGGCCTACCACGAGGGCGGGCACGCGCTCGCCGCGTGGGCGATGCCGGACATCGAGCCCGTGTACAAGCTCACGATCCTCCCGCGCGGGCGCACCGGCGGGCACGCCCTGCTCGTGCCGGAGGACGACAAGCAGCTGATGACCCGGTCGGAGATGATCGGCCGCCTGGTGTTCGCGATGGGTGGCCGCACGGCGGAGGAGCTCGTGTTCCACGAGCCCACCACCGGTGCCTCCTCCGACATCGAGCAGGCAACGAAGATCGCCCGCTCGATGGTCACCGAATACGGCATGAGCGCGCGGCTCGGCGCCGTGAAGTACGGCCAGGAGCAGGGCGACCCGTTCCTGGGCCGCTCCGCGGGCCGGCAGGCCGACTACTCGCTCGAGGTGGCGCACGAGATCGACGAGGAGGTGCGCAAGCTCATCGAGACGGCGCACACCGAGGCGTGGCACGTGCTCAACACCTACCGCGACGTGCTCGACAACCTGGTGCTGGAGCTGCTCGAGAAGGAGACGCTGCAGCGCAAGGACCTCGAGCGGATCTTCGCGACCGTCGAGAAGCGCCCGCACATCACCGTGTTCAACGAGTTCGGTGAGCGCACGCCGTCGGACAAGCCGCCCATCAAGACCCCGGGCGAGCTGGCGATGGAGCGCGGTGAGCCGTGGCCGCCGCCGGAGAAGGAGAAGCCGGTCCTGCAGCCGGAGCCGACGCCCGTCGGCACCGCCGCGGGTGCCGGTGACCTCCCCGGTGGCCCGCCGTACCCGGCACCCACGCCGCACGACCCGCACGCCAACCCGTACGCCCCGCCGCCCAACGGTGGCCGTCCGAATGGTGGGCCGAACGGCACCGGGCGCTGGCCCCAGTCGTATGGTGGTCAGCAGCCGGGCGGTCCGGCAGGCGGCTACCACCCGGGTGGCCCGAGCGGTGCGCAGAGCGGTCCGCCCAACTACGGGGCGCCTCCGGGTTGGACCCCGGCGACGTCCCCGGGCAGCCAGCCGTGGCGCCCCGCCGAAGACCGTCCGCGTGAGCAGGGCTGGTTCGCCGACGGTGCGAACGGCCAGCAGCCGGACGAGGGGCAGCAGCGGCGTGACGTGGACGGACCAGACAAGCAGTAGCAACAACGACGGCCTCCGCCCGGTCCCGGTCTTCGACCAGGACCGGGCGGAGCGCGCTGTCCGGGAGCTCCTCCTGGCCTGCGGCGAGGACCCCCACCGCGACGGCCTGCTCGACACACCGGCCCGCGTGGCCCGCGCCTACCGCGAGATGTTCGCCGGTCTGTACACCGACCCGGACGAAGTGCTCGCGAAGACCTTCGACGAGTCGCACGAGGAACTCGTGCTCGTCACGGACATCCCGATGTACTCGTTCTGCGAGCACCACCTCCTGCCCTTCCACGGCGTTGCGCACGTCGGCTACATCCCCAATGCCGACGGCAAAGTCACCGGGCTGTCCAAGCTCGCCCGGCTCGTCGACCTGTACGCCAAGCGGCCGCAGGTCCAGGAGCGCCTGACGTCGCAGGTCGCCGATGCACTGGATCGCAAGCTGAAGCCCCGCGGCGTGATCGTGGTGATGGAGGCGGAGCACCTCTGCATGTCGATGCGGGGAATCCGCAAGCCCGGTTCGCTGACGGTCACGTCGGCGGTGCGGGGGTTGATGCGGACGTCGGCGACGTCGCGCGCGGAGGCGATCGAGCTGATCAAGGGCCGGCGCCCGTGATCTCGGGCCTGCCCCGGCCCGGCCGGTGCGCCGTGATGGGCGTGCTGAACGTGACGCCCGATTCGTTCTCCGACGGCGGCCGCTACCTCGACCTCGACCAGGCGCTGGAGCACGCGCGCGAGATGTGGGCGCGCGGGGCGGACCTCATCGACGTCGGAGGCGAGTCGACGCGGCCGGGGGCATTGCGCGTGGACGCGGAGACCGAGGCCGCGCGGGTGCTTCCGGTGATCCGGCAGCTGGCGTCCGAAGGTGTCGCGCTGTCCGTGGACACGACGCGCGCTTCCGTCGCGGAGGCGGCCGTCGAGGCGGGTGCGCGGGTGATCAACGACGTGTCCGGCGGGCTCGCCGACGCGAACATGGGGCGCGTCGCCGCGCAGTGCCGCGTGCCGTGGGTGCTGATGCACTGGCGGGGCCACAGCAAGGACATGACCAAGCTCGCGACCTACACCGACGTCGTGGCCGAGGTGCGCGGCGAGCTTCAGTCCAGAGTGGACGATGCGCTCGCCGCCGGCGTGGACGAAAGCGCGATCGTGCTCGACCCGGGACTCGGGTTCGCGAAGCACGCCGAGCACGACTGGGCGCTGCTGCACGACCTGGATTCGCTGGTGTCACTGGGTTTCCCGGTGCTCGTGGGGGCTTCGCGCAAACGGTTCCTCGGCCGGCTGCTGGCCGAAAAGGATGGTGAGCCTCGGCCGCCGGACGGGCGCGAGAACGCCACCGCGGCGATTTCCGCCCTGGCCGCCACGGCCGGGGCGTGGGGAGTGCGCGTGCACGAGGTGGGCGCGTCACTCGACGCGGTCGCCGTCGCGGCCGCGTGGCGGAAGGGGCGGGCCGATGGCTGATCGCATCACGTTGACCGGGCTGCGGGTGTTCGGCCGCCACGGTGTGTTCGAGCACGAGAAGCGCGACGGGCAGGAGTTCGTCGTCGACGTCACCGCGTGGCTCGACCTCGGGCCGGCTGCCGCGTCCGACGACCTGACCAAGACGCTGCACTACGGCGAGCTCGCCGAGCTGGCCGCCGCGATCGTGGCGGGCGAGCCGTACGACCTCATCGAGAGCGTCGCGGGCAAGATCGCCGATGAGGTCATGCGCGACTCGCGGCTCAGCGCTGTCGAGGTCACGGTGCACAAGCCTTCGGCGCCGATCCCGCTGACGTTCGACGACGTCGCGGTCACCGTCCGGCGTGAGCGGTGAGCCGCGCCGTCCTCTCGCTCGGCTCCAACCTCGGCGACCGGTTGGCGTACCTGCGCATCGCGCTGGACACCGTCAAGCCGGCGCTGGTGGCCGTGTCGAGCGTGTACGAAACCAAGCCGTGGGGCGTCGAGGACCAGCCCGACTTCCTCAACGCCGTCTGCGTCGTCGACGACCCCGCGCGCGACCACTGGGCGTGGCTCGCCACGGCCCAGGCCGCGGAGCAGGCGGCCGGCCGCGTCCGCGAGCTGCGCTGGGGCCCGCGGACACTGGACGTCGACGTGGTGACCGTCGACGCCGTGACGTCCGACGACCCCCGCCTGCTCCTGCCGCACCCCGGAACGCCGGACCGCGCGAGCGTGCTGATCCCGTGGCTGGAAGTCGAGCCGGACGCGGTCCTGCTCGGCCACGGTCCCGTCGCGGATCTCCTGCGGGCCCGGCCGGAGGAGGACAAGGCGGGTGTCGTCCTCCGGCCGGACTTGCGGCTCGCGTAGACCCGTCGGGCCGCGGTGCCGTTGGGTGCCGTGCCGACGGACTCGGCACTCGCCGACCTGCGGCTTCGGTGACTCGGCGCCGTTCACCCGCCGTTCACCGATTCGGCGGTAACGCACTCATTCAGGCACGCACTCATTCATGCACGCAGCGCCGCCAGGATGAAGCCGACCTCGGGCTGGGCGCTCGGGATGGGCGGCCAGCCGTTGATGATCGCCAGCAGCTGCCAGTAGCGCTCGGCCCGGGGGTCACCGCCGGCGGCGAACTTGTCGGCCAGGGCGCGGCGGAACGCGGGGTCCGCCGGGTCGTCGTCCGGGCCGGCCGAGGCGACCGCGATGGCTGTGGCCAAGGTGCGGCCCTCCGGTGAGTCCACGTCCCGGCCCGCGTCGAGAGCGGCGCGGGCCTCGGCGGACCAGGCGAACCAGTGGTCGCGCTGGGCCTGCGTGACCTCGGTGGACGCGCCGGCGTCGCGGTCGGCCGCGTGCCGTTCGCTCATGCCGCGGATCAGACGGCGGAACTCCGGGTCCTGCACGAGCTCGGCGAACTCGAGCCAGGCCTCCAGCTGTTCGGGCGACGGGTCGTCCGGCAGCTCGGGCTTGGCCGAGCCCATGCGCTCGTAGAACTCGGGGTCCACGTCGAGGCCCTCGGTCATCTCGGTCCAGAACTCGTCGACGAGGCGCTTGCGCTCTTCGTCGGACATCTGTGCAAGGCGGTTCATCAGCTTCACTTCCTCCAGTTCGGAATCGCGTTTCGCCACCGCCCGCAGCACGGCCCGGCGCAGCCGGAGCCTGCGGATCTGCTCGTCGAGGGCCTCGACGTGGCGCACGGCCAGGTCGCGCACCGACGATTCGCGCTCCAGGGCGCGGGCGACGTCGGCGAGGCCGAGCCCCAGCTCACGCAGCGTCCGCACCAGCTCCAGCCGGGCGAGCGCGTGCGCGTCGTACAGCCGGTAGCCGGCGTCGGTGCGCTCCGTGGGCGGGAGCAGGCCCTCGTCGGAGTAGAAGCGGATGGTCTTGACCGGCAGTCCCGTCCGCCGGGACAGCTCGCCGATCGTGAAGACCGCGGTGGCACCCACACGACGCATGGTGGAGTCTCCAGTCACTGGAGGGTCAAGGCTTCTCGGTACGGTAGACCCCATGCACTTCACCCGGCCCCGTGAGCTGGTGGTGGCCGGGGTCCTCGGCCTGGTCCTGGTCTATGTCGTTTTCCAGCTGGCCTACGGTGACCTGCCCCGACTCCCGACACTGGCAGGAGTCACGTTCGCCGTACTCGCTGTGATCGAGGCGATCATGGCTTACACGATCAGGTCGAGAATCAAGGCCGGACGGGTGACGGCGTCGATCGGCATTGCACGCTCAGTAGCGCTCGCGAAGGCGTCCTCGTTGGCCGGATCCTTCATGACAGGGGGGTGGCTGGCGGCGTTCGCGTACGTTTTTCCCCGACGTGACGAACTCGTCGCCAGCGTCTTCGACACTCGTGCCGCGGTGGTCGGCGGGGTGTGCTCCGCGATGCTCGTAGCTGCGGCTTTGTGGCTCGAGCACTCCTGCCGGACCCCTCCCGGCGACGAACGGCAGGACAATCGTCCGACGACCGGTTAACGACCAGATCCTGCCGCTCGAAGTACCGACTAGGTCTCGTTCGGATCACTAGAAGGTACGGTGTCTGTCATGACCGGCGTGGGTGACGACTCGCGCGGCCGCCTTCTGGGCAGGCCGTGGCTCGTCGTCGGATTCGTCCTCGCCATCGGAGCCACTCTCGCACTGGTGCTCAGCGACGACCTCCGGTTCCTCCGGCTGGGAATCGTCGCAGCCCTGTGGGCCGCCTTGATCGGCGCCTTCCTCGCCGTGAGGTATCGCAAACACGCGGCGCACAGCGAGGACGCGGTCGCCGAGGCGCAGGCGGTATACGAACTGGAACTGGAACGCGAGATCGCGGCTCGGCGTGAGTACGAGCTGGAGATCGAAGCCGAGACGAGGGAGGCCGCGGAGGCCAAGTCGCGCGAAGAGCTCGACGCGTTGCGCGCCGAGGTGTCGGCGCTGCGCGAGAGCTTGCAGTCGCTGTTCGGCGGCGAGGTGCTGCTGGAGCGCGTCGCGCTGACCGCGCAGGCCACGCGCATGCGCTCGCTCAACGACGACCAGCGGCTCGTGTCGGCCGGCTCGGAGTCGAAGAACGGCAACGGCAAGAAGCCCGCGCAACTGATGGCGCCGAAGAAGCCGGTGGTCGAGGTCGGCAACGACCGGCCCACCGAGCTGATGGACCGCGTGCTCGACACGCCGGCCACCGACCGGCGGCGCAAGCCGGCCAACGGCTCGGGCCAGCCGGGTCAGCACGGTCCCGGCCAGGGCCAGGGTCCGAACGGCAAACCGCCCGCTTCGCTGAGCACCCAGCGCACGCAGCAGCTCGCACGGCCGAAGCAGAACCGGCCGAAGCCGGCTCCGCAGCCGTCGTCCCAGCCCGAGCCCGAATCGGCCGCCGCGCGCGCCGTGAAGGCCGCCGAGCTCCGAGCCGAAGCCGCGCGTCGCCAGGCCGCCGCCGAGTCACAGCCGACGCGCACCGTCGAGCCGGTCGCGAAGCCCGAGTCGCTCGAGGAAACGCGCCAGGTGCCGCGGGCCGAGGTCTCGCGCCCGGGCATGCGCCGGGTGGAGCCGCCGGTGTCGGGTGCTGAGGTGTCGCGGCCGGATCTGCGTCGCGTCGAGCCACAGGTGTCGCGCGCCGAGGCGTCGCGGCCGGATCTGAACCGCGTCGAGCCCCCGGTCTCGCACGCCGAGGTGTCGCGGCCGGAACTCCCCCGCGTGAGCCGCCAGGACCCGCCGGCCGGCGAGTCCACGGCCGCGTGGAAGCCGGCGTGGGACGCGTCCGCCGACTTCGGCGAGCGCCGCCGCTCCTCCGGCGACACCCCGCCGAAGCCCCGCGAGGCCACCGCTTCGCGCACCGATCTCCCGCCCGTGGCCGAGACTCCGGAGCCCTCGCACGCGGAACCGGGCCAGCGCAAGCCTTCGCGCCTGGACCAGTTCTCGCGCACGGACCTCTCGCCCCTGGCCGACTCCGCATCCTCGACGCGGCCCGGCGCCCACTCGAACTCGGGCGAGGAACCCGAGGAGCCGGTCAACCCGACCTTGCCGGAGTCGGTCCGCAGCACCGTCGCCAAGAGCTCCGGCGGTCGCCGCCGCCGCTCCGACGACGAGCCCGCCGAAACGCCTGGCCGCGGCCGCCGCCGTCGCCCGGACGGCGAGCCTCCCGCGTGGGAGGGCATGGTCACCGAGCGGGCTTCGCAGAGCCGCCGCAACCTGCCTCCCGTGGACGCCCCCGAGGACACCCCCTCCCGCGGCCGCCGCTCCACCGACGCCGCTCCCGCGAGTGGCTCCCACACGGCGGCCCGGTCGGTCACGGAACTCCTGGCCGCCAACGGCGCGGCCGAATCGGCGCCGCGCCGTCGTCGTCGAGCAGAGGACTGAAGCTCGCCGGAAAGCCCCGGCCCAGCGCGAATGGGTCGGGGCTTTTCGTTGCGCACAAGCCTTCCATGGGCATCACCGCGCACCGCGCCGGCTCGCCCGGCCGATCGCGACCGGGGCGATGGCGGCGAGGCACCACTCACTACGCGCGAGGACTGGTGCGCGTCCCCGCCGGTTCGACCTGGTTCGCTTTTGTCGCCGGCAGGCGGACAGCGGAGCGGGTTGCGCCCGTCGGGCAGCGCCGCCGTGCCGGGGAGTTCGGCCGCTGTGGCCGGAGAGCGCGGTCGTCGGTCGGCGTGGGATTCGTCGTGGTGCGAAAGCCGAATTGTGGCCGCGCTGTGGCCCCCGGGCTCGCGCAGCCGGCTGTTGCCGGCGCGGGAGAGCCCCTCGTCGGTTCGAGCCGGAGACGGTGTTCGTGGCCGAGCCGGCCGGAACAACCGGCCGCCGAGAGATCACCGGCGTGACCCGCACAGCTGTTGCCCACCCGAGAAACCGCGATCTGAAGAGCCACAGCCAGCACCGCACACCTCACCCCCGTATGGTGACCGCTCGTGAACGGAACCCTCCCCACCACGAAGGGCTCAGCGGCGAGACCCGGTGCTCGCCTTCCGCGTCGGGTCACGGTGTTGTTGCCCGTGGTCGGGTTGATCGTCGTGGCGTTGTGCGGCCTGTTCCTGTTCGGGCTGGCCACGGCGCGTGTCGGCGTGGGGGCGGTGGCGATCGGGGTGCTGGCGGCGCTCGTGCCGGTCGCAGTGGTGGTCGTGGGGTTCCTGTGGGTGGACCGGTGGGAGCCGGAGCCCGCGAAGTTGCTGTTGCTGGCCTTCGCGTGGGGCGCGTGCATCGCGACGATCACCGCGCTGGTCATCAACAGTGGCGCCGAGGCCGTGGGTGACATCCTGCTCGGCAGTGGCAACGGCTCGAAAGTGAGCGCGCTCGTCTCGGCTCCGCTGGTGGAAGAAGCGGCGAAGGATGCCTTCGTGCTGCTCATCTTCTGGCGTCGCAGCGCGGAGTTCGACGGGGTGGTCGACGGGATCGTCTACGCGGGCTTCTCGGCGGCCGGCTTCGCGTTTACGGAGAACATCTACTACTTCGGCCGCGCGTTCGCCGAGTACGGCTTCGGCAACGGCGCCAACTCGGGCGTGCTCGCCGCGTTTTTCCTGCGCGGGGTGCTGTCGCCGTTCACGCATCCGTTGTTCGCCGTGATGGCGGGCATCGGTTTCGGGGTGGCGGCGCGCACTCGGCAGCGGTGGCTTCGGATCGTCGCGCCGCTGACCGGGTACCTCGCGGGCGTCTGCCTCCACGCGTTGTGGAACAGCGCGGCCACGCTCGGCGGTTCGAAGGCGTTCCTCACCGTGTACTTCCTGATCATGGTGCCGCTGTTCATCGGCGTGGTCTACGTGATCGTGCTGCAACGGCGGCGCGAACAGCGCATCGTGGCGGCCGCGTTGCCGAAGATGGTGGCCGACCGGTGGATCGCGAAGTCGGAGGTCAGCCTGCTCGCGAGTCTTTCGGGGCGCCGCGCGTGGCGCAGACAGGCCAGGCGCGAGTCCGGCAGAGCGGCGGCGCGGGCGGTCGGGCTGTACCAGGCGAGCGTGTCCGAGCTCGCGTTCCTGGGGCGCAACAGCATCCGCAGCGAAGAGGACCAGCAGCGTCAGGACGAGCTGTTGCGCACCTTGAAAGCAGCTCGCGCCGACGCGGTGCGCCTCGCCACCACGGGCGAGCCGCGATGACCGTCATCCCCCCTGAGGGGTAGCTCGATCGAGCCGAAAATCCCGTGCTCAGGGGGTGTGCGGCGGCCCTCCGCCACACAGATCACCGAGGCGCGATTAAATTACTTCCGCGATTGAACGACCGGGTGAAGCTCGTCACCAGAGCTGCGCGATCCGGACGTGACGGGGCTACTCTCGCGCCGTCGTCTGGTACCCGCGCCGGAAGAGCGGGACTGGAACGAGCCAAGGAGTTTCGAGCCATGAGCGTCCACAGGCGCACGCCATGAACCGACCGGCCCGCCTCGCGGTGGGCGTGGTCTCGGCCGGCCGGGTGGGCAGCGTTCTCGGCGCCGCACTGGCCAGGGCCGGCCACACGGTCGTCGCCGCCTCCGGCCTGTCGGCCGAGTCGCTGGCGCGGGCCGAACGCCTGCTGCCCGACGTCCCTCTGCTGCCGCCCGACGAGGTCGTCCGCCGGGCCGACCTGGTGCTGCTCGCCCTGCCCGACGACGCCCTCGAAGGCATGGTCCGCGGGCTCGTGGCGACGGAGTCGCTACGGCCGGGCCAGATCGTCGTCCATACCTCCGGTGCCCACGGCGTCGAGGTGCTCAAGCCCGCCGCGCAGGCCGGCGCGCTGGCGCTCGCGCTGCACCCTGTGCTCACGTTCACGGGCCGCGCCGAAGACCTCGAACGCCTCAGCACGGCCAGCGTCGGCGTCACCGCGGCGCCCGACGACGAGGCGGCCTGGAACGTCGGCGAGGCGCTGGCCGTGGAGATGGGCACCGAGCCGGTGCGCATCCCCGAGGCCGCCCGCGCGCTGTACCACGCCGCGCTCTCGCACGGCGCCAACCACCTGATGACGCTCGTCGCCGACTGCACGGAGCTGCTGCGCAAAGCCGGAATCGGGCATTCGGAACGACTCGTCGCACCACTGCTGTCGGCCGCACTGGATAATGTGCTGCGCCACGGCGACCGCGCCCTCACCGGCCCGGTGGCACGTGGTGATCTCGGCACCGTCCGCAAGCACCTCACCGTGCTCTCAGACTCGGAGCCGGCGATCGCCCCGGCCTACCGGGCACTGGCCCGGCGCACCGCCGAGCGGTCCCGCGCCGCCGGCCTGCTCGACGCGGCGACCGCCGCCGAGCTGACCGACCTCCTCGACGACCCCGCCGAAGGGCAGACCCCGTGACCACACCGAAGTTCCAGCGCGCCACGCTCAACGCGTACCAGCCGCCAGAGCACATCAGCCAGGTGACCCGCGCGTTGCGCAGCGTCGGCCACAAGGTGGCGCTCGTGCCCACGATGGGCGCGCTGCACGCCGGCCACCGCGAGCTGATGCGTCGCGCGAAGCGCCTGCCGAACACGATCGTGGCCGCGTCGATCTTCGTGAACCCGTTGCAGTTCGGCGCGGGTGAGGACTTCGAGGCCTACCCGCGGCGCATGGAGGAGGACCTCGCGACGCTGGGCGAAGCCGGCGTCGAGCTGGCTTTCACCCCGAAGGCCAGCGATCTGTACGCCGAGAACGCGATGGTCACCGTGCATCCCGGCCCGCTCGGTGACGAGCTGGAGGGCGCCGCTCGACCCGGACACTTCACCGGGGTGCTCACCGTCGTCGCGAAGCTGTTCAACCTGCTGCGCCCGGACTACGCGTTCTTCGGGGAGAAGGACTACCAGCAGCTGGTGCTGATCAAGAAGATGGTGGCCGACCTGAACATCGACACCCGCGTGATCGGGGTGCCGACGGTCCGCGAGCGCGACGGGCTCGCGCTGTCTTCCCGCAACGTGTACCTCACGCCGGAGCAGCGGGAGGACGCCGTGGTGCTTTCCGCGGCGCTGACCGCGGGGGCGCACGTCGGCCGCGACGGGGCCGATGCGGTGCTGGACATGGCTCGCCGGACGCTCGCCGAGCGTCCGCAGGTGGAGGTGGACTACCTGGAGCTGAGGGGAACCGATCTCGGGCCGGCGCCCGTCGACGGTGAGGCGCGGCTGTTGATCGCCGCCCGGGTGGGGAGCACCCGGCTGATCGACAACGTGGGTGTGCTGCTCGGACGGGCTGTGGACCATCCGAGTGTGGAGCTGGACGCAGGGGAATAGGGAGGGTCCACGATGTACCGCACGATGCTGAAGTCGAAGATCCACCGGGCCACGGTGACGCAAGCGGATCTGCACTACGTGGGGTCGGTGACCGTCGACGAGGACCTGATGGAGGCCGCCGACCTCCTGCCGGGTGAACAGGTGTCCATTGTGGACGTCACGAACGGGGCCCGGCTCGAGACCTACGTGATCAAGGGCGAGCGCGGCAGCGGTGTGCTCGGCATCAACGGCGCCGCGGCGCACCTGGTGCACCCCGGTGACCTCGTCATCCTCATCTCCTACGGCCAGATGGACAGCGTGGAGGCGCTGAACTACGAGCCGCGGGTGATCTTCGTCGACGAGCACAACCAGATCGTCGAGCGCGGGACCGACCCGGCCCACGCGCCGGAGGGATCGGGGCTGCTGAGCGGCACCGTCACGCTGCCCGAGGAGGACACGATCGCCTTCCCCGTGGCCGAAACCGCCGACGCGCGCCGCCTCGACGCGCTGCTGCACGCGGAAAGCTAAGTCATCACTGTGATCCACTGAGCCGGCGGCGAAACCGGGCCGCAGTAAAGGAAGTCCGCGTTGCTGCTCACCGTCGACGTCGGCAACACCAACATCGTCCTCGGCCTGTACGAGGGGCAGCGGCTCGTCGGTGACTGGCGCATGCGCACCGACGCGCGCATGACCGCCGACGAGCTCGCGCTCACCATGCGCGGCTTGCTCGGCCCGCACGCCGACGCGATCACCGGTATCAGCGCGCTGTCCACAGTGCCCGCCGTGCTGCGCGAACTGCGGGTGATGCTCGGGCGTTACTACTCGCGGCTGCCGAAGATCGTCGTGGAGCCCGGCGTGCGCACGGGCGTGCCGCTGCTCGTGGACAACCCGAAGGAGGTGGGCGCCGACCGGCTCGTGAACACGCTCGCCGCCCACCACCTGCACGCCACGGCCTGCGTGGTGGTCGACTTCGGCACGTCCACGAACGTCGACGCCATCTCCGCCAAGGGCGAGTTCCTCGGCGGCGCGTTCGCCCCCGGCATCGACATCTCCGTGGACGCGCTCGCCGCCCGCGCCGCCGCGTTGCGCAAGGTGGAACTCGTGCCGCCGCGGTCGGTCATCGGCAAGAACACCGTGGAATGCCTGCAGTCCGGCATTCTCTACGGCTTCGCGGGCCAGGTCGACGGCCTCGTGAAACGCATCGTGCGCGAGCTGCGCAGCGAGGAAACCGAGCCGGTCGCGGTGATCGCGACCGGTGGCCTCGCGCCGTTGGTGATCGGCGAATCGGAGACGATCAAGGAGCACGTGCCCGATCTGACTTTGCTGGGACTGCGATTGGTGTACGAACGCAATGTGCGCTAGTTCGTCTGTGCCAGGAATTCCTCCCAGGTGCGGGTGCCGGTTTCCGCGTCGAGGTTGAGGTTGTCGCCCGCGCGGTAGGCGCGGCCGGCCTTGCCCGGCAGCCGGACGGGCAGCTTGGGGCGGCGCGTCCCCCTGGCCCGCAGGTAATCGTCCACGAGCTCGCGCATGGTGTAGACCTTCGGGCCCGCCAGGTCGGGGACGCGGCCGGCGGGCGCGCCGAGGGTCAGTCCGGCGAGGCGCGCCGCGACGTCGTGGGCGTCCACCGGCTGGAACCGCATGCCGCCCGGCACGGGGACGACAGGTAGTTTCGCGGCGGCGTGCACGGCGTCGAGGCAGAAGCCGTGGAACTGGGCGGCGCGCAGGATCGTCCACGGCAGACCCGAGGCGAACACGGTCTTCTCCGCCTCGAACTTGCGCGTGAAGTAGCCCAGCGGCACGCGGTCGGCGGCGATCACCGAGATGAGCACGAAGTGGCCGATGCCGGCGCGTTCAGCGGCTTTCACCAGGTTCGCGGTGGCCACGTCGTCGCCTTTGGGTCCGCCGGCCAGGTGCAGCACCACTTCGACGCCGTCGACTGCGGCTTCGAGGCCGTCGCCGCTGAGCAGGTCGCAGGCGAAGTACTCGATGCCGTCGGCGGCTTCGTGGGCGTGCCGGCTCAGCACGCGCAGCTTCGCGTCGCGCAGCAGCGGGGTGACGAGGGTGCCGAGCGTGCCGGTGCCGCCGGTGACGAGGATCGTGCTCATTTCTTCCTCCGTTCCGGTCACGTGACCGGGGTTGTCGGTGTGTACTTCGGTGAACCCGCGCGACGGAGGAATGTGACACGTGGACGAAAAGGCCTGGTTGGCGGAGCAGTTCGAAGAGAACCGGCCGCGGCTGCGCTCGGTCGCGTACCGGATGCTCGGCTCGTTGAGCGAAGCCGAGGACGCCGTGCAGGAAACCTGGCTGCGGCTCGACGGCGTGGACTCGCGTGCGATCGACAGCCTGCCCGCCTGGCTCACCACGGTCGTCTCGCGCCAGTGCCTCAACCAGCTGCGCACGCGTGAACGCCGGCGTGAGGACTCCCTCGACGCGCAGGTATTCGAACGCGGTGACGACTTCGACCTCGAAGCGGAAGCGCAGCTCGCCGACTCGGTCGGGCTCGCGCTGCTGGTCGTGCTCGACTCGCTGGGGCCGGCCGAGCGCATCGCGTTCGTGCTGCACGACATGTTCGCGGTGCCGTTCGAGGACATCGCCGTGATGCTCGACCGCACCCCGGCGGCCGTGCGCCAGATCGCCAGCCGCGCCCGGCGCCGGGTCCGGGGCGAACAACCGACGGCCGACGTCGAGCGCAGCCGCCGTGCCGTCGAGGCCTACCTGGCGGCCGCGCGCGGCGGCGACTTCGAAGCGCTGCTGCAGCTGCTCGACCCCGACGTGGTGCTGCAGGCCGACGCCGCCGTGTCCGGGGCACCGGCGCCTGTCGTCCTGCGAGGAGTCCGCAGCGTGAGCAAGGGCGCGCTGCTCGCTTCGGAACGCGCGCGGGCCACGCAGGTGGCGCTCGTCGACGGCGCGCCCGCCCTCGTGCTCGCGCCGCGCGGCCGCCTCGAGGTCGTGCTCACGTTCACCTTCGACGGTGACCGCATCACGGCCATCGACGTCGTCGGCGATCCCGGGCGGCTGCGCGCGTTGGAGATTTCAGTTTTCTGAATGTTCATGGTGTCGCCGCGAACGGCCCGTAAGCGGGCCGTTCGGTACCGAGCGCAGGGCAAGGCCGGGATGCTGTCCTCGCGCCCGCACCACGGCCCGGCGAAAACCCCGCCCGTCATGGTGCGGCGAATCGTGCACCTGCGGTGGCGGCTGCGGCTGGGCCCCGTCCAGATCGCCGGCCGGCTGGGCGTGCCGGCCGCCACGGTCCGCGCGGTGCTGACCCGCTGCCGGATCAACCACCAGCGTGGCCGCAGTCCGACGATCGCCACCGACCCCGCAGCGCCATCCGGTTTCAGCCACCCATCACCCGACTGACCGACCTCCGTGGACATCACATCTAGTGCAGCACCTTCAACCCCACGACCCCCGCGACGATCAGGACCAGGCACGCGATGCGGCCGATCGTCGCGGAGTCGTGGAGGGCGAAGATGCCGTAGGCGGCGGTCCCCACGGCGCCGATGCCGACCCACACCGCGTAACCGGTGCCGAGGGGAATGCTGCGCAGGGCGTACGCGAGACCACCCATGCTGGCGATGAGGGCGACGAGGAAAACCACCGTCGGCCACAGTTTCGTGAAGCCCTTGGTGGCCGACAGTGCGGCGGCCCAGACGGTTTCGAGGAAACCCGCGACGACGAGAACGACCCAAGCCATGATCAGAACCTTTCGCAGTGAGGTGTAGATCCACTGCGCCGTCTTGTCCTGACCGGGTACGACGCTCTCGTCCGGGGCGCCCGGGTGGCGTCACGACGGAAGGTAGCACCATCCGGAGCTCTCGGAGGGTGAGCTTCGCCGCCCTTCGGACTCGCTCTTGCGTGCGCGGAACACCGTCGTCACCAGCGGGTAGTCGAACTCGCCCGCGCCCGCTTCCGGCACCGCGAGGAGGTACTCGCGCGCGGCAGCCAGGGCGGCGTCGCGTTCGGCCGGTTCGGCGACCAGGAAGTTGGAGTGCGTGGCGACGGTCGCGAGCAGCGTGTCGATCGTGCGGCGGTGCGTGTGCTGGAACTCGCGGTCCTCGAACGGCTCGAAGCCGGCCGCCGACAGGCCTTCGTTCTCGTCGCGGAACACGCGGCTCACGCCCGTGCGCACGAGCTTCGCGAACTCGACCACCCACTGCACCGTCAGGTCGTCGTGGTTCCACAGCGCCACGACGACTCCGCCCGGGCGCAGCACGCGGTGGATCTCTGCGAACGCGGGCTCCAGATCGAACCAGTGCAGCGCCTGCCCGATGAACACCGCGTCGACGGACTCGTCGGCCAGCGGGATGTCCTCGGCCTTGCCCGTGAGCGCCGTGGTGTCCGGCAGCAGCTTGGACAGCTGGGCGAGCATGCCCTCGTCGGGCTCCACCGCGGTCACGGTGAGGCCGAGGTCGACCAGCCCCTGCGTGAGCTTTCCGGTGCCGGCGGCGAGGTCGAGCACGTCGCGCGCGTCGTGCGCGGCGCCGGCGAGCCCCCATTCCACCGCCGCCTGCGGGTAGTCGGGCCGGTGCTCGGCGTAGGCGGCGGCGTGGCCGCCGAACGACGAGGCGCGCCGGGCGTGGAGTTCCTGATCATACGTGGGATCGGTCACGACAACCGAGACTAATACGGGAAAGGCAGCGCCGATGCCGCCAAGGGTAATCCGGTTGGCGTAGCCGACCAGCGGGTTCGTACGCTGTGGGCCATGACCGAATTCCCCGCGCCCGACGCGCTGCCCGAAGACGACCTGCCCGAACAGATGCGGGTGCGCCGGGACAAGCGCGACCGGATAATCGCGGAGGGTGTCGATCCTTACCCCGTGGAGGTTCCCCGCACCCACTCGCTCGCCGAGATCCGGGCCGCGCACTCAGATCTCGCGCCCGACTCCGCCACTGGTCAGACGGTCGGCGTCACCGGCCGGGTGATGTTTCTGCGCAATACGGGCAAACTGTGTTTCGCCACTCTTCGTGAGGGTGACGGCACGGAACTGCAGGCGATGCTCAGCCTCGCGAAGGTCGGCGCGGAGTCGCTCGCGTCGTGGAAGAGCGACGTCGATCTCGGTGACCACGTATTCGTCTCCGGCGAGGTGATCACTTCCAAGCGCGGTGAGCTTTCCGTGATGGCCGACAGGTGGCAGCTCACGTCGAAGGCGCTGCGGCCGCTGCCCAACACGCACTCCGACCTTGCCGAGGAAACGCGAATCCGGCAGCGTTATGTCGACTTGATTCTGCGTGATCGGGCCCGCGATGTCGTGCGTACTCGCGCCGGCGTGGTGCGCTCGCTGCGCGAGTCGTTCCACCGCCGCGGATTCACCGAGGTGGAGACGCCGATGCTGCAGACGCTGCACGGCGGCGCCGCGGCCAGGCCATTCGTCACGCATTCGAATGCGTTCGACCTCGAGCTGTACCTGCGGATCGCGCCGGAGCTCTACCTCAAGCGCTGCGTGGTCGGCGGGATCGAGAAGGTTTTCGAGATCAACCGCAACTTCCGCAACGAGGGCAGCGACTCCTCGCACTCGCCCGAGTTCGCGATGCTGGAGTACTACGAGGCCTACGCCACGTACGACACGAATGCCGTGATGACCCGCGAACTCATCCAGGAGGCCGCGGAGAACGTGCTGGGCACCCAGGTCGTGACCCTCGTCGACGGAACGGAGTACGACCTTTCCGGCGAATGGACGACGCTCGGCATGTACGAGTCGCTGTCGGAGGCATTGGGCGAAGAAGTGTCACCCGAGACTCCCGCCGAGCGGTTGCACAAGATCGCCAAGGCGCGCGAGATCGAGGTGGACCCGAAGCTCGGCCACGGCAAACTGGTCGAAGAACTGTGGGAACACCTCGTGGGCGACGATCTCTCCGCGCCCACATTCGTGCGTGATTTTCCCCTTGAGACATCGCCGCTGACCAGGCAACACCGCAGCCGGGCCGGCGTTGCGGAGAAGTGGGACCTCTACGTGCGCGGTTTCGAACTCGCCACGGGTTACTCCGAGCTGGTGGATCCGGTCGTGGAGCGGCAGCGCCTCACCGAACAGTCCCTCCTGGCGGCACAGGGTGATAGTGAGGCCATGCGTCTCGACGAGGATTTCCTTCGCGCCCTGGAGTACGGAATGCCGCCGAGCGGTGGCGTCGGAATGGGGATCGACCGGCTGCTCATGGCGTTGACCGGTCTCGGTATCCGGGAGACGATCCTCTTCCCCCTCGTACGGCCGGAATAACCCACCCGTCGGTAGGAACCGGCCGAGTTTATCTCAAACGAGATTTGCACGCGGCCGGACGAGCGGGTATTAATGTGAGTGACAAAGACTTCTGTCCCGGGGCTCGCCCCGTAACCAGATCATTCGCGTAAGCCCCGCAGGAGGAATCAGATGGCACAGAAGGTGCTCGTCTCCCTGGTCGATGACCTCGACGGCAGTGAGGCCGAAGAGACCGTCGAGTTCGGTTTGGACGGTGTGACCTACCAGATCGACCTGTCCTCGGAAAACGCCGAAGAGTTGCGCGACGCGCTGGCCCAGTACGTGGAGCACGCCCGCCGGGCCGGTGGCCGCAAGCGCGCCGCGCTGCGTCCGGTCGCGGGTGCGAAGGCCTCGGCCCGCCCGGCCACGGTCGACCGCGAGCAGAACCAGGCCATTCGCGCCTGGGCGCGCAAGAACGGTTTCGCGGTTTCCGACCGGGGACGGATCCCGTCGGAGGTCGTTGAGGCCTACCACCAGAAGAACTGAGGGGCACAACGAGGAGGGCGGCCGCCGGGTTATTTCCGGCGGCCGTTTTGCTTGTCCGGTTTCTGTCCGGTCGGCTGAACCCAGGGCGTTCGGCGACTTCAGCGGCTTGTGTTCACCGCGGCCCAGTGTTCAAGAGCGCTCGTTCTGCACCGGTACGGCGCGGCGGGCCGAACGGGCGAACTCGCCGGGCGTGGATCCGGTCACCGCGCGGAAATCACGGGTGAAGTGCGGTTGATCGCTATAGCCGAGCCGGGTGGCCAGGTCCGCGAAATCGGGACTGCCGGTGTCGGCGAGGTCGCGCGCGGCGTCGTTCAGGCGGTATATCCGGATCGCCCACTTGGGCGTGCAGCCGACGTGTTCCGCGAAGAGCCGCTGAAGTGCCCGTGCGGACAAGCCTGCGCTCGCGGCGAGTTGATCGACGCGCGTGATTTCGGGATCCTCCGCGATTGTTTCCACCGCCGCGGCGGCCGTCCGCGCGGCGGGCGGAAGAGTCGAGTGCATTGCGATCAGCAAGTTGTCGACTGCAGCGATCATTTCCTGATCGTCACTCGCATTTCGCACCGATTCGGCCACTTCGGTGCCGCCGCTGCCGAAGACGTCCTCCAACGGTACGGATCGGTCCGCGAGGATTCGTACGGGCGCGCCGAGGAACGGGCGGAAGCACCCCGGCCGGAACCGCACGCCGAGGCCGTGCGCGCGGCCCTCCAGCCGGTGCGTGAACAGCGTGTGGCCCGGGCCGTAGACGCCGCACGCGCCGGGGAAGAAGGTCACGTGCACCGCGACGTTGGGCAGCACGTGCTGGTCGTGGAAGCCGTCGAGGTCCCAGTGCAGCACCCAGTGGTAGTCGACGAACTGCGCGAGCGCGGGCGCCGGTGCGTGACGGGCGAGCGTGAACTTGGTGCGGGCCACCTGCTCGTCGACGATGCCGCGCGGGATCCGGCGCATGCGTGTCACGCTAGTGCGTCGCGTTCGTTCAAGACGCGCGTCGCGCCCCGCTGCTTGGCTTCACGCATGACCGACCACTCCGCCCTGCTGCGCCCGGCCGCGGCCGAATTCCTGCGCGTGGCGGCCGCCGCGCAATCGCTCACGGCGCCCACCCCGTGCACCGGTTACGACGTGCGTGGCCTGCTCAACCACCTGCTCTACTGGGGCCCGTGGCTCGCCGCCGCCGGCCGTCGCGAGACGTACACGGCGACCGGCACCGAAGCCGATGCTGCCCTCGTCGGCGAAGACTGGCTCGCGACGCTGGCGAAGCAGACCGAAGACCTCGTCGACGCCTTCGCGCCCGCAGGCGCGTGGGAAGGCCTGGCGACGCTCGGCTCGGCCACGATGCCCGCGGCGATTGTCGGCGACATGGTGCTTGGCGAGTTCGTCATCCACGGCTGGGACCTCGCCCGCGCGGCCGGCGCGTCGTTGATCTGCTCCGACGAGGCCGCGGAAGCCGTGTGCGCGTCCGCCGTCGCCATGGGCGAGCAGGCGCGGGCGATGGGCGTCTACGGTCCCGAGGTGCCGGTTCCGGCCGGCGCTCCGGCCCTCGACCGCGCGCTGGGCGCTTCGGGCCGCGACCCGGCCTGGCCCGCGTGACCTGCGCTCATCTCGAGCAGACGCGCGGACATTCCGCGCACTCGGTCTCGCCCGGCAGCAAATAGGAGAAGCAGCAGCTCTCCCGCCGCCGTTCCCAGGCGCGGTGCCCTTCGGCGTCCGTGGCCATGCGCAGGGTCGAGGCGGAGGTCAGCGGGCGGTACCGGTCGGCCAGCACCAACGCGGCGTCGGCGACCCCGGCGCCTTCCGCGTCCGGCGTCCCGCCCTGCCGGCCGGCCCACCACAGCGAGTTGTCCAGCGCGTCGGTGGCCGCGGCCCACAGCATGCGGCGGCCCAGGCGGCTGCTCGGCGCGTACGCGCGGACGAAGCGTGTGGCGTGTGCCACGAATTGGGCGCGCAGCACCCCGGCCAGCGCGCGTTCGTCGGCCACGACCGTGGCCTCGGGTCGCGCGGAACCGGGGTCGGTGGGCAGGCAGCAGAAGCTCTCGCCCAGCACGGCCATGCCCTCGGGGTGCGGACGGTCGGCGCCGAGCCCGAAGGCGAGCTGCTCGGGTTCGAGCGACGGAACGCGGCGTTCGTGGTGCAGCAGCAGCGCGCCGACGTACGCGGGCACATGCAGGTACCACGACATCACGTAACTCGCGGCCGTGCGCTCGGGCGCGGCGCCGTGGTTGTGGAGAAGCCACTTTTCCAGCCGTTCACGCCATTCGGTGAAAAGCTCGGGGTGTTCCAGCAGCTCGGCGCAGTGGAACCACCCGGTCGGGACGTCCCGCCGCAGCTCACCGCGCTCCTGGCGCCTCCCGACCCGCAGGAGCGAACTGGCGAGGCCGTCACCGACGTCGCCGACGCCGCGGGAAGACCGCTGCTGGTTCACCGCGGCCCTCCTCACCGGCCGTACTGATTAGGCGTGCCTAACCTTACATAGGTCGCGCGGTTGCGCCAATCGGGTGCCCACCTGGTGGAAACGGCCAGCTCCCGGATGTGTTCGCGCTGAGCGGACAGGGGGGTGCAGGCGGAATCCGAACGCGGGCCCGTACGTTCGACAAGAGGTAAAAGTGCAGGGCAACCGGATGTTGGATGGTGACCGGACGGGTCACCGGCCGGGTGCCAAAAGACCACCGCAAGCCGTAGTGGTACGCAAGCGCGACCGCTTGGCTACTACAGTGGTCTCACGGTGCTGTCCGTCGCGGGTGAAATCCCGTGACGGGAACGGGCCGCCGACGCAGCAGTCGAGGGAGTGCGCATGTTTGAGAGGTTCACCGACCGCGCGAGGCGGGTGGTCGTCCTGGCCCAAGAAGAGGCCCGGATGCTCAACCACAACTACATCGGCACCGAGCACATCCTCCTGGGTCTGATCCACGAGGGTGAGGGTGTCGCCGCCAAGGCGCTCGAGTCGCTGGGCATTGCCCTCGAGGGAGTGCGCCAGCAGGTCGAAGAGATCATCGGCCAGGGCCAGCAGGCGCCGAGCGGGCACATCCCGTTCACGCCTCGGGCCAAGAAGGTGCTTGAGCTGTCGCTGCGCGAAGCGCTGCAGCTCGGCCACAACTACATCGGTACCGAGCACATCCTGCTCGGCCTGATCCGCGAGGGTGAGGGCGTCGCCGCACAGGTGCTCGTCAAGCTCGGCGCGGACCTCAACCGGGTGCGCCAGCAGGTGCTGCAGCTTCTGTCGGGTTACCAGACCGGCGAGAAGTCCACCGAGAGCGGCTCGGGCCGCGGCGAGGGCACCCCGTCGTCGTCGCTGGTGCTCGACCAGTTCGGCCGCAACATGACCGTGCTCGCCCGCGAGGGCAAGCTCGACCCGGTCATCGGGCGCGGCAAGGAGATCGAGCGGGTCATGCAGGTGCTGTCCCGCCGCACCAAGAACAACCCGGTGCTCATCGGCGAGCCGGGCGTCGGCAAGACCGCCGTCGTCGAGGGCCTCGCGCAGAGCATCGTCAAGGGCGAAGTGCCCGAGACGCTCAAGGACAAGCAGCTTTACACGCTGGACCTAGGCTCGCTGGTCGCCGGCTCCCGCTACCGCGGTGACTTCGAAGAGCGCCTGAAGAAGGTGCTCAAGGAGATCAAGACCCGCGGCGACATCATCCTGTTCATCGACGAGCTCCACACGCTCGTCGGCGCGGGTGCCGCCGAGGGCGCCATCGACGCGGCTTCGATCCTGAAGCCGATGCTGGCCCGCGGTGAGCTGCAGACGATCGGTGCGACCACGCTCGAGGAGTACCGCAAGTACATCGAGAAGGACGCCGCGCTGGAGCGCCGCTTCCAGCCGATCCAGGTCGGCGAGCCGTCGCTCGAGCACACCATCGAGATCCTCAAGGGCCTGCGCGACCGGTACGAGGCGCACCACCGCGTCTCGATCACCGACTCGGCGCTGGTCGCGGCCGCCACGCTGGCCGACCGCTACATCAACGACCGGTTCCTGCCGGACAAGGCCATCGACCTCATCGACGAGGCCGGCGCCCGCATGCGCATCCGCCGCATGACCGCGCCGCCGGACCTGCGCGAGTTCGACGAGAAGATCGCCGACGTCCGCCGCGACAAGGAGTCCGCGATCGACGCGCAGGACTTCGAGCGGGCCGCCCGCCTGCGTGACGAGGAGAAGACCCTCCTCGGCCAGAAGGGCGAGCGCGAGAAGCAGTGGAAGGACGGCGACCTCGACGTCGTCGCCGAGGTGGACGACGAGCAGATCGCGGAGGTGCTGGCCAACTGGACCGGCATCCCGGTGTTCAAGCTCACCGAGGAGGAGACCACCCGGCTGCTGCGCATGGAGGAGGAGCTCCACAAGCGCATCATCGGCCAGGAGGACGCGGTCAAGGCCGTCTCCCAGGCGATCCGCCGTACGCGTGCGGGTCTGAAGGACCCGAAGCGCCCGTCGGGCTCGTTCATCTTCGCCGGCCCGTCCGGTGTCGGTAAGACCGAGCTCTCCAAGGCGCTGGCGGCCTTCCTGTTCGGCGAGGACGACGCGCTCATCCAGATCGACATGGGTGAGTTCCACGACCGCTACACCGCTTCGCGGCTCTTCGGTGCCCCTCCGGGCTACGTCGGCTACGAAGAGGGCGGGCAGCTGACCGAGAAGGTGCGGCGCAAGCCGTTCTCGGTGGTGCTCTTCGACGAGATCGAGAAGGCGCACCAGGAGATCTACAACACGCTCCTGCAGGTGCTCGAAGACGGTCGCCTCACCGACGGCCAGGGTCGCACGGTCGACTTCAAGAACACGGTCCTGATCTTCACCTCGAACCTGGGCACCTCGGACATCTCGAAGTCCGTGAGCCTCGGCTTCTCCTCCGGAGCGGACGTCACGAACCGCTACGAGAAGATGAAGCAGAAGGTCAACGAGGAAATGAAGAAGCATTTCCGGCCCGAGTTCCTGAACCGTATCGACGACATCATCGTCTTCCACCAGCTCACGCAGGAACAGATCATCCAGATGGTCGACCTGATGATCGGGCGCGTGGAGACGCAGCTCAAGGCGAAGGACATGGAGCTCGAGCTCACCGCGAAGGCCAAGGCTCTGCTGGCCAAGCGTGGCTTCGACCCGGTGCTCGGCGCCCGGCCGCTGCGTCGCACGATCCAGCGCGAGATCGAGGACCAGCTGTCGGAGAAGATCCTCTTCGGCGAGGTCGAGCCCGGCCAGATCATCCTGGTCGACGTCGAGGGCTGGAGCGGGAACCCCGAAGACCGCGACGACGAAGCGCACTTCACCTTCCGCGGTGAGAGGCGCCCGTCCTCGGTTCCGGACGCGCCGCCGGTCAGCATCGGCGCCTCGGAGCACGACACTGAGAACGACTGATCGCTTGACGAGGTGAGAAGGGCGGTTCCCCATGGGGAGCCGCCCTTCTCCGTATTGTGAAGTCAATGGGGGACTCACGACTCACGAACCACCTGCGCGCGGCCACGGTGTTGGCGCTGCTGAGCGACCGGCAGCTGACCGAACAGCTCGCGGCCGCCGAGGTCGTGTCCGAAGGCATCGGCGGCACGGGCGTGCGGCTCGACGTCGACGGCACTCCGGTGTTCGCGAAACGGGTGCCGCTGACGGAGCTGGAACTTCGGCATCCGCACTCCACGGCCAACCTCTACGACCTGCCGGAGTTCTGCCACTACGGCCTCGGCTCGCCGGAGGGCTCGGCGTGGCGGGAGCTGGCGCTGCACGTCATGGCCACCGGCTGGGTCCTCGGCGGTGAGTGCGAGTACTTCCCGCTGCTGCACCACTGGCGCGTGCTGCCGCTGCGGGCCAACCGTGTTCCCGATCGCCCGCTCGAAGCGGACGTCGAGTACTGGGGCGGTTCAGCCGCCGTGCGCCGGCGGCTGGAGGAGCTGGAGGCGGCCGAGGCGAGCGTGGTCCTGTTCTGCGAGTACTTGCCGACGACGCTGCACGCCTGGCTGCCCACGCACCTCGATCTGACGGAACGTGTCGAACAGCAGTTGTTCGAGACGGCCGGTTTCCTTCGCACACAAGGCGTGCTGCACTTCGACACCCACTTCGGCAACTTCCTCACCGATGGCGAGCGCCTCTACCTGACCGACTTCGGACTCGCCTTCGTCACGAGGTTCGACCTGAATGCCGCCGAGCGCGCGTTCGCCGAGGCGAATGTCGAGCACGATTCCGCGTACCTGGCCATGCACCTGACGCAGTGGCTGGTCACGGAGGTCTGCGGCACCTGGGACCGGGCCGAGCGCGTGGCCGCGGTCCGCCGTGCGGCCGGCGGGGAACTGCCGCTGCCGGAACCCGTGGCGTCGGTGGTCGCGCGGCACGCGAAGACGGCCGTGGAGTTCACCGACTTCTACGACCGGCTCCGTGCGGACCGCGAGGCGCCGTTCCCGAGCCTCAGTTCAACGTTCCGGCGCTGACGTCGAGGTCGTCCGCGGTGGTCAGCGCGGTCGTGATCACGACGTCCAACGCTTCGGCCGACTGCCGCACGTCGAGCGCCGGCCGGTCCGCACCGACCTGCTCCGGCGCCGACGGCACGTGGACGAATCCGCCTCGCAGCGAAAGGAATTCTTTGGCGGCCAAGTGCATCAGGCCGTAGAAGACCTGGTTGCACACATAGGTTCCCGCCGTGTGCGAAATCGCCGCCGGCACGCCCTTCGCCTGGATCGCCGCCACCGCCGCCTTGACCGGCAACGTGGTGAAGTAGGCCGCCGGGCCGTCCGCGATCACCGGCACGTCGACGGGCTGGTCGCCGGCGTTGTCGGGAATCCGGGAGTCGATCAGGTTGATCGCCACCCGCTCCGGCGTGACCGCGCTGCGCCCACCCGCTTCTCCCGCACACACCACCACACTCGGCTGGTGCAGCTCGATCGCCGCACGCAAGGCCGTCAGCGACGCGCCGAACTCCACCGGCAGCTCCACCGCGACTACGTCGTTTCGCCGTGCGGCCACCAGTTGCGCCGCCTGCCAGGATGGATTCGTCGCCGACCCGCCGAACGGCGCGAACCCCGTGAGCAACACCGTCATGCCGAAACTCCCTCCGAGAGGCCGAAGCCCAGAATAGGTTCGGACCATCCGGCTGGAAGCGAGGAGGGGTCCACGGGAGCATCTCGTGGGTGCCGCGCAAGTTCGCGACGTCGACGGGGTGCCCGTGGAGCACGGACGCGCCGTGGTCGGGGGCAAGCCGGGCCGCGGCTTGAAGCAGCGCGACGCCGACCCCGGCGCTGCCCAGCCGGCTCTGTTCACCGACACGCTGCAGACGTTCGAAGCAGTGGGTTCACCGAGATCGGCCGCACCCACCCGACGCGGCCGGTGCTGCGCAAGTACCGGCGTCGAACAGCGAGACGGCCTCCCCGGCAGCACCAGGGAGGCCGTCACGAGCGGAACCGAAGAGATCAAGCGGCCGGCTTCAGATCCCCCGGGTAGAGGTACTGATCGGACGGCTTGCCGGAGCCGTAGATCCACGCGTCGAAGAAGCCCTGCAGATCCTTGTGCGACACGGATTCGCAGTACTTCTGGAACTCCTGCATGCTCGCGTTGCCGTTGCGGTGCAACGAGTTCCACGTCTTGAGCACCTTGTCGAACGCGGCCTCGCCCATGTACTTGCTCAGGGCGTGCAGCGCGACCGGGCCCTTGGAGTACACGTAGGTGAACTCGTTGCCCGGGCCCATGTCGTAGAGCTTGCCGTTCCAGAACCGGTCGGACGCGGTGGCGACCTGCTGCCGGTACTGGTCGTCGAGGTTCACGCCGTTCTTGGCCTCGTCCCACAGCCATTCGGCGTAGGAGGCGAAGCACTCGTTGAGGCAGACGTCCTTCCAATGGTCCACGGCCACGGTGTCGCCATACCACTGGTGGGCGTTCTCGTGCACGATCGTGTCGACGTTGCCCGCGCGGCCGGAGTAGATCGGCCGGCTCAGGGTCTCCAGCGAGAACCCGATGGGCTCGGCCAGGTAGATGCCACCGGCGGCGTCCACGGGGTACTTGCCGAACTTCGACTCCAGGAAGTCGAGAATCTCCGGCAGCCGCGCATCGGCCTGCTTGGTCGAATCCGGCGTGCCGGGCGCGAAGGCGCTGACGATCGGCGTGCCGTCCTTGCGCTTGCGCTTGTCGAACGTCCACTTGTCGATGGCGACCGTGGTCATGTACGGCGCGGCGGGCGTGGTCTCGGCCCACGTGTGCGTCGTGCCCTTCGCCGTCTTGTGCGTGGCCAGCTCCCGGCCGTTCGCGATCACGCCCCAGGCGTCCGGGACGGTGATGGCGAGGTGGAAGGTCGCCTTGTCGCGCGGGGTGTCGTTCACCGGGTACCACGTGCTGGCCGACTTCGGCTCGCCGGCGACGAACGCGCCACCGGTCTCGGCGTACTGCCAGCCGTTGTCGCCCAGCGACGGGTCGCTGATCGGGGCGGGCACGCCGTGGTAGGTGATCACGGCGCGGAACGGCAGGCCGCGCAGCAGCGGGAGCAGCGGCGTGACCGTGAGCTCGTGGTCGCCGCTGCGGGTGAACTTGGCCTTGAGGCCGTTGACCCTCACCGAGTCGACGGTGAGGCCGTTGAGGTCGAGGTTGAACGAGCTCAGCGTCTGGGTGGCCCGCGCGCTGATCGTTTGCACGCCGGTGAGCTGGTGGCTGTCCGGCGCGTAGGTGACGGCGAGGTCGTAGTCGGCGACGTCGTAGCCGCCGTTGCCGTCCTGCGGGTAGTAGCTGTCGCCGGCTCCGTCGGCACCCGGTGTGCCCCAGCCGTACCCGTCCTGCCCTGCGGAGGCGATGCCGCCGCCCAGGCTCAGCGCGGCCAGCGTGGCGACGACCGTCACTGCCGGGCGACGCCAGCGGTGCTGCAGTCTCATGAACGCTCCTGTCTGCTGCTCGGGAAACCGTTTGCAACGTATCGCCGCGAAGGGCTGTTGATGGCTGCTGGTGGTGTTTTGTCCTGAAAGTCCACACTTACGTCGGTTCCCTGGCGGCCGTTCGGACCCGTCCTCAGCATCCGTCTGGAAAGCTGGTGGCATGCGCGTGGCGCTCCTGGGTCCGCTGCGGGCGGCCTGCGAGGACGGCACCCCGGTGGACATCGGCGGTGCGCGCCTTCGCATGCTCTTGGCCCGGCTCGCCCTCGACGCCGGCCACGCGGTGCCGGCCGAGATGCTCATCGACGGCCTGTGGGGCACCGAGCCGCCCGCCGATGCCGCCAACGCGCTGCAGTCGCTGGTCTCGCGCCTGCGCCGCGCGCTGCGGCCGGCGAGGGCCGAGCTGGAGTCCGGGGCGGGTGGCTACCGGCTCGCGTTGGCCGCGGACGCCGTGGACGCGCACCGGTTCGAACGGCTCGCCGCCGAGGGGCGTCGGGAGCTTTCGGCGGGCCGTGACTCGCGCGCGGCCGAGCTGCTGCGCACTGCTCTGGACCTCTGGCACGGCGCCGCGCTGGCGGACGTGCTCGACGCGCCGTTCGCCACCGCACCCGCGACGCGGCTGGAGGAGTTGCGCACGGAGGCCGCCGAGGACCGCTTCGACGCCGAGCTGCGCCTGGGCCGCCACGCCGACGTGCTCGCCGATCTCACCGCCGCCGCCAATGCCCACCCGTTGCGCGAGCGGCTCGCCGGCCTGCGCGTCCGGGCGTTGTGCTCGGCCGGCCGCCAGGCGGACGCGCTCGCCGCGTACAGCACGATCCGCGCGACGCTGGCCGACGAGCTGGGCGTGGACCCGTCGGCCGAGCTGCAGGAGATCCACCTGCAGGCGCTGCGCGGTGAGCTCGCGCCCGCCGCGCCGGTCACCGATCGGCTGCCGGTTCGACTCACGAGCTTCGTCGGCCGCGGCGACGAGCTGAAGCAGCTGTCCGAGCTGCTCGACGGTTCCCGGCTCGTCACGCTCGTCGGCCCGGGTGGCGCGGGCAAGACGCGCCTGGCGACCGAGGCCGCGGCGCGCCACCCCGCGCACGGGCCCGGGCGAGTCTGCTTCGTGCCACTCGCCGGCGTCCGTGACTCCGACGACGTGCTGGGCGCGCTGCTCACCGCGTTGGAGATCCGCGACCTGCGCGCGAGCGAGGCCGAGGTGCGCCGGCGGCCGACGGAGCTGATCGAGTACGCCGTCGAGGCCCTCAGCGGCAGCGAAGCCCTGCTGGTGCTGGACAACTGCGAGCACATCATCGAGCCCGCCGCGCAGCTGGCCGACGATCTGCTGCGCCGCGTGCCGGCGTTGCGCGTACTGGCCACCAGCCGTGAGCCGCTCGCGATCACCGGCGAAGCCCTTTGCCCGCTCGGCCCGCTGCCCGTGCCGGCCGAGACCACGCCGCCGGGCGAGGTGGGCGCGCTGGACTCGGCGCGGCTGTTTCTCGACCGGGCCATCGCCGTGCGCCCCGACTTCACCCTCAACGAATCCACAGTGGACGCGGTGACGCAGATCTGCCGCCGGCTCGACGGCATGCCGCTGGCGCTGGAGCTGGCCGCGGCGCGCCTGCGGTCGATGCCGGTCGCGAGCATCGCCGAACGCCTCGACGACCGCTTCCGCCTGCTCACCTCCGGCAGCCGCACGGCTCTGCCCCGGCAACGGACCCTGCGGGCCGTCGTCGAATGGAGCTGGGACTTGCTCACCGACGCGGAGCTCGCGCTGGCGCGACGGCTCGCCGTGTTCGCCGCGACGTTCGACGAGGAAGCCGTGACGGCCGTGTGCGCCGACGAGGACCTGCTGCCCGCCGAAGACGTGGTGTACGTCCTGGGTTCGCTGGTCGAGAAATCCATTGTGGACACCGTCGGCGGGCGATACCGCATGCTGGAGACGCTGCGGGTGTACGCCACCGAGCGGCTCACCGATTCGGGGGAGCCCCAGCGGTTGCGCGCGGCCATGGTGCGCTACTTCGTCGACCTCGTCGAACGCACCGAGCCGCTGCTGCGCACCCGCGATCAGCTCACTGCGATCGAGGTCTTCGAGAACGACAACGACAACCTCACCGCCGCCCTGCGCTCCGCCATCGAGTCGGAGGACGTCGATTCCTCCGGCCGCCTCCTCTACGGCCTGTTCTGGTACCTGTCGATCCTGGGCCAGGGTGAACGCGCCGAGCGGTTCGTGGTCGACGTGCTGGCCTTCGGCGACCGCCTCGCACCCGACGTCGCGGCGGCCCTGCGGCTGAGTCAAATGATGATGCACATGATGACCGGGCCCCAGGCGATGGCGGGCGCTCCGGACCTGATCGAGGAGTGCGTGCGCACCGGCGCCGCGAAGGGCAACCCGTGGCTCTCGCTCGCGCTGCCGATGGTCGCTTTCCTGAGCGGCCACCGCGAACTGGCGCGGCGCGAAATCAAGCGCGCGATCGGCGGCGGGGACCCCTGGAGCCGGGCCGCGGCGCACTGGGCCGAGAGCTTCGTGCTCGCCGACGAGGGCGACCTGGACGGGTCCGCCCGCGCCCGCGAGGAGGCCCACGCCGGCTTCCTCGCGATCGGGGACCGCTGGGGCCTGGCGATGACGTTCAGCTTCCGCGCCATGAGCCTGTCGCAGCGCGGCGACCACGCCGGGGCGATCGCGGCGTACACCGAAGGACTGCGGTTGGCCATGGAGCTGCGTTCGCAGGACGACGTCGTCCAGCAGTGGTGGCGCCTCGCCGTGGAGCGGTCGCGCGGTGGTGATCGCGACGGCGCCTGGCGGGAGCTGACCGCGGCCGAACGCTACGCGGAGAACAACGGCAAGCGCGAGCTGACCCTGATCCTCATGTTCGGCCGGCTCGAACTGCTCATCCGCGAGGGTCGGCTGGCGGATGCCCGCAGCGTGGGCGAGATCATCCTGCGCGGACGGGACGACTGGCCGTTCCCGGGCAGCTTCGAGGACGAGTGGTTCGGCATGATCCACGCCAGGATCGCGTTGGCGGAAGGAAAGCCGGACGAGGCGCTGCCGCACGCGGTCGCTGCCGTCCGGTCGGTCAGCCAGCGGATGGACATGCCCGATCTGGCCCAGATCGCCGAGGTCGTCGCGGAGATCCGCTACGCGCAGGGCCGGCTCGAGGCAGCGGCGCGCGTGCTGGCACTCAGCGCGTTGGTCCGTGGCGAGTTCGACCTCGGCAGCCCGGAAGTGGTCGGGCTGATCACCAGGCTGCAGGAGAACCTGGGCGCGGACCGGTACGCGAAGCTCGTGGCGGCCACCCGGGCGCTGGACCGGGCCGACGGAATCGCCTGGTTCACCGAGGAAATCGGCGGCTGACGAGCTCGGTCCCCTCCACCGCCCCGCGGTGGAGGGGACCGAGTGCCCCGTGTTCCGGTGTGGTCCTTTTTCGACAGTCGCTCAGACCCGGCGGCGGTAGGCCCAGGTCGCGAGCGGGAAGAACACCACCACGGCCCCGACCATCCACGCGAGCGCCCCGCCGAGCGGCCCGGCGACCGCGCCGCCGTTCATCAAGCCCCGCAACGCGTTGGCCATCAGGCTCACCGGGCTGATGTCCGCCCAGGCCCGCAGCCACCCCGGCATCGTCGCGGTGGACACGAACACGTTGCTGCCGAACGTGAGCGGCATGATGAACACGAACATCAGGCCTTGCGCGGCACCGGGCGACTTCATCAGCATCCCGACGAACACCGAGCCCCAGCAGAAGCACAGCCCGAACGCCAGCACCAGCAGGATCGCGGCCAGGAACTGCATCGGGCCCGTCTCGATGCGGTAACCCATCACCATCGCGACGACCATCAGCACGGCCAGGCACACGACGTAACGCACGAGGTCCGCCAGCACCGCGCCCACCAACGGCGCCGAGCGCGCGATCGGCATGCTGCGGAACCGGTCGAACACACCCTTGGTGACGTCGGCGTTCAGCTGCACGCCCACGGTCAGGCTGGCCTGCAGGATGTTCATCACGACCAAGCCGGGGACCAGGCTCTGCAGGTAGTTCGAGATGGACCCGCCCAGCGCGTTGCCGAACAGGTAGGTGAACATCAGCAGGAAGATGATCGGCATCAGCGTCACATCGGCCAGCTGCTCCGGGTTCTTGCGGATCTTCAGGATTCCGCGCCAGGCCAGGGAAAGCGCGTGCTGCGTGCCTTTCACCGGGCTGATGCGGCGGGGTGGATCGAGCGCGAGCGCGGTCACGCGAGGCTCCCTTCGAGCTGGGCGTCGGCAGTGGACGGTTCGGCGGAGTGGCCGGTCAGGGCCAGGAACACCTCGTCGAGGCTCGGCAGCCGCAGCGCGAGCTCGTCGGAGGTGATGCCGGCCTCGTCGAGCTTGCGCACGAGCGTGGACAGCAGGACCGGGTCGGACACCGGCGCGGTGAGCAGGCCCGTGTCGTCGTCGCGCGTCGGGCGGACGCCGGTGAGCTCGCCCAGGATGCGGGCGACAGCGTCGAGATCGGCGAGCGACGTCGGGCGTACTTGCAGCGTCTGGCCGCCCACGCGACGCTTGAGCTCGTCGGCGCGGCCGTCGGCGACCACGTGGCCGTGGTCGAACACGGTGATCTTGTCGGCCAGCTGGTCGGCTTCCTCCAGGTACTGGGTGGTGAGCAGTACCGTCGCGCCGTCGGCGACCAGGCCGCGAACGACGGCCCACACCTCGTTGCGGGCGTGCGGGTCGAGCCCGGTGGTGGGCTCGTCGAGGTAGAGCACCTCCGGCCGCCCGACGAGGCTCGCCGCGAGGTCGATCCGCCGGCGCATGCCGCCGGAGTAGGTGCGGATCGGGCGCTTGGCGGCGTCGGACAGCTCGAAGCGCTCCAGCAGTTCCTTCGCCCGGGCCTTGGCGTCGGCGCGCGACAGGTCGAGCAGCCGGCCGATCAGCACAAGGTTCTCGATGCCGTTGAGGTCCTCGTCAACCGACGCGTACTGGCCCGTGAGCCCGATCAGCGAACGCACCCGCACCGGGTCCTGCACCACGTCGAAACCCCCGACCGTGGCGTTTCCGGCGTCGGGCTTGACGAGCGTGGCCAGGATGCGTACCGCCGTGGTCTTGCCCGCGCCGTTGGGCCCGAGCACCCCCACCACCTTGCCGAACGGGACCTCCAGGTCCACCCCGTCCAGCGCCTTCGTCTCCCCGAACTGCTTGACCAGGCCCTCGGCCTTGATCGCAAACGACATGTGGTCCTCCTCCTGCTGTCGCCCTCCGGGCAACACAGTGGACGGCCGGCCTGTCAGGGCGCGCACAGCACGCTGACAGCGCCTGCCGCGGACCTGTCTTCCGCTGTCAGGAGTTGCGGAGGTGTTGTGGAGGTGCGGTGTCCGGGGCGCGCTCGCCCGGCTGGAGTCGGCATACTCGGCCCATGGTGATCAACGACCAGGTGCGGGCGCGGCCACGGAACCGGCTGGTCACGGGCGTCTTGCTGCTGTTCGGCGTGCCCCTGCCGGCGATCGCGGCGCTGCGCACGGTCGGCTACGACGG
Source organism: Amycolatopsis sp. NPDC023774 (assembly GCF_040639695.1). Classification (NCBI taxonomy): domain Bacteria; kingdom Bacillati; phylum Actinomycetota; class Actinomycetes; order Pseudonocardiales; family Pseudonocardiaceae; genus Amycolatopsis; species Amycolatopsis sp. NPDC023774. The sequence goes on from NZ_JBFAAJ010000020.1 coordinate 110,547, forward strand.
CGGCTGGTACACGCTCGTGCTGCTCGCGCTCACTCCGTACGCGATCGTGTACGGAGCGCTGCTGGGCGGCGTTTCGCTGGCGCTGCGCCGGTGGTGGACCGGCGGGATCGCGCTGGTGCTGGCGACCCTGCTGGCCGTGTTCGTGGCGCCGCGCGTGATGGCCGATGAGCAACCGGCCGTGGCGGGGAAGTCGCTGCGGGTGATGTCGGCGAACCTGTACCTGGGTCACGCCGACGCCGCCACGATCGTGAAGCTGGTGCGCGACAACCAGGTCGACGTGCTGAACCTCGTGGAGATGACCTCGGCTGAAGTGTCCGCTTTGGACAAGGCGGGGCTGTTCGGGCTGCTGCCGTACCGGGTGCTGCACGCGGCGCCGGGCGCGGACGGGTCGGGCATCGTGTCGCGCTACCCGCTCACCGAGGAGAACTACACGGGCGACTCCACCGCGAAGCAGCCCAGCGCGGAGGCCGACCTCGGCGGTGGCACGGTGGTGGAGCTCGTCGCGGTGCACCCGGAGTCGCCCGACACCGACGTCGACCAGTGGGAACGCGAGACGAAGGACCTATCGCGCGCCGCTGGTGAGCACGGCCTGCGCATGCTGGCCGGCGACTTCAACGCGACCCTCGACCACGCGGCCCTGGCCACCGTGCGGTCGCGCGGCTACCACGACGCCGCCGACGAACGCGGCGACGGCCTGCAGCCCACGTGGCCCGCTGATGCCACGCCGCTCGTTACGCTGGATCACGTGCTGGTGGACAAACGCGCGGCCGTCGAGGACTACCGCGTGTTCGACATGCCCGGAACCGACCATCGCGCTGTTTACGCCCAGGTGCGGTTGCCGTGACGATCTCGCTCCGTCCGGTCTCGGGCCCGGACGAATACCCGGAGCTGCTGGCGATCTGGCGCAGCGCGGTCGAGGCGACGCATGATTTTCTGACCGCCGACGATGTCTCGTTCTACGCTGAGCGCGTGCCGGGGTACTTCCCGCGGGTGGAGCTGACGGTGGCCACTGTGGACGGTGTTGCCGCCGGTTTTTCCGGGATCGCTTCCGGCAGCTTGGAAATGCTGTTCGTGCACGCCGATCACCGTGGTTCAGGGGTCGGGTCCGCGCTGCTGCGGGCGGCGTTGGCGGAGTTTCCTTCGCTGACGCTGGACGTCAACGAGCAGAACCCGCAGGCTCTCGGCTTCTACCTGCACCACGGGTTCGTGATCGCCGGCCGCTCGGCGACGGACTCCGAGGGCCGGCCGTTCCCGTTGCTGCACCTCAGGCGAGCTTGAGCAGCGTCTCCACCGCGCCGGCCGCGATCGACACGCCGCGCCCGTGGCGGATCTGCGGCTCGCGCGGGTTGATGCGCACGAGCGTGCCCGTCGCCGCGCTGGCCAGCTCGGCGTAGCGGCGGACGGTCGGCACGGCCTGGCCCGCGCCGAGCTCGACCACGGTGAGTTCGCGCTGGTCGCGGCGCCACGCGGTGAGCTCGTCGAGCTGGGCCTGGCTGCGCGTCGGAACCCACTCGAAGTCGCCGAACATCAGGATGTTGGGCCGGGCGAGGCCGCCGCAGCGTGGGCAGCTCGGCAGCGGCGGGCGGGCGCGCATGGTCGTTTCGTCGAGGTCCACGTGGACGTCGGTGGCCGGCCAGATGTCGTCCGTGCAGCCGTTGAGGCACTGCAGGTGGTGGATGGACCCGTGGGCCTCGGCGACGTGGCCGAAGCCCGCGACCTGGAACTGGCCGTCCACATTGGACGTGAAGACGCGGACGCCGCCGGGCTTCTTCTCGCCCCATTCGCGCAGCAGCTCGAAACCCCGGTGCGGCACCGTCTTCCGGTAAAGGTCGAGCCGGTGGCCGTAGAAGCCCCAGGCCAGCTCGGGGTCGTCGGCGAAGTGACGCGGGTCGGCCAGCTCCTCGAAGCTGAGGCCGAGCTCGGCGTACGGCGGGTACGCGCGCCAGAAGCCCTCGTCGCCGCGGAAATCGGGCAGGCCGGAGTCGACGCCCATCCCGGCGCCGGCGCACACGAGCAACGCGCCGGCACCGTGGATCAGGTCGGCCGCGCGGGCGAGTTCGTCACTCACCCGGCTTCGAAGCCTGAACGACCTCGAACTCGAGCAGGCTCGCACCCGACGACACCGGCTTCGCGCGCTCGCCCGCGTGGGCCTCGCGCGCCGGGCCGGCCGCCCACGCCTGGTAGTGCTCCTCCGACTCCCACTTCGTGTAGACGAAGTAGCGCGTCTCGCCGGAAACCGGGCGGAGGAGCTCGAAGCCGAGGAACCCGGCCTGGCTGTCGACGGCGTGCAGCCGCGCGGCGAACCGCTTCTCCAGCTCGGGGCCGGCGCCTTCGGGGACCTCGATCGCGTTGATCTTCACCACTGCCATGCCTCCAGCCTACTTCCGTCTTCCGCGCGAGGAAGTGGTAGTAACCGTCAAATAGTTGTGGCTATCACGTTGAGGCAGGTTTCGTGAACGGGGGCACCCCACGCGGGTTCTGATCTCGGGGGCGAGCAGCGCCGGCCCGGCGCTGGCGTTCTGGCTGGCACCGCTACGGCATCGAGGCGGCGCGGGTCGAACGCGCGCCCGCCCGCGGCCGGGTGGGCAGGGCGTGGACCTGCGCGGCGTGGGGAAAGTCGCCGCGGAGCGGATGGGCCTGCTGGTCCGCTACCTGGCGTTCTGGACCGCGCGCAACCACCTGGACCAGGAGAACTGGTCGCTGGTGCACAACGGGCCCGGACGCAGCATCGGCGTCCACACGATCAATTCGAACCAGGCCTTCACGCCTTCGCGTCGTTCCATTCCGATGACCTGCACCACGACTACCGGGACATCGCCTGGCAGAAGTCCTTGGTGCGCTCGCGGCTGTCGGGCCCGAGCTGGGAGACCCCGGAACTGGTGTCCCAGATCGGTGACGCTGCCGACTTCTACTTCGACTCCGTCAGCCAGGCCACCCAGAAACTGGGGTTCATGGGGGAAGATCACGAAGCACTCGCACGCGACCTGCAGCGCATCATCAAAGCCACAGCCAACGCGGTCGGCTCGCGCCAGGCCAACGAGCTGATCGACCGCGTCACCGGGCACCGGGGTGCCACTGACGCAGGCGCTGGTGGTGACGCGCAACTACGAGGACTGGGAGCACGCCAACGTCCAGGCGGGCATCGACGCGTACTTGGCCGAGCACGGCGTGCGGACGGACTGGTTCGGGATCGCCGGCGGGCAGCGCGGCCACGAGGACCTGGTGGGCATGCTGTTCGCCGCGCGGAACCACCGGCTGTACGAGCTGGGGGCCGTCGACTGCACGACCGCGACGAACGGGCCCGACGCGGCGGCGGAGGTCGTGCAGCTGGGGCTGGTGGGGACGGCCGCGCCGGACGGGACGTCGGTGATCGTCGGTGTGCGGGGGACGAACCAGCAGTACGGTCAGATGTATTACCGCCCGGAGGTGATCGCCGGGGAGCGCGCCGCGGCGACGGCCACGCCCGACCGCATCGAGCAGCTGATCGCGGAGCACGAGTGTTGCGTGGCCACGTGCTGGAGTTCGGCGTGAGCGAGCACAGCGGCAACGAGCTGCTCACTTTTCTGCCCCGGCCCGCGACCGGGCCGGAAGAGGTGGTGCTGCCCGAAGGTGTGCTCGACGCGGTCGAACGGCACACGCTTGGCATCGCGGAACACGGCGAACGCCTGCTGGCGGCCGGCCAGCACCTCAAACGCGGCGTGCTGCTGCACGGCCCGCCCGGTACCCGGAAGACGCACACCGTCCGCTACCTCTTGGGACGGTTGGGACGGCTGCCCGGCAGCACGGTCGTCATCCTCACCGGCTCGGCGATGCGTTTCGTCTCGAAGGCCGCCACACTCGCGCGCCGGCTGCAGCCCAGCGTCGTCGTGTTGGAGGACGTCGACCTCATCGCCGAGGACCGCGACCACGCCCGCGGCGGCACGCCGCTGCTGTTCGGCCTGCTCGACGCCATGGACGGCGTCGGCGGAGACGCCGACGTCAGCTTCCTCCGCACCACCAACCGCACCGGTGACCTGGAGAGGGCCCTGGCCGACCGGCCGGGCCGCGTGGACTTCGCCGTCGAGATCCCGCTGCCCGACGCCGCCGGCCGCACCGCGCTGCTCGCGCTGTACTCCCGCGGTCTCAAGGTGACCGCCGACCTCGCCCCGATCGTCGAAGCCACCGAAGGCATCACAGCGTCCTTCGTGAAGGAACTCCTCCGCCGGGTAACGCTGCGCAGCCTCGCTGCCGATCCTGACTCCGACCAATGCGTACCAGGTCACTCCTGGGCGCCTCGGCTCAGGGACGGAGCGTGCCCGGGTAGAGGTCCGCGTCCGACGGGAGTTTCGCCGTGCGGAACCAGTCGTCCAGGAAGGGGCCCAGGTCCTGGCCGGCCAGGTGGTTCACCAATTTCGTGAATTCGGCCCACGTGGCGTTGGCGTGGCGGTGCTCAGCGGGCCAGTCGCGCAGCAGGGTGGAGAACGGGCCGTCGCCCATGCGTCGGCGCAGGGCGTGCAGGGCGAGGATGCCCTTGTCGTACACGGCTTCGAACTCGTGGCCGGGGCCCGGGTCGACGAGTTTGCGGTTCCAGAAGTCCGTGCTGGCGTGGGTGATCTCGAGGGCTGCGCGGTAGCGGTCGTCGAGGTTCTGGCCCTCGCGTTCGGACCAGAGCCACTGCGCGTACGACGCGAAGCACTCGTTGAGGCAGACGTCCGACCACGAGTCGAGCGACACGGAGTCGCCGAACCATTGGTGGGCGTTCTCGTGCACGAGGGTGAGGACGTCGGCCCACTTCGCGTACGTCGGGCGCGTCTGCGTCTCCAGCGAGAAGTGGATGTCCTCCGCGAGGTAGATGCCGCCGGCGGCGCTTTGCGGGTATGGCCCGAACTTGCTGCTCAGGAACGCCAGGATGTCCGGCAGCCGGTCGCCGCTCGCCTCGAGCGACTCGGCGCCCGGCGCGTACGCCGACACCACGGGCGTGCCGTCGGGCAGGGAAGAGCGCTTCACCGTGAACTTGTCGATCGCGATCGTCGTGAGGTAGCTGGCCACGGGGTTCGGCTCGGTCCAGGTGGTGGTGGTCTTGCCGCCGGCCGAAGAACTGCCTCGCTCACGGCCGCCTGCGATCACCGTCCAGCCGTCCGGCACGTGCGCGGTCACGCTGAACGTGGCCTTGTCGCGCGGGGTTTCGTTCACCGGGTACCAGAACGCCGCCGAATGCGGCTCGCCCACCATGAACGCGCCGCCGTCGGCCGAGCGGCTCCAGCCGGTCTCGCTGCCGCCGTCGTGCTCGGTCTTCGACGGATCGCCGGAGTACCGTACGCGGGTGCGATACGTCGTGCCTGCGCGCAACGGCTGCGGCGGCGTGATCACCAGCTCGAAGTTCTTCTCCCGGCTGAACTTGGCGGGTTTCCCGTCGACCTCGACCGACGCCACGTCAAGCCCCCGCAGATCCAGGTCGAACCGGCTGAGGTCCTGCGTGGCCTTCGCCGTCACGGTCGTGTCGCCGTCGAGGTGGCTGCTCGCGGGGTCGTAGCCGACGTCGACGTGGTAGTCGAGTGCGTCGTAACCGCCGTTGCCGTCCTCGGGGTAATACGGATCGCCGGCGCCGCGCGCCCCCGCGGACGGATGCAGCGGTGCGATGTCCGGATTGTCCGCACTGCACGCGGACAGCGCGAGCACACCGGCGAGGGCGAAGACGGCGGTTCGGTGGCTGCGCATCGTTTCACCCTAAGGGCTCGGGTGTGATTGGCTACCGGACGAAACGGCGGGAGGCACGGTGCGACCTGGGCTGATCCACTTCGGCGGCGACGACACCACGGGCGTGTCGGTGCTCCTGCTACACGGGTTGATGGGCCGCGCCCGTACCTGGTGGCCGGTCGCCCAGTGGCTCAAGCCCTACGGCTCCGTCCACGCCCTCGACGCCCGGGGCCACGGCCGCGCGCCGCACACCGGCCCGTGGACCACCGAGCAGTTCGCCGAAGACCTCGCCGAGGTACTCGCCGAGCTCGGCCCGTCGGTGCTGATCGGCCATTCCATGGGCGGCCTGCACGCGTGGGCCACGGCGGCGAAATACCCCGAGCTGGTCCGCGGGGTCGTCAGCGAGGACTTCGCGCCCGACCAGCGCGGCCGCACCGTCGAGACCTGGCGTGGGTACTTCGACAGCTGGCCGGTGCCGTTCGAATCACTCGCCCACGTCCGCGAGTTCTTCGGCCCGGCGGGGGACTACTTCACCGAATGCGTCGAGGAACGCGAAGACGGCTACCACTTGATCGCGACCCTGGAGAACCTCTACGAGATCGCCGCCGAATGGGGCCGCCGTGACTACTGGTCCTTTGTGGACGCCATCCGATGCCCCCTGCTGATCGTGGAAGGCGAACACACCGCAATGCCCGAAGGTCAGCAAGCGCAGGTCGCCGCGCGGGTGCCGGGCGCGAGACACCTCGTCGTCCCCGGCTCCGCGCACCTGCCCCACGCCGAGGCGCCGCAGATCTACCGCGGCGCCGTGGAGGCATTCCTCTCCGGGCTGTGAAAAATCCGGCAGGCCACGTGTACCGCCCTCGCCGGTACACGTGACCCGCCGGGGTCACTGCGCGAGCTCCACCCGCCACGCGGCCGCGGACTTGCCCGACGGGACGATGAGCGGCCAGACGTCCGAGCCGAGAAACCCCGAATCGTCCGCCGCCCGCGCCGCCGTGCAGCTGTCGCGGGAAAGCCCGTGCTCGGCCGCGAGCGCGGCCACGGCGTCCGTTGTGGACTGTCCGAACACGCCGTCGGTCGGTACGCCGTAACCCGCGGCTCGCAAGAACCGTTGCGCCGTAAGCACCCGAGTCCCCACTTCGCCGGGCTTCAGCAACGGCCACTCCGGCACTTCCGCCCGCGAAACCGCGACACCGAGCACGCGGGAAACAGCCGCCCGCAGCTCCGGAAGCCGGTTGTACAGCACCTGCCCGCAGCACTCCGTGGAATTGAAATCCCGGTGGCCCTTGATGAAAGCCGGCGAAATCCCGTATTGATCGGCGATGTAGGCGACCAGCGACACCAGCGAATTCCACAGCGCCACCGGAACGTCGACCGTGCTGTACAGGCCCTCGTTCTCGATCCCGAGGCATTCGCTGTTGTGGTTGCCGACGTTCGCGCCCTGCACGTGCTGCTTGCCGCCGGCCAGGATCTCCAGGCTGCGGTGCCGGCCTTCCGTCACGTAGCCGCCGCGGCTGTTCGTGAACTGCTGGCCCGTGTCGATCCAGCCGCGTGTGTCCATGTGGAGGTCTGGATGTCGCGCGAGATCTGCAGCGCGTGGGCCAGCGAATAGTCGGTGTTGTTGCCCGGGTCGACGGTGTGGTGCACCACGATGTACGTCGGCTTGTGGTTCTCCACCACGATCGGGCCCGTCGCGGGCCGCGCGTTCCACGCGTGCGTCGGGTGGATCTGCGGAGCCGTCACCGCCGTCACCGCCGTCGCCGTGCGCGCCCCGGCCAGGCCGAACGCGCCCGACGCGGTGACCGTGAGCCCGCCCTTGAGCACGGCACGGCGAGTGGCTTCCCCCATGCGAAATCTCCTTCGCCGGAAACAGCGCCGGAACGGCGTCGGGGGAAAGCTAACCCGCCGCGGAGATCATGACAACTTTTTGCCGACTTTCGTCGTACCCCGTGAGAACCAGCCCGTCAGTGTTCACCCGGCAGCGCGAACAGCCCGCTGTCCGTCTGCTCCAGCAACCCGTCGACCAGCAACGAGTCGAGACACCGGTCGCGCTGCCCGGCCTCGTGCCACACGATGTCCAGCCGTGCCTTCTCCACCGGGCCCTCGCTGCCGCGCAGCACGTCGAGCAGCAGGCCGCGCACCTGCCGGTCGGTGCCCGCGAACTTCTGCACGGGCTTGGCCGGTCCCGCGTACTCCGGGCGGCCGTTGTGCTGCCACGTGCAGGTTTCGTACACCGGGCAGTCGGCGCAGCGCGGCGCACGGGCGGTGCAGATCAGCGCACCCAGCTCCATCAACGCCGCCGACAGCTTCGCCGCCGGCGCGTCCTCGGCCGGCAGCAGTGCCTCGACGTCGGCCATGTCACGCGTGTTCGATGCCGGACCCGCGTCGCCGGCGCCGTGCACCGCCCGCGCGACCACGCGCCGCACGTTCGTGTCGACGACCGGTGCCCGCTTGCCGTAGGCGAAGGCCGCCACGGCCCGCGCGGTGTACGCGCCGATGCCGGGCAGCGCGAGCAGGGTGTCCACATCGGACGGCACGACGTCACCGTGCTCGGCCGCGATCACCGTGGCCGCCGCGTGCAGCCGCAGGGCGCGGCGCGGGTAACCGAGCTTGCCCCACGCGCGCACGACCTCGCCGGTCGTCTCCGCGGCCAGCGCCGAGGGCACCGGCCAGCGCGCCATCCACTCGAGCCAGATCGGCTGCACCCGCGCGACCGGCGTCTGCTGCAGCATGATCTCGCTCACCAGCACGCCCCACGCGGAGCACGCCGGCTCCCGCCACGGCAGGTCTCGCCCGTGCGTGTCGAACCAGTCGATCAGAACGTCCGCGTCCACAGCCACGCCGACCATTGAAACCGACGCGGCTCAGACGACCTCGGTCAGGCTCCCGGTCTTCACGTCGTAGACGAATCCGCGCACGTTGTCGGTGTGCGGCAGGAAGTCGCTGCGGCGCACGCGCTCCATCGACACGCGCACGCTGTCTTCGACGTTGCGGAACGCCTCCACCGACCAGGTCGGCCGCAGGCCCGTGGCCTGCTCGAGCTCGTCCTTGAACTCGTCTTCGGTCACCGTCGACAGGCCGCAGTTGGTGTGCTGCACGATCAGGACCTCGCGGGTGCCGAGCTTGCGCTGGCTGAGCGCGAGGGAGCGGATCATGTCGTCGGTGACCACGCCACCGGCGTTGCGCAGCACGTGGGACTCACCCTGGATGAGCCCGAAGATCTCGAACACGCGCACGCGCGCGTCCATGCAGGTCAGGATGGCCACTTGCAACGAGGGCTTCGGCGACGAGCGGTCACCCGGCACGACGTTGCCGAGTTCCTCGTTGCGCTTGAGAAGAACGTCGATGGAGGTCATGGTCACCTTTCGGCCACGCTTCCCCGACTACGCGGGCGGTCCCCTCCCATCGAACCCGCCTGGAGCGTCCGTCACAACGGGATAGGTCCGAAGTCACGCGAAAACAGGGCCATTTCCACCGCTGGCGGGCGTCAGCCGCCGAACCACGGCTCCTCGACCGTCCGCGGCGGGGCCGACGTGCGCCCGATCCGCAGCTCGGTGGGCAGCGTGATCACCTTCGGGCTCACGCGCTCGGCCGAGCCGAGCAGCAGCCGCCCGGCGACCTTGCCCTTCTCGAGCACGGGCTGGTGCACGGTGGTGAGCCCGAGGCGCTCGGCCTCGGCGATGCCGTCGAAGCCGGTCACAGTGAGGTCGAGCGGCACGCGCAGGCCCCGTCGTTCCGCCTCGGCCAGCGCGCCGAGGGCGAGGATGTCCGACGTGCAGATCACGGCCGTGACCTGCGGGTACGCGTCGAGCAGCTGGCGGGCGCCGGAAGCGCCGTCGTCAACGGTGTGGTCGAAGCGCTCGACCACGGGCACGGTGGCCCAGTCGACGCCGGCCGCGGAGAACGCCGTGGCCAGGGCTTCGAGGCGGATGCGCTGCACATGGAAGTGCGCGCTGCTCTGGCGCTGCGCGGTCACGAAGTCGTCGTTGCGCTCGCGCGCCAGGCGCATGCACAGCACGCCGACCTGCCGGTGGCCGAGTGAGACGAGGTGCTCGGCCAGGCGCGTGACGGCCGCCGCGTCGTCCGGGCCGACGCGGTCCACACCTTCGATGCGCGGCTGGTCGATGATCACCGTGGGGACGGGTCGCTCCAGCACGGCGGCGAGGTGCGGGTCGTCGTCGGGCACGGAGTAGACGACGAATCCGTCGACGCCCGCGCGGTGCACGGCGGCGACGTCTTCGCGGCCGGGGCTCGCAGGCACCAGGTGCAGGCCGACCCCGGCGTCCTCGCAGGCGAGGGCGAGACCTTCGAGCACACCGACCGCTGCCGGGTCACGGAACGCGTACGACAGGTTCTCGGTGAGCAGCAGTCCGACCGCGCCGGCCTTGCGCGTGCGCAGCGAACGGGCTACGGGGTCCGGACCGGGGTAACCGAGGCGGCGGGCGGTCTCGAGGATGCGCCGGCGCAGTTCGGGAGACAGCTGGTCGGGGCGGTTGTAAGCGTTGGACACGGTGGTCCTGGACACCCCGAGCTCCGCCGCCAGCGACGCCAATGTCGCCTGCCTCCGGGTGCGAATAGGACGGCCCATCCGCAAACCGTAACGGTTCAGATCGTTTTCCAGAAGCGACACCCCTGTGGTGAGTGTCTCGATCCGCTGAGTGACGGCGAGGCCGTCTGCCACCCGGTCGAGCGGGCCTTGTCATTCGGATGGGGTAAAGTGAATCTGACAACGATTTCCATTAGCTGATCGGTTCGACCCAGGAGAGTCTTCGATGAGTTTCCGCCCGAGTACCCGCCGCGCCCGCGGCGTGCTCGCCGCCGCCTCGGCTCTGACCGTGTTCGCGCTCAGCGCGTGCTCCAGCACCGACTCGGGTGGTGGCGGCACCGGTTCCTCGACGTCGGGCCAGATCAAGGTCGTCGCGGCCACGGACGTGTGGGGCAGCGTTGTCACGGCCGTCGGCGGCGACAAGGTGCAGGTCAAGTCGATCATCCACGACCCGACGGCCGATCCGCACTCGTACGAGTCCACGGCCGACGACGCGCTGGCGGCCAAGAACGCGCAGCTCACGCTCGCCAACGGCGGCGGCTACGACGACTTCTTCGGCAAGCTGGCCGACCAGGCGTCGGGTGCGAAGAAGCTCGTGGCCTACGACATCGCCGCGACCGGCGACGAGAACGAGCACGTCTGGTTCGACCTGCCCGGCGTCGAGAAGGTGGCGGACCAGGTCGCCTCGGCGCTCGGCACGATCCAGCCGGCGTCGAAGCAGACCTTCGACGACAACGCCAAGGCGTTCAAGGGCCAGATCGACGCGCTGGTCAAGAAGACGGCAGCCCTCGGCGCCGCGCACCCGGGCACCAAGGTCGTGGTGACCGAGCCCGTGGCGCACTACCTGCTCGAGTCCGCGAAGATCACCGATGCGACCCCGAAGGCCTTCTCCGACGCGGTCGAGAACGAGACCGACGTGCCCGCCACGGCCGTCAGCGACTTCACTCAGCTCATCAAGAACAAGCAGGTCAAGGCCCTGATCAACAACGTCCAGACGGTCACCCCGCTGACCCAGCAGGTGGTGTCGGACGCGAAGGCGTCGAACGTCGCGGTGGTCGACGTGGCCGAGACGCTGCCCGCCGACGTCACGGGTTACATTGACTGGATGACCAAGGAAGTGGACTCGCTGTCCGGGGCTCTGAACAGCTGATGTCCGCCGCGCTCTCGACGGTTCGCCCCGCGGTTCGCGTGCGCGGGGCGGGCCTGGCGTTCGGCAGCCGCACCCTCTGGTCCGGGCTCGACCTCGATGTCGAGCAGGGCGAGTTCCTCGCGATCCTCGGCCCCAACGGATCCGGAAAGAGCAGCCTGCTCAAGGCGTTGCTCGGCATGCAGAGCCTCTCGGCCGGCAGCGTCGAGATCGCCGGCGGCCGGCCGGGCGGCGCCAACCGCAAGGTCGGCTACATCCCCCAGCAGCGCGCGATCGACGACGGCCTGACCCTGCGCGGCGTCGACCTCGTGGGCCTCGGCCTCGACGGGCATCGCTGGGGGACCGGAGTGTTCGGCATGCGCGATCGCCGCCGTCGCGTCGCGGAGGCGATCGAGGCCGTCGGTGGCACGGCGTACGCGAAGCAGCCGATCGGGCGGCTTTCCGGTGGTGAGCAGCAACGCCTCCGGGTGGCGCAGTCGCTGGTCGGTGACCCGTCCGTGTTGCTGTGCGACGAACCGCTCCTCTCGCTCGACCTCGCGCACCAGCGCGCCGTGAGCGAGCTGATCGACCGACGCCGGCGCACGGCGGATACGGCCGTGCTGTTCGTGACGCACGAGATCAACCCGGTGCTGCAGTTCGTCGACCGCGTGTTGTACCTGGTCAACGGGTCGTTCCGCGTCGGCAAGCCCGACGAGGTGATGAACTCCGAGACGCTGTCCGAGCTGTACGGCACGCGCGTCGAAGTGCTGCGCATCGGCGGACAGATCCACATCGCGGGTTCGCAGAGCTCCCTGTGCGAAGACCAACCGCACCACCACGAGCAGGAAGCAGTGGGCTGAGCCTTGGACGGCATGTTCGACTTCGCCAAGACGTGGGAGCTGATCACCGAGCTGGACGGCGTGCAGACGGCGCTCATCGCGGCCGCCGTGCTCGGGTTGCTCGCCGGCATCCTCGGCCCGCTGATCGTGATGCGCCGCATGTCCTTCGCGGTGCACGGCACGTCGGAGCTGGCCTTCACCGGCGCGGCGGGCGCGCTGCTGATCGGCGTCGGCGTCGAGTACGGCGCGCTGCTCGGCGCCGTGGCCGCCGCGCTGCTGCTCGGCATCCTCGGCACCCGCGACGCCGACCGCGACTCCGTGATCGGCGTGATCCTGTCGTTCGGCCTGGGCATGGGTGTGCTGCTGCTGTCGTTCTACAAGGGACGGTCGGCCAACAAGTTCGGCATTCTGACGGGCCAGATCATCACGGTGGACTCGACGAACCTCACGGCGCTGGTCAGCTCGGCGGTCGCGGTGCTGGCCGTGCTGGCGTGCGTCTACCGGCCCCTGCTGTTCGCGAGCGTGGACCGCAACGTCGCCGTCGCGCGCGGCGTGCCGGTGAAGACGCTGACCGTGGTGTTCGCGTTGCTGGTGGGCGTGGCCACGGCGCTGAGCGTGCAGATCGTCGGCTCGCTGCTGGTGGTGGCGCTGATGGTGACCCCCGCCGCGGCCGCCGCCCGCGTCACGGCCAGCCCGCTGCGTGCGACGGTGCTGTCGGTGATCTTCGCGGAGGTTGCGGCCCTGGGCGGCATCATCCTGTCGCTCGCCCCAGGTAAACCGGTGAGCGCCTTCGTCACGGCGATCTCGTTCTTGATCTACCTGGTGTGCCGCGTGATCTCGTGGGCGCGGGAACGGCGCAGCGGCGTGCGCGTGACTCCCGCACCTGAGCCCCGCCCGGTCCCGGTTGGTTGACTCGGCCGCCCCGCACCCAGGCCGGGCAGACGACTTCCTGGTTGCACGGGATCGGGTTGCTGTCGATCCACACGTCGGCCGGCCGGCTCTTGGTGGCTTTGCCGATGCCGGGGTAAGTCGTGGTGCTCACGAACCCGCCGTTGGCGTCGGTGCGGCTGTTTGCGGTAGCCGGTGTGGCCGCTTTGCCTGGATCGGGTGATCAGCCCACCGGGTGGGCGGCCATCGCCGTCTTCACCGCCGTGATGAAGCCGTCGTTCGTGAACGGGACGAGGCCGCCGACGACGTTGCGTTCCACCGCCTGCAGCACGACCACCCGCGAGTTCACCAGCTCGTTGACCGCGGCCGCCTGGGGCGTCTTGTCGGTGGAGTAGGCGAGGTAGGTCAGGTTCGTGAACGCCGCGGTGAGGTAGCGCGAGGACGCGAGGCTGAACGAGTCGCCGTAGACCAGCGTGGGCTCGGCGATCGTGCCGGGCAGGGGCGCCGAGGTGCGGTGCACCGGAGTGTCGATGTTGGCGATGAAGCCGGCCGCGCGGTCGGTGATGCCGTCGGGCTCAAGGGTGTACTGCGTGTTCGACTTGGTGCCTGACTTGCCGAGCAGCAGCGGCAGGTCGGCAACGCCGTCGTACTCGCCGTCCGGAGTGAACTGCCAGCTCTTGGTGACCCCGGGCTGCACCGTCTCGGCGAGGGTGCGCGTGAGGACGAGGCCACCTTCGTCGCGCCAGTGCGTGTCGTTGGGGGCGTAGATCGGGTGGCCGACGCGGGCGGCGGACGCGGCGAGCGCCGGGCGCAGGTCCAGCGAGTGGCCGACGGTGGTCATCTTGTACCAGTCGTTCGGCGCGGCGGCCTGCGAGCACTCCTTGCCCGGGTAGCTGGCGGGGAGGAACTGGGGCACCATCGTCGTCTTGTCCGGCGTCACCACGAAGACGAACTTGCGCCCGGACGCCTCGACGGCGGTCCGCAGCTCGTTGACCTTCTTGAGCGTGGTGTCGAGGTCCTGCGTGGGCGTGCATTTCGACTCGGCGTCGTAGCCGTAGTACAGCCAGCCGTCGAGGCCCTGCACGACCTTGCGGTAGCCGGCCTGGTTGCTGCCCGGCAGGCTCGGCGCGGCCGGGCCCTGGTTGGGCGCGCCCGGCTGCTGCAGCGGCGGCGCGGGGATCGGGCCGGACTCGGACGACGAGCCCTGGTCGAGCGGGGCGTCCTCGCCGAAGATCGCGCGGCTGACGCCGTCGGCGGCGTTGATGGCGCTCGCGCGGAAGGACAGCTGGTCGACGGCCCACGTCGGCAGACCGGTGAAGAAGCCGAAGCCGTCGGAGATGCTGGGGAACCCCGCGAGCTTGTGGTTCTCGATCTCGGTCGGGCGCACCCCGAACACCCACAGCAACGTGGGCGTGGTGAAGAACAGCAGCGCGCAGATCAGCGCGGTGAGCTGCCGCTTGCCGTGCCGCGGACGGTGCATCGCGTGCTCGCGGGGCAGGTACGCCTCGTGGACGGCTGGCAGCTGTTGGGGTTCGGACGCCACTCGATCACGGTAGCCACTTCGGGTGAACGAGGTGTGGGCAACCACCGAAAAGTCAGCCGAGCATGAGCAGGACCTGCAGCTCACCGACGATGAACCCGATCACGCCACCGACGGCGATGAGCTTCCACTCGTCCTGGCGGAATGCGGGGCGCAGCAGCCCTTCGAACTCCACGGGCGTCATCGCGAGCATGCGCTGCTCGATGACCTTGGCGACGTCCATCGCCTGCGTGAGGTAGCCCTCTGCGTAGCGGACGGTCTGCGGCAGCTCCGCCAGCGCCCGCCGCGCTGCCTCGTGCTTCATCTCCTGCAGCCGGCGCCCGCCGACGGCCAGCGTGAGCACGGGCTTCGCGAGGCTGGCCTGCTCGTCGACGGCGTGGCCCACCGCGCGTTCGACCATCGCCACGAGCCGGTCGGACTTCGGGCCGCGCAGCAGCGCGTCCAGCAGGTTCGCCGTGGTCAGGACCTCGGTGGCGATGAGCTCGCCGTACTGCCGGGCAACCTCGGCGCGGCGCCGCTGGAACTTGCCCTGCAGGATCACGCGCCCCACGCGCACGGGCTCGCGCGGCAGGAAGATCATCTTGATCGCGAGCCAGTCGGTGAACAGGCCGATGCAGCCGCCGAAGATCGGCAGCACGAGCGGCTGGCGCGTCAACGCCCACACGAACGCCTGCACCACACCGAGGCCGAACCCGAAGTAGATGCCGGCGCGGGCGATGAACGCCATTTCGGGCCGCGAGGTCTCGCGGATCAGCCGCACGAGCAGGGGCTTGTCGCGAGTGAGGCTTTCGACGGTCATGTGCCGCACGTCGAGCACTTCGTCGAGGTTGTCTCGCACGTCCTCCAGGAACTCGCGCACGAGCCGCGGCGCGTTGGCCTGGACCTGCTTGATCAGCAGCTCCTGCGCGAGCGTCGGCAGCACTTCCCACAGCCTCGGGTGGTGCTCCTCCAGCACGTCGCGCGCGATCGCGTCGACGGCCCGCAGCAGCGGCTGCTCCAGCTCGCGCGTGACGATGACCGGGTCGATCTTCTCGAAGATCTCCTTGAGGTCGAGCAGGTTCGTGGTCAGCAGGTCGGTGGCGATGGCCGCCATCCGGCCGCCGTGCTTGGGCACTACACCCTGCCACCCGAGGAACGGTTTGATCCCGACGAACTCCAGCGGACGGAACATCATCTCGATCGCGACGCGCTTGGTGACGTAGCCGATGAGTGCGGCGATGAACGGCATCGTGGCGTAGACCGGCCAATGGCGCGCGAGGTCGTCGAGGACTGCGTCCAAAACCGGCCTCCCTCCACTCGCCGGAGAAACCGTATCGCAGTTGTCAGTGCAGCAGGACCAGCGCCTGCAGCTCGCCGACCAGCCCGCCGATGACCGCGCCGACGGCGATCAGCTTCCATTCGTCCTGCCGGAACGCCGGGCGCAGCAGTTGTTCGAATTCCCACGGCGTGAGCTTGCGCATCCGGTCGACGATGGTGTTGCGCACGTCGAGCGCGTTCACGGCGTAGTCCTCGGCGTGGCGGATCGTCTCGGGCACGCGTTGCGCGGCGATCGCGGCGGCCGTCTGCTTCATTTCCTGAAAACGTTTCGTGCCGACGGCGATCGCGACGAACGGTTTCACCACGCTCGCCTGCGCGTCGATCGTCTTCTGCACCTCGCGCGTGATCATGGTGAACAGACGGTCGGACTTCGGGCCGCGCAGCACGGCTTCCAGCAGGTGGGGCACGGTGATGATCTCGCGGGCGATCATGTCGCCGTAGTCGGCGGCGACCTGGTCGCGGCGTTTCTGGAACACGCCTTGCCAGGTGTAGAGGCTGAAGAACTGTTTCCGTTCACGGGGCAGGAAGATCATCGTCAGGGCGAGCCAGTCGGTGAACCAGCCGATCCCGAGACCGAACAGCGGCAGCACGATCGGTGATTTCGTGAACGTCCACACGAGCAGCTGAACGCAGCCGAGAATGAAGCCGAACACGATTCCGGAACGCGCGATGAACTGCATTTCGGGCTTCGAGATGTCGCGGATCAAGCGGTTGAGGAGCGCCTTGTCGCGCACGAGGTTGGTCACGACCATGTGCTTGAGGTCGAGCACGTCTTCGATGTTGGCCGCGATTTCGCGCATG
This sequence comes from Amycolatopsis sp. NPDC023774, assembly GCF_040639695.1. Taxonomy (NCBI): domain Bacteria; kingdom Bacillati; phylum Actinomycetota; class Actinomycetes; order Pseudonocardiales; family Pseudonocardiaceae; genus Amycolatopsis; species Amycolatopsis sp. NPDC023774. The sequence continues at coordinate 127,280 of NZ_JBFAAJ010000020.1, forward strand.
ATCTTCGTGATCGCGCGCGGCGCTTCGGCCTGCACACGTTTGAGCAGCAGCAGCTGCGCGGCCGTCGGCAGCACCTCCCACAGCCGCGGTTGGTAGGTCTCCATCACCTCGCGCGTGACGTCTTCGACGACTTCGAGCAGCGGTTCTTCGATTTCCTTGGCAACCTGCGCGGGGTCGAGGCGCGCGAAAATCTCCTTCGGGTCGACGAGGTTCGTGGTGAGCATTTCCGTCGCGGTCGTCGCCATGCGTTCGGCGTTCGCGGGCAGCACGCCCTGCCACCCGAGGAACGGCTTGATTCCGGCGAACTCGACGGGCCGGAACATCATCTCGATGGCCACGCGCTTGGTGACGTAGCCGATCAGTGCGGCGATGAAGGGCATCGTCGCGTAGACCTGCCAGTGCTGCACCGCGCTTGCCTCCCCGTGTCGCGCTCACGCGCACGGTAGCGGGCGGCGGGGGCCGCGTCGGGGAGCCGCGTCGGGCGTTCACCGGTTCGGGCTCTGTTGGCTTCGGGTTGCTCGGCTGCAGATCAACGGCGGCGGTTCGCCGGGGCCACGTATTCGACGGGCTCGTGCTGGCCGGGCCGAAGATCGATCCGGCGCGTCGGTGCGGACCGTCCATTCCGGTCTCCCGCCGTTTCCGCGTTGTTCGCCCCGTCGTCCCCCTTCGTCTGCGATGCCATGCGTGACCGGGGGCTGTGCGTTTTGTAATGCAGCCGTTTGGCGGTACGTAAACACGGACCTGCTCTCACTAAGGTGGCCCGATGGTCGCGCCTGAGAAGTCCGAAGCCACCCCGAAGAGCGCCCCGTTCGCCGTCGCCGTCAGGGGTTATAACCAGCGCCAGGTCGACGAGCGGCTCACGGCGCTCTCGCGCGAGCTGCGGGAGACTTCCCACAGCCGCGACGAGGCCATCGCGACTGCCGGTGAGCTGTCCAAGGCCCTCACCACCACGCAGAACGAGCTGTCCGAGACGAAGGCCGCGCTCGTGCGGCTGAGCTCGAGCCCGTCCGGCGCCGGGGCTATGGCCGAGCGCGTGCGCATGATGATGCAGCTCGCGGAGGAGGAGATCGCCGACCTCCGCGCGGCGGCCGAAGCCGACGCGACCGCCACCCGCGCCGAGGCGGACAAGTACGCGCACGAGTCGCAGCGGACCGTCGAGCGCCTGGGCAAAGAAGCGGAAGCCGAGCGCGAGCGGCTGCTGTCGGAGGCGCAGGCGGAAATCGCGTCCCGGATCGCTGCGGCCGAGGCGGCCATCGACGAGCGCACGGCTGCCGCTGACGCGGACATCGAGCGTCGGACCCGGGCTGCCGACGAGGACATCGCTTCGCGGACGGCTGCGGCGAATGAAGATATCGCTACGCGTACGGCGGCGGCTGACGAAGACATCGCCACGCGTACCGCGGCTGCGAACGAGGACATCGCGACCCGCACGGCCGCCGCCGACCGCGCCCGCACGGAAGCCGACGAAGCCGCCGCCCGCGCCCGCGCCGAAGCCGACGAAGCGGCCAGCCGCGCCCGCGCCGAAGCCGACGCCGCCGCCGAAGCCGCCTCCGCCGCCGCCCGCGCCGAGGCCGACCGCGTCGCGTCCGAGGAGATCGCCGGCAAGCGCTCCCAGACGGACGCCGCCCTCGCCGACGCCCTCCAGAAGCAGGCCGAAGCCACCGAATCCCGCACCCTGGCGCTCGACCTGCGTGCGAAGGTGGCGGACCGGTTGGCGGCTACCAATGTCGCCGTTCAGGAAGCCCTGCGCCTGCTGAATCCGGCGGACCAGGCGGCTACGGAGCCGGAGTCCGTTGAGGACGCTCCTTCCGAGGACTCGGCCGCCGCCACTCGCTGACCCCACCCCTTTCGCGGGCCCACCACACCGGTGGGCCCGCTTTTTTTCGGCTTCGCCTCGCGCGCCTTGGATGTTCGCCGTGAGAATGTCTCAGTCCACCGGCGCCGGGCTGCGGAGGTTTCGTGTCTTGATCCTCGAAGACGAACGCGCAGCCATCTGCTCCTACGCCCGTCGCCTGGTGTCCGACGGCCTGGTCGTCGCCACCTCCGGCAACCTCTCCATCCGCGACGGCGCCCTCGTCGCAGTCACCCCCACCGGCGTGGACTACCAGTCTTTGGAGCCCGCGGACATCCCGATCGTCGGCCTGGACGGAGAACTCGTCGATGGCCGTCTCCGGCCCACCAGCGAACTCCCCATGCACCTGACCATCTACAACCACGCCACCGACCCCGACGGCGCCCCGGTCAACGCGGTCGTCCACACGCATTCCGCCCACGCCACCGCGGTATCGACGCTGGTCGACGAACTCCCACCCATTCACTACCTGGTGGCCACCATCGGCCCGTCCGTCCGCGTCGCCCCCTACGCGACCTACGGCACCCACGCCTTGGCCACCCACATCCTCCCGGCTTTGGACTCTCGCCGCGGCTGTCTGCTGGCCAACCACGGCACCGTCACCTACGGGGCCACCTTGGCTGCGGCTTATGACCGGGCTCGGCAGTTGGAGTGGCTTTGTCAGGTGTGGCTGTTGGCTCGGTCGGCTGGTACGCCGGCCTTGTTGCCGGTGGCTGAGATCGAGCGTGTGGTGGAAAAACTGCGTGGTTACGGCCAGGGTTGAAGCGTTGCCCGCAGCCGCTCGATACCGCGCAGCCCCGCACCCGCCGCTGGCACGACAACCATGCTGGCGCATTCCGCACACCGCGGGCAACGCACCAGCACCTCAGCGGCGGCGAAATGCCACGCGGTCAGCCGCTGGTCGCGGAGCCGACGCTGAACGGCTGCCAAGTTCGCCCCTCCGCCAGATCAGCGCGGTGAAGCAAAAGATTGGAACCCTTGGCGTTCGGATCCGGAGTCAGGCCATCGAACTACGCCACTGGTTGTAGCTCTCTCGGCCGGTTAGAACTGGTATTAGAAGGAGCGGAACCAACGTTGAACTGCGGTTTCGCTCCCATCTCAGGCCGCCAGGCCGTCATCAGGCTGCGGCAGGGGCGCAGGCCTTCTCACACACGTCGTTGCTCTGTGGCATCAGGCCGTGCGGGCGGCTCTCTGAGCGACGCGCGCATCGGGGCGATGCGCCGCAAGATCTTCTCGCGGTTTTTCGCGCCCTTCAGCCATGCTGGGAGCTTGGCGATCATGGTCATGCGGAGTTGCCGAACCTGGTCGTCAGCAGTCAGGTGCCTCTCCCGAAGCCGAGCGGCGAGGTATGCCTCGAGGTGGTCCAGGTGCCGTTCGTTGTAAGCCCACAACACATACCCGTCGAAATCGGTCTGTAGCCACAGCGGGTGCTGCAGGAAGGGATCACGTGCGATCCCGGGGCGAGCTGGTCCGATCTGAACGCGGTCTTGTACATCCTGGACGTAGCCACAACGACCGCACACCAGCCGCCGAGGGGCCCACAGAACCTCCTCAGTCGTCGGCGTTCCGGGTACGACTACAACTTTCGCGCAGTGATCACAACGCGGACAACGAACCAGCACGTCATCAGCTGTGAAGTCCCACGCGGTCAGCTGCTGGTCACGGAACCGCTCCCCGCCACCGCGACTGGCCGCCAACCCCATCCAGGCAGCCTGACGTTCGGCTGTCCCAGGCGTCAAGCAGGATAAGAAGGCCACTGCCGCTCGGCTACATAACGTCGATATCTCTGGGGTTATCGGAATTACGCAGAAACAGGTGGACTCTGCAATTGGAAACGCGGTGACGGCCCTGCCTCCCGGGATTATGAGGCCGGCAAACTGGTCGGCCACAAAGTAGGCCGGCCAACGCACCCACGATGAGAGCAATCGTCGGAGGGTTGCGTGGCTCCGCGCTCAGCTGCCGCCAGACGCAGAACTTCCCCACAGTGATCACTGTCCCAGGTCGAGAAGACCCGGCGATCAGAACTGGTAATACAAAAACGGACTGAACGTCCCCGTAGCCACCAGAATCGCGGCATAAACCAGCCCCGCCGTCATCACGCCCACGCGCAAAGCCGTGGCCGGACGCGTCCGCGAGGACTCCAGCAACGGTCCCGTAACCGGGTGCGCCGGTAGGGCGAACACGGCCAGGGCCAAGATCAAGATCACCAGCCGCTGGTTGGTCAACGCGCTCGAAACCACGTCGCCGAGTCCGCCGAAGTCGGGGAGCAGCATGTGGCCGATCATGCTCAACGCGTGCGGCAGGTCGGTGGAGCGGAAGAACACCCAGCCGAACACCACGAGGACCAGAGTGAGCACCCGGCGGGCGATGCGGGCGACCGGCCCGGCCGGGGTGTCGCCCAGGTTGAAGCGGCGTTCGATGACCAGCAGGGCGCCGTGGTAGCAGCCCCAGACCAGGAAGGTCCACTGGGCGCCGTGCCAGAAGCCCGTGAGGACGAAGACGATGCAGAGGTTGCGGTAGGTCTTGCCGGCGCCCGAGCGGTTGCCGCCGAGGGGGATGTAGACGTAGTCGCGGAACCAGCGGGACAGCGACATATGCCAGCGGCGCCAGAATTCCGTGATGGTGACCGACGAGTACGGCCGCGCGAAGTTCTCCGGCAGGCGGAAGCCGAGCATGCGGCCCAGTCCGATGGCCATGTCCGAGTAGCCCGAGAAGTCGAAGAACAGCTGCAGCGTGTAGCCGATGGCGCCGAGCCAGGCGGTCGCGAAAGTCATCTGGTCGGGGGGCGTGGAAAAGCACGCTTCGACCATCGGGCTGAGCGAGTCGGCGACGACGGACTTCTTGCACAGCCCCAGGGCGAACCGCGGGAAGCCGGCGGCGATGTCGTCGAGGCGGTGGGAACGTTGCTGCGGCAGCTGGTCCGCGATCTCGCGGTAGCGCACGATGGGGCCGGCGATGAGCTGCGGGAACATCGCGATGTACGCCGCGAACGACACGGGGTTGCGAAGCGCGCGACGCTCGCCGCGGTAGATGTCCACGATGTACGAAATATGGTGGAACGTGTAGAACGAGATCCCGATTGGCACCACGATGCTCGCAACGCCGACGTCACCGCCGAACCAGTGCGCGACAGCCGCGATCTGCTGCGTCGCGAAGCCCGCGTATTTCCAGATGACGAGCACCAGCACGTCGAGCGTGACGAGGCCGATGAGGATCCGCTTGCGCCGCGTGCTGTGGACGTCCCAGGGGCTGGGCTCGAGCGTCGGTCCGGCGAGGAAGTTGACGGTCATGCAGCCGAGCAGCAGGAACAGGTACGGCCCGGCGCCGATCGTGTAGAACAGCAGGCTCGCCACCGCGACGATGCCGTTGCGCCAGCTGCGCGGGCACACCAGCACGGCGACCAGCACCGCGGGCATGAAGTACCACAAGAACAGCGGCGAAACGAACGACATCGGTGACGGACCCCCTCGGTTCCGGAGCTGACCTTAGCCCGAGTGGGTGGCCCAGTGGAGTGAAGCCCGGCGGATCCCGGCGCGAATCACTGAGGGTGGTGGCTGAAGGGGCAATTGGACCGGTCGCACCGAGGGGTTCAGACCACTGCCGGGCCGCCTCGACAACAGGCAACCCGGCAGCAATCGAACAGAAACGTCAGCTCAGCCGGCCCGCCACCCGGCGACGGCGCGCGACCTCCGCCAGGAGCACGCCGGCGGCCACCGAGGCGTTCAGGGACTCGACGCCCGCCGCCATCGGGATCGACACCGTGGCGTCGCAGGTTTCGCGCACCAAGCGCGAGAGGCCACGGCCCTCGGAGCCCAGGACGATGACCAGCGGGTCCGCCGCGAGCTCCAGGGAGTCGATGTCCACAGTGCCGTCCGCGTCGAGGCCCACGATCATCAGGCCCTTCGACGCCCAGGCGCGCAGCTGGCGCGTGAGGTTCGTCGCGACGGCGATGGGGAGCTTGGCGGCCGTGCCGGCGCTCGTGCGCCACGCGACGGCCGTCATGCCGGCGCTGCGGCGTTCGGGCAGGAGCACGCCCTGGGCGCCGAACGCGGCGGCCGACCGGATCACCGCGCCGAGGTTGCGCGGGTCGGTCACACCGTCCAGCGCGACGAACAGCGGGGTGTTGCCGGAGTCGCGCGCTGCTTCCATGAGGTCGTCCGGGTGGGCGTACTCGAACGGCGGCACCTGAAGGCCCAGGCCCTGGTGCATGGCGCGGTTGGTCTTGCGGTCGAGCTCCTCGCGCGGGATCTCCAGAATGGAGATGCCCTTGTCGGCGGCCAGGCGCACGGCCTCGTTCACGCGGTCGTCGATCTCGATGTTCACCGCCACGTACAGCGCGGTGCCCGGGACGTCGGCGCGCAGTGCCTCGACGACCGGGTTGCGGCCGGCGATGAGCTCCGGGCGGTCGGCCTTCTTCTGCCGCGCCTGCTCCCGCGTCTTCGCGGCGTTGGCGGCGCGGTACGCCTTGTGCCCGGGCCGGTCCTCGGCCTTCGGCGTGGGGCCCTTGCCCTCGAGCGCCTTGCGCCGCTGCCCGCCGGAGCCGACGACCTGGCCCTTCTTGGTGCCGGTCTTGCGGACGGCGCCCTGACGCCGTGAGTTGCCTGCCATGTGTAACCGAGTCCTTAATCCACCGCAGTGGAACGGATCAGGAGTTCCTGACCGTCCACTGCGGACCGTTCGGGGTGTCCTCAACCACGATGCCCGCCTGCGTGAGGCGGTCACGGGCGGCGTCCGCGCGCGCGAAGTCCTTCGCGGCGCGCGCCTCCTGGCGTTCGGCCAGCAAGCCTTGTACAAGCTCGTCGAGCGCTTCGCGAACGGGGGTCTCGCTGCCGCCGCCGTCGGCCCAGCGGTCCGAGAGCGGGTCGATGCCGAGCACGTCGGTCATCGCGCGCACCGAGGAAGCCAGTTCGAGTGCCTTGGGGGTATCGCCCGCGTCGAGCGCGGCATTACCGTCACGCACCGTGTTGTGCACCACGGCAAACGCGGCCGGCGTGGCCAGGTCGTCGTCCATCGCGGTGGCGAAATCCGGCTGCACCGCGCCGGCGAGCACCTCACCGGCGGCCGCCGCGCGCCGCAGGAACGCTTCGATGCGGCGGTAACCCTGCGCCGCCTCCGCGACCGCGCCGTCGGAGTACTCGACGGTCGAGCGGTAGTGCGGCTGCACGAGGTAGTAGCGCAGCTCGGGGGCGCGGTAGCGCTCCAGCATCGCCGGGATCGACACGGTGTTGCCCAGCGACTTCGACATCTTCTCGCCGGACATCGTCACCCACGCGTTGTGCAGCCAGTACCGCGCGAACGGGTCGCCGACGGCGTTCGACTGTGCGCGCTCGTTCTCGTGGTGCGGGAAGACCAGGTCGACGCCGCCGCCGTGGATGTCGAACTCCGCGCCGAGGTAATTGGTCGACATCGCCGAGCACTCCAGGTGCCAGCCCGGCCGTCCGTCGCCCCACGGCGTCGGCCACGACGGCTCGCCCGGCTTCGCGCTCTTCCACAGCGTGAAGTCGCGCGAGTCGCGCTTGCCGCGGGTCGGCGTCTCGCCCTGCTGCACTTCGTCGAGTTGCTGCCCCGACAGCTTGCCGTAGCCGTCGAACGACTTCACGGAGAAGTAGACGTCACCGTCGGCCGCGTACGCGTGCCCGCTGTCGATCAGCCGCTGCATGAGCGTGATCATCTGCGTGATGTGCCCGGTCGCGCGGGGGTTGACCGACGGCGGGAGGCAGCCCAGGTCGTCGTAGGCCTTCTCGAACGCGCGCTCGTGCGTGGTCGCCCACTCCCACCACGGCCGGCCCGCATCGGCGGCCTTGGTGAGGATCTTGTCGTCGATGTCGGTGACGTTGCGGACCAGGAGCACGTCGAGTCCACTGTGGAGGAGCCAGCGCCGCAGGACGTCGTAGTTCAGCACTCCGCGCACGTGCCCGATGTGGGGCACGCCCTGCACGGTGGCGCCACACAGGTAGATGGACGCCGTTCCGCTGCGGACGGGAACGAACTCCCGAGGGGCACGGGTCGCGGTGTCGAACAGGTGTAGGGCCACCCATAAAGGGTACGGGGTCGGTGTGGGCGATGTCGCACGACGTCAAAAGACGTCGTGCTTGCGCAAAGCTCCGAGAAGTGCGTCCGGCCGTTCGGCGGTGGGGAGCGGGTCGACGAGTTCGAACGCGCAGCCCAGCGCGCGGGCGCCGCCGTCGGCCTCTTCGCTGTCGCCGATCATCAGGGTCTCTTCGGCGCCTACGCCGAGCTGGTCGATGGCGGCGCGGAAGATCTCGGGCTGCGGTTTGACGGCTCCGACCTCGAACGACAGCACGAACGAGGAGACGTGGGTGTCCCAGCCGCGCTGGGTGAAGGCGGGGCGGATGTCGAAGGCGATGTTGCTCAGCACGCCGACTTTGCGGCCGGCCGAGGCGCCGAGTTTGAGGGCGGCCTCAGTGTCGGGGTAGGGCGTCCACTCGCTGGGGGTGATGAGGCGGTTGTAGAGGGCCTCGGCCTGGTCGCGGTGGGGGACGCCGGAGCGGGAGAGGACTTCGAGGTAGACCTTGCGGTGCAGGTCGGGATCGAGGTCGCGGTCGTTCCAGGCCTGCTGGTACTCGGCGTCGAGCTCGACGACCTGACCGACGGGGGCGGTCATGCGGCGCATGAGCTCGGTCTGGGCTTCGAGGTCGAGGGACTGGCCGTGGTCGTCGATGACGTCGGTGAGCCAGGAGGCGTCCTGCTCCAGTCGGAAGAGGGTGCCGGAGAAGTCGAAGAGGACTGCGTTGATGGCCACGCGGCCACTGTAACGAGGTGGGGGTCTCGCTGGGGCTGGTCTGGTGGGGTGGGGTTTCGGGTCCTCGGAGGGCGGTTCTCGGGTCTGGTGGGGTTCTCGGGTCTGGTGGGTTGGTTGTAGGTCCTCGCAGGGCGTGTTGCGTGGGGGCACCCCGAAGCTGGATTGTGTTGACGGCCGGTGAGCCGTTGTCAAGGCGGGAAAGCGTGCCTTGACAACGGCTCGCCGGCCGCAAGGAGGCTTCGGATCGGGGTGCCGGGGCGGGGCTGGGTGCAGGTTCCGCTGGGTGGTCGGGTGGCGGTTGGTGAGGTGCTGCGCGTGGCCCGGGTGGCGGGGGTGGGTGGTGAGGGTGGCGGTGGGGCGGTGCTCGCGTGGCTCGGGTGGGTGGTGAGTTGGGCAGGCGGCCGGCGGTTGGGGTTGGCCGAAGCGCCCCAATGTGGCGTTCGTTGTGTTGAGCGCACCGAACGCCGCATTGGGTGCGTTGAGTGCAACCAATGCCGCGTTGGGGCGGGCGGTTGGGGGGTTGGGGGGTGGTCAGTCGCGGATGAGGAGGGCGGTGGCGACGGCGGCGATGCCTTCGCCGCGGCCGGTGAGGCCGAGGCCGTCGGTGGTGGTGCCGGTGACGCTGACCGGGGCGCCGATGGCGGTGCCGAGGGCATCTTGGGCCTCGGTGCGGCGTTTGCCGACGCGGGGGTGGTTGCCGATGATCTGGACGGTGGCGTTGGCGACGCGCCAGCCTTCGCCTTCGAGCAGGGCGCGGACTTCGGCGAGCATGTCGGTGCCGTGGGCGCCGTCCATGCGGGGGTCGCCGGTGCCGAAGACGGCGCCGAGGTCGCCGAGTCCGGCGGCGGACAGCAGGGCGTCGCACAGGGCGTGGGAGGCGACGTCGCCGTCGGAGTGGCCGGCGCAGCCGTCGACGCCGGGCCAGAGCAGGCCGGCCATCCAGCAGTCGCGGCCGGGTTCGACGGGGTGGACGTCGACGCCGTTGCCCACACGCAGGTCGGTCACAGCGGGGCCTCCTGGTCGCCGCCGGCCACGAGGGCTTCGGCGAGTGTGAGTTCGAAGGCGCTCGCGACGCGCATGGCGTCGGGATCGCCGGGGACGGTGGTCGCGCCGGCCACGGAGTCGAGGCCGGGGGTGGGGCTCGAAGCCAGCGCCGCGCGGAACGCGTCGAGCGAGAAGCCGACGGGGGTCTGGGCCGTGCGCAAACCGTCGCGGTCGACGGTGGCGGTGATCAAGCCGCCGTCGGTCGCCTTCACGGTGTCCGCCATCGGGAGCACCGGGACTACGACAGACGCACCTGCGCGGACCGTGGTCAGTACATCACGGACAGTCCGTTGTCGAGCGAAGGCGCGCAGGGCGTCGTGGACGAGAACCACCGCACCAGGGGAAAGCCAAGGCTCGACGGCGGAGAAAACCTGCCGGAGCGACGCGGCGGGGACGAACCGGCAACGATCGGACAGCTCGGAACCGAGGTCCGAAAGCGCGTCCGAAAACGACTCGGCACACCGAGAAGGGGCTGACACGACCACCAGATCGAGCTCCGGTGTGCCGAGTAGCCCCCGCACGGTGTGCCTGAGAAGAACTTCACCGTTCACCGTCGTGAGAGCACGCTCTTCATCGGCGATGTGGTATGCGACAGTCACGAACGCGACGCTCTGCACCGGCTGGTTCATCGGGTCGTGATCGTAGAGAAGTGGCTGCCCGGGGCCTCCGCCGGGAGCCGGATGACCCCGGGGGTCAGACTGTCGCGGTTTCCAGAACTTCGTCGAGGAGTGTTTCCGCCTTGTCCTCGTCGGTGCCTTCCGCGAGCGCGAGCTCGCTGACCAGAATTTGCCGCGCCTTCGCCAGCATGCGCTTCTCGCCGGCTGAAAGTCCGCGGTCCTTCTCTCGCCGCCAGAGGTCGCGCACCACTTCGGCCACCTTGTTCACATCGCCGGAGGCGAGCTTCTCCAGGTTGGCCTTGTACCGACGAGACCAGTTTGTGGGCTCTTCGGTGTGGGGAGCACGCAGTACGTCGAAAACCTTGTCCAGTCCTTCTTGCCCGACGACATCACGCACACCGACGATCTCGGCGTTGTCAGCAGGCACGCGAACCGTAAGATCCCCTTGCGCGACTTTGAGGACGAGGTACTTCTTCTCCTCGCCCTTGATCACGCGGGTCTCGATGGCTTCGATGAGTGCGGCACCGTGGTGCGGGTAGACGACGGTCTCTCCGACCTTGAAAACCATGTGTCCTCTGCCCCTTTCGCTGATTCCATCTTAGCACGGTCTTCAGATGGCCACCTAGCGGCCCGGGATCGTCGTCGCAGGTCAGCGGCTTGGCGGGGGTTGACAAACCTGAATCGCCCGTGCTCATGCAGGTGATGGGGAAGGCATTGATCGGCAGGTGTGAAATCCTAATTGGACGGTTGATCTTGGGTCTCGGCGCACCTTTGGGCCCCACCGGTTCCGCGCGCGTGCGGGCGCCCGGCTAGTCTTCGTCGTGACGAGGCCGTGAGATGGAAGGACTCCGACGTGAGGCTGCAGAAACGTCGCGTGCTCGGCGCAGGTGTGTCGGCGCTCGGTGCCGCGCTGGTGCTCGCCGGTTGCGGGGCCGGTCAGATCACCCAGACCGACACGCAGCAGCCTGCGGTCAACGGCACGTACGCGCAGGTGAAGACCCTGGTGCTGCGTGACGCCGCAGTCCAGTACCCCGCGCAGGGCGCCGCCTACTCGGCCGGCCAGCCCGCGCCGCTCACGCTCACGATCGTCAACCAGGGCGCCCAGGACGACCAGCTCGTCTCGGTCAGCTCGGAGGGCACGAAGTCGCCGGCGCAGATCAGCGGTGCCACCGACATCGTCGCCGGTCACACGCTGGTCATCGGCCCGGACGACGCCGTCGAGTCGACCAACGAGCAGGCCGCGCCGACCACGTCGAGCTCGGCTTCCACGCCGCCCAGTGACACCACCTCCTCGGGCGCTCCGACCGCCACGAGCAGCGCATCGCCGGGCGACGGCGGCGCGGCCACGAAGCTGGGCCAGGGCACGGTCGTGCTGCAGGACCTCACGCAGCCGCTGTGGCCGGGCATGACGATCAACGTCACCTTCACCTTCCGCAACGCTGGCCCGATCACCGTCGCGATGCCGGTCGCCGCGCCGGCGCACGTCGAGCCCTGACGGTTTTTGTCGGTGCCCGCCGATAGCCTCGGCGCGTGGTGAAGAAGACCAACACCGTCTACCGGTGCGCGGAATGCGGGTACGAAGCCGCGAAGTGGCTCGGCCGCTGCCCGGAGTGCCAGGCCTGGGGCTCGCTCGAAGAGCGGGGCGGGGTCAAACCGGCGATCACGCGAGTGGCTGCGGGTGCGCCGAGCGCGCCCGCGCGGCCCATCGGCGAGGTCGACGTCGAAACGGCCCGCGCGAAGGCGACGGGCGTCTCCGAACTCGACCGCGTACTCGGTGGCGGGCTCGTGCCCGGCGCCGTGGTGCTGCTGGCCGGCGAACCCGGTGTCGGCAAGTCGACCCTGCTGCTCGAAGTGGCGTTCCAATGGGCGAAAACGGCCGGGCGCTCCCTGTACGTCACCGGTGAGGAGTCGGCCGGGCAGGTCCGGCTTAGGGCCGAGCGCACGGGCAACGTGCACGGCGAGATGTTCCTCGCGGCCGAGAGCGACCTGTCGGCGGTCCTGGGCCACGTCGACGCCGTGAAGCCGGGTGTGCTGATCGTCGACTCGGTGCAGACGATGGCGTCACCGCAGGTGGAGGGCTCGCCGGGTGGGGTCACGCAGGTGCGCGCGGTTGCGGCGGGGCTGGTGGCGCTCGCCAAGGAACGGGGGCTGCCCGTGGTGCTGGTGGGCCACGTGACGAAGGACGGCTCGGTCGCCGGCCCGCGTGTCCTGGAGCACCTCGTGGACGTCGTGCTGCAGTTCGAGGGCGACAAGCACTCGACGCTGCGCATGGTGCGCGGCATCAAGAACCGCTTCGGCGCGGCCGACGAGATCGGCTGCTTCGAGCTCACCGAGGGCGGCATCGTCGGCGTGGCCGACCCGTCCGGGCTGTTCATGAGCCGCACCGCCGAACCGGTGCCGGGCACGGCCATCACGGTCGCCATGGAGGGCAAACGGCCGCTGCTGGGCGAGGTGCAGGCACTGGTGTCGAGCACGAGCATGCCGCAGCCCAGGCGTGCGGTGAGTGGCCTCGACTCCTCGCGCGTGGCGATGGTCCTCGCCGTGCTGGAGAAGCGCGGCCGGCTGAAGCTGGGTGACAAGGACGTCTACGTCGCCACCGTCGGTGGGATGAAGATCACCGAGCCTTCGATCGACCTGGCGCTGGTCCTGGCGCTGACGTCGTCGATGCACGACGTCGCGTTGTCCCAGCGCCTGGTCGCCGTCGGCGAGGTCGGGCTGGCCGGCGAGGTGCGCCGGGTGCCCAACGTCGCGCGCCGCCTCGCCGAGGCCGCGCGCCTCGGCTACACCCACGCCCTCGTGCCACCCGACTCCGGCAAGCTGCCCGACGGCATCCGCGCGCTCGAGGTCGGCGACGTCGCCAGTGCGCTCAACGCCGCCAACCACGCGAAGTGATCACGACCCGAATTCGCTGGTGATCTCGAAGCTGAACTTCGCGTTGCTGAGCGTCTCGCCCGGGTGGATCCCATAGAAGTTCTCGTTCGTGACGTTCTTCGCGCTGATCAGCTCGGAGGTCGTGGTGTTGACGTGGACCACCAGCTGGTGGTTGCCGTAGCTGACCGTGTAGGTCTCGGTGTCGGCGTCCGCCTTCCATGCGGTGGCCTGGCCGCGCAGAAGGTCGATGATCGCCGCGCGCACCGGGCGCGGTGCGAGCCCCGAGGCGAGCACGGTGAGCAGGCGCATCTGGGTGCCGCCGGGCGCCGCGTAGGCCGCGACCGCGGACCCGGGGCTCGGCGGCTGCGGTGTCTTCGCGCCGGTCGGTTCCTCGAAGAGGCCGCGGTACGACTGCATCGGCGGCAGGATCTCCGTGGCGCTGTCGGAGAACCGCTGGGGCGGAGGCGGCGCGCTCGCGACTTCTTTCAGCAGAGCTTCGGGAGCCGTCGGCAGGTTCTCGACGAACGCCGGGGTCGGCCGGTACCAGCTGCCGGGGACGTCCGCGTTCCAGCCGCCGGGGTGGGGGAACGGCGCCTTGAAGTCGCCGCCCGCGGCGATCTGCGTGGTGGAGTCAGGGCCGGGCAGGCTCGCCTTGTCGTCCGGCTGGCCCGTGATGACCACCGGGTCGCCATCGCGGGTCCACTTGCGCATCCACAGGTCCGACCGGTCCGCGGGGATCCAGAACTCGACCTTCTGCTGCACGGCGAACGCGCTGCGGTCGGCCACCCACTCGATGTCCGTGTAGGTGTTGGTCACGTGGGTGTACTGACCGGGACCGGGCTGCACGTCGGTGATCGCCGTGGCCGCCGGGGCGACCGTGGCGGGACGCTCGACCACCTCGCGGGCCACGACCACGCCACCGGTCACGACGGCGACGGCCGCGGCCACGGCGATCCAGCGCCACGTGCCGCCACGCTGCTTCTTCGCCGGAGGAGCGATGTGCGCGTGGCCGGTTTCGGCGGCGGCGGCCCGCAGCAGCGTCGCGCGGGCGCGGTCCAGCTCCGCGGGGTCCGTGCGGACGTGGGGGTGCAGGGCGTCGAGGGCTTCGTCGAGCTCGGCGTCGGACCACAGGTGGCGCACGTTGTCGTCGTTCACAGTTCGTTCGCCTCCTCGGCGGTCTCGGTGGTGCTCTGGACGGACGCGGCATTGGCCCGCAGCCAGCGCCGGATGCGGTGCAGCCGCGAGCGGATCGTGCCAGGCGGCACGCCCAGTGCTTCGGCTACCTCCGTCGGCTCGAGCCCGGCCCACGACACGAGCAGCAGCGTGTCGCGGTCGGCGGCGTTGAGCTTCGCCAGTGCGCCGGCGAGCTGGGCCGCGCGGGTCTGGGCGTCCACTTGCTCGGCGACGCGGCCGTCGTGCCCGGCCGCGGCGTGCTCGCCGGTCGCCGCGAGCCGCGCGGTCGCTCTCAGCGCTCGCGTCTCGCTGCGGATGTGGTGGCGCAGCAGGTTCGTCGCGATCCCGTACAGCCACGAGCGCGCCGTGCCCAGGTCCGGTCGGTACGACTCGCGCCGCCGCAGCGCGACAAGGAACGTCTCGGCCACGAGGTCGTGGGCGGCGTCGTCGCCGACTCGGCGCGCGAGGTAACGGTGCAGCTGGCGCGAATGTGCGTCGAAGAGCCGCCCGAACACGGGCGCCGGATCGGGAACGCCCAGGTCGGGACGGTCGAACGAGTCCGGCAACGCCGCCTCCGGACCGTCGTGGATCACCTGCATGCCCTGTGTTGCCCGCAGATCTCCGCAACGTTCACCGTGGCGTTCACGGAGTGACCGGACTCACCAGATCGGGTGGTCGCTGAACTTCTCCAGCGTCGTGACGGACGGGCGGACATAGAACAGGCCCGCCGCGTAGCCGAGCACGCCCAGGGCGAAGTTCGCGAAGGTGGCCAGCAGGTCCGTGGCGCCGAGGCGGTCGTGGTCGCTCCACAGGTCCACGAGCGCCGACGCGGTGAGGGCGAGCAGGCAGGTGACGACGGTCGCCGTGAAGCACGCGACCAGCGCCGCGCGCGCGGCTCGGGCGCGGGCGACCACGAGGTAGTCGCCCCGCAGGCAACTGCGGCAGGCGAAGACGACGATGGCCGTCATCACCACCGAGAGTGTCGGAAGCAGCAGGCCGATGACGCCGACGGGCGCGTCGGGGAGGCTGTGCCCGTGCAGTGGGCGGTTCACGAACGCCGTGAGGCCGAACACGAATGCGGTGCCGAACAGCAGGGCGACGCCCGTGATCACGGAGCCGTTGCGCACACGGCGGGCGAAGAGCGGGGGCAGCGGGGCGTAGTCCGTGGCTTCGCCGTAGTACTGCTTCATCCCGTCACCTCCTGCACCGCCCTGCGTCCGAGCGCCGAATGAACGTGCAGATGCTCGTGAAGGTCACCTTAAGGGACGCCTGCTCTCTCAAGGTGACCTTCACGGCACTTGTCACCGACCTGTGCTAACGCGATTAGGCCGGTGACAGGTGTTCACAGTTTCTCGGCGAGCAGGTTCGCGCACCGGATGAGGCCGATGTGCGAGTACGCCTGCGGGTGGTTGCCCAGCGAACGCTCGGCGATCGGGTCGTACTGCTCCGGCAGCAGGCCCGTGGGGCCCGCCGAGCCGACGATCTGCGTGAACAGCTCCTCGGCCTCGTTGCGGCGGCCGGTGATGAGGTACGCCTCGATCAGCCACGCGGCGCAGATGTGGAACCCGCCTTCGCCGCCGGGCAGGCCGTCGTCGCGGCGGTAGCGGTACACCGTGGAACCGCTGCGCAGCTCGGCCTCGATCGCGGTCACTGTGCGCTGGAAGCGCTCGTCGGCCGGGTCGATCAGGCCGGTGAGGCCCACGAAGAGCGACGCGGCGTCGAGGTCGGTGCCGTCGTACGCCGTGGTGAAGGCCTGGACCTCGTCGTTCCAGCCGTGCTCCAGCACGTCGGCCTTGATGCGCTCACGCAGCTCCGGCCAGGCGCCCGGCACGTCGCGGCCGTACTCGTGGCCGAGCTTCACCGCGCGGTCGATCGTCACCCAGCACATCACCCGCGAGTACACCCGGTGGCGCGGCACGTGCCGCTCTTCCCAGATGCCGTGGTCCGGCTCGTTCCAGCGCCGCGTGACGGCCTCGGCCATCGCGCGCACCATCTGCCAGTCCTCGTCGCGCAGCTCGCCGCGCGCGTCGGCCAGGGTGACCACGAGCTCCACGACCGGGCCGAACACGTCGAGCTGCACCTGGTGGTTGGCCAGGTTGCCGACGCGCACGGGCCGCGAACCGGCGTACCCGGGCAGCGACTCGATCACGGCCTCGGCGCCGATCACGCTGCCGGCCAGCGTGTACAGCGGGTGCAGGCGCTCCGGACCGGCCAAAGTGGACAGCACGCCGTGCAACCACTCCAGGTAGCCCTCGGCTTCCTCGTTGGACCCGAGGTGCACCAGTTCGCGCACCGTCATGGACGCGTCGCGGATCCAGCAGTAGCGGTAGTCCCAGTTGCGGACGCCGCCGATCTCCTCGGGCAGCGACGAGGTGGCCGCCGCCAGCACGCCACCGGTGTCGGTGTTGACCAGCCCGCGCAGTGTGAGCGCGGAGCGGCGCACCAGCTCGGCCTGCACCGTCGGCAGCTTGAGCTTGGCCGCCCAGTCGCTCCAGTACCGGCCCGCGCGGTCGCGACGGTCTATTTCGGACAGTTCGTGGGGGCCGAGATCCGTGGTGCCGCAACGGAGTTCGAGCACCACGGGGTTGTCCGGCGTCGGCTGCACGAGTGCGGTCGCGGTGTCGTGCAGTCCGTCGGACGTGATGGTCCACGCCACGCCCGGCGAGCGGAGCACGAACGGCTCCGACGTGCCCAGCACCCGCAGCCCGTCGCCCTCGGCGACCAGCTTCACGGGCACACCGCCGAACTCCGGCCGCGGCGCGAACAGCACGTCCGCCGCGGTCTCGCCCGAGATCACGCGCACGATGTCCGTGCGGTGCGAAGGGCTTTCCGGCTCGAGGTAGTCGGTCACGAGCAGGCGCGACCAGCGCGTCTCGACCGTCATCGTGTTCGGCAGGTAGCGCTGGCCCAGCGGGAGGCCGTTGCGGTGCGGCTTGATCGAGAAGGCTCCTGCGCCGGGCCCGCCGAGCAGGTCGGCGAACACGGCCGGCGCGTCGGGGCCCGGGTGGCACAGCCACGTGAGCTTCGCGTCCGGCGTCACGAGCGCGACGGAGCGCTCGTTGGCCAGCATCGACAGCCGCTCGATGGGCGGCGCCGACTCGCCGTAGAGCCAGTTCCGCCGTTCCTCCAAGAGGAACCCGAGCACCAGCGCGACGTCGACGGTGTCGGGCACGCGGTAAGTCGCGAGCGTCTCGCCCTCGCCCACCTTGATGCCCAGGTCCGGGCCCGACAAGCGCGCGAACGCCTTCTCGTCGGTCACGTCGTCGCCCAGGAAGATGGCGGCGGTGGCGCCCACCTGGTGGCGCAGGGTGTCGAGCGCGCGCCCCTTGTCCGTCTGGACGACCGCGAGCTCCACGACCTCCTTGCCGTCGGTGGTCGACACGCCTTCCCAGGTCGACGGGCCCTCGTGCACGTCGGCGAGCACGCGGCGACCGGCCTCGTGCTCGGCTCGGCGCACGTGCACCGCGATGCTCGCGGGCTTGACCTCGAGCGACACGCCCGGCACGTCGAGCACCAGGTTCTCCAGCTCCGCCTCGAGCCGGCGGTGCAGCGCACGCGCCTTGTCGTCGAGGGCATGGATGAACCCGATGTCGAACTCGGAGCCGTGGCTGCCCACGAGGTTCACCTCGGCGGGCAGGCGCGACAGCGTCGCCAGGTCACGCAGTGCGCGACCTGAGATCACGGCTGTGGTGGTCTCGTGCAGACCGGCCAGAGATCTGAGTGCGCCGACGGACTCCGGCAGCGGCCGGGCCTCGTCGGGGTTGGCGGTGATCGGGGCCAACGTGCCGTCGTAGTCGCAGGCGACCAGCAGGCGCGGGGTACGGGCGATCTGCACGATCGCGCGCCGTAGCTCCGCAGGCAACGCCTCGGCGGTCAACACTCCTCCTCAGGAGGTCCAGCGCGGTACGGGGGGAGGTCAGTCGACCGGCTCCGCACCCAGCGCCTGCAGGAACGAGCGCGCCCACCGGTCGACGTCGTGGGTGAGGACCTGGCGACGCATGGCGCGCATCCTGCGTCGGCCCTCGGCGGGGTCGAGCGTAATAGCAGCCACCAACGCGTTCTTCACCCCGTCCAGATCATGCGGGTTGACCAGGAATGCGCTGGTCAGTTCGGCGGCCGCGCCGGCGAACTCGCTGAGGACGAGCGCGCCACCGAGATCGTGGCGGCAGGCGACGTATTCCTTGCAGACGAGGTTCATCCCGTCGCGCAGCGGCGTCACCACCATCACGTCGGCGGCGGAGAAGAAGGCGGCCAGCTCGGTGCGGTTCACGGACTGGTGCAGGTAGTGCACGACCGGGTGACCGACCCGTGCGAACTCGCCGTTGATGCGGCCGACCATCTGTTCGATCTCGCCGCGCATGCGCTGGTAGTGCTCCACGCGTTCGCGGCTCGGGGTGGCCAGCTGCACGAACGCGACGTCCTCGGGCTGCATGCGCTCCTCGTGCAGCAGCTCGTGCAGGGCCTGCAGCCGCAGGTCGATGCCCTTGGTGTAGTCGAGGCGGTCGACGCCGAGCATCACCGCCTTCGGGTTGCCGAGGTCGCGGCGGATCTGCTTGGCGCGCTCGATCACGCCCTTGCTGCGCGCGAGGCTGTCGAGGCCGGCGGCATCGATGGAGATCGGGAACGCACCGACGCGCACGGTGCGGTCGCCGACCTGCACCATGCCGGGCCGAGACCGCACGCCGACGGCGCCGCGGGTCGGCTCGAGGCCGACGAGCTGGCGGGCCAGCCACAGGAAGTTCTGCGCGCCGCCGGGCCGGTGGAAGCCGATGAGGTCGGCGCCGATGAGCCCGCGCACGATCTCGGCGCGCCACGGCAGCTGCATGAACAGCTCGACCGGCGGGAAGGGGATGTGCAGGAAGAAGCCGATACGCAGGTCGGGCCGCAGCTCGCGCAACATCGTGGGCACGAGCTGCAGCTGGTAGTCCTGGATCCACACCGTGGCGCCGTGGGCCGCGACCTGGGCGCTGGCCTCGGCGAAGCGGCGGTTGACCTTCACGTAGCTGTCCCACCACGCGCGGTCGAACACCGGCGGCGCGACGACGTCGTGGTAGAGCGGCCAGAGCGTGGCGTTGGAGAAGCCCTCGTAGTAGTCGCGGACCTCGGCGGACGAGAGGGTGACCGGGTGCAGGACCAAGCCGTCGTCGTCGAACTCCTCGACGTCGACGTCGGGGACGCCGGGCCAGCCGACCCACGCGCCCTTGCGCGAGCGCAGGAACGGTTCGAGCGCGGAGACGAGCCCGCCGGGGCTCGCCGTCCAGCGCTGGCCGCCGTCCGGCGTGCGCTCCAGGTCGACGGGCAGCCGGTTGGCCACCACGACGAAATCGGCGGACGGTGCGGTCTTGCGCTCGTCAGTCACTACAGCTGCTCCCTCGTTATCCGCGGGTCGCGGCCCCAGTGAAACCCTAGCGTGCGCCTGGTGCCCGGCAGGTGGTCAACCGGTTACTCCAGCCGGCGCTCCGACGGCTCCAGCGGTCCCGCCATCCGCGGTCCGGCGAGCTTGCGTTCGAGCCGCCCGAGCCGCCTCCGGACGGGTTGCGCGAGGTATTCACCCAGGACAACGCCCGCTGCGAGCGCGAGCCCGATGGCAACGGCCGTCATCAGTGTCGAGATGTTGCCGCCGGGCTCGACTCCTAATTGGTATAGACCACGATAGGTGGACAGGCCGGGCAGCAGAGGAGTGATTCCGGACACGGCCACGACGAGGGGTGTGACGCGCAGCCGCCGCGCCATCAGGCCGCCGCAGAAGCCGACGAGCGTGGCCGCGATGGCCGACGAGCTCACGGCGTCGAACTGCGTGAGCATCAGCGAGCCGTACACGAGTGCGCCGATGGCACCCGCCGCCGCGGCGACGAGCAGCGCGCGCAGCGTCGAGTAGGACGCCAGGGCGAAGCACGCGGCCGCGCCGGCGCCCGTGATGACCACGATGGGCAGCTGCTGCGGGGTCGAGTTGATGACCTCCGGCAGCGGCGTGCTCGGCAAGCCGAGCATCACGGCGATCTTCAGGGCCAGTACCACGCCGGTGATGAGGCCCGCGGACATCAGCGCGGTCTCCATCGTGCGGCCGGCGGCCGTGACGTTGTAGCCGGTGATCGCGTCCTGCACCGCCGAGACGGTGGAGAGCCCGGACAGCAGCACCGTGACGGCCGCGGCGACCACGAGCGTCGGGCGGTCGGTGGTGAGGACTTTGCTGCTCACGATCGCCATCGCCGACAGGGTCGCGACGAGCCCGCCGACGACCTGCTGAAAGAAGAACGGCAGGTGGTAGCGGTTGAGCAGCCGGCCGAGCCGGTCGACGACCGAGGAGATCACGAACGCCACCACGGCCACGTCGAGGCCGCCGCCGAGCAGCAGCGTGATGAACGCGGCCAGTCCGCCCCACGCGATCGTGGCGACCCAGCGCGGGTACGGGTGCGGCGCCGCCGTGATGCGCTCCAGCTCCGTGTGCGCTTCCTCGGCACCCATGTTGCCGCGGACGATCTTGCGCACGAGGATCTCGGCCTCCGTGAGCCGCGTGTAGTCGAGGCTGCGCGAACGGACCACTCGCAACGCCGTGACAGGCGCCAGGTCCGTGCCGCGGTGGCAGGTGACGGTGATCGACGTGAAGATCACGTCGACCTCGCAGTGGGGCAGTCCGAGCGCGGCGGTGAGCGCGAGGATCGTCGCGGTCACGTCGGACGCGCCGGCGCCGCTGGCCATCTGCACCTCGCCGATGCGCAGCGTCAGATCGAGGACGAAGTTGACCGTCGCGTCGTCGGGCGGCTGCGGGCCCAGTGCCTCTTCGCTCTCGACCGCCGGCTGTTCGGCCGTCGGCGCCTCGAGGATGTGCCATGCGCGGCGTCGCAGGAGGTTCGGCCGGTGCCGCTGGTTCGAGCTTGGCCGGGGAGGCTCCAGGATCGGCCACCGTCTGCGGTGAATCCCCTGGTCGGCGCGTTCGTTGATCTTCATGATCGATCCCACCTCCTCGTCCATCTGGCGTCGTTCTGCTCGACGTTCCCGGGAACCATCGGCCGACGCGTCCCGACCGTTGCACTGATCCGGAAGTGGTGTGCACCACGTCTGTCTGTGATCGTCTCGCAGGGTCGCCCGAGGCGCTCGTTTTCGGTGTTGAGCTGGGGGTCGGGGTGGTCTGGGCGAGCTCGGGCCGACGTGGCCCGGCCGACGCCTGCGGTGCGTGCGGAATTCCTGGTGAAACCGGTTTCGAAATGAGCTTTCCGGAATTCAGTTGAGTGCATCTCGCGTGTCGGTTTCTGGTTCGTCTTTGCTGGTAGATGGAAGTTAAACGGCCGGTAAATTGCAGCTGGCACTACTCGACATTTGCGCTTACCTGCAGTCGGTAATTGTTGATCTGTGCGACTGATCACTCTTTGGTGCATACCCATATTTCGTTTCGTAATGTGCCCGTGGTCTCGCAGTTACCTGCGATTTCGGTCCCCCGAGAAGGAGTCTTACCCCGACATGGCACTCCACCGATTCGAAGTTCGATCCGAAGCCGCGCCGTCCCGTAAGCGGCGCTTCGTCCGCGCCGCCCTGACGGCGACCGCCCTGGCCGCCGCGATGTCGGCCACTGCCGGCCCGGTCCTCGCGAGCACCGCGTCCGCCGCGACCGCGGCGCCGGCCGCCTCCGCGTCGGCCAACGCTCGGGTTGGCGCCACTGCTCTCGGCCGCGCCCTGACCCAGCAGGGCAAGCCCTACGTTTGGGGCGCGGCCGGTCCGAACGCCTACGACTGCTCCGGTCTCGTCGTTTGGGCGTTCAAGCAGGTCGGCGTCGCGTTGCCGCATAGCTCGCGCCTGCAGTCCACGGCGGGCGTCGCCGTCTCCAAGGCCGCGCTGCAGCCCGGTGACCTGGTGTTCTTCTACACGCCAGTGAGCCACGTCGGCATCTACGCCGGCGGCGGCATGGTCCTGCACGCCAGCCGGCCCGGAGTTCCGGTGAAGCTGTCGCCGCTGTCCTCGATGCCGTTCCACAACGCCCGCCGCGTCTGACGGGCCACACGCGCCGGCACCCGGTCGCGCGGCTGTTCCCCCGCAGCCGCCTTCCGGGTGCCGCCGAGTGGCGGCAGGCCGATATACTTCTCTCGTCCTGGGCTGCGGCGCGGGACGTCGGCCGGTATAGCTCAGCTGGTAGAGCATCTGTCTTGTAAACAGAAGGTCAGGGGTTCGAGCCCCCTTGCCGGCTCCGTCACGATCATGGCGTTGATCAGGTATTTTGCGACTTGGAGACCGCTGAGGCCGCCGCCGTCTGAACCTCTTGTTGATCTTGGTCCACGGATCGGTCCACGGGGCGTGCTAGTTTCAGCCCGTGTCGATCAAGGGGGCAGCCGAGGGCGGGCGACAGCGGGGAAGCATCCGTCGGCACCGCGACTCTTTGCAGGTGCGGATTTCCGCGGGCAAAGACCCGGTGACGGGAGACAGGATCGTGCTTACTGAGTCGGTCACGATCGAGCGTCCCGGGGTTGAGCGCTTCGAACGCGCTGCCATGAAGGAAGCCGAGAAGGTCCGAACGCGACTTCAGGCTGAGGCAGATTCCCTTAAAGTCGCGCGGACAAAGTCGACCTTTGGCGCCCTCTTGGATCAGTGGCTCCCGCAGGCTGAGATCGATCCGACGACCCGCATGAACTACGAGTGGATGATCCGTGACCACATCAGGCCAGTTCTTGGCGAGGTGCCGCTGGTGCTGCTCATGCGGGATGCATCCGAGCGGCTGGAGCGTCTCTATGCGGATCTTCGACGCTGCCGCCGTCGCTGCGATGGGAAACCGTTCATTGAGCACCGGGCATCTGGTCCGCACGAGTGTCGCGTCGTGCAACATCGACGGGGCCCGGGCCGGCCGCCCCGGGATTGGCTTACCAGCCACGATTGCTTGGGATCCGGTTGCCAGGTGATCGAGTGTCAACCGCACCGTTGCGAGCCGTACTCCGCGTCCTCCATCCGTGCAATCCACGGGATCATCAGTGGCGCGCTGAGTGCCGCCGTTCGATGGAAACGGATCCCGTACAACCCGGCGCCTGCGGTGCGCCTGCCGAGCAAGCGCAAGACCCAGCCGCGGCCACCGTCCACTCAGGACATGGCGCGAATCATCGAGGCGGCACATCAGAGCAGCTTGGAGTGGGGTACCTACGTGTGGCTTTCGGCGGTCACGGGAGCCCGCCGAGGCGAGGTCGTCGCCCTTCAATGGGAGGACATCGACCTTGACGCCGGAGCCGTGGTTCTTGATGAGAACTATGTGCGTGGGCCCGATGGAATGATCCTCAAAGACACGAAGACTCACCAGGGACGACGCGTATCGCTCGACCCGGACACTGTTCGCCTCCTTCAGCAGCTCAAGGAGGAGACCTCGAAGCAACTGGCGGCATTGGGGATCAGTCTGACCGGCCAGACCTGGGTCTTCTCGGCACGCCCCGACTTCAGCGCGCCACGCGATCCGAGCTCGTTGACGCGTCGGTACGGTCGACTCGCGGCCAAATTGGGCATAAAGACGCAGCTCAAGGAGCTGCGGCACTACTCCGCGACGCAGTTGCTCACGGCTGGAGTCGATCTACGCACGGTTGCGGGCCGCCTTGGGCATGGAGATGGCAGCACAACACTTCGACATTACGCAGCATGGGTTGGAGCCGCGGACAGAGTGGCCGCGGCTACCATCGCCGGCACGATGCCGAAGCTCGGCGGATAGAGCATGTCCTGCCAACCATGAAGACCGCCGGGTGGGGCGGCCCTGGCTACAGTCACGCCGTGCTTGTGGTCAACATGGTCGAGAGGTTTGGTGCGGACGAGTTCCTCGATCGGTCGTGGGATCTCCCACCAGAGGTCATCGAGCCGTTGCGCGGGCAAGTCGAGGTGACGCCCGAGGGCTGGATCGTGGACATGTGGCGGATGACGGCGCAGATCGCTGCCATCGTGCAGCCTTGGGTTGATGAGCCCATTGACGTCGAGTCAGACTCTTGGTTCATCAGCTCGGAGCAGCGCTAGAGGACAACGGCAGCCAACGTCTTGTCGTCGCTCACCTTCGCCCGGGGCAGACCTTGTCCGTCCGGGTCCTCGCGTCGTTCCCAGTCGGCGCACCGCGTCGTGAACGCGAGCCCGGCCGAAACCGCCGTCACTTTCCTGCACGCCTTGTCCGACTGACCGACGGGAGCATCTCCATGGACCTCGCCAGCGGGCGACCACCGCCACCACACCACCGCACCATCGACGCGAACGCCACCAAAAGCAGACGTCACTGGTGACGTCTGCGAGCGGGCTAACCACGTCGCCCCAGCCTGCTAGTCACGCGGGGGCGACATTTGTTCCAAGTTGGGATACGAGCTAGGCGGCGTCTCGATCGCTATGGCTCGTCGCCAGGTCAGGAACCGCCACTTAGGTAGAACGAGAAACTCTCGCGCGCGAGCTATGTCGGTCGTGGCTTGATCGACGTATCCGTTCATCCTGCTGACGAAATCGTCGACGTTTTCATCGTTGACTTCAGTTTCATAGTGCAGTAGCTCGAGTAGCTCGTCCATCTGGGCCTTGGCGTCCCAAAGGGGCGAGACGACCACAACCCACCGGTCACGACCCCACAACTGCTCGAGCTTCAGTGCGTCATCCGCGAGACGTTGCGTTTCGGCTGCTAGGTTCTCGACCCTCTCGATGTCCGGAGACCGATCGCCAGCCATCCTCGGCGCGAGCCCGCTCACCCTCATCCCTAGCGACAGAATTCGCGCTCGCACATCACGCCGCACACGGCCTTGTTCGAGGATCCGATCTTTACGAGCTTCAAGGCTTGGCTTCGCCAGGTATTCGATGAGAAGCGCGACGGCCGCGGCCGTGCCCGCACTGATCAGCGCGGTCTGGATTCCCGCCGGCAACGACATTCAGCAGGTGTACCACGCTCGGTAGCCCACCTTCCGGATCGAGTCGCACAAGTAGTGCTGGGCTCTGCGGAGTACGTCGCTTTCGAGGAGCTTCGCGACCTGCGAAACAAGGCCACGCACGACCTGGACGACAGCAGTGCGGTGGTCGATGTCAGCCAAGCGGTGAAGTACGTGTTGCTAGCCAACCGCATGATCGCCTCCGCGTTCGCTGGTGCCTCCACAACTCGGAGCCCTTTGCGTGACCGGATCAGCCGGTCATCGGATCGAGAGCGCGCTGATGTAAGGCTGCAGCCCGCGCACGCAGGTGCCGCTTGAGCGTCCCGCGGTTGCGACCACGTGTCTTGGCCGCGTGGCAGTTCGGGCACAGGGCGATCTCGGCCGGATCCACTGACGCCGACGGCTGGCTGACCTGGTACCTCAGTAGGGGCATGGCGGCGGGCGCAGGGTCGTCATGCCCCCTGACATGTCTGCCTCAATGAGAAGGTGCTGAACCGATGTGGCCGCAGCGGGATCAGCGGAAGTCCCTCGACGCGGCCGCCAGGCTCTTGAGGTCGAGCGGGGTGACATGGTCGGCGACGAGGGACACGGTGCCCTGCCCGACTTGGGCGATGCCGCGCACGAGCAGGGCCGGGCTGGACAGCCACAGCTGCCGGTGCCGGCGCCAGAGCCCGATCGACACGATCACGTTCGCCATGCCGGTCTCGTCCTCGAGGTTGAGGAAGGTGATCCCGCCGGCGGTCGCGGGGCGCTGTTTGTGGGTGACCGCGCCGCCGACCTTGATCCGGGTGCCATCGGCGACGTCGAGGAGCCGGCCGGCGGGGATGGCGCCGAGCTGGTCGAGGTGGTCGCGCAGGAATTCGATGGGGTGACGGCCGGCGGTGATGCCGGTGGCCCACAGGTCCGCTGACGCGAGCTCGAACGCGCTCATGCCAGGCAGGGCAGGGGCGTCGTGGCCGATGGCCAGGCCGGGCAGGTGCTCGGCGCGGGTCGCGGCGGC
The DNA here is from genome assembly GCF_040639695.1 of Amycolatopsis sp. NPDC023774. NCBI lineage: Bacteria > Bacillati > Actinomycetota > Actinomycetes > Pseudonocardiales > Pseudonocardiaceae > Amycolatopsis > Amycolatopsis sp. NPDC023774. The sequence continues at coordinate 153,447 of NZ_JBFAAJ010000020.1, forward strand.
GGCGCCAGCGGCCCATAGGGCGGCGCGGCGGTCCGGGCCGAGGCCGGTGAACACGCCGGCGGTGGCGAGGGCTTCGACGACGGGCCGGTCGAGCTGGACCCGCTCGGTCAGTTGCCCGATCGAGGTGTAGGGGCCGCCGGCGTCGCGTTCGGCGACGATCCGTTCCGCGATGTCCTGCCCGACCTGGCGGATCCCCGCGAGCCCGAGGCGAATTGCCACACCACCTTGGGAGTCGGCGTCGGGTTCGAGGGTGGCGTGGGGCAGGGAGAGGTTGACGTCGGGCTGGTGGGTGCGCACGCCGTGGCGGCGGGCGTCGGCGACGAGGGACTGGGGTGAGTAGAAGCCCATGGGTTGGGCGCGCAGCAGGCCGGCGCAGAACGCGGCGGGGTAGTAGCGCTTGAACCACGCGCTGGCGTAGACCAGCAGCGCGAAGCTCATGGAGTGGGCTTCGGGGAAGCCGTAGCCGGAGAAGGCGTGGATCTGCTCGAAGACCCGTTTCGCGAGGTCGTCGGACAGCCCGTTGGCTTTGGCCCCTGCGAAGAACCGGCCGGCCAGCCTTCGCATCTTCGTGCTGGAGCGTTTCGAGCCCATGGCGCGGCGCAGCTGATCAGCTTCAGTGGGAGTGAAGGACGCGACGTCGCGGGCCATTTGCATCACCTGCTCCTGAAACAACGGCACCCCCAACGTGCGCTCGAGCGCGGGCGCGAGCAGCTTGTGCTCGTGTTCCCACTGTTCTTCGCCGCGGCGGCGGCGGATGTAGGGGTGCACGGAGCCGCCCTGGATCGGGCCGGGCCGGATCAG